>NZ_CP030052.1:0-600000 GCF_004114975.1 Bradyrhizobium guangdongense
CCGAGATCCCATCGCGCTGTTGGAGCCGTAGCGAGGGGTGCAGATGCCGGGAGAGGCTACCACACTGCCGCTGTCGGGGCGGTGGGCGGAGTCACCATCAGCCGCCGCATTTGCACGTGGGGGACGCGTTAAAGAACCGAGAAGGAGCATGCGGCGCACTGTCGGAGTCACGACACACCCGTTCTACCTGAGACACGTGCCAGATGAGAATAAGAAGGAAACTCAGACTGACGGTTTTGGTATGCTTCTTGAACTCAGAAGCTGACCCGCCGTGTAATGCTCCATCCGAGAATAGGAAATGCTGCAATGAGCGCACCGAATTTGACCAAGCGAGCTAATGCCCTCGGAACCGACAAGGGGAATGAGGTAGGCGACGCCCACGGCTACACCAGCTTCTACTCTTTTCTGTTCGAAGAATTCCGCCAGCAACCTTTCACGATGGTCGAGATTGGATTACAACACGGAAACGGCTCTCTCGATCCCGATGTAGTGGTCGGTCGCAAGGTTGACGACATTCCGTCTATTAAGATGTGGCTGGAGTTCTTTCCCAAAGCCGAGATCATCGGATGCGACGTTGCCGATTTCAGCGCCTTTAAGATGGACCGGTTCCGTTTCGAGCGCCTTGACATGGGCGATACGGTAGCCCTGGAACGCCTAGCGAACTCGCTCCCGCCCGTAAGGATCATCATTGATGACGCTTCGCACGCAGCTTATCACCAGCAGCTTGCTCTAGCGAAGCTGTTTCCCATCGTCGAGCCTGGCGGTTTCTACTTTATCGAGGATCTACATACCACGCACGGGATTGCCGCACGATTGCCTTCCTGCAATTCAACTGAGACCGTAGTTGAGAAATTCGCTCAGACACGTCGGCTCGACATTCCGTTCCTGCCCGCGATCGAGCGTAGAAACCTCGAGACTACAATCAGGAAGATGTTCATTCATCGCGACGACAAGGGGGGTGTCAGCCGCTGGACCATGAAAATGGTGGGATTTGAAAAGTACTAAAGAGTCAACCGAACTTTCCCGCGACCAACATGCCTATCTAGTCGGCGGTCTTCGCTCGCGCACGTGAGACCACTAAAATGTTGATCTCAGAAATATGAATGGGTTCACAATGGTGGAAAAATGGCGATAGAGGTGATTTGCTGGCTGGAGCGGCTTGGCAATTCCCGTGCCTCGCTGCCGCGCGATACGGCGGCTCGAAGTCTTTGTGTTGGAGTTACAAGCTGCGGGCCGTCTAGCTACTTGATCGACGATCGCCAAGCTTTCTCGACAACAACGTTAGATTGAGGCCCTGGCTCTTTACGGACTTCAAGGCCAGGCTGTACAACGAATTCGCTGGCCATGAGCGACACGTCACGCAAGGCCTCGACAGGTGCGCCGACGACGACAATAAATTTGGAGAGGCTGCGCACCTCGAGCCGCCCGTCGACGTCAACATCGCGCCGAGTCGGCCAAATTCCTTCGTCCGCTTGGCCTGCACGCGGTAGCTCTCGATGATCGATGCATCAATGATCTGCGTGTTGCGGTACTTCCGCTGTTGACCGGAGAAGCCAAACCGACCGCCGAGTCCAGTTCGCGGCGGTAGGTCGGATAGCACCTCCCAATTGGCGTAGCGCATGCTTCTGTCCGAAAACACACTCGTCTGATGTCAGGAACCCGCCAAGCAGTTTGCGAACGCGAGAGTCGGCCGAGAAACCGCGAGGGATTCCTGCGATTTGCATTGGTCTAGATCGTGCACTGCGCTACGTGCGGCATCTAGTAATCGGATCGCCGCGCTGGGGTCACGCTGCTAGTGCCGAGACGGTCGTGGGTATGTGGAATGCAACCTTAGACCGACGTCGAGCGCGAGCGGTGCCAGAATCGATCCACGACGATTTCCTATTCGCATCTTTCTAAGTTCGATTCGGTCTTTGTCAATCGAATTGCCGGCATCAGACAAGGAGGCACTATGCGCATCTGCGGTATCAAGCTGACACATGACGGCGGGATTGCTCTTGTTGAGGACGGACGGCTTATCTTTTGTATCGAGCAGGAGAAACGGAGCAACAATCCGCGGTATCAAACAATCGACAACCTCGATGCAATCGTCGTCGCTTTGACCGAACACGGTCTGGATCCGCAAGAAGTTGATCAGTTCGTCATCGATGGCTGGGCGGGGGTGGCGGAGTCGCAGTTCCAGGTTCTCAGCGGGACGACACCGATCACTCTCAAAGGGGCGCCCTATGTTGAACGCCATGCCGACGGCCTTCTCACCTCGTGCGATGGCTCTGGTCTTAGGCTCGATGGCAGCGATTTCCCTTATAGAAGCTATCCGCACGTCACAGGCCATGTAGCCTCCGCATACTGCACCAGCCCCTTTGCCAAAGCTGGACAGCCCGCCTTCTGCCTCGTGTGGGACGGCGGCACCTTTCCACGTCTTTATCACGTAGAACATCGAGGCGCTCAGTTCATCGAATGCCTGTTCCCGGTGATTGGGCATGTCTATGCCGCCGCGGGACTTCATTTTGGACCGTATAAGCAGGCGAACCGCGCTAACTGGGACCTGGGTGGCCCCGGCAAGGTGGACCCGGGCGGTGCCGGCAAGCTTAACCTGGGTGTAGCCGGCAAGCTGATGGCGTATATCGCGCTCGGGTCTGTCATTGAAAACATTGTCACGGTCTTTGAGGAACTCTACCAGGAGCGCTTTGCGGCCGACACGAAACTTGCCAGTTTCCGTACAGACATTGAGAGCATGGAGTCCGCGCTTGCGGCTGTGCATGACTTCTTCGACGCCAGCGCGCGCCACCTAAAGGCCAGGGCCCCCGAAGATGTGCTGGCATCGTTTCATTGCTTCCTCGAGCGTCTCCTCGTCCGCAAAATGGCGCTTGCTTTGCAGCGGCATTCATATCTTGGGGCGCGCAATCTGTGCGTAGCAGGTGGCTGCGGTCTCAATATCAAATGGAACAGCGCACTACGTGCGACAGGCCTGTTCGATGCCGTCTGGGTGCCCCCGTTTCCGAATGACAGTGGCTCGGCAATCGGTGCCGCTTGCTGCGCAATGGTGGTGGAAAAAGGCTTCTCGCCGTTGGAATGGTCGGTATATAGTGGTCCAGCCTTGCAACGTCGAGATGTACCCCCCGAATGGAAGGCCGCGCCGTGTAGTCTGCATGAACTTGCGACCATTCTTGCCGGCAACAAGCCCGTGATTTTTCTTACCGGCCGCGCCGAGCTTGGGCCTCGGGCGTTGGGTAGCAGAAGCATTCTCGCCCCCGCGACCTCGCCGCGAATGAAGGATTATCTCAACGACATCAAACTTCGCGAACACTTCCGGCCAGTGGCTCCGATATGCCTAGAGGATCGTGCGCCGGATATATTTAGTCCCGGAACACCGGACCCTTACATGCTTTTCGATCACCAGACACGACCAGAATGGCGGGACAAAATCCCCGCTGTTGTACATCTCGATGGATCGGCGCGATTGCAGACGATTTGCAGGACCTCTCAGCACAAAGTCGCCGAGCTTCTCGTCGAATACGAAAAGCTCACAGGCATTCCGCTGCTTTGCAATACGAGTGCAAACCACCATGGACGTGGGTTCTTCCCGCATGTCGCAGCAGCCTGCGAGTGGGGACGCGTCGAGCACGTATGGGGCGACGGCATACTGTGGACCAAAGCTCGATAACCGTGCGGCGCGACAATCAGTGACAGTGCTTCCCAACCAGATTGTCGCGCTATAATAGCCTGTTCTAGAGGGCGCACAACGCAATTTGAGTAATACTCGGTAGAGCGGCTCCGGCGACGAATGCAGCCTCCCTGAGCGTCGCCCTCATCCAGCCGCCAGGATTTGACTTGTGTCGCAGTTGGCGCGAGCGATTAGTTTTTGTAAGGCGGCACGAGTACACCAACGTGATCACTTAGAGTTGCGGCATGGCCGCAATCTGACAGTGCAACGCAATACGCACGTGGCCTCGCTTGCCAAGGGAAACGCCAACTGTTTTGGCCGGGATCAGCACAATCCACGCGCTGTAGTAAGCGGATGTGTTCGGAATGGCTTGACGCATATCCGAGTCCGAAAAGAGTACGGCTGCTTTTCGGGTGCAGCAGTCGCAGGACCAACGGCCTATGAGCTTAGCAGGGTGCGAGTGGGCATCCTGGATCCCCGACCTCAGAGGATGACACCTGATACGAATGAAGTTCGCATAGCGCGCTCGGCGATGGTGTTGAGGTGGCGGGTTCGCGCGCTTCGGTGCTTCGGTAGTACCATCGATCGGATCGAGAACGAACGCGGCGCCTCGGTGACCGACAACGTCCCTTGGTCAGCATCCCTCCTGCCGATGAACGAAAGCACGTCTGGGCCGCGCTGGCAGTGACAGTTCAAATTGACGGCAGACCTGATTCACGATTAACCCCCGCCAGCGACCGACCATGTACGGATCGTAAGCGAACAAGCTCACTTGCCGTCCGCACTCGAAGATCCTGTCGTCGCCGATTGTCCTGCTGCACCTGTCTGTGGCCGCAGCAAACCAGAGGACCGCTTAACCCTACATTGCCATCCATGTTGAACGAGCGTGGCTTATGCCGCACCAGAGCTTCCTCTGCGCTCCCCGTTGGAACAAGCCGCCGCCGCTAGTAAGGACTCTTATGGTTCGGATCGAGTTCGATTTTGCAGTTTATGACTGGCCCACGTTAGACGTTTTGAGCTCGACTCTTGAGTGAGACTCACAGCGATGCCCTTATCACGGACCAGATCAGGAGATTGATCGCCAGAAGTGGCGGCATCGCTAGGGCTTAATTTTGAAATAGAGCAATCTCGCCGTTAACAAGATATCGAAAGCCCTATCCGCCGCTTAGCGGCAATGGATGAGGTGAACGACGGACACTCAGCTCAAATTCCTTCATTTCTGATGCGGTTAGGTCCCTGGCTGCCCGCGCCTTAGACCGTTGAGCGCCTCGACGATGCGTTTGAGCCCCATCTCCAATAGCTCCGGTGGAGCACCGAAGGAGAGACGTAGGCCGTTCGCGTCGCCGAAAGCGTCGCCTGGAACACATCCTACATTAGCTTCTTCGAGGAGCACTCGTGCGATGTCATCGGCAGATCGCACTGAGCCTTCAGTCCGCAAAGCAGACAAAAGCCGACTCAGATTGAGATAAAAACAGAACGAACCATCGGCGCGGGATGGAGTTACATCGCGTAGATCAGAAAGGATGTGAAGACCTATGTTGCGAGCGTCGACAAGACGCTGATAGATCTGCTCCTCAAAGCTGCCATCGCTGGCTTGAAGGTGGTGCAGGATCGCCTGCTGCGCGATTACATTCGGAGTTGCGATTGCATGGCTCTGAAGCTTTCTTACCGCGGAAACGAGCTGCGCGGGCGCGGCGAAATAGCCCAAGCGCCAGCCGGTTATCATCAACTCCCTTGAAAACGACTTGACTATGATCGTCCGCGAACGTACCCGGGGGTGCGCCATGACGATCGACTCGTGGTGACGAAAACCAGTGAATACCAGTCCCGAGTAGCACTCATCGGAAATGATCCATATCTGGCGTTCGATAGCGAGTTCGCCGATATCTTGTAGTATCGTTCGATTGTAGACTGCGCCGGTCGGGTTATTTGGCGAATTGATTATTATAGCTTTCGTCTGCGGTGTGACAGCAACTCGGATTGCACTGATATCGGGAATATATCTCGGGCAGCGAGCATCAACGAACACTGGTGCTGCACCAGCGAGAACGACCTGGGACAGCAATATCGGCCGCCAGGGGCGAATAATGATAACCTCGTCGCCCGGCGCTAGGACAGTCACGGCCGCATAGAGCAGCGCTTGCTGCGCGCCCGTAGTGATTACGATCTCTTCCGCACTCCAACCAACGCGCGTTTCGACCGAGAGCTTTTCGGCGACGGCCCTGCGAAGGGGCGTAAGCCCAATGAGATCGACATAGCGGTTCGCTTCGGCGTTGACCGCAGCCATCGCTCCTTCGCACACTGATGAGGACGGCTCGACGACGATTTCGTCGGTTGCCAGATCAATGAACCGGCGCCCAATCACAGCTACCGTGGCTAAGTCGTGGCCGGCTTTTCGGGATCTAGAAAGGAAGGACATCGGGCGCGACGGCATAGGCGCTCTCCTGCAAAGTTGTCGCGCTTGTGAAGTGATCCCAGCCGCGTGACCGGACGTTCCTTGATCTGTTTCGGAGATATCGCTCTTCGGGTTGAACAAGCTCTTCCCAACCGCCGAGAGTTCACCGAAACCACCAAGCCCTTTCTCAATATGCACAACACGTGGTTGCGACTACTCCGGAATTGAAGCCGAACACGCACAAGACGCGGACCAGAGCCAACCGCAGCCGACCTTCAGTAGTATTGGCACGGCGATAATGCTGGGAACAAACAGATCGACTTTTGGACCCCGATGTCGCTCGGCAGGACGCCACCATGCAATGCGGGCTGGTGAGCGCGCCACGAGTCGTGCCATCTGCCAACTTGCCGAAGCTCCTGTCTTCATCAACGAGCGCATGGCAGCGTTCAGCCTCAACACGCCACAACCTCCATGTGATCGTTCTGCGACCCGCCTTGCCGCCTCGACTAGCCCGTTGACGATAGTCGATTGTGGTTGATCTTAATTGCCGACCTCCTCCCATCTGCCTTGCGATCAGCGCGTGATCCGCAGCAGTTACCCACCGTTCATTGCCAAGAAACCATCTCTTGATCAATCACTATTGTTGGTAGTTCATCCGGGCAATACTTCCTTCTGCTGGATGCCAGCAAAGCCCCGCGGCCGGCTTGGCGCGACTCGCATTGGTCATGCTCGCTAATGTGAGGACACTGCCTCGTACCCACGCGCGAGCGTGAGAGTCTCAGACCAACGGTCGGCGCCTGACACTTTTCGGACGAGCTCGTCGCACCTTAGACAGAATGTCGGGATTCGGACACGGAGCTCATCGCGGGTCGCCAAACTGTTTGCGTATCTCGACCTTCGTTGTTGCATCAGCGCGAGCCAGCTCGTCTGAGGAGTGGTACGGCGCTTGCTTAAAGAGAGCAGAGCCACGTCGTCACGCCGTGGTGCATTCGCCAATGATGCGAGCCGGGACATCGGTTCTTCGACAAGAGGGGTAAAGGCATGTCCGGCGTTGCTGCTGCGTTTTTTTGTCCTTCAAGCAATTCGCAGGCGGATGTTTATGATCGACTCGAGCACATGATCCCGAAACTTGCGCTTCGTGGCCAGGCGGCGGTCGGCGTTGCGGCTTTCATGCACAAACAAGGTATTCGATATGGGAGAGCGTTTCAGTCATCGAGCGCTTCAGTGCGCATTGATCCCAACGAACAAGATCGGCGTTTTCGGCCTCATGTTGCAATCGCTCAAGTCCGTAGCCGATGCCGCGAACTCAGTGATGGCGTCGACCTTCAGTCAATTCATAACAATGCAGGCACCAGCCGCCATCTGGCCATTTCTCTGGATGAGGCCTTGGTCAATGCTCGTGAACTCAGGGGAGCCTTTCTTGCCCAGGAGCAACGATCAACCGTCAACACAGATGCTGAGCTCTTGCTCAAGTGTATTGAACGCTGTTGTGAACGACACTACTGGCGCCACGGTCTAGCGGCCAATTACGAAACCGTTTTTCGAGAGATTGACGATCGTATTGACGGCGCTATTAGCGCGCTTTTCCTGGACGGAGACGGAAATCTCATTGCTTACCGCAATCGAAGCGGCTTGCGACCGTTGGAGACCATGCAAACAGATGACGGGTTCTTGCTCTTCGCCTCTGAAAATTGTGCCTTTGCCGCTCTCGAGGGTAAGACGCGGCAGATCTCGCCGGGCCACATAACGTATGTGGACGGAACGACGGGGGGCAGCGTTAGTCGTGCCGTGCACAACGGGCGACATAAAGCCAGGCTCTGCGCGTACGAAGCTCTCTATTTAGGAAGTCCGAATACGTCGGTCGAAGGCCATTCACATTTCGAAACCCGGTACAATATCGGTGCTGCCTTGGGTGGGATTGTTGCGCAGCGACTGCAAGCTGAAGCAGATCCTACCTGCACACTCGTTTCCTCCAAGCCGCGTACAGGTGGTCCGTTCGCCGATGGCCTGTACGCATCTCTCGCGGAATACGGGCTGCTCGCCGAGCGTCGTGAAGTGGTCGCCACGACGTTTCTTCAGCGAACGCTCATCGGCACGACCGACGAGCGAAAGTCCCGCATTTCTCAAAAGTACCGAGTACTGGAAACTGACCTGACTAAAACCAGCGTAGTAATTGTCGACGAAGCACTCATTCGCGGCGATACCAGTCGAGCTGTCACGAGCATGCTCCTTACCGCCGGAGCCAAAGCCGTGCATTGGGCGATCGGTTCGCCGCCTATAGTGGCTCCGAACTACTACGGCATGGGTATCAACACACTCGATGAGCTCGCATTCTGGCAGATTTGGAAACGACTGCCGTCCGAGCAGCGAACGCAAAGCCTTCGCTTTCACAAGATGGAACCCCACGTTTTGAGACTCATCGAAAGCAACATCGCGACATCCATCAACGCAGCCTCGATAACGTATCTGCCCTTCCCACTGCTAGAATCGTTGCTGCCCCTGAGACCGGAGAGCTTCGATCTGTCACCCTTTACATTCGAGATGCCAACTCGGGCGGGACAGGAGCGGGCGGACAGGAATCTGCGCGAATTGGTGGCTGATCTTCCCCGCATGCAATCAGTTCACGCTTGAGGTCATTAATGAAACCCGTTCTCGTCTTTGATTGGAATGGAACGTTGCTCGATGATGCGCACGCACTGCTTCAAACGACTAATGCTATTCTGAACCGCTTTGGTTACGCGCCGATCAATATGGAGACGTTTCGGGAACATTGCGACCTCCCGCTATCTCTTCTTTATCGCAATCTCGGAATGTCGCAGGACGAGGTTGCGGCCGTGGATCGCGATGGCAGCGCTGTCTTTCACAACACCTATGAACCACTTGCGGATCGCGCCGATCTGCGCGAGGGCGCGCGTAGAGTGCTGGAGCTAGCGCACCGAGAAGCAGCTTTGTCCGTCATCGTGAGCAACCATATCGTTGCCCCCCTTCGGTCCCAATTGAGAAGACTTGGAATCCATGACTACATCAACGAAGCTCTCGCCTTTGAAAGCCGCGCCACTCAATACAAATCGATGAGCAAAGGAGAGCGGCTTCGCCTCTACATGCAGAAGTACAGCCTCGACCCGGCGTCGACGTTTATCATCGGCGATATGCCGATCGAAATGGACATCGCACGCAATCTCGCACTCATAAGCATATCGATCACCGGAGGTTTTGTTTCGGACTCGCGCTTGCGGGCGGCAAATCCTGACTATTCGATTAACAACCATCATGAGCTGTTGCCTATCTTACAAAGGCACGGCTTTTTCTAGAGTGCATGAACCATGTTCAGCGAGGCATCATCACCAAACGCAGGTCCTAGCACTGCGAAACAGAGAATAGGTCTTGTCGGCGTCGGGCGAATGGGAACTGGAATGGGTATTAGCCTGATGCGTCATCAAATTGAACTGCATATCAAAGCCAACAAGAATCGTTTCGGTGCGAATCGATTTGCTTCAGCCGGTGCCCGTGAACATCCTTCGATCGCTGAGTTGGCGCAACATGTAAGCGCTGTGGTGTTGTCCCTACCGTCAAGCCGCGAGGTTGAGGCAGTGTGCCTTGGGCAGGATGGGCTTTTTGTCCATATGTCCCGTGGCGGTTTGATAATTGACTGCACGACATCTTATCCTGCTTCGACAGTTACACTGGCGGAGCAGGCTCAAGAACATGGCCTAGGTTTTGTAGATGCCCCAGTAACACGTAGCCCCGAACAAGCTGAGTTCGGCCTTCTCAATGCGATCGTTGGATCGAACGAGACGCTCTTTCCTGTGGCGGAAGGCATTCTTGCTGCATTTTGTGAGACCGTTCTTCATGTCGGAGAAGTCGGACAGGGTCATAAGCTCAAGCTTGTTTACAACAGCATGACTATGGGCATAGCGGCCGTCGCAGCAGAGGTCTGCCAATTCGCAAAGGCTCTTGACATTGATCTTGTAACACTCCGCTCTCTGGTCAGCCGCGGTTCCACTAACAGCGGAATATTCCAAGCCTTCGCTGCCTTTTTGTTGGGCGAAAAACCCGATGTTCTGGCCGTCTCAATTGCCAATTCCGCAAAGGATATTAATTGCGCTGTGCGCCTAGCGGGCGAGAACGTAGTTTCGGTGCCGATCCTAGCTGCGGCTGCGAACAAGTTAAACGCCTCGGTTGCCTCGGGCAAAGGCGAACTGACTCTACCTCATTTGTCTCACTCATAAAGTCTTCGGTCTAATCGAATTTTACTATCTCACTGCCTTTGGAGGTACGGGCGTGTTCCTTCAATGCCGAGAGCGTGGAAGGGTCCCGCCCTTGAGGATTGGCGCGCTCGTTAGCGACACTCGCGCTTCAATGAATGAGATGCCTAGTGTCCTTTAAGAAAAAGCCGCTGTCAGATTTCTCCAACAGCGGCTTAAGTTGAGGGAGGAAGGCAGACGAACCGGTCTGCCAGCGGAGCCGAAGGCTATCGTTAGCAGGCGACAAATCGGATAGTTGGTCGCCCAACGCATCGACATAGGACGCCGGAGACCACCGCGACCAAATTACCGATTGAATTAGATTTTCCTGGTGCCCCCCAGTTCGGAGAGATTCCGGACGAGACGCTGGACCAGGCTGGAGACTTGCGCCGCCACTCTCGCATTCGGAGAGCGAGGGTCGGCACGGGCTTTGGCGCTTGCGCGTGATCCAGACCATTGAAGGTTGCGGTGAAGCGGAACACCTCTTTCCCATCACTGGCGGCCGCGAGATTTCCCCTTAGTGGCCGCGAAAGGATCCAGCGGGTGATTTTTGCTTCAGCTTCAACCAACCACCGACAAGGGTGACGCCGGCTTTCACACGCACGGATTGAAACATTTACAGGCGAGGCTCCATCCGGGACCGACGCTTGGCCGTCCGCCAAATAATGAGACACGAATTTCCTCCCGGAGCATTCTCAACAATAGGAGGTCTAGACCGGGCTGAAGCATTGTATAACATCGGCGATACTTCCGGGTGGGTAAGAATGGGTATAGTCAGCTGCAAGCTTGCCACGCGCTTAACGGCCGCATCTAGAGGCGCGCCCTTGGAAATCTACGCGCCGTCCCTGCGGAGCTTTCCAGCAGACTCGATGCTCGTAATGGCGACTTTACCTGTCGTCGACTGGAATGACTGTCTTTTGCGAGATTTGCGCAGCCTCGACAAGCAAGCGTCCATTCGCGCCTACGCGGCGATGGTCATGATCGATCCCTTTGCCTGTTGGGAGGATTTTGCCGACTTGCTGAAAGAGGCGAGAATCTCCGGCGTCACAAATTTCCCACCTGCATCTATCATTGAGCAGGCTACGGATGGCATGCCAATTAACTCCGGACTGGAGCTCGAACTTCGACGTATGGAATGGTTCGCCAGCCTGGGATTCAAAATCCTGTTTGTTGCTGCCAAGGATTCTGAGATCACGATGGCAGAGACGAGACTTGGAGCGCATCTCGAAGGTATTGTGTATTTGCCCGAAGAGGCTCTTGCGCGTAGGATTTGCGACGAAATGGGGTTGATCAGCCTTGGCCAACAGGCATCGTCGATGCCAAGGTTCTCGTTTTTGCATGCGACTACGTCGCAGCAAACCCGACGCAAGAAATGAGGGTAGGCTATTCTAGGATCCGCAGTTTCTTTATCTTGTTGTAAAGCGTCTTCCTTGAAAGCCCAAGAGATTGTGCGGTCTTGCCACGGTGGAGCCTGTTTCGTTTTAGGCCTTCGATGAACCACTCGCGCTCGGAGAATGCTCCTTTGGGCCGAGCGGGCGACGTCGAGTTCAGAAGCGGCTTGAGGACGTCAGCAGTTATATGCGCGTCTTTCACCATCACCAGTTGATTGACGATCTGGCGCAATTCTCTCAAATTTCCGGGCCAATGGTGGCCCGCTAACGCCAAGAACGCGGACTTCTCTATTGCCAGCGTTTGTGCATTCGAATCCCCCTTGGCTTCGACGGCAAAATGCTGAATGAGCTGTGGAAGGTCCTCCAGACGGTTTGGCAAAGCGGGTTGTTCTATGTCAAGCCCGGCAAAGAAGGCAAGAAGGCGGGGACATAGAACACTTTCCAAGCTTGCTCCGCGGGTCACTGTCGCGGTTGCGATGATCCGGGCGTTTGACCTTACAACGGATACGCCGTTCAGCGGCGTGAAAGTACCCGTCTCGAGATAGTCCGCGAGACGCTCTTGCCCATCTCGCGACAGCTGATCGACATGCGTCAGCAGGAGCGCGGAATCACTTGCGGCTTCGAGGAGCGACAGTTGGCGCCTCCTATTCTCAGCGCTCTCGGCACCGAACAGCGCACCGACCGTGTCGATTGCCGGCCCTCGGCGGCAATGAAACAGCGCGGCCTTCGTGTGTCTCCGATCGCTAAAGGCATGGACGAGGTTCGCTATCCTTCGCTTTCCCGATCCCGCCTCGCCCCACACCAGCACAGAATTGGGATTACTTGCCAAGCGCCTTGCAGTCTCAAGCACGTGCTTCATGATCGAGGACTGCGCGATGACGCCATGCCGGAATCCGCTCAACTGGAGCTGGCGCTCGAGGAGATCGACCTTCTCTCGCAATAAGTGGATGGTCTTAAAGCCCGAGGTTACCTCGAGAACTGACATTTCGAGCGGGATGCGGTCGAGCGACGAACCGCCAATGAAACCCTGCACACCCGTTTCTCGGCAGATGTCCAGGAGTTCGTCAGGCTTCGTGATTGGCCCGCCACCAAGCAGGCAAATTGCGTTCACGTCGACGGATTGAGCGACACGCGCAACAGCGCTCGTTCGCGCGGCAAGCTCCGACAGGCTGATCGACAAGTCGCATCCGCTTTCGACAGCGCGGTTGAGATTGAAGTTGATACAGATGGCTTCAGCTCCAGCTTCAACCATGCGCCTTGCTTCGGACTGGGTGCGAGTATAAGCGATGGTCATTAGGCCGCGTTTTGCGGCTTTGACCAGGAGTTCGATTTCCCGCTCGTAGCCGAGCCCGCAACTTTCAAGCAGTGATCTCCTGTAGTCATCAATGTGGATGACGGACGGGAAATTGGTGACGCCTGAAAAACCCCATCGCATGATGCGGTCGAGAAAGCGGTCGATATCCAGCTGCGGATCGAAGGTACAAGCGCCAAAAAATACCGGCAATTTCGTTGAGGGCAGGATCTCGGTCCGGCCGAAGCCCGCCACGAATTCGTTTGTATTGCGGATTGGAAGAATTGAGGCTGGCGAAGAGCCCCCCATCGCGCGAAATCGGCCGGCGTTAAGGGCGAGAACGAAATCCGCGCCCGCCCGTTCGGCCGCTCGCGCGGTCATGCCCGATCCTATTCCAGCCCCAAGCATAAAGGAGCGGGAGTTGCGGAAGAACCGCCTGATGCCGCCGCCCTTTGCCTGGTCTGTCCGCGTGTGCATGACTTGCCCGCCTCCTGCACGGCGGTTGCGAAAACTAGCTCCAATTTGCGGGCGCGTGCAACCGGCGCAGCGCCTTTCCGTTCGTCACGAACAGGTGGCAGTCCGCCGGCGACGCCGCAAGACGAACCTTGCCAGACCTCTTCTGTGACTCCGGCTTTGGCGCCTTTGCGACCACCGATTCCTTGCCAGCGTTTCCGTAGATGTAGGTGACGCTGCCAAGATGCTCGACGAAATCGACGTCGAGTTCGATCGCGATCTCTTTCCTCTCCGCCGCAGATGGAGAGAAGTCATCGGGGCGAATTCCGAGTGTGATCGGCTTGCCGACGAGCAATTGATCCGGCTGCACGGGGACGGAGACTGTCGCCCCGGCGTCGAGCCTGACGTCCATGCCCGCCTCGTGCGCCGCCTCGATGTGGCCGCCCAGGAAATTCATCTTGGGTGAGCCGATGAATCCGGCCACAAACCGGGATGCCGGATTGTGATAGAGATCATGCGGGCTTCCCACCTGCTCGATGTTGCCGTCCTTGAGTACGACGATCTTGTCGGCCATTGTCATGGCTTCCACCTGGTCGTGTGTCACGTAGATCATGGTATTCCCAAGCTGCTTGTGGAGCTTGGCAATCTGAACCCGCATCTGCACCCGCAATTCGGTATCAAGGTTCGACAGGGGTTCGTCGAATAGGAACACCTTGGGTTCGCGAACAATTGCGCGGCCAATCGCAACGCGCTGACGCTGGCCGCCCGAGAGTTGTCGGGGTTTTCGGTCCAGAAGATGATCGATCTGTAGCAGCGACGCAGTCTCGGCGACCCTGGTCTCGATCCCGGTCTTCGCAACCTTTGCCATTCGCAGAGGAAAGGCAAGGTTCTCGCGCACAGTCATGTGCGGATAGAGCGCGTAGCTCTGAAACACCATCCCGAGGTTTCGATCCGCCGCATCGACATCATTGACGAGCTCGTTGTCAATCAGAAGCCGGCCGCCGCTGATTCGTTCTAGTCCTCCAATCATTCGCAACAGCGTCGACTTGCCCGATCCCGAAGGTCCGACGAACACGACGAACTCGCCGTGATCGATGGTGAGATCAATGTTCCGCAGGATCTGGATTGTCCCATAGGCCTTGTTGACGCCTTCCAAACGAACATCGGCCATCACGAACTCCTCTGTCGAATCCGTTCGACCAGCGCCGCCGGGACCTCAATCTCTGCCAGGCTGGAGACGATAAAATCAGGTGGCACCAGGGATGGGTCTTCGCGGGGCGGCACGCCGGTCGTGACCAGCACCGTCGGTAGCTTCGCTCGCTTTCCGGCCTGGATATCCGTCTGGATCTGGTCGCCAATCATCAATGTGGCGTTGCGCGCCGTCCCGAGACGGGAAAGTGCCGTCTCGATCATGTGCGGCTCAGGTTTCCCGACAATCAAGGGCTTCACGCCTGTGGCAGCAGCTACAGCTGTGATCGTTGCTCCTGCTCCAGGTTCGAAACCGCCTGCGGTCGGCAGGAGGAGATCGGGGTTGGTGCCGACGAATGCGGCACCGTTCAGGATCGCTTCGACCGCAATCCGCAGCTTCTCATGCGTTATCTAGCGATCGAGGCCCATGACCACGGCATCGGGTTCGCGATCGGTCACATCGAGCCCCGCTTCGGTGATGGCCTTCACCAGCGATGGCGCGCCCACGACGAATACGCGCGTTGCATCCTTGTATGTCGCGCGAATGAGCTCGGCGGCAGTGATGGCGCTCGTGACAACGTCTTTCGGCGTGACGACAAGCCCGAAACTCGCAAGTTTGCGGAGACATCTTCGGGGGTATGGGTGGAATTGTTAGTCACGAAGCAGAACGGCAATCCTGCCGTCTGCCAAGCTCCAAATGTCTGGATAGCATCTGGTATCGCCGCGTTGCCGCGATAAACCACGCCATCGAGATCCGAAATGATACCTTTGACTTGCGGCCAGTTATGGGCCGGGGCGGTATTAGCCATTCATCAGCATCCCGCCGTTCACGTGAAGAATCTGCCCGGTCATATATGAGGCCGCGGGGCTTGCGAGAAAGACAGCAAGACCCGCGATATTCTCCGGTAGACCCACGCGTCCCAGCGGGATCCGGCCACTATGGCGGGCTTCGGTCTCCTCCCGGGGACGCCCGTGCATGGGCGTGTCGATAATGCCAGGGGCGATTGCGTTGACATTGATCTTGAGCGGCGCGCATTCGTAGGCGAGCAGCTTGGTGAGATCGTGGACGATCGCCTTGGACAAGCAGTAGTCGGCGCCGCCAGCCTGATAGTTGAAGACTGCACCTTGCGAGGACAGCGAGGAGCCGACGTTGACGATACGGCCACCTTTCGCCTTCATGAACCGGTCGACCACCAGTTTGGAGGAGCGCAGGACAGCGACTGAGTTGATCTGGATCGTGCGCTCGATCTTTTCCGAATTGCCGTTCAGGAGCGGCTCGGCAGACTTGATGCCGGCGTTATTCACCAGCACATCGAGCCGGCCGAAACGTCTGGCAATCTCATCTAGCACCCTTGCGACATCGTCCTCCCGCGCGACATCCATCGCCATTGGCAGTACGCCGTTGCCATGGGGCAGGCCAGCCAAGGTCTCCCTGAGGTTTGCGAGATTAGCATCGGTGGCAAGGACATTCGCCCCTCCCGCCCGGAATGCATTGAAACAATGGCCGACCCGATGCCTCCACCGGCTCCGGTTACGAGCACCGTTCTATCCGAAACTGAGAACTGTTCAGTCATTCCAACTCCAGGATCGTTTGTGATTGCAGAAATTCGCCAACCGCCTCGCGGCTCGGCATCGAGCTTTGAGCACCGCGGCGCGTCACGCACAGGGCTGCCACCGCGAGCGCCCTTCGTACGGCTTCCCTCAAGGGCAGGCTCTCAGCCAATGAAGCGGCGAAGGCGCCATTGAAAGCATCCCCTGCGGCCGTGGTATCCACGACCTTCACCGGGAAGGCGCGCAGAGAAAAAGATTGCTTCTTGTCGGCATAGTAAGCGCCCTGCGCGCCCAAGGTGATTAGGGCGGCAGCTGGACCGAGATCGAGAAGCTTTAAGGCCGCGCCCGCGGCTGTGTGGAAGTCGAGGACTTCGATCCCTGTGAGCTCAAAGGCTTCCGTCTGGTTCGGCGTGACGAAGTCAACGCTTGCCCACGCGGCCGGTGAAAGCCCGGGCCTGACCGGCGCCGGCTTGAAGATGAGTTCAAAACCCTTGTCCGCCTTCATCTCGAAGAGCCGATTAAGGGCCGAGATCGGCATCCCCATTTCCGCAACAACGATTGCATCGCGCGCGATGAACTCGGCCGCGCGCTCGATCATCTCGGGTGTCACGTTCAAATTCGTGCCAGGGTCTATGACGATCATGTTCGAGCCGTCGTCGCCGACCATGACCAGGGCTGAACCGGAGACCTCGCCCGCAGAGATCTGAATGGCATCTGCGCGAACGCCGGCCTGCATCAGGGACTGCAACAGCCAGTGGCCGGCATCGTCATCGCCGAGACGCGTGTAGAAATGTGGCTTGAGGCCAAGCCGGGCGGCAGCAACGGCCTGATTGGCGCCCTTGCCTCCGGGGTAACGGGTCAAGCCGCCCATCAGGCTTTCACCTGGAGTCGGCAGTCGCTCGACGTTGAAGCAGAGATCGAGATTCGTCGTTCCGAAGAACATCAATGGCCGGGTGTTCATTTTACGGCACCGAAGGTGAGGCCGCGTTCGAGGTGACGCTGGCCAATGACGATCAGGATGACGGGAATGATCATCGTCACGACGAGCCCGGCCGCCATGACGGGATAGAACTGCACGCCCGGATTGAGAAGCTTGAGCAGAGCGACCGTCACC
This sequence comes from Bradyrhizobium guangdongense, assembly GCF_004114975.1. NCBI lineage: Bacteria > Pseudomonadati > Pseudomonadota > Alphaproteobacteria > Hyphomicrobiales > Nitrobacteraceae > Bradyrhizobium > Bradyrhizobium guangdongense. The sequence continues at coordinate 17,292 of NZ_CP030052.1, forward strand.
GGCGCCTTGGTCGAGCTCAGCATTAGACCGAGGGCAAAATTGTGCCAGGCGAGCAGGAAGATGAGCAATGAGGCTCCGATCAGTCCTGGCTTCAACAGTGGCAGCACGATGTGCAGCACGACGCGAACGGGTTTGGCGCCGTCCATGGCAGCCGCCTCCTCGATGTCCTTGGGGATGTCCTCGATGTAGGAGCGGCTCAGCCAGACGATCATCGGCAGTGTGACCACCTGGTAGACCCAGATCATGCCGAGATAGGTGTCATATAGCCCGATGGTCTGGAATACGCTGAAGAGCGGGATGACGACCAGGAGAACCGGGGCAAAGCGGAATCCAAGAATGAAGAACGCAATGTCCTCTTTGAGAGGTATGTCGCGCCGCGCCAGCACGTAGCCGGCCGGCACGCCCACGAGCAGAGACACGATGACCGAGCCCAGCGCTATGACGACGCTGTTGGTGATCGGCGTCAAGAAATCGACTTTGATGGTGCCATAGCTGGTCGCCCCCGCCTGGGCGACATCAAACAGCACGCGAAAATTCTCCAGGGTCGGCGAGAACAGAAAGGTCGGTGGCCAGGTCATGACTTCGGCCTGCTGCTTCAGCGACATCATCAATATCCAGATAAGCGGAAAAGCTAGGATAAATGCGCAAACGCCCACGAGCAGGTTGAGGATCAGATTGGCGGGAGTCGAACGATTGACGCGCATGCGCGGCCTCTTCAGCTGACGCGCTGGCGAACAAAGCGCCAGAGCTTGACCATGGCGAACGTCCCGACTAGCACGATCAGCCAATTGACCACCATCAGTGCGGCGCCACGCCCAAAAGCGAGATTCTGGAACGCGGTGATGTAGGCACGTACCGAAAGAACCGAAGTGCTGTTGCCGGGCCCGCCTTGGGTTGTCCCGAAGATGATGTCGAACTGGTTGAGAGACTCGATCAGCCGAAACACCGCCGCGATCAGAATGTAGGGAGCAATCAGAGGCTGCTCGATGTGCAGAAAGGTCGCCAAGCCCTTCGCACCGTTAACGCGCGCGGCTTCTCTCACCTCTTCATTGATGCCCTGAAGGCCGGCGAAGATGATGAGTGCGAAGAAGGGCGTGTAGGTCCATACGTCGATCAGGACCAGGGAGAACATTGCGGTCACGGGATCTGAGATCCAGGCAAATCGGCCGATCCCGACAAGCGACAACAGATAATTCATGATCCCGTTTTGTGGGTCCATCATGGTCGTCCACATGAGCGCTACGCTCATCGGGGGTAGGACGAGGGGCAGGAGAATGACCGGCCGCATCACGCGGGCCAGGAAGACTTCGGTCGCGAACAGCTTGGCAAGCGCGAGACCGAAGGCTGCCTCGGCAAGGACGGCGGATCCAGAGTAGACCAGCGTCGCGCGAATGCTATTCCAGAAATCCTCTGTCTTAATCAGCGCCGCGTAATTGTTGAGGCCGATGAAGTGGACCAAGGGGCGACCGAACCTGAGGTCAGTCAACGACTGATAGACGCCGTAGAAGAACAGAAGCAGAAATCCTACAAGTATGACGATGGCTGGCGCAATTGCTGCAATGCTCCACCAGTCAAGACGCGGCTCCTCAGCGCTCTTGATCCGCCGATCCTGTGAGGAGGCAAGTTGGCTGGCCGAAGACTGCAGCGTCACGATTGCGTCGTATCCTCGAAGTTCCATATGACTACATCTCTAATTGCAAGAAGGGGCAGCGGGTCGCCGCCGCCCCCTCGGCACTTCACATGGTCGATCGGATTTCGGCCGCGAGGTCTGTCAATGTCGCCTTCACGTCAGCTCCGTTGACCATTTTCTGCATGGCAACGGCCCAGGCATTCATTGCTTCGGCAAAGCCGACGCGAGCTGTAAAGGCCAGCTTTGCCCGGTCCTGCACGCTCTTGAACGTGTCGACAAAGTTGTTGAATTCAGGCTTTGCCGCGTATTCGAGCCATGCCTTGTCAGTCCAGGTCGAGGTGCGCGGAGAGTTGACGAGCTTGCCGGCCACGGCACCGTTGAGCTTCACTTGCTTCGAAGTCGCCCATTGGATGAAGAGCCACGCAGCTCCCTTCTTTTGCGATGCCGCATTCATCGCCAAAGACCAGATCCAGATGTTGGATTCGAAGTTTTTGGCATTCGGAGCACGCAAGGGCGGCGCAAATGCTATTTTGCCTGAGGCTGGCTTGCCGGCAACGTCGTTCCAAAAGCCAAACATGTTGGAATCGATCGCCATGGCTGTGCGGCCGGAATTGATGCCTTCGACCACCTGGTACCAATTGTCGTTAGCAAAGGAGGGCGCCGCGCACTTCTTGATCATGTCCACATAGTCCTTGTGGAAAGCGATCGACTCGGGTGAGTCGAGGCCGGTGTCGAGCTTACCGTCCTTGACGGTGAAATCGTGCACCCCGTAGGACCTGGCGATCGAGATTGCGGCCGTGTGGATGCTGCTCCAGAACCGCACACCGCGGACGCCAAGGGGCGTAATCGTCGGATCGGCAGCCTTCAGCTTTTCGCATGCCGCGGACATCTCCGGCGGGGTCGTAGGGACCTTGATGCCATACTTGTCGAGGATGTCCTTCCGTTAGAACAGTTGGATATTCTCGAAGCCATGCGGAATGGCCCACACCTGCCCGCTTCCCGGCTCGATCTGGCCTTCCTTGACCTTCCAAGTCAGCGCATCTCGTAGTGCTGGGAAGAAATCCTTGTAATCGTAGCCGGCCGCCGTAAGTTTCGGATCGTTCAGATAGCGGTCGAGGGGCTCAAGCAATTGACCGGGCGCAAGATCCCAAGCCGGTTGAATGCCCGTACCGACAACGTCCCAGCTTGGTGATTTGGTGCTGAGCTGGATCGTCAACTTATTCCAATACGCATCGTCCGGATAAAGCTCCGGCGTCACCTTGATGCCGGTAAGCTTCTCGAATTCCGGCAGCTGGGCTGCAACCGCATCGGCATATGGATGAATATCGGAGGCCCAGACGATCGACTCGCCTTCGAACTGGCGCCAATTGATGTCGTCTGCCTTGGCGTGGGTAAGCGCCATGGCCGTTCCGGCCAAAAGCGTGGAGCAGATAAGGGTAGCTTTCCTAGCAAAATTTGCTGAACGGTCCGGACAAGCAGCGTACTTCCTTGGCATGATTCCCCTCCGGTGAGCTCTTTGGCCCGTAAACCTCGTGCCCCCTCCTCTTCGAGAGGCCGCAGTGTCGGCAAGGCTAGCGCCCGCTGTTCCGTCGTAAGCGGTTTTCCGAACTCTCTTTGGGTAAGATTGGGTAACGTCGAACAATCGGTAGTTCAGAAAGTGATCCGCGGATCGCGTCAGGCGTACTCAAGCCACGTTGTCTACCAATTTGCTGGACTGGCAGCAGTCATCCTCAAGGATCAATTAGCAAACTTATGACGCTGACGCCTCGTAGCTTCGGCAGTCAAACGACAGTCGATTGTCCTGGGATGTGGCGGCTCCGAAATCTCTTGTGCACGCGCCGGTTAGCGAGGTTCACAATGACCGTTCTCGAGTGCGCGATAGGGCAAAGGTTTCAATCCTCCACTGCAGTACTTCACACGGTTTTCCGTCTTCCGTACCGTTCCTCCGAATGCGCCGAGACGGCTTTAAGCTGCAAGAACCGTCATCAGGAATCTCCGGACCTCTGTCTTCAGCCGCGCGCTGTCGTTGGACAGCATCTGCGCGTAGGTGAGCAGTTAACTCGAAGCCGAGCCGGTCTCCGTTGCGCGGCGCTTCACGTCGGCTATGCTCGAAGCCACTCGGCGGGCCCCGTGTGTGCCTCCTGGATATTGGAGGAGATCTCTTGCGTAACAGCTCCTTGTTCGTCAACCGCGCACAAGATCGCCGACCAAGAACTAAGTTCAACGGCGGCGTGGGCCAAGCGTGTAACTCATCAGCAACGCGACCACGAGCAGCACTCCCTGAACGAAGCTTTGCGCGTAGTACGGGAAATTGAACATTGTCAGTCCGTTGATTAGTGTGGCGACGAAGACCGCGCCAACCAGCGTACCGACGGCATTCGCTTTGTTGGCGCCAAGCACGGCATATCCCACGAGCGCGGCGGACACGGCCTGCAGCAAGTACGCGTCGCCCACATTGACGTCGCCCCGGTTGGAGCGGGCCGCTAACATGACTCCGGCGATTGCTGCCAACGCGCCGGAGATCAGGTATGCCGCCATGCGATAACGCGCCACGCGGATGCCGGCCGCCGCGGCTGCGATCGGATTGCCCCCAACGGCGTAGAAGGCCCGCCCCCACCGCGTGTAATTGAGCAGCACAATGACGACGATGAATATCAGACCTGCGACCACGACTGACGCTGGGATACCGAACAGCCGCCCACCACCTAGCCAGCCGAATAGCGGCGAGAACTTGCCCGGAGCGACATTGCCGTTGAACGACATACCCTCCGCGATCGACTGGCCCGAGACGCCGAGCAAGGTCAACCCGTTGATGAGGAACAAGCCGGAGAGCGTTGCCACCAGATCGGGGATGCGGGCGTAGACAATGAGAAAAGTGTTGAATAGGCCGACCGCGACGCCCGCCGCCACGGCGATCAGAATCGCTGGGGCGCCACCGAGGTCGCCGATCACCATCGCCGCGGTTGCTGCCATCACCGCAAGCGACATCGACGCTCCTACGGACAGGTCGAATCCGCCGACCGTCATCGAAACCGTGGCGCCAAGCCCGATCACCGCGACCACCGAGGCCGCTTGCAGGATAAACATTGCATTGGCGAACGTGCGGAAGAACGGCTGCTGCCAGGAGAAGAACAGAATCATCAGCACCAGAACGGCCAAAAGCCCGTAGCGGTAGATGAAGACTTTCAGCTTTTCCGCGCTGCCGCGGGTGGATCCAGGCTCGGCCGGCTGCGCGAGCGAGTTTTGGATTGTCATTGAAGGGTGCCCCCACTTACGCCTTGCCGAGCTGCACCGGTCCGGCTCATGATTTCAGAAAGCTCTTCGGAGCTGAGCGCATCCGCCATAACTTCGCCCGCGATCGCTCCTTCGACCATAATGAGTACGCGGTCGGCGACCTCCACCACTTCCTCAGGGTCCGACGACGAGACTACGACCGAGTTGTACTCCGAGAAAGCCCGCAGCGCGTCCGAGATGATGCCGCGCGCTCCGATGTCGATTCCCCGGAACGGTTCGTCAAGAATTAGAAGTGACCAGCCGTGCTTGAGCCAGCGGCCGACTAACAGCTTCTGCTGATTGCCTCCCGACAGCGCCTCGATGGGGGCATCCCAGCCGGGACACTTGACGTTGTAGTCACGGATGATATCCTGGGTGAATGCCACTTCTTTATGTAGGTCGATGAAGCCATAGCGGCTGAAGAATCCCATTGCGCCGATCGAGCAATGCTTCGCCAGGCCCTCGCCAGGGAAGATCGATTGCTTCGCGCGCTCCTCCGGCACCATCGCCACGCCCCTCGTCAGCGCATCGGCTGCGTCGCGCGGCTTGAAGGGCCGATCGTTGAGCAGCATCTTGCCCGAAACCAGCGGCATAGCACCGTAAATCTGTTCCAGAAGCTCGGTCTTCCCGGCGCCAACGAGCCCGGTGATACCGATCACCTCGCCCTTGCGGAACGTCAGGTCGACGGGCACCGCATCGGGCCGCACACGCAAGCCGCGTCCGACAAACACCGGCACCTGGTCCGAGCGGCGGATGACATGTTTCGCCGACAAGATCAGATCGCCGAGAATTGATGTCGCTATCGCATTCGTATCGAGCGGTGACTGGTGCTCGGAAACGATCTGACCATTGCGCAAAACGACTGCGCGGTTGCATAGTTGCTGGCTCTCGCTCATGCGGTGCGAGACGTAAAGCACCGCGATACCGCGCCGCTTGAGGTCCGCCACCGCCTCGAACAATTTTTCCGCTTCACGCGCCGACAGCGTCGAAGTCGGCTCGTCGAGGATCAACAGCTTAGGGTTCTTCACTAGGGCGCGCGCGATCGCCACCTCCTGCCGACCGCTCGCTGACAGTTCCTCCACCGGAGCTTCCAGCGGTAGCTTGAGGCCCAACTTCTGCTGCACCTGCTGCGCGCGGTCCATGACGCTGCGGCGGTTGAGAAAGAAGGGCGAGTCGGCGGTCGAGAGATCGTCGAGCAGCAAATTTTCTGCCACTGTCATGCCGAACACCACGGCATCGTCGATGTTCTGGTGAACGGTCGCGATGCCGCAGTCACGCGCTTCGGTCGGCGAGCGGATTTCGGTCCGCTCGCCCTCGATCAGGATTTCGCCGGACGTGCGCAGGAAATTGCCGGAGAGCACTTTGATGAGCGTGGACTTGCCGGCGCCGTTGGCACCGAGCAGACCCAGCGTCTCGCCCGGCATAATCGAGAAGCTCACACCCTTTAGCGCTTGCGTGGCACCGAAGCGCTTGGTGATGTTGCGGAACTCGACGAGGGCTCTCGTTCGCTCGGACATAGGGCAACCTCCAGCGAGGCTTTCCTGCGTGGACCGATTCATTTCATCTTATCCATCCAAGGGGCCTTCGCCACGTCCGGCGTCTTCAGATCCGGAAAGACCGCACCAAGCTGTTCGATGTTCTCGACTTTGTTCGTGCGCAGCTCTTCCTGAGTGATAACCAGCGGCGGCACGCTCAGCGTGTTGCCGATGAGGTCGCCGGCAATCCTGGCCGCGGCCACCCGCAGTACGACCGAGCCGACATTGGACTGGTTGGTGGTAGCCGTGACCACCCAAGGACTGTGTGGCTTCGTCATTACCGCGATGTCGGCAGTTGAGATGTCCATGCCATAGGTCTTAACCTTGTCCGCCAGACCGAGTTCGCTGATCGCTAGCGATGCGCCTTTGGTGAACTCATCATACGGCGCGACAATCGCCTTGACGTTTGGATGGGCAGTCAGCGCTGCCTTGGCCTGATCGGCCGTCTGGGCGGCAGTGTTGGCGTTGACGACGCCGATCGTCGCTACCGTATTGACGCCAGGGTTGGCCCTCAAGAATTCCTTCCAGACTTCGTTGCGCAGATCGAGCGCCTGATAGCCTGGCACATAGACATAGATGACGTCAGCCTTTGCACCGTCGCCGCCGATATGGGCCTTCAGAGCACCAAGGATGCCGGTCATCATCAGCTTGTCGCCCTGATCAACGGTGATGACCTTGTCCGACGGCTCGACCGAAACGTAGTAGGTCACGACAGGAATATTGGCGTCAGCGGCCGCCTTGATGCCGTCGCGCAGACTATCACCAAATCCCCAACCAATGACGATGGCATCCGGCTGAGTGGCTACGGCCTGCTGCAGCATCAGCGCCTGCTTCGCATTGTCGCCGTCGGCGTTGTAGACCGTCAGCTTGACGCCGAGCTTCTTCGCTTCAGCCTCAACGCCGGCAATCCACTCCTGATACACGTCGCCAGTGTTGAGCTGGCGGACAACCGCGATCTTAACCGCGTGATTCTTAAACTTTTGCGGTACCTCGGCGTGCGCGTCCGACTTAACTCGAATCGGAGTGGGCCCGTCTGCGAACGCTACACTTGTAAGGGCGATCCCCGCGACGCCTGCGAGAAATGCGCGACGAACAATCCTTGCCACAATCATAACGTTTCCCCTTTGCTGACGTGGTGCTTGGCCGCGGAGTTCTCCGTGCGGCTTGAGTTCTTCAATAGGATTCTAGGGTACGTTGAGCACCCAGTCAGGCTCGAGCGTCCTTCTTGGCATAAGCTTCAGCACGCCGTTCCATACGAAGCTTTAGACGCTCATCGGCTTCAGGGCTGCCGTCGTGAAAGCTGCCAAACCACTTGTCTAGTGGGACCGCCCCATCAGCGTAATTCACCTCGAAAAGCTTGTGGTGAAGATAATGAGCGTAGACTCCAGATGGGACGGTGCGCTCGCCCCCCAGCTCGGTTCGATCGAAACCGGTATGGGCAATTGCTGGAGCGAGGCCCGCGCGCATCACCATGGCAAGCATATGTATTGGATGTGAATTGAAGACAGCGATCAACACGATGACAGAAAAATACAGGATGTGTTCGACCGGGTGCATCGCTAATCCCGACCAGGGAAGCACGTTCGTATTATTGTGGTGCAATGAATGAACGTACTTGTAGAGGAGACGAGTATGAAGCAGGCGGTGAACCGCGTAAAAGTGGACCTCATGAATGAATGGGACGAGTAACAGCAGGACGATGAACCATATTGGGTTGTCTGACAAGGTGATGAGAGGCACGTAGCCGTTGGCATAAAGATAAAACGCCGCGACCTGATATGCTGTAAAGACCGGAACGCCGCTCGTTATCGTCCAGAAAATATTGTCCAAAGCCTGTTTGCCGAAGACGAAAACAGTAGCTCTGGCCGTGGGCCAACGCGGGTTGTACTTAAAGCGCGTCTCCTGCCGTCGCAAAACGTAGAGCCAAGAGTGCCAGGCGCCATACCAAAGGACGACGATGGCATAGTTGAGGAGAACGAGATAAAGTACCCAGCCGATCTCGAGTGTCTTCATTTGTTCAAGAGACGGCGCAAGAAAGAGCCAATAACCGATCCCGAACACGATAAGCAGCAGGTTCCAAGGCAAAAAGTACCCTGGCAACCACTTTATCACCGCCATAGGTTTCGGAGGCAACGTGAACAACGGCCCATAACTGATGAGCTCCTTAGGCGCGTAGTGACCAAACTCGTCGCGACGGCCGAATTTAGTTTCCTCCATCATCGCTTCCTCCTGGCGCGCAATCCACCCCTATATTTTCTTCAGTATATGGCAGAGCGTTGGATGGCTCGATGGTTAGGTTGATTGAAATCCATCAAAATGTCGAGCTACGGCTTACTGCATTGTCGCCACGGCCGCTAAACGCTCGTCATTGTACGGCTCGTTTGCTCCCCTGCACGCTACGTATAGCGGTCGAGAGTATAGATTGCAGATCGGCAACTGATGCAACTTAGCGTGCTCGCTATCGAAACACCGGTACACCAGACATCACTGCCTTTCGAACCGCGATGCAGCATCTGAGCGGCCACAACGGATTGCGCCGGGCGCCACTTCGAGGTGAACGACTTCGCCGCGAACCGGTCGCTCGCGTTATTAGCAGCGAACCGTTGTACGCTGAGGGCTGCGCCACCGGCGACGAACTTTGGCGTCTTGCTCACAACGGACCACACGACCTTCACCGCCGCGGCCGAACTCTTCGCCAACTTCGACCACGGCGCCGCAATGTTCGCGTTGTGTCCGTCGTCAGATAATTTGAGACCGCTCATGCATTTCGAGAAGGGAGGCTCCGGATCATCTTGGGCTAGAGGTTAAGCTGCCTGCAGTCGATGCCGCAAGCGACGGATTGCGATGGTCTCGCGCTTGATGCGCTCAGCAAGATGCGGTTCTTCAAGGTCTGATGCCAGTGCCCTGGGTCTGGCGATGATTGGCGCACCGCGCACAGGCCGTATGTCCTTGCCCTTGAGCCAGGTGGCCAGATCATCCGCGACGTAACTTGATCCGTTGTCGCTGAGAAGCCGTGACCGCTGCTTTATATTGATGTACTCCAGGCCTGAGGCGACAAGCGCCCGGTCGAGCGTGGCCGTAACGTCGGAGGCGCACATGGTTGGGCTCATCCTCAACGCCACGATATAACGCGAGAAGTCAGCGAGCACAGTGAACAGATAATACCAGCCCCAGCCGGTGATCTTGAGGTAGGCGAAGTCAGTCTGACAGAGCTGGTTGATCGCCGTGGTCTTGTCCTTGAACTCGTTGGCCGTCTTGATCACCTCATAGGCGGGGCTGGTGATCAGGTCGTGCGCCTTCAGCAGCCGATAGACCCAGCGCCTCGGAGACTAAGTACTTTCTGTCATCGGTGAAGCGCACCGCCAGCTCGCGCGGCGACAGCTCGGGAATCTCCAGCGCCAGATCGATGATCTGACCGCGGACTTCGTCAGGAACCCGATTCCAGACCATGTCCGACTTCGAGCGATACTCAGCCAGTACCTCAACGCCAACCGCACGGTAGCGATCGTACCACCGATAAAATGCGGCTCGCGGGATGCCGAGCTTCTCGAGCGTGCGTCTGGCACGCAGATGGTGATTGCTCGACCAGCGCGATGATCTCGGCCTTCGCGAACGCAGGATACCTCATGCCTCGTCCTCCCCAGCCGCGCTCAACTCTTTTTTGTAAGCGGTTCTCCAGGGTACGATCGGCGACCACCTCCTTCAATTCGGAGGCTTCACGACGAAGATCCTTGACCTCGCCGGACGTGGCTGAGCGGGCAGTGTCGCCCCCCAAGGCGGCGTTTGCCAGCCTCAAGGAACTCCTTGGACCGGCCATAATACATCGAGGCCACACAGCTCGGAGATATTCTCCTCGTCGCGCAAATCCTTCCAACACGATACGGATATTCTTTTCCGCTGAATACTGCCGAGGTGCCTGGCGTCGGTTGTCCTTCAGCACTTGTTCTGCCGGGGCTTTGTCCGGCCCGGATTTCTGCTTCAACTTCGCTCCGTACGGCAACGATGAACCAGAAATCCTCCTTCGTGAAGTCCTGGTCTCAGAGGCGCTGACGGCGAACACGCCACACTACATGGCGTTGATCCTACGCCGGCAGGCCGCCGACTCGGGGCGCCCCGCACACGAGCGAGTCTACGAATCGTAAACATGATGGAAAAACATCAGGTTCAGAATAGCCTAAATCAGATGTCGGCGACTAACCTCCAAGCTCGCACAGTTCGGACTTGATGTGATGGCTCGAAGAATTGTCATAGTTGGTGCTGGACATGCTGGGACGAGTGCAGCTCGCGCACTACGGGAGCATGGGTGGTCCGACGAGATTGTACTCCTAACGGAGGAACGGTCCGCCCCTTATGAGCGTCCGCCTCTGTCCAAGTCAGTCCTTACTCAAGAGGAGAGCTTCAGCGGCGTAGCGGCTCTTGCCCCAGGTTGGCTTGACCAGAACGGAATCCTTTTCCGCTCTGGGGTCAGAGCGGAAGCAATCGACCGGGACGCACAGAGCGTTACACTCGCTGGAGGAGATCGTTTTCGGTATGACTACCTCCTGCTCGCGACAGGAGCAAAACCGCGTTTTCCGCAGTTGCCTGGCGTCGGCTCGAAGGGAGTGATCGCGCTGCGGTCGTTGGATCAATCCGCCGTTCTCCGAGAGAGATTGATGCCGGCACGAAGGCTTGTCGTTATCGGCGGAGGACTGATCGGATTGGAAGTCGCGGCGTCTGCCCGGGCAAGAGGTGTTGACACAACAGTTTTGGAAAAGGCACCCGCTCTGCTGTCTCGCGTGATGCCGATCTCGACGTCCGATAGAATCTTAGAACTGCATCGTTCCAACGGCACCAAGGTTTTCCTCGGAGCGGACGTGGAGGCGATCATTGGTTGCGACATGGTCGAGGGCGTGCGACTCAGATCAGGACAGGAATTCGTAGCCGACACAGTTCTGGTTGCTGTTGGCGCGGATCCCGACGTTGAATTGGCGCAGAAGGCTGGCCTTGCCACTGACGACGGCATTCTCGTCAATGAATACCTCCAAACTGCAGACTCTCGGATCTTCGCCGCCGGAGACGCAGCAAGATATCCGGCGTCGACGGGTAAAGACACGATACGATTGGAGGCATGGAAGAATGCGCTGGACCAGGGGGGCACTGCCGCGTTGAACATTTTGGGACGAAAGGTTTCCTATAGGGCAGTTCCATGGATGTGGTCTGATCAATTCGACAAAGTATTCCAAGTTGCTGGCATTCCGAACAAATCGCAGGTCGAGGTAAATCGTAGTTTAGACGATGGGGGTATAGTAACGTTTCTCCTAGACAGATTTGGCGTTCTAGAGGCCACGGCGGCGTTCGGTAGCCTATCGCAAGTAGCAAAGATCGTCCGAGTCGCGACCTCGATAATTGAGAGGCGCCTTCGCCCGTCGCCTTCCGTCCTGCAGGACCCAAGCTACGATTTGAGAAAGCTCTTGCAGTCAGATGCCGTCAACGCCCACTCAACGCATGAAGCCGCTCTCTCAGCAGTTCGAAGGTAGACACTACATGAACACCATCCTGTTCTTTCAGTCGCTTTGGGCCATGGAATTGCGAAGCGCGACGGAGCCAGAACGCGGGCTTGAGGAAAACATCCGAATGATCAAAGATGCCGGCTATGACGGCGTTAGCGCAGATTGGCGGAGCCGGGAGTACGTACGCGAGCTGCATGGCCTGTTGAAGGCGAACGGGTTGACAGCCGAAGGCCAGTGTTTTCCGAAGACCATCGATGAGCTCAAGCCAGTGCTCGAAAATGCAACGGAATTCGGTCTTCATCATCTTGAGATTCAACCAGATGTACGGCCACGTCGCTTGGATGATTGCATCCCGCTTTTAGAAGGATGGCTGCGGCTTGCCGAGGAGGTCGATTTTCCCGTCTATATAGAGACACATCGCGACCGGATGACGACCGACCTGTTCTTTACACTCGATCTACTTGAACGAATCCCCGATCTCAAGCTGCTGGGGGATATTTCGCACTTCGTTGTTGGGCGCGAGTTCTCATGGCCAATTACCGAGGAGAATAACAGCCACATCCATCAAGTTTTGGATAGGTGTTGGGCGTTCCACGGTAGGGTAGCAAGCCGCGAGCAAATACAAATCGAGATTAGCTTCCCGCAGCACCAAATGTGGCTCGACCAGTTCTTAGAGTGGTGGGGCTACGGCTTTCGGAGTTGGCGCCGGCGCGCGGCGGACGGAGAGGCATTGGCGTTTACTTGCGAGTTGGGGCCGCGGCCGTACGCGATAACCGGTCGAGATGGTGAAGATACAACGGATCGCTGGAGCGAAGCCCTGATGCTTCGAGAATGCGTCAGGAAGGCTTGGGACAAGTCTGGAGCCCACCTGGAAGACAACGCGTAGAGCACAACGACAGCGCTTGAACTCAGGAAACGTTACAGCCCACTACTGCTCCGCTGCTGAAGACTGCAAACTGTAGACTGCAGATGTAGGTGTCCAGATCAAGGCGATCGCGATTTGTTGTATCGTCGATACACGCTTCGTGTGCTGATCCAGATGGCCTCTTTCTGTTGATTTGAGCTATGAGAGCGCTGGGATCTTGGTCGACATCGGTTTGGGGGGCCCGGCCGGAAGCGGCGCATGCATACATGGTCTATTGAGAAGATCCAAAGGTGCAATGAGGTCGACGGGTACGCGGGAGAACTAGAAGTCGACCTAATGATAGCCCGACTTTGCCGCCGGATCGATCGACGAAGGGTTCGATGTCAGGTGCAAAAGTGATGGCGCCAGACGTTCAGCATATTCTAAAGAGGGAAGAGAAGTTCAACATGAGCCTAGATTTGAAGATGGTTGACGACACCGCTCGTACATGGGTGTTTGCGTGCAAGGTAGAGGATATTCGGCTTCAAGACGTTCGTCGCTGGGAGTTTGACGGGCATTCATACGCAATATTTCGCTCCCCGAAGGGCGAAATCTTCGTAACAGACGATATTTGCACTCATGAACACGCCCACCTGTCCGATGGTTATGTTGAGGGCCACACGGTGGAGTGCCCCCGTCACTCTGGACGGTTCAGCTATATGACGGGAAAGGCACTTGGCGCTCCGGTATGCATAAACCTGCGCACGTACGAGGTGAGAATCGAGGATGGAGCGGTCACCGTTTTGGTACCTCGACGGGCTTAACCCGCAACGACCTCTAACTCGGCTCCGTCAAGCGTGACAGAGTTGCAGATAGCGCGTGAAGCAATCAGCTGACGCATTTTTCTCAGCTCTCGCCCGATGAGCGCCGTGGGTCCGATGGCGGTCGCGCCGACGAGTCGTTCAAGTGCGTCGCAGTGAAGCAAGATCGCGCTTCCAGACGCTGTCGGTTTTCGCCTTGTCGACGTACCGAGATGAGGTAACCCCATTATTTGAAGGGAGAGGTCGTACTGGTCAGACCAAAAGAATGGGACTGACGGCGCCGTAACTTCTTCGCCCAGCAGTACGGCGGCTAGGATTCTTGCGTGATCCTCCGCGTTTTGCCACGACTCCAAACGTATATGCCGTTGGTAAAGTGGATGCCAGAAGGCGGCAATGTCGCCACAGGCGAATATGTTGGGATCAGAGGTACGCAGCTGCTCGTTAGTTATTACACCAATGTCGATCTCCAAGCCGGCGCCAATCGCAAGGGATATCTCAGGTTCAACACCAACGGCAACGACGGCGACACTGCAGTCAACAGCATCTCCATTGCTGAGAACAGCGCGCTTTAGGCTACCATGGCCATTGGAAACGAACCTCTCGACCATGGCCCCGTACGTCAATTGCACACCAGCGTGGAGGTGCGTCTCGGCAAGGCGATCTGCTACCAGTCGCGGCACCAAGCGAGAAAGCAGTCGGTCGGAAGCTTCGATCACTCGTGGCTGGATGCCGCGCTGTGCGGCGGCCGCCGCGACTTCGAGGCCGATAAATCCGCCACCAACGACGGCCACTCGGTTTGATGCCAGGAAGTACTTAGAAACGGTTTGAGCATCGGCGTAACTTCGAAGGCTAAAGACGCCGCGGAGCTGACTTCCTTGCACCGGAAACCCGCGAACTCGAGAGCCGGTAGCGAGAACCAATCGATCGTATCTAATCACTTTACCGTCGCTAAGTCGGATGTTTTTCCGGACGCGATCAACATCTTCAACGGCGACGCCGAGATGGGTCTCTACACGCTCCCAAACTGGGTCGTTAGGCTTCCACAACACGCAGTCATCGAGCCCGCTGGTGCCCAGGAGAACTCCTTTAGATAGCGGAGGTCGTTCGTAGGGATAGATAGGCTCGGCCCCGACGAGGGTCACGTGGACGCGATCGGGGCCGCGAGACAAGAGTTGCGCCAATCTGCCGCCGGCGTGCCCCCCTCCAACGATGACTATTCTGCATCGCTCAGTCATCAGTTATAATCCTGTGCATCCATGACATCTTGGTGCGAAGTGCGGTGTTGACCTGCGATGGGCTATCGTCAACAAACATACCGCAAAACGAAAGCCGAAGCGAATGAAACCTGGGCTGAACGAGGTAGCCAAGCTCGCTGGCGTCGGAATTGCAACGGTCGATCGCGTCCTCAATGAACGAGCTAATGTATCCCCGAAGACGGCGCTGAAAGTCATCGAAGCTGCTCGTCAGCTGGGGATCAGTCGGACTCTTCCATCGCCCCATCGTCGGCTCTTTCGAGTCAAGGTAATAATGCCTTCGCAAAGGACGCCCCTTCTGTTGCGGCTTGCCCGAGCGTTTGAAAGCCAAATCGCGCAAACTACAAAATCCCTTGTGATCGAACGCGTCCTATTCGAGGAGCGGCATGCGGAAGCGGTCCCGGGTCTGATTCGCGCGGCCAAGGCAGACGCGGTGATAGTGTACGGACCCGAGACAGATCAAATGATAGATGCGATTGCCTCGGTGACCTCATCGGGGACCCCTGTCATTACTCTCGGATCAGACCTGCCGACGACACCACGGTTGGCCTACGTCGGGATTGACCACTACGGAGCCGGACGAGCTGCGGCATTCTTCATGTCCCGGATGGTCAATCGGGGAATCTACTTAGCGGTCTGCTCCGATCTGAAATACCGAGCGGAGGCCTCTAGGATTAGTGGATTTCGAGACGGTGTGAAGGCAGAACTTTCTTCTCCGATACACGTCGAGATAATGGAGAGCGATGAGTGCCCTAAAGGAATGTCCGAGGATGCTGTCAGCGGTATCTACGTCGCGGGATCAAAAAATGGGCTTGCCCACACAGTGGCACCGTGGTTGGCCAGAGCACCAATCGTGATCGCGCACGACCTTAGCGACGAGGTCAGACAGATGATGAAGACCGGCGTCGTTGCTCTGGCGATTGATCAGAACCCGGAAGAACAAGCATCGAGGTCGGTAGCTCTTCTCTTAGCCCGCTTCGGCCTAACGGCTCACGCGCCCGAGGCCGGGATAGTATCGTTTACCGTCCACACGAAATACAACATCTAAGACTGTGCAGTATCCAGAGTCCTGCGAGGGCCGCTCTTTTTCATCGCGACCGGCGCGTTCTGCGCGCTAGCGGCAATGCTGCGTTTGGCGCGGCTGACGAGCAGCCTGCCCTCGGCCGAAAGGCGCCCGAACTCGCCGTGGGCCAAGCTTGATGGTATCCGTCCGGTGATGCTTGCGATTACCCACATTTTTTGAGTCAGAGTTTCGCTCCCGTTGCGATATCGATGAATCGCGATAATCCGCGCCATATGATCAGATTCCCTGGTGGCGGATCGTTGGCGCGGGCGAGATAGCCGCCGAGCCTGGCGATCTTGATAAGATAATGCGACAATGTCTTTCGTTGTGTGTCGACTGGATTCTTGTCTTCGACGAGCCGATCAAGCAATTGGCTTTCAGCCTTGGTCAGCACAAATCCGGTGAGGCATTTGGCGCTGAACGATTAAGCATCGTCATCCAAAAAATGCGCCAGCTCACAATGCAGAATACCGAGATCAGATTCGTCAATCGCTGAGCAGTCCGCAGTTGCGAGTCCTCCTCTGCCCTACAGCCGGATTTGAGTATCTTGTGGAAGACCTCGATCTTCCATCGCAGGGAATACCATTCGAGTTTCTCGATCGCAGCCCTGCGCCGATTGCACTGGAAGATCGGTCAGGAGTTTCCATTCAATCTTCTTTCTGTTCTTTGGCGCTCCTCTTTCATCAGCGTGGATCACTGTCATAGTCAAAGTTGGATACCGCGACTGCTTGCCGATCGGTAGCAAAGTACCGATTTTACGATACCGGATTTCAAGAACAGACTGGTCTGGATTGCCCTTGCTATCCTGGACTTCGATCCGGTGGAGGCCTTTGACCACGACCTCGTCCATTATCGTTGCAACGGTATGATCGCCATCGCCTGCCAGGCGATTGACAAAGGTCCTTACCAAGAAATGCGTTCCAACCTCTTGGGCGGCGCACAACAAGTCATAAATATCGGCCTCACGATCACCGATATGGATGCACTGCGTGGCTTCTCGAAAAGCTCCGTGGATTGTTTGAGGTTCTCCAGCCACCGAATGCTCTCCTTGGTTTCAATGGGGATCCGTGTCAGGTTGACCTCGCGCCTGAGCGCGGCGCCCCCTCTGAACTTCTTTCGGTCCAGAACTTCACGGCGCTGAGCCCCAGTGGAAGCCCCTCGAGGGTCACCGCAAAGCTCGAATGCATCAATATTCCGCATGTCGTGTACGTTTGGGTTTTCCGTCCAATCTTCGGGAGTTGCTTTTGGGGATGCGCTTAATCATCCCGATCAGATCCGGGCGCTCTCTTTGATAGGTGAACTCGGTCGTATCATGCGGGACAAGAACAGGACCTTTCGCAGCCGCGATACGTTCCCGCGTCGATTTAAAGAGACCAGACAGAATGTCGGCCTCGCTTACTCGTTCATTGGAAAAGAAACGATAGGCCGCCTTGGTATTCGCCCAGTCTTGGCAAACCATCGGAATGCTCTGGCCGATGTCTCCACCGATCTGCTTCAGTAGCATGTAACTCTCTCGCCAAGTCCAGCGTCCTGGAATTCGCAAAGCGCTGCTTCACGATCAAACCAGGTCATCGCGTCGGACGCCTCCCGATGCAAGGCTCAGCCTCACAATCTCGCGCACCTGGCGCATGATAACCCTCCTCGTCGGCATCCAATCCTCCCAGCTGCTTCCAGCCGGAGAATTGGCCCAACGATCGGGCCTCACACCATCCGAATCTGCGCGCGATCAAATCCGAATGCTGCGCGGAAAATGCTCGGAATGCTGGGCGCGATCATTTCGGAACCCTGCGCGCCATCAAGTCGGTACGGTGCGCACCATCATCTCGGAATCCGCACGCATTGTCTGGGTGGTCTTGAGCTCTCTACGAACGCAGAGATCCTGCTTTCACCTGACGCTGGCTTCGATTGCATGGCTCGGGAACAGTGATGACGAAACAGTGGATCAACATGCCGTAAGGCCTGTGCAAAAAACGGGCTTCGTGCCCGAACCATTTATTGGGAACGGCGTGCGCAGATCTCATCATGGCCTGGCTGCAACAGCAGTCCACTCACGAGAGGCCGGATACATTTATGCAACTGGAAGTGTCATTTTCGTTGTTACGAACCCTTACACGGACGGGGTGAACCATACATTTTTTGACAAAAGCTCGCGCAGTGCCGCCGCATCGAGCATCTGCTCGGCCAGCAGCTTCTTCAGCTTCGCGTTCTCTTCCTCGAGCGCTTCAGCCGCTTGGCTTCGGAGACTTCCATGCCGCCGAACTTGGCCTTCCAATTGTAGATCGTCGCCTCGGAGACCCGTGTTTGCGAGCCAGGCCTGCTGTCGTCGCTCCAGCCTCATGCTCCTTCAACACTGCGATAACCTGCTCTTCCGTGAACCTTGCCCGTCCATCTTCTGATCTGAGGCCGGCAAACTGGACCATTTTTGGCTAGAGTTTTTCGCACCGGTTCCCTGGCTGGGAGGAGCGAAGGACGATGAAGGCTTCGAAGTTTTCGGACGCCCAGAAGGCGCTCATCCTGAAGCAGGGCAGTGACGGGGTTGCGGTGGCGGAGATCTGCCGCAAGGCCGGGACCAGCTAACTTATTCTGGTAGGGGCAGTTGCCAGTCCGTCCGCTCATTGATGTATTGCTTGTAGGCGGGGTGATCGAACAGGTGCAACACAAAGATCTGGTCATGCCACTGCGTTGGTGCGCCAAACTTCCAAGACAGACCGTTTATCTTTGCGATTTTCCGCGCTGCGTGAGCATCGTTAAATTCCCGGATTGCCAGAAGTTCCCCAACCCATTCGCAGTGTACTTCATCAAGATCACCGACGATATCGTCAAAGTAGCAGAAGGTCCGTGGTAGAAAATGAGATGCAGCAGAGTTGAAAAGGTTTAGTGCCGGCTTAGTACTTGTATAGAGGTCGAGGTCGAAAGACACAAAGCCGATAACAGGTGGCGAATAGCGTTCGATAAACGCCAGAACCGTCTCGCCGACGTTGCCGATTATCAGGGTGGCGCGCTTTAATTGACGCTCCAATTTAGCCCTATCCATTTTGAAAAAACCGGCGCGCCAGAGGTATGGCAGATCTCGGTAATCGTCAGAGGGTGGCAAGCCAGTTTCCAGATCGAAGCCGTAGAGTCGGAAGCGAACTCCCGTTTCAGCCTGAAGACTCTCAGCGACTTGTTCCATCTCCAGCAGTCCCATACCGCCAGCGACGCCAAACTCGATAGCGGCGATTTCGGGAATTTGGAGTGCCTTTGCTTGCCTCGCGGCTTGCCTCATTCCGAAAAGATAATTCGGGCGCATGCGTAGTCCTCGCTTTTAGTGTGGCGGCTTAATCCTGCCACCAAGCATAGGTCCTATTGTACTCAGATCGCCCCATTGGGACACCCCTTAGCGTTGGTAGGTTCGCCTTCTCGAAGACGACCTGCGGGACTTACGGCGCTCCGGATCCGCAAACCACTCCTTCAGCGATTTGCAGTAGGCCTTCCGCGTCTTCAGAGCCACGACGATCAGCAGGACGGGAGCCGTGCCTTTGGTCCAGTATTCGATGTCAGCGTCGGCGCACGCGAATTCGAACGTTTCCTCGGTCTCCACCTGCAGTCGTTCGCGCTCAGTGGCCTTGCCCTGGACCCGCAGGAGCAGGTTGCGTACAGAATCTTTCGCTCTTTCAGCACTGACGGCTTCTTCTAGAATGAAGGAGCTTTGGATGAACGATGGGAATGCCATGGGTCAGGTGATCCAGATAGATGAAGCCCGGATTCGCGATCACCTGGGCGAGATGGTCCGCGGAACGGTAGAAGAGACGCTGAATGCCATGCTGGAGGCCGAAGCGGACCTGCTGTGCGGTGTCGGACGCTATGAGCGGAGCCAGGCCCAGCAGGACACGCGGGCGGGCAGCTACGAACGAACGCTGCAAACCAAGGCGGGCGACGTCAATTTGAAGGCCAGAAGCTACGGCGGCAAACCTTCGAGACGGCGACTATCGAGCGCTACCAGAGGCGGGAGAGCTCGGTTGAGGAGGCGCTGATCGAGATGTATCTGGCCGGGATTTCAGTTCGCCGGGTCGAAGACATCACGGAGGCGCTGTGGGGCACCCGGGTCAGCCCGAGCACAGTGTCGAACCTGAACAAGAAGATCTATGCCAAGATCGAGGCATGGCGGAATCGCAGGATCGAGGACGAGCATCCGTATCTCTATCTCGATGGCATTGTGATGAAGCGCAGCTGGGCCGGTGAAGTTCGCAACGTGTCGCTGCTGATGGCCTCGGCCGTCAATGCCGAGGGATTCCGGGGGATCCTCGGCATCTGTGAAGGTGCCACGGAGGCAAGTCCGGCTGGTCATCGTTTTTGCGGCATCTCGTCGATCGTGGTCTCAAGGGCGTGCAGTTGGTGGTTTCCGATGCCTGCCGAGGTCTTGCCGAAAGCGTTACGGATTACTACGGGGGGTACGCTATCAGCGCCGCATGGTGCATTTTTATCGCAATGTCTTCAGCCTCGTGCCGTCGACCCGGGTCCGCGAGGTGAGCCACATGCTCAAGGCCATTCATACCCAAGAGAGCCGCGCCGCGGTTGGCGCGGGCGACCTCGTGGCGAAGAGCGGCGTGTCGGCTGGAAGCGCGGCCAGGCAGCCTATTCAAGCCTTATCGGGTTGAGGCGTCCGCGCGCCGCGCCCTCGGCGGACATACTTTCCAGTACGTTACAAATCGTACGTAACTCTTCTCGGCGAGTTCGGCGACCTGACGTTCCTGGTCGCGCAGAGACTTGACGTTATAGGCGTAAGTGGTCCCCCCGGCGATTGCCTTTCTTCTGCGGCCGCCCCGCCTGAGCCTCCATCCATGGCGCGCATCTTGCTCGCCACCGGAGCCGGCCGCGCCCAAAGATAGTCTTCCTGCTTGGTCAGCAGATGCCTGCATAGGACAGTGAGCTTACGGGCAAGCGCGACCGCCGCGATCTGATGCCCCCGCTTCGCCCTGATGCGAACGAACAAGGCCTCTTTGCAGCACCCCATTCCGCCTCGACCAGCATCGCCCGCGCGTGGCTGCGACCAACCTTGCTGATGCGCCCATGATGGGCAGCGCCGAGGCCCGACTGGCGTACCCGTGGATTCAGGCCGAAGTAGCTCACCAGCTTCTGTGGGCTCTTGACTCGCGTGACGTCGCCGACCGCCGCGATGATGCCGACGGCCACCGTTAGGTTGACGCTCGTGATCGTCATCAGCCTTCGCACGGGACTGTCGCCCATGACACTCAGTGCGATCTCGCGGTCCAACTCCGCCTGGTCTTCGGCGAGCCGATCGAGTTCACGGATATTCCGCTCAAGTGCCGGCTGCTCATCTGCCGGCACGACCTGCCGTGCAAGCCACACTCGGCCGCGCTGGTTGAGCAGGTCAGAGTGAAGGCACTTCGGAACAAGATGCGACGCAAGGATCGCATGCACCTCATTCTTTACGCGTGTTCGACGACGTACAATCTGGTAACGCCGCGCCACCAGCCGGCGCAATCGCTCGGTAACCGCGTCCGGCGTCCACACTTCGGGCAAGTAGCCCGCGACGTAAAGGTTCGCGAGAGTGCCTGCATCAACCTTGTCGGTCTTCACATGCGCATGGGCGATCGCCTTCACCTGCAGCGGGTTGGCGATCACCTCCCGGGCGACGAAAGGCGACAGTACGCGCGACGCTGCCATGCTATTGCCAGTCGCTTCCAGAACGACCTCGTCCGTCGGCTTAGGCGTCCTCCCGAAGCCTTCAAGTGCCACGCGGGTCATGTCGACCCGGCCTGCGTGCCGCAGCACGCCTCCTTCCCAAATCGCCACCTCCCAGAAGGTGCGGTGGATATCCATTCCGATTACGCGTCGCATGTCCGTCTTTCCTACCCGCCACGTTGATAACGAGAGCGGCGGGCGACACGACAACTACGGATTCGCGCTCTCGGCGCAACCGGGCGAGTCGTAAGAGGCGGCCACCTAACAAAACGAGCTCGCAGCTCATCGTACGAACCGGCCGCCCGCACCTTCGTGCTCCCGGAGCCTCTATCCCGGATACTCGCAGCATATGCCACCAGTTCGAAAAGCCAGTAGCGGAAACAGTGACCGCGCCATCCTCATACCGGTTAACAATCCGCTCGAGCGCATCATGAAGGAGATCCGGCGACGAACCCGTGTCATCGGCGCCTTTCCTGACGGTCAATCCTGTCTCAACTTGGCAGTGGCACGGCTGCGGCACATTGCCGGAACGCGTGGTCGACCAAATGCTACATGAATATGCGACCGCTCTATCAGCAGCAACTCTCTGAGACCGGAGTCGTCGCCTGATCAATGTGCGAAAGATACTGGACACTACCAGTTGCGACCTCGCCCGTTTCGGCGTCACGCAACTCGATGAAGCCGTCGATCTCCGCTTCGACGCCGCCGGTCGGATAGAACATGAACTCCAAGAGAACGATTCCCTCGATGAGGGACATTCCCTGCTGTCCGATGACATCGCTTTTCACGACCTTCTTCATGGCCGTATGTTGGGCGCGGGATCCGACTCCTGTCCATTGCTCGACGCCGGTCGTGCACTCCTTCGTCGGTTATCGGCGATCGACAATCCGCTTCGACCGCGGGCGCGCTCCGATGGTATGATGCCATCGGAAAGAGTCGGGAAATCGCTGGTGATGTACGTCTACTGCAATGGAACCGCCCGTATCAGACATCGACGTTTTGGCGAGATACACGAAATCGATTCGGACCTGCTGGACTGGAACGCCGTTTGCAGCGACGAGCGACAGATGGGACCGGAGCTCCACCATGAAGCCGTTATTAAGCATCCGGAATTGGGAAGACTTTCCCTAGGGTCTGGGAGTATCCGGAGGGCGTCGAGAACCATCAGGAAACCAACACCGGCTCCCACCACGTGGTCGAAGATTTCGACTACGGACTCGAGCACGACCGTCCCGAGTACGACGACGAGTGGCTGGAGCTCCCTCCGCCCGACAATCCGTTCGCACAATTCCAAACGTCGTACCGGGAAAGCACCGATCTTCTCGCGCGAAGCGGCTCAGATGCCGGCAATCGCCTGGTCAACAAAAGCGGCGGCCTTGCCGCACTTAGGTCGCCTCGTGGAATGAAGCTGCCAATCAGATGTACTCGCGCCGGTCGCCAATACGGTGAAACGCGGACGTGGCGCGGATGCATCATGTCTCGACACGATGCAACTCATGCCAAAGGCCGGCACTGTGACAGGATGTCGGCCTCGCTTACTCGTTCATTGGAGAAAGAAACGATAGGCCGCCTTGGTATTAGCCCAGTCTTGGCACACCATCGGAATGCTCTGTCCGATGTCTCCGCCGATCTGCTTCAGCAGCATGCGAATTCTCTCGCCAAGCCGAGTGTCATGGAATTCGCAAAGCGCTGCTTCACGGTCAAACCAGGTCACCGCGTCAGACGTCAACCGATCCGCCTTCTCATCCCGCGCGCGTGAAGTCAGTCCATAGAGCACCTCTTCTCGAATCAGGTACCCGTCAAAGAATCACAAGCGTTTCTGGCGACTCAAGTTTTTCGGCACAGTACACCTCAAAAAATGTGGGTAATCGTAGGGTTGCCCGGATGCGTACACTGCATCGATGAAAATGCGCAGACCGATAGAGGGCCGCGGCCCCGCCAGCTACACCTCTCCATAACGACGATCTGCACTCGCTCCGCGGTTAGAGCCCGCTCTCGATTGCTATGAATAGGCCGAGGAGCTCATGGGCGAGACAGATGAGGTAGTGTGAGTTCGCCTTTGCCCGCAACAACTGAGACATTTAATTTGTGTGCGGCGGCAGCCAAGACCGGCACCGGAACTGCGCTCTCGCCTGCCAGGCGCACAGCGCACTCAATATCCTTTGCGGAATTCGCGATTGAGATTGCCAGAACATCGGGTTTCTCGCCTAACAAAAAGGACACGAAGGCTTGAAATATTCCGCTATTGGTGGAGCCCCGACTAACCAGAGAGCGGAGTGTTACGAGATCGACGTCAAGGCCGCACGCAAACTGGCAAACCTCCGCGGCTACCGCCGCTATCCCCATAGTCATGCTGTTGTAAACAAGCTTGAGCTTGTGACCTTGTCCGACATCTCCGACATGAAGAACGGTCTCACAAAACGCACCAAGAATGCCCTCAGCGACAGGAAAAAGCTTTTCATTCGATCCAACGATCGCGTTGAGAAGGCCTAGCTCTGCTTGTTCGGGGCTCCGCGTTACTGGAGCGTCCATAAAGCTTAGGCCGCATTTTTGCGCCTGCTCAGCCAGTGCGACCGTTGAAGCAGGATAAGACGTCGAGCAGTCAATTATCAACCCTCCTCGGGGCATATGGACGAACAGCCCATCTTGCCCAAGGCATACTGCCTCAACCTCGCGGCTGGAAGGCAAGGATAACACGACGGCGTTTACATGCCGCGCCAACTCGGCGATCGAAGGATGTTCATGGGCACCTGCACCAGTCAAGCGATCCGCACCGAAGCGAGTTTTGTTCGCTTTGATATGCAGCTCGATTTGGTGACGCAATAGGCTGATACCGATACCGGTTCCCATGCGTCCAGCTCCGATAAGGCCTATTCTCTGCTTCGCCGTTTTAGGAGCGACGTTGGGTGATGATTCCTCGCCAATCATGATTTATGCATTCCGAAAAAACCCGTGCCTTTGTAAGATTGGTAACAGCTCATGATGGTTGTTAATCGTGTAGTCAGGACGCGCCGCGCGCAAGCGCGACTCCGAAACAAATCCACCGGTAATGGATATGCTTACGAGTCCGAGATTGCGCGCGATATCCGTTTCGACCGGCATATCGCCGATGATGAAGGTTGACGCCGGCTTCAGGTTGTTTTTCTGCATGTATAGACGAAGCCGCTCTCCCTTGCTCATCGATTTATATTGGGTAGTGCGGTTTTCAAAGGCGAGCACATCGTTGATGTAGTCGTCGATCCCAAGTCTTCTCAATTGGGAGCGCAGAGGATCGACTATATGGTTGCTCACGATGATGGACGAAGCTGCTTCTTGGTGCGCTAACTCCAACACCCTGCGCGCGCCCTCGCGCAGATCGGCTTTACCCGCAAGAGGTTCGTACGTGTCGTGAAAGATTGCACTGCCATCGCGATCCACCGTCGCAACCTCGTCTTGCGACATTCCGAGACTGCGATAAAGAAGAGATAGCGGAACATCGCAATGTTCCCGGAAGGTGCTCATGTCGATTGTTGCATGACCAAAGCGATCTAGTATGGCATTTGTCGTTTGGAGCAGTGCGTACGTATCATCGAGCAGCGTTCCATTCCAATCAAAGACGAGAACCGGTTTCATGATTTGACCTCAAGCAAGGATCGATTCCGAATAGGGAAGATCGGCCGCTAATTCGCGCAAGTTCCTATTCGCGCGCTTCTGCCCCGCAGGGGTTGGCATCTCGAATGTAAACGGTGACAAATCGACGCCGTCTTGCCTGCAGGGCAACAACGATACTAGAAGTGGAAACGGCAGATACGTTATCGTGGCCGCGTTGATGGATGCCGCGATATTGCTTTCGATGATTTTGAGATCTTGCGGCTCCATCTTGTGAAAGCGAAGGATTTGCGTGCGCTGTTCAGGCGGCAATTGTTTCCATATCTGCCAGAATGCCAACTCATCTAGTGTGTCGATACCCATGCCGTAGTAGTTAGGAGCCACTATGGGCGGCGAACCGATCGCCCAATGTACGGCTTTGGCCCCAGCGGCAAGCAGCATATTCGTGACAGCCTGACTGGTATCGCCACGAATGAGGGCCTCGTCGACAATTATTATCGCGGCTTCAGCAAGGCTCGTTTCCGATACGCGGTACTTTTGAGCAATGAGACATTTTCGCTCGCTGGGTGTACCGATTAGAGTTCGCTGAAAAAATTGCGTTGAGACTACTTCCCGACGCTGGGCGAACACGCCGTATTCGACGAGAGATGCAAACAGACCATCAGCGTACGGCCCGCCAGTATGCGGCATGGAGGAAACGATTGTGAGTGTGGAGCCTAGTTCTCCTTGCAGTCGCTGCGCAACAAGGCCACCAAGGGCGGCTCCGATGTTGTAACGGGTTTCGAAATGTGATTGGCCTTCGACCGATGTGTTCGGATTTCCTAAGTAAAGAGCTTCGTAGGCGCAGAGTTTGGCTTTGTATTGCCCGTTGCTCACGGAACGATCAACGCAGTACCCCATTTTCCCGTCTACATACCTGATGTGCCCTGGTAAGATTTGCTGTGTCTTACCCTCCAGATCGGCAAAGGCACAATTTTCCGAAGCAACCAGCAAGAACCCGTCATCTGTTTGCATAGTTTCCAATGGACGCAAACCACATCGATTACGGTATGCAACCAGATTTCCTTCTCCGTCCAGGAGAATCGCGCTAATAGCGCCATCAATTCGGTCATCAATGTCGCGAAAGATGTTTTCGTAATTGACGGGCAGACCGTGCCGCCAATAGTCTCTTTCACAAGAGCCTTCAATCCACTTGAGCAAGAGCTCAGCATCTGTGTTGCTGCCCAACCTATAGCCCTGGGCAAGCAATTCTCCCCTGAGTTCACGGCCATTGACCAAGGCTCCATCTAGAGAAATTGCCAAACTGCGGCTGGTGCCCGCATTGTTGTGAATTGGCTGAAGGTCCCCGCCATCGCTGATTCCGCGGCATCGGCTACGGATATGGGCGATTGCAACATGGGGCCTAAAATTCGGATCCTGTTCATCGTGCTCAATGCGCACTGAGTCGCATGAGGACTGAAGCGCTCTCGCATATCGAACACCTTCCTTGTGCATGAAAGCTGCAATGCCGACCCCCGCCTGACCGCGAAATGCAAGTTTCGGAACCATGTGCTTGAGCCGATCATAAACCGTCGCCCGTGACTTGCTTGAAGAGCATAGAAACGCAGCAGCAACACCGGACATGCTATTAGCTCCTCGTGCTAAAGAACCGATCTCCTAGGTCCATCGCAGGCGAAGGTATTTAATCGCCAGGGGGCGTAGACGTGGTTCCGCCTCTCTTTAAGCAAGCGCCATACCAGCCCTTAGATCACTCGGCTCGCGCCCCCAGAGCCGACGGAATTCGAAAAGAGTTGGCCATTTGGTTTGCCAGCGATGATTTCGCGTCGTCCGACTCCCGACACGTTGTCTGAAGCGCGACGCGTTGGTACGAAAAGAGCCAAGCTCTGACTGTTGGTTCTCGGTGTCCTATGGTCCCACGGACCCGCTCGAGCTTGCCTGCGACGCAGTCCCCTCACATGCGCGAGCATGACGATTTCGAGCCGCACCAGGCCTTCTGATCCGGCGACCGAGTCGTAATCGAGCACCTGCTTCAGGCCTACCGCCTTTTCAAACACCGCAGGATCGGAATCAGAGGCTCCAGACAGATGGCGAGCAGGTCTTGGACGCGGTCGCCGACATCTTCAGTTTCCGACTGGGATGCGAGTGAAGAGCCGCATTGAAGCCGACGCTGACGATCTCCTCTCGATGATCAACGTCCTTCGCCGCGCCGAACGGTTGTGCGCGAGCGCGACGACAACGAGCAGGCTTAGAAGCGCTCGCAACGGGGCAACACGGTAGCGACGTTAAGATCGCTCAATTTCGAGCGCTTCATGACCGAAGGCAGGGCGCCAACACTTAACCCTTTCGGTGAAACCATCGTGCGTGTCGGTTCAACGACATGATCTGAGGCCGGCAAGCTGGACCACTTTGGCTAGAGTTTTCGCTGCCGAATCCCCTCGGCTGGGAGGAGCGAAGGACGATGAAGGCCTCGAAGTTCTCGGACGCCCGGAAGGCGTTCATCCTGAAGCAGGGCAACGATGGCGTCCCGGCTGCGAAGATCTTCCGCAAGGTCGGGATCAGCCAAGCGACCTACTTCAACTGGAAGAAGAAGTGTGACGGACTGCTGCCGACGGAGATGCCGCGCTTGAAGCAGCTCGAGGCCCAGAACGGCAAGCTGAAGAAACTGGTCGCGGGCCTGTCGCTCGACAAGGAGATGCCGCAGGACGTGATCCGCCGAAGGCTATGAGGCCTTGCCGGAAGCGCAAGCTGGTTGACGAAGTCCGCAACGAATGGCAGGTCTCGATCCGCAGGGCCTGTGCGGCGTTTTAGTTTGACAGGTCGACCCACCACTACAAGTCCCGTCGCTCCGGCCAAGCTGCCCTCGAGCAGAAGATCAAGGAGACCTGTCATGCCCGCATTCGCTACGGTTATCGCCGCGTTCACGTGCTGCTGCGTCGTGAAGGATGGGCGCCGTGCCAGAACAAGACCCGGCGCGTCTATCGCGAGTTGGGCCTGCAATTGCGCAACAAAAAGGCCCAAGCGCCGCGTCAAAGTCAAGCTGCGCGATGATCGCAAGCCGGCGACGCGATCCACGAGACCTGGGCGATGGACTTCGTCCATGACCAGTTGGCAACAGGACACAAGCTTAGCGTGCTGACAATCGTCGATATCTTCTCACGGTTCTCACCGGCGCTGGCGCCACGGTTCACCTTCCGCGGCGCCGACGTCGTGGCGGTGCTGGAAAGGGCCTGCAAAGAAGCGGGCTTCCCGGCCACGATCCGCGTCGATCAAGGCAGCGAGTTCGTGTCGCGCGATCTTGACCTGTGGGCCTACCAGCGCGGCGTCATGCTGGACTTCTCGCAGCCCGGCAAGCCGACCGACACGGATGTTGTAGACAAGCCCTATGTTGCAGAAGCCTTGCTGTGTCGGGATCGCGGCTTTGGCCGCCAATCTCGTATACTCCTTCTCGGCGCATTCCACGCCTGCTCGTTCCTCAGCCCTCTTCGCGGGGATGTTGTATCATAGGCCGATCCACGCTTGGCATGGCTGGTGGGTAGTCCAGCGCGCAGTTCGATGCTCCGGAACTTGTGCGCCAGCAGGGCCGGCCTCGTCCAGATTTAGTCAGTGCTCTTGGTCAGCATATGCCAGATGATCATCGCCAGCTTCCGCGCCGTCGCGACTGCCGCGATGTGCTTGCCGCGTCGTGCAGCGACACGTTGAAGGAATGCACGCAGCGGTCCCGCCGAACGGGCTACAGCCCATGCTGCTTCGACGAGCATTCCGCGAGCTTGGCCGCAGCCCTGCTTGGTGATCCTGCCATGGTAGGGGCCCTCGCCAGACTGCCTGACGCTCGGGTTCAGCCCCAGGTAGCTCACCAGCCTGGTCGGATCGGCAAAGCGCCGAATGTCGCCGACGGCACCTATCGAACCGCGGCGCTCGCAATGCGCGCGGCATCCAACACTTGGCGGCCGATTTCGGTCACTGATGAGCTCATCTGCTCAGTGGCGCAGGCAACCGACTCTAGGTTAGCCGAAGCCTTCTCGGAAGCGACAAAGACTACGGTATTGCCGGCCAACTCGGCACTGGCGATCGCAACCGGCGTACGAAGACCCACCATCTCATTGACGGTGGTTGAGACTCCGCTAACTGCGAAAACCGCATATCCGAATGAGAGCGCTATGATCGCACATTCCGCTGCAAAACCCGCAATCAGCTGACCACGAACGCGAAGCATCAACTTGGCAAACATCCAGAACACTCCACGGTCTTCAATTGCCCGCGGGCACCGTAAGAGAAGAAATTTAGAATCTCGTTAGCCAAAAACTCGTCCATGCCAGGTCAATTCCACACAAAATCTGTCACGTCTCAACGCCACGAAATTTGTCTCGATCGAGAGGGGCAAAATTTGCGACAATTTTGCGCTTGCAGACCATGTAGATTCTGCGAGGAGGCTCGCTCCGTGAGACCTTGGACAACCCGCCTCTTCCGAGTCGTGTGATCTGAAGTACGCTGCGGTCGTCTCTCTCCGGCGTTCTCCGGAACGCGACCATGGATGAAAGCGCTCTGCTGGCGATGATCCAGCTCGGCCCAGAACCCGTCAGTCGCCACGAGCACTGGCGTGTCGTCCAGCGCAATTGAACAGAAAGCTGGCTCGACGAATTCTCGCGAGCGGAAGCTTCGCGTGAGGCGATGACGACCGCTATCGTTCGCAAGGTCGCCGATCGTCATCTGCGACACCGAGTTGGCAAGCGTGTGCGGCTGGGTTAGCCAGGACATCGGACCCGCCGGCGCCTGACGGCCAACCAGGCAATCGCCTGCGTGCAGAACGAGAGCTGTTTGAGCAGCGCCGACATGCATCAGAAGGTAACTCGCCGAATCCCTCCGAAACTGTTTCGACAGTTTAGCATGCGTCGCGCGAAGTTGAGCTGTGAGAACCCCCGCGGTGATGTTTTCGTCGGTCGACACGTACCAATCGACCATCCGACGCGCAATCTCGTGGGCAAAGGCTCCGCTCTCTGCTCCAGAGGTCGAACCGTCGAGCACTATGGCGAGGGCCGACGTCTGGCGTATGCCGATCCCGGCGCAATCCCGGTTGTCGGTCGTCCTCGTTCCCTGCTGGCTGTGCCATTGGATTGCAAACGCCATATCAGCCGTTGCCCAACTGGCTCAATGCAACGAATCGGTCGCGAACAATGTCAGCACGCCCCACCGGGCCGCGAATATTTCCTTCGAGGAAATGATCGAAGTCGCGATCTGCGAGCAGCGCTCCGAATTGCTCGGCAATGTATGAGCTAATGTCTGCATCGGAGGCGGCAACTTCGTCAAGCAGTTCCTCCCGCCCGTCGACGAGCAGGAGAATGTCCTCGGCGTCGCGGCTGCCGATAAGGTCCCACTACCTCTTCCGCGATAAGCCTCCAGCTTCGTTGCGATGAACAAGGGCGGCGTGAGGCGACGAATCGTAATGGCATCATCCAGGGGCGTCTCAACAGCTGTTTCGATGCCCTTTGCGTACCAACGATTGCTGAAACCGAGGATCTTCTCGTCGTCGGGCATGAAATCGACCTTGAGTTCATTAAGCTTCATCCGACAGATGACATTGTCCTCGGGTGTCTCGGAAAAACCCTGCGTTCGCAACTGATCCACCAGCTTTGCCCACTCCGGGAAGCCGACGAGATCCACGATCAGGTCGACATCATCTGTCGATCTGACTCCTTCGAGGGTGACCGGATCCGTTATGTAGAGAGCGGTTGTGCAGCCTCCGACGAAGACCAATCGCGCACGCAGCTCATCGCCGAGTGCGCCGGCGACTGTCTTCAGCATTTCCTTGAGATGCCCCTGGATGGTCACCCTAGTCTCTCCTTGAGCAAGTTGGCCGCGAGACTCGCTTCGCGCTGATTGCCGAGCCGTATTGCGTCGACGAGAGCCAGATAGGCATAGAGGCGATCATCCCTCTCGGCGGCTTTCGGCACAGTCTTGAACAGCGGCGCGACGGACTGCCCCATCTCGCGGCCGCGCGCATAAGGCCAAACATGAATCAGGCTACCCGCGCTGTAGAGTAAGTCCTTCAGGACCGGGGCGGCGAATGCCGTTGGCATGCCGCGCTGCATGGGACCCGGGCTTGCCGGAAAAACGAACTTCAGGCCGTATGTGATGAAGTCGCGCAGGTTCCTGCGATTGGGATCGGGACGGCTCGTCATCGGGCGCTTAATTGCCATACCCGATGCAAGGCTGCGCTTGATCGAGGCGGCGACTTCGGTTTTGCTGATTCCGAGGGACGTCTCGAGTCCCCGCACCGAGTATGGGTCTTCGCCATCTTGGCCAAAGGGGCCTACCCCGCCGGCGTGCTCATGATCCTGCAAGCACACGAGCTTCAGCAGGACGACAATATCCTGACTTTTCATGGGTTCCGCGCGCATGTCCTCTGTCCTAGGACTGAGGACAGTATGCGTGCAGACGGGTGTCCGTCAACTGGTCCGAGGTCTTAGGTCCTTTGACCGCTCAAAACGGGCGAGTTCCAGTCAAAGATTCCATCGCAGCTGAGTTGCTTCCGACCGAAATTTACATCATATTTCGGACACGCTCAAGGAGCCGACCCCGGACCTCCGATCGCGGCTCATTGCCCGCATCGACGCGGCACCCACAGAGGTATGGACAATTTCGCCGACTTCGGAAGCCGTGCGACCGTCGACAAGGCGTTGCAGCGCCTGGTCGTGGCTGGCGAACTACGCCGCTTCGATCGTGGCCTCTACGACCGGCCGCGAAAGAGCAATTTCACGGGCAAGCTGGGAATCCCCGACTATCGCGCCGTCATCAAGGCCGTGGCGCGCCGCGACCAAGCCCGCGTCGTGGTTGACGGGATGACTACCGCGAATGATCTCGGCTTCACCAGGGCCGTCCCATCGCGCATCGAGGTCCTGATCGACGCCCGCCTGAAGCCGATCATCCTTGGAAAGCAGGTCATCCATTTCAAGTCGGCAGCGCCCAGCCGTCTCTATTGGGCCGGACGTCCAGGCATGCGCGTCGTGCAGGCGCTCTATTGGATGCAGGACATGATGACAAGTAGGTATGATCGACAGCCAATAGTGAACCTCCTGAACAGACTGTTTGCAAATCCGCAGCATGGAAGGGTGATTCGCGACGATCTTCGCGCAGGTCTGTCAGCTATGCCGATCTGGATGCAGGATTTCCTTAGGCCCTTGCTCGAGCGTGACGACGCCATACCGGAGGATGGCTCGTGAGCAGCGCAGCTTGCAAGGAGGTCATCCGGCGAGAAGTTCGATCTTTTCTTAACGACAGCGAACCGGCCTCGTGCGCCGATCGACGCGCTCGCGCGTGACTATGCGAACATGACGCCAATGATCTTGCGGCGGGGCTTCGGTTCGAGCACATCCTGGCGTCAATGGAAGAGATCGAGCGCGCGGCGAAACAGGCTCCGATGATGGGATCAAGTCATGGATGAGCCTCCGGAGAATGTTCCGCACGACTGCCCGATCCCGCCACGATCGAGGCGGTCCTCGCCCGTCTTCCGATCGGAGCTAACGAAACGGCGCTGGCGGCCGCGCTGACAGAGACGTTTGCTGGATTCCCATTTTCGACGGCGGCCATCGATGACCAGTATTGGCGCGACAGACGCTCGGTGATCGCCGCTGACGGGACACGGATCGCAGAATACCGGTCGTGGATGGAAGCCGAGCTTGCCAAGAACAACGGCGACATCGGCGCGCTCTGGACGCGATTGCGCCAGAGCGATCTTCAGACTTCTGAATGGCGCGGTAAGACGGTCTACGCCTTCGCGCCGACTGGATCGGGCGCGGCGGACTATGTGCAAATCCGTCTCGGCCGGGAAGTCGAATCGCGTGCGGGGCCGATCGTCAATCGACGTACCGCCCTTGGGGCAAGGACGAATTACTCGATCCGTCATGGATCACGCACGAAGAGATGTCCGACAACAAGGTCATCGCGGGTCCGCTCTATCGGATGCTTGGGCGCGCGGGCAGCAGCGTCATCTACGTTCGGAGTTACCTTACGCGGTGCGCCCGACTCGAGCGCGAGAGGCGCGAGGCGCAGCGGCCGGAGATGGAACGTCGTGCGGTGCGTGAAGTGACACGGGAGGGCACAACCGAGACGCCGTTTCTTGAACTGGTGCCGGACTGGTTCGAGTTCGTACCGCGGGAGAACCGTTTCTTCCAGGACTGGGACGAATCGAGCGCCTCGGCTGAACGCGTCTACGCGCACTGGGCCCTCGATATTTGCGACTACGACCACAAAGGCACGCGCGAGGTTGGATTTGTGCCGCGTCCCCTTCATCTGCCGGACGAGAGGCTTGGCGTGGGAGGTGCGTCCGTCCATTTCTTGATGGACCGCGTGGAAGCGATCGACCGTGAAGTCGGCGTTCCATTCGGCTGGTTTTTTCTGATTACGCATGGCAATCGCGTCGAGCCGGAGGTTGGTCAAACCATCGCCAAGGGCCTCCGCGATCAGCGTGTCATCTTGCCCAATCGGGATGCTCGAGTGCTTCTGCGCTGGGCCGAACGGCCGTATGGATTCTAAGAGGACGACGGCTGCGGGAAGCTGGCTTTGCTCGACTTGTCGGGACGGATGTCCGTTGCAGGTCCTGCGATGATATCGACCGCGTCCTCGTTAGAGCGTTTCACATTTTGATTGAAGCATAACCTGAGTTTGCGAAGTAGTTGGCGCATTCGCGGGGCTGGACCTCCTGGACGAGGTGACCGATATGGCGCCAGGTGTCCTCGAGGGTGCGCTTCTGGGCTTGCCGCATCCAGTGTTTGATCTTGGAAAATGCCTGCTCGATCGGGTTGAGGTCGGGCGAGTATGGCGGCAGGTACCAGAGCCTGGCGCCAGCCGCCTTGATCATCTGTCTGACAGCGTTCGACTTGTGGCTTCCGAGATTGTCGAGAATGACGATATCGCCCTCGCGCAAGGTCGGCAGGAGCAGGTGCTTCACGTAAGCGCGGAAGCATTCGCCATTGATCGGGCCGTCGAAGACGAAGGGTGCCGTGAGTTGTCCTTGCAGTAAACGATCTGCGTCTTCGTCGGATGCATCTGAAGTCCGCACACTTCCAGCCTCGCTTGAAGCTCCGCCTTAATGGCTTCTGCTTCTTGCTCGGTCCGGCAGTGCACCAGTCCGTCATCGGCATACCGACACCAAGGAAGGTCGGGATGTGTCCGCGCCATCCAGAGATCAAACGTATAATGCAGGAACAGATTGGCCAGTATTGGGCTGATCACGCCCCTTGAGGGTTCCGCGGATCCGCTCAACGAGCTTCCCGTCCTTTTCCCTTGATGCCGTCAGCCATCTTTCGATGTAGAGCAGCGCCCATTTGCATTTCACGTGTCTCCGGACCGCCTTCAGCAAGAAGATCATGCGGGAGATTGTCAAACAGTCCTTTGATGTCGAACTCCAGGACCCAATCATATTTCCAGCACCGCTGACGCGTGACGCCCACGGCGTCCAGAGCCGATTTTCCTGGCCTGTGACCGTAAGAGTCCGGCAGGAAGATGGATTCCAGTTCCGGCTCAATCATCCGTTTGACCACCATCCGATCGCTGATAGTGGGCACACCTAAAGTCCTTTCGCCGCAGGTCTTCTTTGGAATGGAGACGGCGAGCACCGGAGGTGGAAAGTACACCCCCGACGACATCCGATTCCAGATCTTGTAGAGATTCCCTGCAAGGTCTTTCTCGAACATCTCGAAGGTCTGTCCGTCCACTCCAGCCGCTCCGCGATTGGATTTGACCGCCTTGTACGCTTCGTACACTCGCCGCTTCTCAATCGAGAACGGCTTGTTTATCGCACTGTTCGAAGTCATCCTGTTTCCAGTTGGTCCAAGAGTACGACTACCTGACCCGATCCCTTTGCTCCGTCCCCATTACAGGGCCCTCAACGCTCCTACGGATCGGTCCGCCCCAGTCTCTTGCATCGGTACTCCCGCCTCGCGGTTGGCACCGCTTGCGCTTCTCCCTTGGCATCAAGAGCCTGGTTCCTGCAGTTCCACGCGAAAGCCTGTGTCCGACTCACGCCCCCTCTACGCCGGTCGCCGCCCGCCCAGTCGTCAGGCATCTGGCGGACGTGTCCCAGGTTGACGAGACGGTCCTGGTTTTGACGACACTTGAATTAATAACGACGCGTCTCAGGAGGGTTCACTTTCGTTCGTCTTTCGGACACTCACCTGCTCGGTATATTCCGAACTTCTGATCCGACGCTCACCACCACAGCTCTTTACCGCAGCAGCTCGGATTGGTTTGAGACCCGCCCCTGAAAGCTGATCTCGGGGGCCCGCCCCCATCTTTCTCGCAGCTTCACCATCGGTCTTAGTTCATTTGAACTCCTTCCGCTGTCTGCAGCACACTCTCATCGATGAAGACGAGCCGGCCCGGATCGAGCCCGGCCTGCCAAGATCGCCAACGCAGGCGCCTACGAGAGACGTCGGCGCGAGCCTGTTCGAGGGCGAACAGTGTTCTTTTGAACCGCAGCCCCTCCCGGCGCAGGAACAGCCAGACTGCGTTGTGTGAGACCTTGACCCCACGGGCTGCCAGCTCTGCCTTCAGACCATGCAGCGTCAGGTGCGGCGTCTCGGTGATCCGCTCGACGATGAAGGCCCGGTGCGGATCAAGCACAGGCTTGCGGTGACCACCCATCTTGCCGGGGGCTACCGAGCCGGTCGCTCGATAACGCTGAGACCACTTCACGACTGACGAGACCGCAACGCCAAACCGTTCCGCCACAGATCGGCAGCTCTCACCCTTGGCAACAGCGGATACCGCGCGCTTACGCAAATCGTTGGAAATTGGTCGGACCATCAGATGCTGGCCTCCAGCCCAGCCAGCATCTTGAATCATATTCGCCCCAGATCCGGGATCCCTTCCGATTCAATAAATCTGTGAACCGCTCTAGGTCGGAGTTCGACCCGTACGGAGCCTCCGTTTCCAACATCCTCCAATGCGGCTTTCCAGACCCGCCGTATTGCCCGGCCGAGTGTGGCGGGATCAACTGGACAGTCTGTGACGAGCGGAACCATGACATTGCCGGTCACGCCGGCCGCTTCGTAGGCTTTGATGATCGCGAGGGTGGCGCGAGAGGCGGCGACCACTGACATCGCTTCGACGAGATCGAGGGGGACGATGCCGTTGGTTTTCGGTGTCCGGACGATGGGGATTGTGGCTGTTTCGATCGTCAAGTTCGCGTCCGCGCTCGATTGGTCTGCATCCTAGTATCGGTTGGCCATAGTGGTGCAACAAATCTTTGCGTGTCAACCCCCGGTAGTGATACCGCCCTGCGCAGTAGGGCCGCGTGATGCTGATCGATCGCGCAATGATGTATTGTCGTGTGGATGCGCCGTCGGCGGCTCCATCACCGGGGCACCGAAGGTGCGCTCGATGGAAATTATTGCGGAAATCGAGCGCGTGGCGCGAGAGGTATATTGCGGGGCGATCGGCTTCAACGGGCACATGGACACGAACATTGCGATCCGCACTGTCACGATCGACGACGACCTGGCCGTATTTCATGCCGGCGGTGGAATAACGGTGCTGTCGGACCCAGAGGCCGAATCGAGGAGACGCTCGCCAAGGCTCAGCGGATCTTTGATGCATTTCGTGCTGAAGCAGCTGGTGCACTTTGATTGCCATCATTGACAACTACGATTCCTTCGCCTTCAACATTGCCCGCTATTTCCGCGAGCTTGATCAAGCAACGGAGGTCGTCCGAAACGACTTGGCGAGCATCAGCGATCTTGTTGGCCTCAAGCCGCGCGCGGTCAGCCTTGTACTCAAGTTGCCGGTCCTGAATTTGGATCCGCAAGGAACATCGCCGCTGCCGGACCTTCAATTCGCTGGACTGATAAGCGTTCACAGGGTAAGTGCCGGCAAAGGGGGCAAACGTGAACGAAGACTCACCGGCACCGCGTGACATTCATCTGCTTACTACCGACACACTGCTCGCCGATTTGATCGGCGGGCGAGCCGTCGCTGTCGCCGCGGGCGACCATCTTTCGATAGACTCAGACGATGCCCGCGCGGTGTTGGATTGGTATCGCCGCAATCGGGGCAAGTGGGCCGGTAATCTTTCCGCAGGCGACGTCGAGGCAATCATCAACGTCATTGGGACGGAGCCGCCGACGCTGGAGACCGCGGCTGATGATGGTCAAGCTCGCACTGTCAAAGTGTTGCGGCTGGTAAAGGTCGTCGCACACCGGTTTGCTGGGCTGCACGTTTACGGTCGTTCCACCGCGCCTCCCGACACGTTCGTCTTCGAATCTGGCAAGACTGTCACCTAGGGCGCCGATGGTTCGGGCAAGACGTCCATCGCCAACGCCATCGTCTGGTGTTTGACCGGTCACCTCATCCGCTCCCAGCGCCCACCCGAGGAGGGACCGACCGAGTTCGTTTGCGAGGCCGCGCGCAACGACGACACGGTAACGACGCACCCGATGTCGGCAATCACGCCTATGCCACACAAAGCTAGCGATCTGCCTGCGGACGGCGAGGCGATTCCAGCCGACAGTTGGGTCGAGCTAACCTTCGTCGACGCCCACGGTGACCCGCTGCCACCCCTCCGCCACCAGGAGGGCCGCACCCCGCGCGGCAAGATCACCGAGACACCGCCCGATCTCGACGCAATCGGCATCGACCCAATTGCCTCGCGCATTGCGACGACCATGCCCGCGCTGCTGCCGTTTCTGGCGGTCGGCTCTACGTCGCAACTCGGCGAGGCAGTCGCCCGCCTGACCGGCCTCGCTGACCTCGTCGATCTCGCCAAGCATGCCGGTAAAGCGTCCGAGCGGATTGCCAAGCGCACGACCAAGGAACTCGAAGCCCAACGCATCAGTCGTAGAACGCTACCAGCAGGCTGCCGACGACCTCGCCGGCGCCGTCGCGGAATTTCCCGCCATCGCATTCGAAGGAGATGCACCTGCGGTCGATGCTGAGGATTCCAAAGGCGGAATCCAGAAGATCAATGAGCATTTCGCGGCCCTGAAGGCGACGGCACTGGCCAAGGCGCGCGAAGTATTGGGCGAACAATTCAACCCCGAGGACAAGAAGGCCCGCGACGACCTCGAGGCGAGCATTCGGCCAGCCATCGAACAGCTATCGAAGCATCTCAGCGAGTTGCCCTCCATCGCGCGGCTCTCGGCCCTGTCGGCGAGCGCCGACGAGATCGCGGTGGTCGCCAGACTGTTGGCGCAGATCGATGCCGAGGCGGCGACGCTGGCCGCGCTTGCTGCGAGCCCCGACCGCGCGCGGCGGGCGCAGCTGTACGCTAGGCTTTCCGCCTGGATGCACGAGCATGGCCATGCCGATGACGGCATGTGCCCGGTTTGCGTCGGCCCGCTCCACGGGGAATGCGATCCGGTTACTGGTAATACGGTCAGCGACCACCTAGCGGAAGCCACGCGAGACCGCGAGGTTATCGCGCGCACCGTCGCCGAATGTCGTCGCACTGGTGCAGTCGCCTCCTCCAAGATCTTCCGCCTACCCTCGCGAAGGAAACCCGCGGCGACTTGCCAGGGTCACCCATCGACTTATTGAGAGCTGGATTGATTGACGAACTGTTCGGGACGGAATCGTTCCGCGGTGCGCTATCGGCGCTTCGCGCCGATGCTTCGGCGCTCGTGGATGAGCGCCTCGCGACTTTGCCTGCCTTCGAAGAACCGGACACTCGTGTGCTGCCTGCCGTATTGGTGACTGGAACGACGGCGTTGCAGCGGATAGTCGACCGCACTGTGCGTGCGTTGGCGTTCGCCGAATGGCGCGGAGCCAACGCCGCAGCACTGAAGAGTTTCCTCCAGCCGTTCGGCGCGGCCAGGACGGTGCCGCCGACGCGAGCCGGGCGATCGGCCGCCGATTGTCATCGCTGCTCGCGATCGTTGAGGGCGTCGCGCCGCTTAATACCGCGATCGAATATGTTCGCCGGATAGAAGCCGCCCGCGTGGAACATGCATCGAAGCAGGCGCGTATGGACGCCTGCTGCAGGGCCGTATCCGCGCTTGATCTGCTTGTGCCACTCGCCGAGCTCGCCCAGTCTCAGGTTGAGGCGCTACGGGCGAAGCTGCACAACCGGTCGGAGCACTGGCGGCGCGCGATCTACCGCAACGCGACCGGCTTTGCTCCCGACCTTACCGGAACTGGTATGGACGCACGGGGCGTACTTGAGCTCAAGGTCGGCCGCGAGGGCGTGACCGCACCTGCCCAGCATGTCTCCAACGCTTCTGCGCTGCGCGGCGCGCTGCTCGGCTTCTTTCTCGCCTTCCGCGAGCACGTCCTCACAACCCGCGGCGGTCTGTCATTGCTGGTGCTCGACGACCCGCAGAATGCTCGACAACGACAATCGCGAGCGCCTCGCGCGAGGTTTGGCTGGGCTCGCCGAGGCGGGCGCTCAGCTTCTAGTGACCACCCACGATCGCAAGTTCGCCCGCTCGCTCGTTGCCGAGAATCGTGCCGCCGACCGCGTTGAGCATCTATCTGTCCACCCGGTGAACGCGGTGCGGCCGACTCTCATCGTCTCGCCAGCGATCGAGGAGATCGATCGCGGGCGCCACGCGTTTCATATGAACTCCGATTCCGCTTCTGACGCACAGAACTATGCGGCCTGCGCGTCTTCCTCGAATCGCGGCTCGGTGATCTATTCGATGATGTTGCTCATCCCGCGTATGCCACATCGACGAAGCCGCTGACGCTCATCCCTCTGATGGACAAGCTGCGCGGGCTCGTCTCGATCGGGACAGGCGAACTGTTTGCCAATCCGGTCGTCAAGCGGTTCGCGGAGGATACCGCCCTCGCCGAAGGGGCGGAGCCGCGGCGTGTCCTCAACACGTCGCACCACGACAAGGCGTCGATCAGCTACATGGACGTAAAGGCTGTCGAAGCCGACTTCGCGCGGCTGCGGACCAGCATCGAAAAGGTCCACGAACAATTTCGCTTGTACCGGTGGCGCGAGCCACTCGCGCCTTCCGAGAGCAGAACGGACGTCGCGCCCTTGCGGCCGATCATCCGCCCCACCTTTTCCGTTCCGCTCTGCCCAGAAATCGCCGCGTTCGTCGGCGAATTGCCCGTGGGCGGGACGCAAGATGTTGCTGTCGAACGGCTTAGTGGCGAATGGTTCGAGGGCAAAGCGCTCTTCTACGTCCGCGGCGACACGTTGGGCTTTGCTATCCCCGGCGGCGCGGTCGCGATCGTCGAGGTTGAACCTTATCCTGGCCGCGACCAACATCTTGTGATTGCTCAGTATCGCAATCGAGTGCTGGCACGACGGCTGGTGACGTCACGTGGCGCAATCGGTGTCTCGCTAGCTGCGCAGATGCCCGACCCGCGGACCTCGCGCCCGACACTGACGTTCGACGAGAGCAAGCTGCGCGTGCACCGCATTGTCGGCGCAATCTTCACCGATATGCCGCCGCCGCCTGGAAGTGGCGAGGCAACGCCTGTCGATATGGTGCCGGAGCTTGCGCACGTCGTCGTCGCTTACCGCGTCAGAGAGGACAGCGCCGTTCCACTCGCGCTTCCCGGTCAGATCATTTTGGGCGGCGCCGAGCTAACAATTGGCTATCTCGATCGATGGGAGAACACACTTGTCGCAGTAACGCTCGATGATGGTACGAGCATTCTCAAGCGGGCCGGTGCCCGTCTGCCCGGTAAGTTGGCTCACCTCCGCCAATTCGAGACGATCGGCGGCCTCGGTTCGTCGATTGTCCTCGCGACCGAGGCGACCGATATCTTCGGCGTGATACCGACCTTGGTCACTGCGCGAGGAGTCGTTGGCGTGCTGTATGATTGCGCGTGATCAGGCGACGGAGTCGTTCGGATCGTTCGCAGGTACACCGAACGCCCGTTTTCTAACAGAGAGTGCAGATAGTCGCCTCACTGCTATCGGCCAGTCTTTGCAGTTCCCGAAATTGAAGTCGCCCGCAATCTCATCCAATTTCAACCTCGCCCATCGAGATCCTAAAGAAGATCAACGCCGCTGCGGTGCTTTGTCGGCGATGCGATTACCATCGGCAAGGCCCCTGCATAGCCGATGGCGGCTTGAGGAATAGCCTCGGCAGCGCGCTCCGCGTGCTGGCTCACCGGCCGGGCTCGTGAACGAGCCCACCCGCCGTCCGGCTTCGATCCCTCGCGCTGATGCCGTCTACCCGTCAGGCCACGTTCTTTATCGGAACCCCGCGGGGTTCGAGAACCGCGGTCGCCACATGCCCGTCGAAAGCTGTGCGGGCAACGCCGACCAGATGCTGATGATGAGTGAAGAAGAGCACTTGCGTCTTTTCCGCCAGCTGTTGCAGGACTTTGAAACCAGCCGCAGCCCGCGCATCGTCATAATTGATGAAAAGATCATCGGCGATAAATGGCGCTGGCGCGGAATGCGTAAGATACTCTTCTACGGCAGCGATGCGTAAGGCCATCAACAACTGATCGGCCGCGCCTTCGCTCAGTCCTGATACTGGGACGGCGCCTCCATCCCCGCGCAGACCCGCTAGGTGCGGAACATCCTTCTCATC
Source organism: Bradyrhizobium guangdongense (assembly GCF_004114975.1). NCBI lineage: Bacteria > Pseudomonadati > Pseudomonadota > Alphaproteobacteria > Hyphomicrobiales > Nitrobacteraceae > Bradyrhizobium > Bradyrhizobium guangdongense. The sequence continues at coordinate 58,963 of NZ_CP030052.1, forward strand.
GTATGCGAGCGTAAGCCGTTCGAAGGAACCGGCGGTCAGGATCGAGAACAATTCCCCGGCTCGCTTGAGCAGCGGCGCCTGCTTTTCACGCCGGAACCGCTCGATCGCCCATCTGAGGATCACCGACGCCGAACGAACGCGCGCATATTGCGCGGCAGCGTCGCCGCCGACGGCCTCGAATACGCGCTCGGTATCTTTACTGTGCTGGATATTGGTCAGTTGCCGCTCCCGGACCTCTTCGAGCGATTTCTTCAAAGTCTGTTCCCGCGCCGCAGCCTGGTCGGGATCGTTGCTGTGGCACTCCTCGGCGAGAACCACTAGGCCAAGACCGTCACCATCGGCTTCGAGCGTCGCGCAACCGCGCCCGTTCATCCTTGAGCGCGCGTTGTTGGTCAGACCGCTGAATAGCTTCGCGCAACGCGTCGATCGTTCCAGCGCCGGCCGCCCGTTGGAGCCCTGTCATAATGACCCGCGCGTCATTTCTCGACCTGTCGCAGTCGTCCAGCTTCTTCTGAAGATTTTCAACCGCTTCACTCTTCTCGTTAAGTGAGTCACGCGCCTGCTTCGACGCATTCAATCGTGCATGAAGCTTGAGGGCGGCCTCGTCTGCGTCCTCACCCGCCAGCTGCACCGACACCGATGCAACGAGCCTTTCGACCTCCGTTGCAAACGCCTTGATGTCGCGCTCGATCTTTCCGATTCGCTCGTGCTGCAAGTCCGCAATCTTAACTGACGTCTCGCGCATCTGGTCGATCGCGTCGATTTGCTCCTGAATGGTCTCAATGGGACCTTCAGCCGAAAGACTGAGCGCCGCCAAGGCGTCCTTCCACTGCGCATTCCAGGCGGCGCGTTCTTTCTCGGCGCCCTCGACCACACCGCGCTTGCGCTCGACGTCGGCCTTGAGCTTCCGCTCATCGAGCGCAAGCTCGGTCCGCTTTTGCGCATTCGCCTCTTCCGTGCGGATGCGCACTTCCGCCGTCGCCAAAATGCCGTTCAGGGGCAGGCTGCCTGCCGAGGCCGCAATCGCCGTATCCTGCAGCAAGCCCACTAGCTGTCGCTTGGCTTCTGCGATTTCGTGTTGCAGCGACGTTGCCGAGCGAGCTGCGCCGTCGCGCTTGGCGATCTGATCCAGCAGATCGGCCCTCGCGTCGAGCCAGTCGAGCATCTCGTCAGGGGGCAACGGGCCATCCGTGACACCGTTCCACATGCCGGCCCAGGCATGGCCAAGGCGCTCCGCTCTGCAGCTAACGAGGCAAGTTCTTGCTTGTTGGAGTCGAGAGCGTCTTGCTGGTCGGCGATCTGCCGAGCCAGCACCATGGCCGCAGCCGTCGACTCTGCGTTCTGAAACCGCTGATCCGCCGCCGCATCGGCATGGCCGACAGCCGTTTCATAGGCGTGGAGCAGCGCGTCGCCATCTGCGAAGGCGCGCTCTTCCGATTCCGGCACTGCGATATTGTCGACATGCCGACGCCTGATGATAGGCCATCCTGCGTCCCGGCGTTCCCGCAGCTTCGTCAAATCCTCGGCCGACACGATCTTTTCATCGGATACCAACCGCGCGTAGGACTTTCGATTGTTCTCGACAGCCCGAGTCGGATCGCGGATAGCCGCTTGCTGGCTTTGAGTACGGCCTTCAAGATCGCGCACCGCGTCGCGATGTGCCTTCACTGCGGCTTCGACCAGGATTTTCATGGCGCGCAAACTCGTCTCGTCAACGACCGCGGGATTCATCATCGCCATTTGCTGCCGACATAGTTCATCCGCGTCCCGATACTCTCGCTGGGTAGCCAGGAGAGGAGCGTCAAGATCGCCCAAGGCGGAAGTGGATTTGACCACGCCCGCCAAGCCCGACAGATCCTGGGGGGTCCCGATCGCCTCAATGCGAGCCTGGAGATTGGCCAGCTTTTCGCCCGCGTCTTCAAGGGTCTTCTGGGCATTCTCGACGGCCGCAAAGCGGCCGCCGCGAGAGGTCAGCAAGCCTTGCACGGCCGAAGCTTTGGCACGCGGCGGGATTCTATCAACCAGCTCGGCGGTCTCACCCGTCCAAGCCAGTTCGGACGCGGCCCACTTGAGAGCGTCTTCCGCCGCTGCGAGCTCCGCCCGCCGCTTTGGCAATCAGCTCTTCCCGAAGCGAGCTGGATTCTGAGCTTGGACAGGCGTTCGATCTCCGCCTCATGGAGCAGAACGTTATCGTCTATCGCGATCGCGGCGCGCTCAGCGCTGAACGTTGCTATCTGTTTCTGAAAGGCTGTGATGCGCGCCTCCGCGGCGGCGTTATCGGCCGACGCCTTGTCGAATTGCTTCGCGGCATCAGCGGGCAGATCGGCAACGACGCCGAGGGCCGTTATCTCGTATTCGATTTCGCCGAGACGCCGTACGTTGCGATAAACGCGCCGGACGCGCACGATTTTGGCGAGCTCGGCGACTTGCTCTTCGATCTCTTTCTCGATCTGGACACAGCGTCGCGCGCCTCTTCATAGGCGGATTTCAGCTCCTGCCATTTGGTCGCGGTGACCGTGTGTTGGCGCAACGTCGCTTCGGCCTCTTTGAGACGTTCCTCCGCCTGGTAATATTTCCGGTGCCCCGCCCTGCGGCTGCCCCACAGCCCGTCCGCTTCTTCCTGCATCGCCGCCAGTCGATCGCGAAGACCGGAGACGCCCGCCCCCGCGGCGAACAAGGTCGCGCCGACATCGTCCTTGGCCTGGATGATGTCCCGGCCGCCATCGCGCAGGCGCTCATGGGCGAGACAGAACATCCGGCAGAAGAATGCGCGATCTATCCCGCCGACCAACGGTCCAAGCAGCCCGTCGCCCGCAGGAAGAGGCAGCTCGTCAAGGCCGAGCAGCGTGTCCTTGTTGCCCTTGCGCCGCCGGATCGATAGCTCCGTTCCCTCACGTTCCAACGTCGCGCCGATGCGCAACGCCGCGTTCTCATGAAGAACGTTTCTTGCAGACTGACCCGGAATCCCGAACAGCAGCTCTTCAATCGCCGACATCGTCGTCGACTTGCCGGCCTCGTTCTCGCCATACACGATATGAAAATCGGGCCCTTCAGACGGAATATGAAGCGAGGCTTCGGTGAAGTGTCCGTACCGGATCAGGTCAAGGGAACGGACACGCATGGATCACCGCCTCTCTCGCAGCCAAGCGCGCGCTCAGATATGCGCCTGCCTGCTCAATCACCGCGCCAAAGTCTTTGTTGATCGCCGCCTCCAGAAGCGGATCGTCGATATCCAGCGCGGCATCATGCGGAAGCCTGCGGACGAGATCGCCCAGATCGCTCGCGATCTCCGCCTGCAAGTCAGCGTCGTCCGCAGCATGAGCCAGCAGGACAGGGAGATCGTTGATCGCGCTCCCATCCGACAGAATGCAGACCGCCGATGCCGATCTGGTCACATTGATAACGCGTTCGATCCAGGCGACCTCTTCACCGAGCGCGAGGGCTGCGGCGCGCGCTTCCGCCAGCAATTGCAGCCCGGAGGCCAGCAACTCGCCATGGAGAGCGGTCGCGCCGCTCAGCTGGATGCGGCAGGCCAGCAACCGGCCCTCTGCGTTTCTGGTGGCCTCGCCGATGATGCTCTTGATTTGATCGATGACGTCCCCAAATCGTGCGCGTTCGCCAACCGGCACGTCGAGATATATCCATCGCACGACGTCGGTATGCAATGGCTCAATGCCTTGCAGCGCGCCGTCCCTCACCGTGATCAACTGCGCCGACTTTGCGCCGGCTTCGCGGATATGGCGGCCTTGCAGGTTGCCGCAGAGACGTGCGGCTGCTCGTGCAGCACGCCGCCCTGATGCACGTGTGCAAGAGCCCAGTAGTCGTAGCCCTTGTTTACCAGTTCATCGAGCGTACCCGGTGCGTAATTCTCATGGGGGCCTTTCGGTCCTCCACGGGCGGTGTGTAGAACACCGATGTTGAAATACCCCTTCACGGGCGGTGGATAAGCCGCCGCCGCGTTATCCGTCGTCGCCTGCATACGGAAGCTCTGACTGTGGATCGCAACGCGAGGATCGTCGAGTTTGAAGGTCTGGGATTTGCGATAGCTGAACACCTGCACGTTGTCCTGGAGTGGCAACCGTTTAGTGATCTGACTTTCAACGTCGTGATTGCCGTGAAGAACGAAAGCCGGGATGTTCGCCGCGCGCAGGCGCCCCATCTGCCGGACGAAAAGGAGCCCGGTCTGAAAATCGCGCCAGTCGCCATCATAGAGATCGCCGGCGATGATCATGAAAGCAACCTGTCCGTTGATCGCTTGGGTGACAAGGTCCTCGAAGGCTGCTCGGGTCGCCGTTCGGATTCTTTCAGCCGCGGGACCTTCCTGACCGCTCAGACATCCGACGCACCGTTTGGATCTCAGCCGGTCGGCGTCGAGGATGCCGCATTCAGCCTGTCGGACAACGATAACAGCGAACTTGCGCTCAGCCCCTGGAGATGGCCGATCAGGATGTCTTCGCCTGAGAGAGCGATTCTCGAAATGCTGGATGAGCTCCCTGCGGATGAAAGCTTCCAAAAGGTCGATACGCTGTTCGAGGGCTTGGTGAGCCTGCGACCAAAACTGCTGAACCAACTGCTCGAGGAGTGCCGCAGCATCAAAGTCAAGCGCTTGTTTTTCATTTATGCGGACAAGCATGTACATCCGTGGCGAAAGCACATCGACACCGCCCATATAGAATTGGGCCGCGGTGACCGCAGCCTTGTGCAAGGCGGGCGGCTTCACCCGACCTGTCGCATGACAGTTCCGGCCGAGCTCGTGCCACAGGAAACGGTCGATGGCGCGTGAACGATACATGCGCCAGGTGGAGCTGCTGGTCCGGACATTGCCCTACATCGCGAGTCAGGACAGCTTCGCTCTGAAAGGCGGCACCGCGATCAATCTCGTTTATCGCGACATGCCACGACTGTAGGTCGATATTGACCTCGTCTACTTGCCGATCGGCGACCGCGACGCAACCCTCGCAGGGATCGACGCCGCTCTTGATCGCATTCGCGAGGATATTCAGCGTGATCTCCGCGGCGTCAGCGTTCAGCGCATCGCCGGCAGCGACAATAACGACACGCGGCTCCTCGTCCGGCAGGCTGGCGCCGAAATCAAAGTCGAGACGTCACCTGTCGCATGCGGCAAGGTTCACGCTCCCGAGCTTCGCGTCGTCAGCGATCCGGCCGCCGAAGCCTTCGGATTTGCGGAGATGCAAGTGGTGGCATTCGAGGATCTCTTCGGCGGCAAGCTCAATGCTGCTGTCGACCGACAGCATCCGCGCGACCTCTTCGAGGTGAAGTTTCTGTATGACAATGAAGAACTGACCGACGCGCTCTACCGCACGTTCCTCGTCTACGTCGCAAGTTCGGGGCGTCCTCCGCATGAACTCGTCCGTCCGTCATTGTCAGAACTTGATGACATCTTTGCCAAGGAGTTCGAGGGAGTGACGGTGCCGCCCGTCGGCCTCAACGAGCTCAAGGCAGCGCGGTCGCGGTTATTGTCCGATATGCTTGCACGGCTCGACGACGCGGCGATGCGCTTTCTGCTAACGCTCCATGACGGCGAGCCGGACTTCGAGGCCTATCGGCTTACCGCAGGCCGCGCAATTACCGGCGGTTCGGCGGAAGCTGCTCAATATCGCAAAATTGAAAACGCAAAATCCTGAAAAACATGCGCAGTTGCGTTCGGAGATCGAAAAGCTGCGGTCATAGCCCCTATAGCGGGTGTCTCTTCGTGCCTCGGCGAGATGCATTTCGACCAAGGCGTGACCAAGCCATATAAATGCGCGACCCACCCTGAGACGAACTAGTGGTCGCCGCCGACAAACTTGGGTACACCAAAGAAGGCGTCCCATTCGAATGACCTTGGCCGCGTAACTGACCTGGTCCCGGTTGTCTGAACAGCAACTGCGCGTCGATAAGTGGAGCCTCTGCCGGGTTTAGGCTGCCGTGCGAAGCGGCAGCGAGGTGAAGTAGGCTTGATCCGGTGTGCCGCCGTCAAGGCTCGAATGTGGACGGCGGCAATTGTAGAAGTCCAAATAACGGCCGATCGAGGCGCGAGCTTCGCTGACGCTGTCGTAGGCCCGCAGATACACCTCCTCGTATTTGACGCTGCGCCACAGCCGCTCGACGAACACGTTGTCCCGCCAGGCGCCGCGGCCTCCATGCTGATGGCGATGTCATTGTCAGCGAGCACTCCGGTGAACGCCGCGCCGGTGAACTGCGAGCCCTGGTCGGTGTTGAAGATCTCCGGCTTGCCGTGACGGGCCATGGCATCTTCCAGTGGCGCGACGCAGAATGCGGCCTCCATGGTGATCGACAGCCGCCACGACAGCGCCCGGCGGGTCGCCCAGTCCAGCACCACGGCCAGATAAACGACGCCTCGTGCCATCGGGATGTAGGTGATGTCCATCGCCCAAACCTGGTTCGGACGCGTGATCTCCATACCGCGCAGCAGCTATGGATAGATCTTGTGCCCGGGCTCGGGTTGGGTGGTGCGCGGACGGCGGTACAGCGCCTTTATCCCCATCCGCCGCATCAGCGGTTTGAAATGCCGGCGGCCGATCTTGCACCCCTCTGCAGCCAGTAGGCGTCGCAACATACGCGAACCGGCGAATGGAAACTCCAGGTGCAGCCGGTCGAGCCGCTGCATCAGCGCGAGGTCTTTGGGCGACACCGGACGCGGCAGGTAATCGACGCTGCCGCGGCTGATGCTCAGGGCTTCCGCCTGCTTGCTGATCGGCAGATCGTGTTCACGGTCGATCATCGCTTTGCGCTCAGCAATCCCGCCTTGGTGAGCGCTCCTTCTAAAAACTCGTTCTCCAGCGTCAACTCGCCGATCTTGGTGTGCAGCGACTTCACGTCGATGGTGGGTTCGGCGATCCGACTCCCGCCGTCCGGACCGAACACATCGGCAGCGCCGCCTTCGAGCTGCGCCTTCCACGATGTGATCTGATTGGGGTGAACGTCGAACTGCTCCGCCAGTTGTGCCAGCGTGCCGTCACCCTTGAGGGCGGCAAGCGCCACCTTCGCCGTGAAAGCCGCAGTGTCGTTCCGCCGTGCTCGTCTGCTCATCGTCGCTCCTGATTCGCGGGTCAATCTTGCCCGCCGTCAGGCAGAAACTCCACTTATCGCGCTGTTCAGATTTGCGGGACCAGCTCAAACCTCGCAAACTCATGCTGATATCGGATTGATCACTCAAATCGTCAGTGTCATCGAGGGTCGCCGACCTCTGCCCAGAGGAGGCGCTCCTGCTCGGCCTTCAGCTCTTCGAGAGATACCGGGATCGGATGGAGGTCGAGATTGTACATCGGCAATGGCCAATGCCGATACAGTACATTGACATGATCCTGGGTTACGGATTCGTCCGGCAAACTTTCGGAAATCAGCCGGTCCAGAAGTTGCTCGGTTAGACGTTCCGCGTCTTGCAGCGTCTCCTTCTCCCGACACTCAAGCTGCTCCCAAACCTCTGATGTGGCTCGTAGCCCCTCTACTGTGAACATTCCGCAGGCGGAGCAGCCCGGATCACGAGCAATCAGTTTGTCAAAGCCTTCTATCATTTCGGTCATCGACAATGATCCATCCGTTCGCAGTGCAACGAGCAATCTTCTGGCATCGTACGGATACGCGGTCCTTGCCTTTGCCTCCGCCGAGGAGTTCCTGCGCGCTGCGGCATTGGCCGAGACGACCTGCGTGATTACCGACGTCCAAATGTCCATGATGAGCGGAATTGACCTGCTGATGCATATGCGAAGCCCCGGTCATCGTATGCCGTTCATCTTCATCACGGCGATGGGGTGCGCGCACGAGCGATCAAGGCTGGCGGGATCTGCTTTCTTGCCAAACCGTTTTCCACGGCTGCGTTGATCAAGTGTTTGACCATTGTACTGCCGGGGTCAGGCGACACACACGCGTGAGGACCTTGGCCCCCTCCCCACGGCCTTCAGTCCCAAAGCGGGGATGCATTGCGAGATTCCCGTAGGTTGCGCTGCCGCGGTTATTTTGAAGGTAACCGGCATGAGCTCCCACGTCCGCAGTGATCAGTGAGCGCGGGCGTAGCGGATCGGCATCCAGTATTGCCGCAAGGCTTCGACCGCCGTGGGAATATCGGCGTGGGCGTTACGCAGAAGTTTCTTGGTCTCGCGGCCGCTTCGTGGCGGTCCAAGCAGCGGTCGGCCCTGATCGTCGCGACAGTGCAGCAGGATAGGTAGAAGTAGGCCGTGATTGACGTTGCCGATGTCCAGCAACGGTGCCCACGCCAATAGCTTGAGCCGCATCGCGGCGTAGAAGCCTTGGCACCATGGTCGCGGATCGACGTCTCCACTGGGTTTACGCCGGTGCATCGGCGCGAACCTGTCGGGTGCGGTCGAGAGGGTGTTGCTGATGTCGTTGTGACGCAGGACGACAGCCGATATGGCTGCAAACTCCGGGGTGCCGCCGTGGTTGAAGGCATCGGCATCGATGGCGAGCAGCGGGCAGATCCAGTCGAGTGGGCTCATCGACACCGGTCCGGCCACGATTGCGGCGACGTAGCCGTCGAGCATGGGGAGATTGGTGGCGTCAGGATGCTGATCGACCCTAGCCTGCAGCCATCGCTCGAGCTCCTCGAGTGGCATCGCGGCTGCCGTCATTGACGACGCTGCTTTATGACGACCCGGGCTCATGCCGCGGCCTGTGCGGTGCGCTGGCGCGCCGCCTTCCAGTGCCAGGCGAGCAGTTCGCGCAGTTGATGGCTCTTGGTTCCACCGGAGACAATGCGCTCCAGCACGTCGGTCAGATAGGCTTGCGGATCGAGCTCATGGAGCTTTGCGGTGTTCATGAGCGACGCGAGGATGGCCCAGCTCTCGGCACCGCCTTCGCTCCCGCTGAACAAGGAGTTGCGTCTTCCCATGGCAATCGGGCGCATGGAACGCTCGACCGTGTTGGAATCGACCTCGACGCGGCCATCGCTGAGAAGCAGCGTCAGTCCGTCCCAGTGATTGAGCGCATAGTTGATCGCCTCTGTCAGCTTCGATTGGGAAAACAGCTCATCTCAATCAGTAGCGCATTGAGCGCCACCATCAACGGGGCGCTCCTGGTGCGGCGGGCGGCCAGCCGCTGCTCCGCACTGCTGCCGCGGATCTCTGCCTCGATCGCATAGACCGCCTGCAGCCGTTCAATCACGTCGCGCGCGAATGGCGACTGCGTGGACTTGTACACCTGGACGAATTTGCGTCGAGCATGGACGAGACAAAAGGCGAGCTGGATCGCGCCGCCATGACGGCGGGCCACGGCCTTGTAGGCGGCATAACCGTCCACCTGCAGAACGCCGCAAAAGCCCGTCAACTGTCCGGCGATCTCCTCGGTGCCGCGGCCGTCGGCGAATACGTAGGTAACCGCCGGCGGCGAGGGGCCACCCCATGGCCGGTGATCCATAGCATGCGCCCAGAACTGGCAGATGCGGGGACGATGTCGTCCTGGATCAAGCACCGGCATCGGCGTCTCGTCGCAGAACACGCGCGGCGCAGCCTGAATGATCCGCAGCTACAGCTCATAAAGGCTCCTGAGCCACCAGGCGGTACGTTTGACCCAACCGGCGAGTGTCGCGCGGTCAAGATGGATGCCGTGGCCGGCCAGGATCTGAACTTACCGGTACAGCGGCAAATACCAGGCGAACTTCGAGACCACCATATGGCTCACGAGGGCCGTCGAGGCCATACCGCCCTCAATCAGGCGCGGCAGCACTTTGGCTGGACCGCGCCATCGGTGCAGCCGCGGCAGCCGTATTTGGGACGGATCGTGCGCAGCACGCGCAGGAGCGCCGGGATCACGTTCAACACCTCGCTGACGTCCTCGCCGATCTTGTGAGGCTGGCCCTGGCAGCACGGGCAGGCCGTCACCTCCGGCTCCAGGACCTGCTCACAGCGCGGCAGATGCTTGGGCAACGCGCCGATGTTGCGGCGCGCCTTCTTACGTAGCTTATCGGACGGCTTCACCGCAGGTGCATCGTCGTTGGCAGCTGCAGGCGGCGTGACACTGGTCTCAAGATCGTCAAGCTCAAGCGCAAGCTGTTCGGCCACGAGCGTGGCAAGGCGTTCCGAGCGCTTCCCGAAGATCATCTCCTTGAGCGTCTGCACCGCAACACGCAGCTTCTCGTTCTGGGCGTCGAGCGCGAGCACCATCTCCGTTAGAGCGGCTGGATCAGTCGGGAAACGTCCCGGGGCGTATCGCCATAAATGGACCATACCTCCGCGCGCCGCAGGCTCCAGCGAAATCCTCTCCTCTCAGCCGACAATTGCCGGCTGCTTCACGAGCTTGGCCGAGACGCGCGTCCACTCGAGTCCGTCGAGCAGCATTGCGAGCTGTGTCGCACTGAGATGCACCACGCCTTCGCGGATCAGCGACCAGGTGAAGTGCCCCTGGTGCAACCACTTCGTCACCAGCACCATGCCGCTGCCGTCCCACGCCAGAAGCTTCACTCTGTCCGTGCGTTTGCTGCGGAACACGAAGACGTCACCACAATACGGATTCGCACGCAGCGCTTCGCTCACCAGTGCCGACAGTGTATGCACCGACTTGCGGAAATCGACCGGCTGTGTCGCCAGCACCACCTTGAGGTCAGAGCGTAGCGCAATCACCGGATACCCCGAAGCGCCGCCAGCACGGTCGACAGCGTCGCCAGCTCAACGCCCGGCTCGACCCGGATGCGCGCCCCGTTCACCTCGATCTCGACAACTCCGCAAACCTTGGCCGGCGGCGCGGCGATCTCCAAAGGCCTCGTCTGTAGCCCGGAAATACGTTCATGCTCGCCCGCTGTCCCGCTATCGATCCCGGGACCAATTTCGATTGGCTCGAAGTTCGGTGCCTTGCCCCCCACCGCCGCCGCAACTTGGCGGCGCCACACCGTAAGCAGCCCGCGCGAAACGCCATTGCGCCGCGCAACCTCGGAGATGTTCGCACCCTCCTCAAAGCTCTCTGCCACGATCCGGGCCTTCTCCTCGCTAGTCCACCGACGCCGTCGGCGCTCCCCGGTGATCACCTCGACGCGACGATAGGCGTCATCTTCCTGCCTGGCATCAAGCATGGCATTTGCCATCGTTCCACCTCCACCGATCAGCTCATGCCAGGCTTTATCGAGCGCAAACCGAGCGGCGGCTCGGTGGGGGCCACATGCCGGTTACTGTTCAGTTACACACCGCGCCGTCGCCGCAGATGAAGAGAGCAAAACGGTCCCATTCTAGGCCGCGCTCTTCTTGATCGATATCGACTGATGTCGCCGGTGCTGCAAAGGGGACGTTGAGTTTCCGACTTATGTCGCGATGCTTCGACCGCTAAGGCGACGCAAATCGATCGTCCGCCCTTTCTCAAGCATTTGTCGCCTGATTTTCTCAAGCCCCCAACTGGCATGCGGCTTGCTGGTTAGAGATTGCGATCTGGTCGTAATACGGAGCGCCTAAAACATGAACCACGATACGTCAGTGAAGCTATCCGAGCGCGAAAAACAATGCCTCCAGTTGGGGGCAGAAGGGAGATCGTCATGGGGAAGGAACTGAAGATCACCGAGAATACGGTCAATTATCATGTTAAGAACGCCCGGCAAGAGCTTGATACGAGGACCCGCGTCCTGGGTATCATCAAGGCGATACGCCTCAAGCTGATCTCAGATCCGTCGCAGGAGCGCGACGAGGATAAGGACTAGCGCGACGTCGAGCTTTCGCGACGGCCTCAAGTCCCGGGAATGCTGCGTGGATGGCATCATGCGAGCCTTGGCAACTAGTTCGCGTCGGCTCTCACCGGGGCCTTCATACGCGACACCCGGGACGCCCGCGCTGACGAAGTTCTCGTGCTAGCAGGCGCGCATTATTGAAATTGCCGAAGGAGCCATCACCGTGAACGCGCACAGGCCGTGCGGTCGAGTCGACGATCCGCTCGACCATGTCGATGAGTTGGCTCCATGATCCTTATTGGCGTCTCGCGAGCCGAAAGAGCAGGCAGAATTGGTAGGCCCGCCGCCCACGGGCTTCGAACCCTGCGTTCTTGGGATCACGCTGGAGAGCGCATCGTGAGCTTCCATGGAAAAGGAGAGTTCGCTGGTGGAGCATATCTGAGCGCGCGGCAGTTCTGTAGGCGACGGCTCAGCCCGTCGATCACGGCGTTTTGGGCGGATCGTGTTCCGTGGCGTGGTGTAGCTGGCGGCAGGTCACCGCCGATGTTCCGGCGGGTCGGAAGGCATCAGCCTGCCACAGCGGGCAGAACGACGATGATCGCTCAATGACGCGATGGTTTCCAGTGTCATGTAGCGGGCGCGCTGGAGGACCCATTGGTCGTTTTGCTCGAGCAAAAACGCACCAACGAGGCGACCGATGGCGTCTTCATTGGGAAGATGCCGACGACTTCGGTCCACCGCTTATTCCGCCGTTGAGGCCCTTGATCGGATCGGTCGAGTGGAGCTTGGCGTGGTGCGGAGCCGGGAAGCTCATATAGGCTCGCACGCCGAGCTCGGCTTCGTCCATGAGGGTCGCGAGCTTGGACAGTTTGAGGCCGGAGCTGATCGGCGACCTTGCGCCACTGCGCCCTGGCCGCTTCAACATTGTGTTGGGCGAACGCGGTGGCGATGAAGGCGGACACGACGCGCCGGCCGGCTCTTGCCGCATGCGCGAAGACGTTGCGCATGAAGGGGACGCGCGGCAGCGCTGCCGGGTCGCGTTGAGCGCCTTGCTGACGGCGGCCTTGATGCCCTCATGGGCATCGGACACAACCAGCTTTACGCCACGTAGGCCGCGGTGGGCGAGCTTGCGCAGAAAAGTCGTTCAGAACGCCTCGGCTTCGGACGGGCCCATGTCCATGCCGAGGATCTCGCGCCGGCCGTCGCCGTTGACACCGGCCGCGAGGAACACCGCGAGCGAGACGATGCGGCTATTCTGGTGCACCTTCAGGTGGGTGGCGTCGGTCCGCAAATACGGCCAGTCGCCTTCGATCGGGCAGGCGAGGAAAGCCTTCACACCTTGTCTTCGATGTCACCGCAGAGCCGGCTGACCCGGCTTTTGGAGATCCCGGTCATGCCCATGGCCTGCACGAGATGATCCACCGAGCGGTTCGAGACGCCCTGCACGTAGGCCTCCTCGTCACTGCGCTCAGCGCTTTCTTAGCCATGCGGCGCGGCTCCAGGAACCCGGGAAGTAGCTTCCTTGCGCAGTTTGGGAATGCGTAGTTCAACCGCTGGCACTCTGCTCGCCGTAGGCCGCTCCGGTCTGTACGGCGACCTCCAGCTTCATCAGCCGTTGGCGGCAAAGCCAATCATCTCGCGCAGGTCTGGGGCCTTCTCCACGGGCGCGCGAAGCTTCATCATCTCGTCGTTTCGGAAGTTGCGGGTGGTCGTGCGCAAGTGAATCCCATGTTCGGCTAGAGAGCCGTAGAAGGTTAGCAGCGCGGCACGATTATTGATAGACAATCTGATCACCTGGCCCTACTTGGCGCGGTAATTTTCCACTAAGACGTCGATCGCCGCTTCGCCGGACGCCGGTTCGGCGCCAGACAAACCTCACGCAGGAATCAGCTCGCCATCTCGAGCCGCCCCGCGGTTGCGACATTCGGCCGCGCTACTTCGATCGGGCCGCTGCCGGCCTGATCGTTCGCGACGGACCATAACCATGCCACAGGACACGGCGCTTTCGTCGGCTTCAACTCCTTTTACCGTGGCAAGATAATTTCGTGATAGCTTGCCCAGAAGTTGCCGCGGCGCGCAGGACATTGGTCACTGGGTCGTCGATCTCGTCGGGCTGACGAAATGGGATATGTTTGCAATCTCCTTCGCGGCATATCGCTCTCCTTGAGAGCTTCTGGCATGCTTCGGCACTGGCCTCGTTACCCCGCTTTTCTCATGCCGTGCGTAGCTCCCTTCTGCATGCCTTTAAACCTAAGACGTGCAACACAACGAAGTCGCGCGCTGGTCGGAGCTATCGAAGCAAGCCATGCTGGCGGACACACTGTTCGTCTTTGTCGGACCATCCGTCTAGCTCACCAGCTATACTTGTAAGTCGGCTCACAACCGCCACACCAGTGTTTGTAGGCGGCGCAAGGCGCGATCTGTGTCTAGTTTGTGACATTGGCGCCAAACGCGTCTGGTTCAGAACACTGCCCGAATTGGGCGCCGGGGGGTTTTCAAAAGTGCGATCATAGGCCTAACGCGCTCCGACCGCTGGCACACTCATTGCAAACACGCAGTACTAAGAGTGCTGAGTGCACGCACGCGATCGATGCTCTCCACCCGTTTCTTAGAGACAAGCGGTCAAAATAAGTCGCGTAGGGTTTGATAATATGTCGGACAGCAACGTGGCGCTGCGCATGGAATCTTTGGCTCCTCCCATCAAGGTGGGGAGTTGGCTGCGTGGCCAGCCCCTTGCGAACTTCGAGTGCGGGAAAGTCTACATTGTCGAATTTTGGGCAAGTAGGTGCGGACGATGTATGACGGCGGCGATGCCCTATCTCGTTCAACTGCAGGAGAAATATAAAGATTGCGGAGTTGAGGTCATCGGAGTCGCATGTGGCGAAGAAGCACCAACGGCGGACGAGGCCAGAACCAAGTTGGAGGCGTGGTTGACCGAAACGTCTCCGAAACTGAACTATCGGATTGCGTTCGACTTCACAGGCGAGATGAAGCAGCTTTGGGGAGACCCCAGTTTTGCTCCGGGATTCCCATCTCTTTCGTCGTCGATCGCGACGGCCACATCGCGTTCATAGGACATCCAATGCAACTCAATGATGTTTTGCCGAAGGTTCTTCAAGGGGTCTGGCGAACCAGCGAAGAAGCTAAAGCCGCCGACGCGAAGCGGATTGAGCAGAACCAACGGGTAGCCCGCGAGCTAACGCCCACCTCGCCAATCTACGCTAAACTTCGGGCGGCGCTGTGGGCAAAGGATTGGACGACGGCGCTCTCGGCGGTCCAAGAGGGGCTCGTCTTGATGCCGGACGAAATCGACCTTCGTGAGATTCATGTCAATCTGTTGCTTCACAAAATTCGCGACTTACGGGCCGGCTTGCCCGTCATGCGCCAATTGGTTCGTGACGCGATCGATAAAGGGTCCGAGGAATTGATGACGGTGGCTCTAACCCAACTCTTCGATCCGGCAAATGATGCCTCGCACCTCCCCCTTGCCGAGCGCTTTGCAATGGGCAGGGATTTGGCTGAACACATTTTATGGCTGAATCCACCGCAAGCCGATGGCTATAAGTTCCGGTCTTATGGGGCGATCGCTGAGTACTATTACGAGAGCGGCAACAAGGAACGGGCGATCGAGTTGATCGAACTGGCACTGACCTCGCTGAGCGATTCGAAGCTCATACAGGAAGAAGAGAGACAGTATTATGTGCGGCCGTTAATTCAGGCCCTGGCCAAGTACAGCACTGAGAAGGCTTTAGAGGCGCTTTTGTTTGGCTCCGCCTCACCGCCAAAGCTAAGGGCGAGTATTCAGACGCGTGAAAATGACGCATGAGCGACAATAAAATCACAGAGGCCGATCTGGCGCAGCTCGCCGGCACCGGGCATCGCCTGATGTACCAGATCGTCGAAATGCCCGCCCCCGGGACATTCGTGCCGTTCGTCGACGGTGCCAGCAAGGCGGCGCTAACCATCGCAGAGACGCGGGGGTCGAAAAAGATCGGGCTTTCCAATACCCTCAACCGTAAACTGATCCCGCGCAAGGGACCGGACCCGAACTGGCGCTGCCGCGAGCAGGCCCGCTTCGACCGGGGCGAATATCAAAAACCATTCTTTGCGTCCGGCGTCTGGTGGGCCGACCAGATTCCCAAAGACCATTTTCTGCATGTTTCCAGGAAGGACAAAAGCAAGATTGCCTTCACCGAGAGCGTGGAAAATGGTGAGCGAGACCTCCACACTCAGATGAAGGTCGGAACCTACCTGCAGAAGTACCTTGCCGACTTCGTCGGCGCGGACGAGATCACCCAACTCGCCAACCTGTTCGCGGCCGATCAGCAGGGCCTCGAACTGAAGCTAGCGCGAACACCGGACGAGATCGAGCATGTCTATATTGTCGGCCCGTCCAGCTGCATGTCAGGACCGGTCGAAAAGCTCGGCAAGTATGGCGGCTACGGCAATGCCACGGAGCACCCGGCGCGCGCCTATGGCGCCGGCGATTTGGCCTGCGCCTATGTGGAACGCAAGAATGAAATCATCGCCCGGTCGATCGTCTGGCCGAAGCGCAAGATCTTCACCCAGATCTATGGCGAGGATCACATGCTGCTGCGCTCGATGCTGATTCGTGCCAGCTACAAACCAGCCCATAGCGGCAAAGACTTCGAAGGCGCTCGCTTCCTCGAGCTTACGGTGATGCCATACCTCGACTTCGACATAAGCATGGAGCCACTGTACGAGGACGGCAGCACCGGCCGGCAATCCGCCAAGAGGCGGGCGCGGCTCCGCAACTACAAGCTTTACGTCGGCCGCTATAGAACCACCAAGTGGCTGTTAAGGGAGTATGCAAGCGGGCAGCGCTCGAGCGGCAGATCGGCGAGTTAATCAGGGCAGGTGCGATGTTAGGGCTTAACCGAACTCCCCGAAGTATCCCACAGCGCTCGCCAATAATTTGGTCGTTCGGTCAACTGCCACGTCTAAGCATTTATCTAGATAATGCATGTCAGCTATCGCTTGAGCCACACGAGCGCGATCGGCTTACCTCGATCGAGAACTGGCAGAACATCCCGAGAATGTCCGCCGGTCACATGTCCCAACAAAGGAGTCGCGATGCAATCACAGTCAGTTCTCGGCAACCGCCCTAAACCATGCGCCTCACTTGCAGAAATGCTGCGCGCTCAGATCTGCTCCAACCGCGACCTCTCCTTCCTCATGGAAGCTCACGATGCGCTCTCCGGCGCAATCGCCAAGCGCGCGGGATTCAAAGGTCTGTGGGCGTCGGGCCTCGCAATCGCCTCCTCTCTTGGCTACCGAGATGCCAACGAAGCATCATGGAGCCAACTCGTCGACGTGGTCGAGCGGATCGTCGACTCGACCGAACTGCCTGTGCTCGTTGACGGTGATGGCGGCTTCGGGAACTTCAACAATGCACGCCTGCTGGCACGGAAACTCCGTCAGCGCGGCGCTGCCGGCGTCGCGCTTGAGGACAGCTGCTTTCCGAAAATGAACTCGTTCATTGGCGATCGGCATCCGCTCGCAGATATCGATGAATTCTCCGGCCGTCTGCGGGCAGTGAAGGATACAGTGGCGGAAGACTTGGTCCTCGTGGCTCGGATCGAAGCCCTGATCGCCGGCCATGGAATGGACGAAGCACTGGTACGCGCTAGTGCTTACGCCGCTGCGGGAGCCGACGCGATCCTCATTCACTCGCGTAAGAGCACGGCGGACGAGATACTCTCGTTCGCGAGTTCCTGGCAGAACCACCGACCTGTCGTAATCGTTCCAACAAAATACTATCGAACGCCGGTCTCGTCATACCGTGATGCCGGCATCTCTACCGTGATCTGGGCCAATCACTCCATGCGAGCTGCGACTGCGGCAATGCGGCACGTCTGCGGCCGCATTATCGCTGAGGAAGGCGTTGCCAGCATTGAGCCAGCTATCGCGACCCTTGAAGAGATCTTCGAGTTATTAAGGTACGACGAACTCGCTCGCGCGGAAGAGCGATATCTTGACCCAGGATAGGTCTTCATCCACCCGATATCTCGTTCTCGATCGATTGTTGCGGTTCAATCGCCCTTGTCGATAGTCCCGCTTAAAGTATCTGATGATCGGCCAGGCAACGGATGTCGCCGCAGCAGCTCCGTTAATGAAAGGGTCGATCGTTTCTCCTGTCGGATCGTGGCTCGATTTCCGGGTTTCCGCACGAAACAAACCGCGGCAACCCTCTCGCCAATAGACCACGACCATTTAAGACGATGAACCAGGTGCAATTCTGGGCGCTACCCCGAGGTCGACAATCGTTGCGGCCCTGCACGATATCATCGAGTCCGGAGCTACAAGGCCCGCACAGAAAAGCTTCTTGCTTGTCTGTTCGAAAGTTGCAGCTCGCAGCCATGCATGCGACGATCTCAGGCGTTACGCCATCGACAGCACCGAAGATCTTTGAATTGCAGAGCGCATTCCACTGAAGCCAATGCCTTACAGGTTGTGCGATCAACTACCACACTTATCAATTGATATGGTGGCGTCGGTGCATCAAATATTTGACCGACGTGCGCCCGACTGCTCACACGTCACTTGCAAGGAATTCCGCATGCGACCCGAATCACAGTCTGTTCTTGCCAATGCACGTGATCAATGCGCTGTACAATCGACCGCAGAAATGCAGCACGGTCAGTGCGTCCTCTCCTTTAGCGTGGAAGGGCGTGATCGGCTCGCTGACACGATCATCCGGCGCGCAGGTTCCACATTCCACCGATGTGCCACGCCGATTGGCCACGACGGAGTCGCTCGCGCGCTGTTGGTGAACACCGCCTCAGTAGCGGTTTCGAGCACATTGGTTTGGCGTTGCGGTTTCCGATACTCCGGCGGGAGGACGTTCTGCTGCCCTTTTCAATCGAAAGGACGCATTGCCTGGATTGAGGAGGGAGCGCCTATCTCGAGTGGCTATGAGGCTTCATCTGCTGCGGAGTTCGCCGTAATCGAAGCGCGACCTATGACTGAGCAGATCGCGAAATGCGGCCGAGTGGTTCGATCGTGAAAGACCACAATCAGCTCAGGAGGAGCGCCTGCTGGCGCAACCACTGTCTTTGCTTTTAGGTTCGGGCACTGCCGCCGCTCGTGACGCAGCTAAGTTAGCTGCCGATGGCGCCGTCCGATCATCGATCTGGCGGCGGGTGAAGTGATCATCGATCCACCATCATCGGCCCGCGAGGGGGCAATTGCCGCCATCAAGGCCAAGATAAACCGCTATACGGATGCCATCGGCCTGACGCCGCTTCGCAGCGCCGTTGCCGAAAAGCTGTCATCGGAAACCGGCATCGGCTGGCATTTGAACGATATCGTTATAACTGCTGACCTGCCACTGAATGTTCATCCAGCGGCAGTTAGAGTCTCGAAGCGGATGCAAAACAAGGGCTGCTCAATGTTGCGTTGGCTCTGCTGGATCCGGGTGACGAGGCCATCGCCATTCGTCCCTGCCGGCCGACATTCCCGTCCCAGGTTCTTCTCGCTGGCGCAAAACCCGTGTTCGTTGATGCCCGCCCGCCCCGATATAATTCCGATATTGACGCAATCCGCGCCGCTGGTACACCGCGCACGAAATCCATTATCGTCAACTCGCCCAACAATCCTACTGGTGCAGTCTATGATCGAAGTACCCTTCGAGCTATCGGAGGCCTCGCATCAACTACCAGTTATGGATCTTTTCCGACGAATGCTATTCCAGCTTCGTATTCACTCGTGAGCGCCATGAATCGATTGTCATGGCGCAGCCCGGCGTACGTTCACGGACGATCCTGGTCAACGCTTTCTCCAAGGAACTGGCGATCACTCGCTGGCGACTGGGCTATTTAGCAGCCCCCCGGAGATCGTTTCTGCGGCCAGGAAGTTGCAGGGACATATGACCTCGAACGCCAATGTGATCGCGCAGCACGCGATCATGCACCACCTCAAAATCCATGACGGCTGCTCTGAGCGGCTGATGCATCGGCGCCTTTCTGACGCTCGTGAGATAGGACTTCTGCACCTCCTCCGAATAAGTGGACACCTGTAGTAGCTCAGAGAGCCCGGAGGTATCGAATGCCAGAACGTCAACTTCGATGGTTCACAGAGGACTACAAACGCTAGGCCGTTGAACTGGCGGTATCGAGTGGTCGATCGATCGGATCGGTCGCCAAGGAGCTCGGTCTGCGCGGTGCTGCGCCGCTGGATAGACAAATTCCGGCAGGAGCCGGCATCGGCGGCGTGGCGGCCCACCACGCAGGCGACGCCGATGCCGAGATCCGGCAGGTCCATCGCGAGAGCAGCCAGCGGCAGTTCTCGAGTCCACGCCGCCCTGCGGACGCGGGGACGTGGGCCAGCCGTGGCCGGATCGAACGGCTGATGCGACGGCATGGCATTCGGGCGATCATGGCGCCGCCATGTCGCGTCCGCACCACCGACAGTCGCCACAATCTGCCGATCGCACCAAACCTGATCGCGCGCGACTTCACCGCCGCGGCCCCAAACCGGGTCTGGCTGGCCGATATCACCTACGTCCCACGGCGGAGGACTGGCTGTACCTGGCAGCCGTCATGGACCTCTTCAGCCGCAAGATCGTCGGTTGGGCGATGCCGGATCACATGCGGGTCGAACTCGTCTCCTCCGCACTGACGATGGCGCTTCGCCAGCAGCGGCCGGACGCCGGATTGGTCCATCATTCCGATCGCGGAGTGCAGTACGCTTCACACGAGTATCGCGCGGCCCTTACCGCCGCGGGCCTGACGCATCGACTGCTACGACAATGCCCCGATGGAGAGGTTCTTCCACACCCTCAAGACCGAGCTCGTTCATCATCGTCAGTACCAGACCCGTGCCGAAGCCCGGCGCGACATCTTCGCCTTCATCGCGGGCTTCTCCAATCGAACCAGGCTCTATTCCGCCATCGGATATATCCCTCCGATCGAGATGGAGCTAAAAGCCGCTTAAACCCGTCCGCTTTCTCGGGGGAAGATCAGAGCGCAAAAAGAGGTCAGTCTGACGCACTATCGAGATTGAAGACCGCGTTGAGCGGGGCGACTAACGGCGAAAATCGAAGCATTGTTGCTGATGGATGTTAGGCTCCGAACCACATCTTTCGTCTTGTCTGCAATGTTCTTTGTCCGTCACTTGCGCTCGCTGTCGTGACAATCGGCATTTCTTCTCTCCGCACAGCCGGGACACCCGAGGACCCAACAGCATACAACCTATCGCCACGGCCGATTCAACCCTCATGCGAGCCATCCTGGTGTGAGATAGTTGCAGTAGCTACGCTATCGCCTTGTTTGCTACCTTCAAACTCGCGTCACCAATCCTCTCAAGGTGATGCGGGGGCGGACTCGGCGTATCCCCCGATCCAGTCGTGTGCCGCCCCCACTCTTCGCGAGCGGTCTGAAGAAGATGCGGTGAAACCGGGGGCGTTGCATCTCGTTGCCTCCCCGGAAGCCCATCTCGTCGCAATATAAGACGCGAGAAGCATGCGTATACGATCATCAGCATCACCGCGGAAGAAGGGCGGACGAAGCGCGATTGAACTTTGCGTGAGCGCTGATCTCGTCTTGATTCAGTTCTCCCGCGCGGGCGTTTCGTTCAGCTCCTTGAAGAGGTCGCCGCCGGCCCCTGGCCGCTTTCATCCAGCTCCGGTCAACTGCCAAGGTTAGCGATGGAGCGAGATGAAAAAAGGCGCTATTTTTCAAGATCGGCTTGCCTAGAACGAGACGGCATCCCGAACCTGTTCACACTCCTTGGCTGTTGCGGATGTCGCGGCTAACTCGATGAGAATTCCGTCCACTGAAGCAAGCCCGGCGAACTCCTGTTACGTCGCGCGTTCATCAGCGCTAGGGTTCGTTTCGGCCGGAGCCGTATCCGAGCAGTCAATGAGACCAAGAATGGCTTTAGCAACTACTAAGACTCTCGAGCGCACCAATGTCTGAGCGTTCTTCCAGGCCAAGAGCATCCGCCGCGAAATCGTGCAGACCTCGGCCGAGCAGGGCAACCTCACACTGCGCTAATAGCGGCCGGGCCAGTTAGCTACGATAAATGATTCTGGCAGAGACGACTTCTGAGTGTGATTTTTTGCTGGAAGCTCTTGCTCCTGTAGAAGCCCCGTCCTATTTCAGCTGCGTCTGCGCTAGCACTCGTAGGCATCGATTGCTCACAAGGTTGAAGTCTCAACTCGTGCAAATATTAGGAGGACTGCATGAAATTCCGTCCGCTTCACGACCGCGTCGTGGTCAAGCGCATCGACGCAGAAGAGAAGACCGCTGGCGGCATCATCATTCCCGACACTGCCAAGGAAAAGCCCTCCCAGGGCGAAGTCGTCGCCGTCGGCCCCGGTGGCCGCGACGAAGCTGGCAAGCTGATCCCGATCGACCTGAAGGTCGGCGACCGCGTGCTGTTCGGCAAGTGGTCCGGCACCGAGGTCAAGATCGACGGCCAGGACCTGCTGATCATGAAGGAGAGCGACGTGATGGGCGTTCTCGAGGTCGCCGAGTCCAAGAAGAAGGCGGCTTAAGAGCCTCCCTCCTCCCTCCAGTCAAACACCTTAAGGAAAATTCCAGATGGCAGCCAAAGAAGTCAAATTCTCGGTTGAAGCGCGCGACAAGATGCTGCGCGGCGTCGACGTCCTCGCCAACGCGGTGAAGGTCACGCTCGGTCCGAAGGGCCGCAACGTCGTGCTCGACAAGTCGTTCGGCGCTCCCCGCATCACCAAGGACGGCGTCACCGTCGCCAAGGAGATCGAGCTCGACGACAAGTTCGAGAACATGGGCGCCCAGATGGTGCGCGAAGTCGCCTCGAAGTCCGCTGACGCGGCCGGCGACGGCACCACCACCGCCACCGTGCTGGCCCAGGCGATCGTGAAGGAAGGCGCCAAGTCGGTCGCCGCCGGCATGAACCCGATGGACCTCAAGCGCGGTATCGACCTCGCGGTCGAGGCTGTGGTTGCAGACCTCCAGAAGAACTCCAAGAAGGTCACCTCGAACGACGAGATCGCCCAGGTCGGCACCATCTCGGCCAACGGCGACCAGGAGATCGGCAAGTTCCTCTCCGACGCCATGAAGAAGGTCGGCAACGAGGGTGTCATCACCGTCGAGGAAGCCAAGTCGCTCGAGACCGAGCTCGACGTCGTCGAGGGCATGCAGTTCGACCGCGGCTACATCTCGCCCTACTTCGTCACCAACGCCGACAAGATGCGCGTTGAGATGGACGACGCCTACATCCTCATCAACGAGAAGAAGCTCTCCTCGCTGAACGAGCTGCTGCCGCTGCTCGAGGCCGTGGTGCAGACCGGCAAGCCGCTGGTCATCGTCGCCGAGGACGTCGAAGGCGAGGCCTTGGCCACGCTTGTTGTGAACCGTCTGCGCGGCGGCCTGAAGGTCGCGGCCGTCAAGGCTCCGGGCTTCGGCGATCGCCGCAAGGCCATGCTGCAGGACATCGCGATCCTGACCGGCGGCCAGGCGATCTCGGAAGATCTCGGCATCAAGCTCGAGAACGTCACGCTCAACATGCTCGGTCGCGCCAAGAAGGTGATGATCGACAAGGAGAACACCACGATCGTCAATGGCGCCGGCAAGAAGGCCGACATCGAGGCGCGCGTGGCCCAGATCAAGGCGCAGATCGAGGAGACCACCTCGGACTACGACCGTGAGAAGCTCCAGGAGCGTCTTGCCAAGCTCGCAGGCGGCGTCGCGGTGATCCGCGTCGGCGGCGCGACCGAGGTCGAGGTGAAGGAGCGCAAGGATCGCGTTGATGACGCGATGCATGCGACCCGCGCGGCTGTCGAGGAAGGCATCGTCCCGGGCGGCGGCGTCGCCCTGCTCCGTGCCTCCGAGCAGCTCAAGGGCCTGCGCACCAAGAACGACGACCAGAAGACCGGCGTCGAGATCGTGCGCAAGGCGCTGTCGGCTCCCGCTCGCCAGATCGCGATCAACGCCGGTGAAGACGGCTCGGTGATCATCGGCAAGATCCTGGAGAAGGACCAGTACGCCTACGGCTTCGACAGCCAGACCGGCGAATACGGCAACCTGGTCTCCAAAGGCATCATCGACCCGACCAAGGTGGTCCGCACCGCGATCCAGAACGCAGCCTCCGTTGCAGCGCTCCTGATCACCACCGAAGCCATGGTCGCCGAGCTGCCGAAGAAGGCCGCTGCCGGCCCCGCGATGCCCCCCGCCGGCGGCATGGGCGGCATGGACTTCTAACGACGAGTCGTCCCGGACGCGGTGCAGCGCGCAAGCGGTGTACCGCCGATCCGGGATCTCGCTGAGCAAAATCCAACAGCACAAACCCTGGCAGCAATGCCGGGGTTACCCTTTTTTAGGCGTGGACCGTCTAAACGGCCGGCACGATTGGTTCCGTTGCGCATTGCCTTCGTGCCTTGGCTGATCGTCAGATCAGGTTTTTGTTTACCCACACGGCAGGTCGCAGATGAGAAACGTTAGCCTTATAATTCTCGGACCTGAGCATTTCGTTTAGACTCGCGGACGCATGGTCGCGCGGCTTATAGAGCTATGCTCGAGCGCGGCGCAGCATTATCGAGGCATATCACTCGGCCAAAACTCGTGGGCGCTGGCGGCGACGAGATGCCCGACGACACGGGCTGATACCGCAACAGGTGTTTACCTGGCGCCGGCAACAAAAGCGGACGTTCCGCAGTTCGTACCGGCGGTGGTCGACGCCATGGCGCCAGCCGTGGCTGCGCGCCATGACGTAAAGACAGCGATGCAAGGCCAAGACAGATTCGAAGGGCTTAATTGGCGGCGGATAATTGCTGCGCTGCGGCGAACGAATCAGGCGCCTTGAGGTCGTTGCAAAACGACGGCGCATACGATCTAATCTGTGGGTGTCACCGCTCATTAGCCCGTACGCAATGTTGGCCTGACGTTTCTTGAGGTGCTGTCGCCTTCGCGCCCAGTCCGTTAGCCAAGACCTCTTCAAATTGAACCTCAACATCAAACCTGCGACGGCCCGAGCCGCTGGGCCCAAGAGACACTTACCTAGACTAGCCGTTAGGCCCTTCGTTTTTCGTGCAGTCGTGAGTTGATCTGCGCCATTAGGATTGGCCCGAGCGAGAATTCGCCGGCCTCGGCTTTTCGCGTCAGCCCCCGCAGATATCCGCCGGCTGAACGGATGACCTCCCCTCGCTGCAGGATGCAGCCGACCACAATTGCAGCCTGAGTCTCCCCCATGACGCTCTGCGCCTCCTCCCACGCGCTGGGACTGATGCCAAGCATGGATCGAACGACCGCCGCAGTCGCAATGAAATCGCGCCAGTTTGAAATCCCTCCCTTGGCGTAGTCGACGATGTCTGGACATGCGCTCAAGACCATACCCAAAGGATAGGAGCCTTCCGCAAATCGCGCCGGTTGTGGTTGCGGCTCGGTACTCGCCGCCCTGCCTTCTTGGAGGCTAGGTTCAAGTTCAGTAAGAGTGTTTGGGTTTGAATTCTGTAAGTGACGCTCAGTATGGGACTCATTGGCGCTCATATTTGCTGCTTGGACGTGAGTTTCCAGCAGATTGAGGACGTCGTCGGCAAGCTGCGATAGTTCGTCGGCGATCGCCTCAAGTTCTTGGCAGGTCGCCCGGCGTGGAATCGTCTCGACGATCGAACGGAATGCCCGATGCACCTCGTCCCAATCAGCCGGCCCCTTCCATTCCCTGTGGGTCGGCACGTTTTCCTCGATGCCCGTTGCAATCATCTTGGCGATGTCACGACGGCAGAGTGTGATGCGCTCGCGCGCATGTTTGATAGCACGAGCCTCCGCTTTGATTTCCTCAGCCAGCCTCTCGAACTCTTCGGCGCGAACGACGAGTGGCGACAAGTCAAAGCCAAAGGCGCGCTCGATGTCACCGCCGCTGCCTTTGCGAGCGTAGCGCTTGCCGTTCGGACTATCCCTGCGAACGATGAGCCCGGCGTCGACAAGCACAGCGAGATGACGCCGCAACGTGGACACCGGCATGCCGTGAGCTCGCAGCGTCAGCTGATTGTTTGACGGAAACACGATGAGGTCACCCTCACCCGTGAGCGTAGTCTCGGGATGAAAGCTGAGCAGAGCATCCAGCACCGTCAGCGCACGCTCAGAGATACCGAGGCGCGGCCTTGCGATGCAGATGGCCTGAAAGATCTTCCATTTATGGACGATCTTTTCCGATGGCCTGGTCGATACTGCGACTTGTGTTGCCACATGGGCAAGCTTCAACGAGCGCCGCCCAAAGGGCGTCGTTGGGGCACGTGATTGCATGTCTTTGCCTTATGCGGGCAAAGAAAATCTGCTCGCCGAAACGGCGCCGTCTCTCACAAGACTCTTGACTATGGTGCGCGGAAGTGATTCTCTTTAGTCGCCAAACTACGAAGAGAGGCTTCCGGGACGGTGACGTTGCGGGGGCCTTTTTTCTTTTGCCGTGCTGCTCCTGGTTCGCGGTTGTTCATGAGGCGGCTAAGCCCCGGTGGTCTCCTCGGATCTGTCCGATTTGCAAAACGTCTCGAACAGGTTCGGAAGCTGGGTGATAAGAAAGTCCGCGAACAACGCCGGGACCTTCTTGTCGATGGTCAACTTGAGTTCTCGATCGCCCTGACGGACCTGAGCGATGCGCTGTCCATCTGAGGCGAGCACAGCAGACGATCGCGCGAATTGGCGAGTTGCAGCAGGTTTATTCGCGGCCGAGAACACCGTCAGAAATCTGTCGTCTGACTCACGGCCGGCGAACTTGTCGTCCCCGATCGCCGCCCTTACGCGGTCGATCACCGACGCATCCGCCAAGAGATCAGCAAAGCTCTGCCATCGCCCGCGGCCAACCTTTGGGGCCTTGCCAATAGCATCGATAATGTCGGGCGGAATGGATCTCGCAACCGCAATCAGTTTTGACGCTTCGGCCCTATCGACTGCGAGCGCGTCTTGAACGACTGCGCGCTTGTGCCCGGCATCTTCGATGCGCATTGCGAACATCGCGCGCTCGATGAAGCTCAAATCCTCCCGCGGCGCGTTCTCAAGGCCTTGTGCCACGACGAGGGCTTCGTCGGAGAGCGGTTTTAGGATCGCTTTGACGGCAATACCCAGCTCGCGCGCGGCACGCACCCGGCGATGACCATAAGCGCTCTGATATCGTCCCGGCATTGTCGGATGCTTGCGGACGAGGACAGGAACCTCCTGGCCGATCTGCGAAATCGATTGCTTGAGAAGTTCGTAAGAAGCCGTGTCGTCGTCGCGAAAACGATCAGACACGGGCGAGGGATCTATCAGACCGGGATCGATCTCTACGATCGTCGCGCCAGATGTGAGCTTGTCCCGAAGCTCCTGATTCTCCTTCTCAACTTCTGAGAAAGATTCCTTCAGCGAGCGCACAGCACCTGACGACACCCGCGCCAGCGGCGCTGGTGCTGTGTTGTCAGCTGACAACGGACTCGTCTGAGGTGCGGCAGTAAAAAGCCCCCTGATAGCATCCGTGCGCTTGCTCATCGTCCCCACACCTTCTTCAGCAGCTGCACGATCTCCGCATTGATAGCATCGACAGATTCAACCGCCCTGTCATAGGCGCCGCGTCCGACGGATCCGCGGTCAAGCTCATAGAGCGATTGTTTTGTCAGGCCAGCATTGGAGATCGCAGTGGATTTCCAGGCTGTCGCTTGCAGCACGTTTTCGCGGAACAGATTGCGCAGCAGCGCAACGATCTGAGCCTCAGGCACGTCATTCGGATCATGGCGCGTGATCACATAGCGGATGAAATCGTGATCGAGGCGGCCGCCCGCCTCCTCGATGACGGACATCAAATCCGACGTCATCAGAAGGAATTGGCTCATCGATGCGACATCGACCATCTGCGGGTGGATTGTCACCAGCATCGCCGTCGCCGCATTCAAAGCGCCCATCGTCAGGTAGCCGAGCTGAGGTGGGCAGTCGATCACCACGACATCATAGTCGTCGCTTACCTGATCGATTGCGCTCGCTAGGCGGCGAAAAAAAAGATCATGTCCACGTTCGCGGCGCTCGACCATGGCGCGCGGCGTGTGATGCTCAAACTCCATGAGTTCGAGATTGCCAGGCACTAGGCCTATACCCTCGAAATAGGTCGGCCGCACAACTTCACGCATGGGGCGGCGCTGGTCGTCATAGCGGATGGCGCCGTAAATGGTTTCGCTTTGCCCAATGTCGAATTCCGGCTGATAGCCGAACATGGCCGACAAAGAGGCTTGCGGATCGAGGTCGATGGCCAGAACTCGAAAGCCGGAAAGGGCGAGATATTGGGCCAGATACAGGGCGGTCGTTGTTTTGGCCGAGCCGCCCTTGAAATTAGCGACCGTGATGATTTGAAGCTTTTCGCCGGGGCGCCGCCGTGGGAGAAAATCAACTGCCTCCCGCGGGCGGGCTGCAGCCAGATAGGCCCGCAGCTCATTCACTTGAGCTAAGGTATACGACCGCCGCCCGCCATGACCGATCGCGGGGGCAGGTCCCAGGCCGTCGAGGGAAAGTTGCCGCAAATAGCCGTCTGACACGCGAACGATCTTGGCCACCTCTCCGGAGGAGAACGGGCGAAGAGTCTTGGCAGCCGCTGGTGGAAAAAGGGCGGCGCCCAACGAGCGGAGTTGACCAGAGAGTAGAGTGGCATGGCAGGAAATGCGCGCGCTCGCTGTCTCCGGCCACCCCTCCTCTGTCTCAAAAACTCTCATCTTTCCAATCCAAAACGGTTTTTGCAGCTCAGACGGCGGATTACCGTCTGCAGACTCAACACGATTCCCGAGTCGGCGCAAGAATGAAAGGATTAACTTTGCGCGCTCGCTCCTCCAGACCCATTCATCGCCGACCCCCCGCCACCCACAGCCACCTTAGCCGTCGAGGCATTGTGCGCGGCAGCGCCAGCGATCAAGGTGTCACCGGCCGGCGTTGGCCGCATCCTGCCCCGCTTTGGATTAAGCCGCATACGGATCTGGAACTGGCGGGCCGGAGCGCCGCTCAGCCCGGCGGGGCTTCCGTACCGACGTTAGAGGCTTCGCCAGATTCTCAGTACCGGCTATCGCATCACTCATGATTCCCAAAAGGGGACAGCCGCGGCGCCAACCATGAGTTCATCCGCGTCGCGACGCGAAGCTTCGTGCCTGGCTTTTTCCCAAATCCGCCGTGACGAGGAAAGGTGCGGTGCCTTTCTCAACACGATGTCATCACCTACTTTTGCGGCCTCAACATCCGGCATGAGCGACAACGGCTTTGTTATCGCGCCAAGCCTTCGCCAAGGGAGAGAATGGCGGTCACTAGGCCCGGCCACAAAGAAACGGGAAAGACCGAGCGCATTGCAGGCTTCGCTACGCGAGCGGCCACGCGCCTAGGACCCGCTATAACATGGTACCGTCCGCACGCGGCCCGAGGCCAAACCACCCGCCATGACCACGGATGACCTCCTCACCGCCTTAACTCCGGAAGAGGTCCGAGCGGTGAATTAGTTGGCGGGTTTTCTGATGCTCGCCGTTGGTTCAGGGCTACCTGGGCCACCCCGGACTCCTCCTTGGTCGCTCGGGGCTTCTGAGCCTAGCGAAACGAGCGGCAGGTGAACGGACCCCACGCTCCACGGTTGCCACGGCACTGTTGTCAGCTGACAACATGCGGGACAACTAGCGGCAAGGGAAACGGATGACGCCTGGAGACGGCGAATGGCGCTAGCGTTCGCGTTGCGCTGTCCAATCCATCAAGCGGGCAATGGTGCGGCACGAGCGAGGAATGCGCCACCCGCTGCTTGCATGCCGGGCGGGGGGCTGGATGGGTACAGACCGGGCTGAGTGCTGACAGATTAGACCGGGTTGATTCCTGACAGGCAAGGCTCGTCTGATTCGAAGGAGGATCAGGCGATGCCTTTCAGGGAGAGCAGTCCTGTGGAGGAGCGTGTCGCGTTGTTTCGAGAGTACGAGACGGGGGCATTTTCGGTGACGGAGCTGTGCGCGCGGCACGGCGTCAGCCGAGAGACGTTCTACGTCTGGAAGCGGCGTCGGGAGAGCGGGGAGCGGCGCTGGTTCGAGGAGCGCAGCCACGCGGCGGCGAGTTGCCCGCATGCGACGGCGGGGCGGCTGGCCGATCGCATCGTCGCGACGCGGCAGCGGTTTCCGCATTTCGGCCCGAAGAAGATCAAGGCATGGCTTGAGCATGAGCGGCCGGAGGTCGACTGGCCGGCAGCCTCGACGATCGGCGACATCCTGAAGCGTGAGGGCCTGGTCGAGGCGCGTCGGCGCCGACGCCGGGCGATTGCGCAAGGCGAGGTGGCGGCGCCGGCAAGCGCACCCAACGAAGAATGGGCGATCGACTTCAAGGGCTGGTTCCGAACCCGCGACGGCAACCGCTGCGATCCGCTGACCATCACCGATGCGGCGAGCCGCTATCTTATCGAAGTGCGCATCGTCGATCCGACGGGGGCGGGCGTCAGGAGCGCCCTGGAACGTGTTTTCAAGGACATCGGCCTTCCCGCCGCGATCCGCTCCGACAATGGTGCACCGTTTGGATCGACGGGGGCGGGCGGCCTTTCGGCGCTCTCGGTATGGTGGCTCAAGCTCGGTATCGAACCGCGCTACATCCCCCCGGCGAGCCCGCAGGACAACGGCCGGCACGAGCGCATGCACCGCACGCTGAAGGCCCAGACCACGAAGCCGCCCGCGGCAACGGTCGCCGAGCAGCAACGCCGCTTCGATGCCTTCCGCCACCACTTCAACCAGGAGCGGCCACATGAGGCGCTCGACCAGATGCCGCCCGTCAAACTCTGGCAGTCGCCCTCGCGCACCTTGCCACGCCGTCTCGATGACCCTTGGTACGACGCCGATCACGAGGTTCGCCGGGTGCGTCCCACCGGCGATATCAAATGGCGCGGCGAGCACGTTTTCGTTGGCGAGGCGCTCGCAGGTGAGCTCGTCGGCCTCTGTGAGCACGACACTAGCGGCCACCTCGTGCGCTTCTGCGGTCGCGATCTCGGGCTGATCAATTGCGAGCGGCGTTTCCTGCGCTTTGCTCCGCCGCGCGCGCGGCTCCGCATCGCGCAGGAAACGCCGCAGACAGGAGAACAATGATCGAATATTGTCAGGCATCAGCCCGGTCCAAAATGTCAGGAATCAACCCGGTGGACCATGCAACCCGCGCGATTGAAGTACTCGCATACCACGCCACTGCCCCCGAAGGGGCCTCCAACTTTTGGTCGAGCCTCGACAGTCCCAGCGGGGACTAGACTGCACCCCAAACCGACACAGATGGACTGGTCGGGTAAGGCGCTTGAGGAAACTACATTGTTGATCCGGCAATTTACCGCTCGGATGGATCCATCCCGCTCGAGACGATCCCCGCTCGGAACCGGCTCAAGAGCCTTTGTCTCGTAGTCTGCGGTCGGCCCCCGTACTGTTGTCAGCTGACAACATCTTGTGCGATGTGGGGGAGGGCAAAAGAGGCGCGATGAGAAAGCAGGCGAGTCGGCGTTGTCAGCTGACAACACCTCCTAGGTGATCTGCAGAATTCCGACGGGTCGCCCATTCGAGCACTTGTAGCCCGCGCGTCCGGCGAAACATGGTTAATGCATTTTAATGGTGAATCCGACACCAACACTTCGCAGCAAAACGTTGTCAGCTGACAACACAGCCTAGCTCAATCTAGGCCTTTGATACAGGCGTTCTCACGACTGGCCAGAGCGAGTGAAGGCCCGCGAAGCTCCAAATCGAACTACGGTTGGCTAATCGTTCGAACCCTTCTTGAAGAAGTCTCGTAACCGTTCTTTGACCATCCGCCGATACGCCGTTAGCTGGTCGGAACTGAACTCTTCAAGACGACCGTTGCCACGCCTACTCGCCAAATCTGGCTGCTATCTCCGCGAGGGGTAGTTCTCGATATGACCTTCGCACCGCCGCTACAGACTGCCTAATCATGCGCCAGACTCATGCGGGGCCCAGTGGGGGGCCATCGCCGCTTGTAGATGAGCCGCCCAGCAACTGCCCCCGCCGGTAGTAATGATGCCAACCGGGTTGCTCTACAGCTCTACAGGCGGACGGCCGAGGAAGGAGAATAGAGGCTAGGACTCCGACATCGGTTTAAAGACCGATCGGCACTAACGCTTGCACGCTCATCATAGCAGTTGAAGCTATGTCGCTATGACGGAAATTAGCGACATGATAGCTTCCGTGTCGCCGATTCTCATCAAAGTTATCAAGGCGTTGTCTAGTAGCTACAAAATACCAGAACCGTTGCCCTGGTCGGCGATTGCACTTCCGCTCGCAGCCGCGGAAGATGCTTTAGCCCGTCTAGATGAGCGCCTTGCGAAAAGCCCAATCCGAGACGGTTGGATTAGTCGGACGCACTTCACCGACGCATGCGCCACTCTATGGCTGGAAGGCGAACTCGTCCACCTCGAAGATCTCGTTCTTCATGACGCTGGCATGGATGTTCGTGCGCCAACTCACGAGCTGAGCCGAGCTCGCGATGTACTCCGCGCCCGCCGGCGCATTCACCGCGAGGGCCCCGACTGGGCTCTCTCGTCCGTCGGGATCACCGATCTGCGCGGGTTAGCCGGCACAAATGGAATAGAAGAGGAGGACTGCGAACCGCCGAACATCGGAACTACGCATCATGAGGCGGAGCAGGACAGCCATGTGCCGAGAACCCACGACTACTCTTCTGTAACTCAGAGCAATGACGGACTCGCGCAGGCTTTCGCAGAAATCGACGCCGCGATCGCCAAGACCGACCAGATCTTAACCAGCGATCTCCGTCGAATGACCGAGCGGGATCCACTGGTCTACGACCCCGATTGGGACGAAGAAAAGCGTCTTGCCGTCTGGAGACGCGGCCTTCAGCAAAGCAGGAGCCTGCCTCCGACGCTCGCGGCGGCCATTGCCGCGGACAGCTGGCGCAGTCTCGAGCCCCTTCAGCACCGACCCTGGCTTGGCCAGCTGCTTACGTCTGCGCTGCTAGGTCATCGGAGAAAAGCACGCTCACACCTGGCTTGCCTGCATGAGGGGCTGAAGACGATCCCGCGTGAGCGACGCCGCTCGCGCGACCTTGCAACCCGTCTCGTCGCGGAGCTTGAGGCCATCACGGCCGCTGGTGAGATTGGCCTGAAGACGCACGACAGGTGGCTGAACGAACGCACTCTGATGCTTCGAAGGGTGGCCGGCCATCGATCGACGTCGAAATTGCCGGCGCTTATCGATTACGTCTTCAGCCGGCCAGTCGTTTCTGCCGGCATGATCGCAGAAGAGCTGGATATCACACCGCGTGCAGCATTGAGTCTCGTAAATGAGCTTGGTCTGCGCGAGACCACTGGACGAGGGCGTTACCGA
This sequence comes from Bradyrhizobium guangdongense, assembly GCF_004114975.1. Lineage (NCBI taxonomy): Bacteria > Pseudomonadati > Pseudomonadota > Alphaproteobacteria > Hyphomicrobiales > Nitrobacteraceae > Bradyrhizobium > Bradyrhizobium guangdongense. Next base: position 91,881 of record NZ_CP030052.1, read on the forward strand.
GCCTGGGGTGTTCTCTAAAAAAGATAACCTACCCGAGTGCCAGCAGACGACCAATCTGCCGGTTCCTAATGCCCGCAGGATCAACCCCGCCATCGAGAATTCCCGAGACTCTTGAAAAATACAGCTTGCGCCCAAGCGGGCCTCCGCACCGATTGATCCCCTCCTCCATGACTCGGACTCAACAAGAGAGATGGACAAACGGCCGATCTGCCGCAGGCTTCGTTCTCGTGACCTTGGAACGGCCTAAAGTCCTGCTGCCCATGCCGTTGCGGCGCTTGAGCTCGGCGGCTCTCCTAAGCTCAGCCTGCCGCGAACGGACAGGGGACTCGATGCTCGTGACCACCCACAGGCGAAAACGATAGCGGGTGGTGGGCTTGTCGATGGGGCTAAGGCCCATGTATCATCTGCATCCTTTCCTTGGGCTCCGGCGCTACGAGAATGACAGGGTATCCCGACCGCGGCAATCGTATCCCGTTGCGTGGTGTCGCTGGCGGCGATCACCGCGATCGTAGGCAGGAGCCGGGCAGATCAGCTGGCGATTGCCGGAGGGCTGAAGGCTGAAGGCTGCATCATTCATTGGCAGCGGTTTACAGAGTCATGCAACAGCCGCGTTGGACGGCCCATTCATCATTATTTTGCTCGAGCGGGATCGCGCCGATCAGGCGTACGATGGCGTCTTCGTTCAGGAAGATGCCGACCACCTCGGTGCACCGCTTAATCTCGTCGTTAAGGTCCTCGATTGGGTGGTGGAGTGCTGCTTGGTCCGGGGCTGCGGCGAGAAGGTCACATAGGCCAGCACATCGGTCCAAGCCTCGCCAGCAAGCGCGCAAGCTTGGGCAATTTTGGCGGAGCTGGTCGGCGACCTTGCACCATTGCGCCTTTTCTGTCTCCGCATCGTCTGGGCAAACGCAGTAGCAATGAACGCTGAGACGACGCGGCGTCCACTTTTTTGCCGGCATGCGCCGGGGCGTTGTTAGAGGCAATGCCGGAGACGCCGATGTCAGCGTCCGCCGAACGCCCTGAAATAGTGTTCGATCAAAAATTGCTGCAGATCCTCGTCTGCCCGCTGACTAAGGACCCGCTGGAATTTGGCTCGGCCAAGCAGGAGCTGATCTCGCGATCGCGCAAGTTCGCTGACCCGCCCGTTTTCATAATCCGTTAGGCAAAGCGGCGATCTGGCACGGGATTTGATCTCAAGAGCCTGGGTGCTCGGGTAGTGAAACTTTACCGTCGTGGCGAACAAGTCGAGAAACGCCCGGCCACTTCCGGGCCGGGCCCAAGCGGGGATAGAACCCATGAAAATGGTTATGGCAATTATCAAGCCATTCAAGCTGGAAGACGTCCGTGACGCCCTGACCGACATTGGTGTTCACGGTCTCACGGTGACAGAAGTCAAGGGATATGGCCGTCAGAAGGGCCATACGGAAATCTATCGCGGCGCCGAATATGCCGTGAACTTCCTGCCCAAGATCAAGATCGAGGTCGCTGTCGCTTCTGATCAGGTCGACAAGACCATCGAGGCCATCACGTCCGCTGCGAAAACCGGGCAGATCGGCGACGGCAAGATCTTCGTCATCAATCTCGTCCACGCGGTCCGCATCCGCACCGGAGAGACCGACGCCGCGGCCCTTTGATTTCGCGGCCTGGATCTACCTTTCGATAACCCGAGCTTCGGTGTGGTGCCGTGCCAGTTCGCGCGCAGTTCTTCCGGATCGGAACCGTGTTTTTCGCGAGATGCACCGCGGCCTATCGACAGCGGCTCGGGTCGCTGTAGTCCGATCGCGCAAACCGGCGCCGCACTCGCTAGAGCTGGCCCTCGATCGCTTTCTCGGAACCGGAAGCATCGCGTCGGGAGCATTCCTTCAATGCGGCGGAGGAACTCGGGCCGATTGCTGAGCAGCACGTCGTGCTGTTCAGCAGATCGCCTATGCGCCGCATTGCGGACCGTGTCACTAAAGGTACCGTCGCGTTCGCCAACAGTTTGGCACGTTCCAGACAGTAGGCGCGTTTGCGTTCCGACGGAAACGGGGCGGCCGTGTGGCGGTCGGCGATGATGTTTTTGAGCGTTGGGCATTCTCGTGATGAGCGCCACATCTGACCGCTTCCCGCGACAATGAGGCGCGGGAGAAGAATGCTTCGACCATGAGATTGTACCCTCGCGAGCTCCCGGGCATGCATGTAGAGGAGAGTGCCAAGCTACGATGGTCAACTTCTTGCAAAGTCCTTCGAACAACGTCGGCGCGTTTCGACATTCAGTCCAGGCGCCAGAGCATCACGCGGCGAAGTTTTCACAACTTATGCCGTCCCGCTGCAGCGAGCCTCGGGCTTTGACAGCTCGTAGCCGCCGTACTGCCTGAGCTCTTAAGACCAAGCTGCGCATCTGCGTAATCTGTATGCACGGGCTCAAGTGCACTTGCTGCCTGGAGAGCTTTATGCGGATCATCGCAAACCGCCGCTTAAGGAAGCGGGGCTGTCGATGATCTCGCTCGGCGCGACGGGCTATCATGGCGGCCGCTGGAGGCCAACCCGAGGCAATCTTTCCGGCAAATGCGGGCCAAATGTAAGGGCCAAGTACCTCGCGGCTCAAGACAATCCACCGCATCCAGACAAGTGCTAACGTCGCGGGCATTTCGATGCCGGCCGGTTGGCCGAGAATGGACGACGAGCAGGCTAGCAAGGGCTATTGCCTCTACAAAATGGCTGCAAGGGGAAACCACCTAACGCTTGCTCGACCAGAGTGCGCAGCAATTCGGTATTGAGAACACCATGGCGACGTTCGTCCATGCGGCATGTGATGGGGCTGAAATGCCTTACGAGCAAGCGCGGAAGCGCCGCCCACGAATTCAGTCGAACTCAGAGAGTACAATGATGGGCATTCAGACGCCCAACCGATTCACGCTCGGTAACTCCAGCGAGGGCGATCTTGTCGATCCGCTGACCAGGATCGAATTCACCTGCTTATCGAGGTGAATGTCGATTCCGATAATGTGATCCGCAACGCGGTCTCAACGAGACGATGCGGCGTGGTATTGGGCGCGCGATGCCTTGGCGTTCACCGAGCGAATTTGCTGGGTCTGTACCGGCACGCACGCGCCGGCACCTGCGCGCAGTAGTGAACCGCTTGGCATCGTCATCCGGGAGATTCCCAGTTTAAACCTGTTACATCATGCAACTATGCATGACTATCTCGTGCATTTTTTGTCACGTGCATGCTCTGGATTGGGCTGGCTTCGGTCGGCGCGGTCTTCGCAGTCGAGGCTGACGCCAAGGCGGCCTCAGCACTTGCGCAATCGATCTCATTCGTCGCGTTACTGCTCACCAGGCTCACCAGGCTCGTGCAAACAAAGAAACTCGATCCATTCAAGAGCGCATTTTCGAGGCACCCAGCGTACAAGCTTTCGCCGTAGGCGAACCTAATGGCGGTGGCACATTGCCTGCAGGCGCTCGATCTCTAGAAGGACGTCGACAAACTCCACGTGCTGTTACGGCGGCAAGAACCCGCATGCGAACTGGCTAGTTGGAGTGCACCCAATGTCGAAAGAGGAATACAATGAACGGGTCGCAATTCGAGCGCGGAAACATCGTGGCAGAAGAGCTGTCGGCGACGGTCGCCTCGAAAACGACCGATCCGATTCAGGAACACAATTCCCGCCCCAAAGCCGAAGGCCTGTACGATCCGAGCCTGGAGAAGGATTCCTGTGGCGTCGGCTTCATCGCCAACATCAAGGGCCAGAAGTCGCATGAGATCGTCTCGGATGCGCTGAGCATCCTCTGCAATCTCGAGCATCGCGGCGCCGTCGGCGCCGACCCGCGCGCCGGTGACGGCGCCGGCATCCTGGTGCAGATCCCGCACGCCTTCTTCAGCCGCAAGGCCAAGGAGAACAAGTTCGAGCTACCCGCGCCGGGTGAATACGCCATCGGCGCGCTGTTCATGCCGCGCGACACCGCCTGGCGCAACGTCATCAAGAGCATCATCGCCGACCAGATCAAGGCGGAGGGCCTGACCCTGCTCGGCTGGCGCGACGTGCCGACCGACAATTCCTCGCTCGGCGTCACCGTGAAGCCGACCGAGCCTGCCTGCATGCAGGTGTTCATCGGCCGCAATGGCGTTGCCAAGACCGAGGACGAGTTCGAGCGCCGGCTCTACATCCTGCGCAAGTCGATCTCGCAGGCGATCTACCAGCGCCGCGACCGCGGCCTCGCCGGCTATTACCCCTGCTCGATGTCCTGCCGCACCGTGATCTACAAGGGCATGTTCCTCGCCGACCAGCTCGGCAAGTACTACCCTGATCTGCACGAGAAGGATTTCGAGAGCGCGCTGGCGCTGGTGCATCAGCGCTTCTCGACCAACACCTTCCCGGCCTGGTCGCTGGCGCACCCCTATCGCATGATCGCGCATAACGGCGAGATCAACACGTTGCGCGGCAACACCAACTGGATGGCGGCGCGCCAGGCTTCGGTGAGCTCCGAGCTGTACGGCAAGGACATCAGCCGGCTCTGGCCGATCTCCTACGAGGGACAGTCGGACACCGCCTGCTTCGACAACGCGCTGGAATTCCTGGTGCAGGGCGGCTACTCGCTGCCGCACGCCGTCATGATGATGATTCCGGAGGCGTGGGCCGGCAATCCGCTGATGGATGAGAAGCGCCGCGCCTTCTACGAATATCACGCCGCGCTGATGGAGCCGTGGGACGGCCCGGCCGCGATCGCCTTCACCGACGGCCGCCAGATCGGCGCCACGCTCGACCGCAACGGATTGCGGCCGGCGCGCTATCTCGTGACCAAGGACGACCGCATCGTGATGGCGTCCGAAATGGGCGTGCTGACCATCCCCGAGGACCAGATCATCACCAAGTGGCGCCTGCAGCCCGGCAAGATGCTGCTGGTCGACCTCGAACAGGGCCGCCTGATTCCCGACGACGAGATCAAGGCCGAGCTCGCCAAGAGCCATCCCTACAAGGAGTGGCTGGAGCGGACCCAGATCGTGCTGGAAGACCTGCCGAAGGTGCCGACCACGGGCGTGCGATCCAACCTCTCGCTGCTCGATCGCCAGCAGGCGTTCGGCTACAGCCAGGAAGACATCGCGATCCTGATGACGCCGATGGCGGCCACGGGGGAGGAAGCCGCGGGCTCGATGGGCAACGACACGCCGATCTCGGCGCTGTCGGACAAGGCCAAGCCGCTGTTCACCTATTTCAAGCAGAACTTCGCCCAGGTCACCAATCCGCCGATCGACCCCATCCGCGAGGAGCTGGTGATGAGCCTCGTCTCGATCATCGGGCCACTGCCGAACCTGTTCGACCTGCAGGGCATGGCCACCACCAAGCGCCTCGAAGTCCGTCAGCCGATCCTGACCGATGCGGACCTGGAAAAGATCCGCTCGATCCCGGAAGTGGCCGAGTCGCACTTCAAGCCGCGCACGCTGGACACCACGTTCCACGCCGGCCTCGGTGCGGCGGGTATGGACCAGGTGCTGGACGAGCTCTGCGCACGCGCGGAAGTCGCCGTGCGCGAAGGTGTCAACATCATCATCCTGTCCGACCGCATGGTCGGCACCGACCGGGTGCCGATCCCCTCGCTGCTGGCCTGCGCCTCCGTGCATCATCATTTGATCCGCACGGGCCTGCGCACCTCGGTTGGCCTCGTCGTCGAATCCGGCGAGCCGCGCGAAGTGCACCACTTCGCTTGCCTTGCCGGCTACGGCGCCGAAGCGATCAATCCTTACCTCGCGTTCGAAACCATCATCGCGATGAAGGACCGCCTGCCCGGCTCGCTCGACGACTACGAGATCGTCAAGCGCTACATCAAGTCGATCGGCAAGGGGCTGCTCAAGGTGATGTCCAAGATGGGCATCTCGACCTACCAGTCCTATTGCGGCGCGCAGATCTTCGACGCGGTCGGCCTCAAGGCGGATTTCGTCGGCAAGTTCTTTGCCGGCACGCATACCCGCGTCGAGGGTGTCGGTCTTGGCGAGATCGCGGAAGAGGCGGTGCGCCGCCATGCCGACGCGTTCGGCGAGGCTCAGGTCTACAAGACCGCGCTCGATGTCGGCGGCGAATATGCCTATCGCAGCCGCGGCGAGGACCATGCCTGGACCGCCGAGTCGGTCGGCCTGCTGCAGCATGCCGCGCGCGGCAATTCGCTGGAGCGCTATCGCGCCTTCGCCAAGATCCTCAACGAACAGTCGGAGCGTCTGCTGACGCTGCGCGGCCTGTTCCGGATCAAGAACGCGGAGGAAGAAAAGCGCAAGCCGGTGCCGCTCGACCAGGTCGAGCCGGCCAAGGACATCGTCAGACGTTTCGCCACCGGCGCGATGAGCTTCGGCTCGATCTCGCGCGAGGCGCACACCACGCTCGCGATCGCCATGAACCGGATCGGCGGCAAGTCGAACACCGGTGAAGGCGGCGAGGAAGCCGACCGCTTCAAGCCGATGCCGAACGGCGATTCCATGCGCTCGGCGATCAAGCAGGTCGCCTCGGGCCGCTTCGGCGTCACCACGGAGTATCTCGTCAACTCCGACATGATGCAGATCAAGATGGCGCAGGGTGCCAAGCCCGGCGAAGGCGGCCAGCTGCCCGGCCACAAGGTCGACGCCACCATCGCCAAGGTCCGGCACTCGACGCCGGGCGTCGGCCTGATCTCGCCGCCGCCGCACCACGACATCTACTCGATCGAGGATCTGGCGCAGCTCATCTACGACCTCAAGAACGTCAACCCGACGGGCGACGTCTCGGTCAAGCTGGTCTCCGAGATCGGCGTCGGCACGGTCGCCGCGGGCGTCGCCAAGGCGCGCGCCGACCATGTCACCATCGCGGGCTTCGAGGGCGGCACCGGCGCTTCGCCGCTGACCTCGATCAAGCACGCCGGCTCGCCGTGGGAGATCGGCCTTGCCGAGACCCATCAGACGCTGGTCCGCGAGCGGCTGCGCAGCCGCATCGTGGTCCAGGTCGACGGCGGCTTCCGCACCGGACGTGACGTCGTGATCGGTGCGCTGCTCGGGGCCGACGAGTTCGGCTTCGCCACCGCGCCCTTGATCGCGGCCGGCTGCATCATGATGCGCAAGTGCCATCTCAACACCTGCCCGGTCGGCGTCGCGACCCAGGACCCCGTCCTGCGCAAGCGCTTCACCGGCCAGCCCGAGCACGTCATCAACTACTTCTTCTTCGTCGCCGAGGAAGTGCGCGAGATCATGGCCTCGCTCGGCTTCCGCACCTTCAACGAGATGGTCGGCCAGGTTCAGCTGCTCGACCAGACCAGGCTGGTCGCGCACTGGAAGGCCAAGGGCCTCGACTTCTCCAAGCTGTTCGTCAAGCAGAAGGAAGAGAAGGGCCAGAAGATCTATCACTCCGAGCGCCAGAACCATCATCTGGAGGCTGTGCTCGACCGCACGCTGATCGAGAAGGCGACGCCTGCGCTCGACCGCGGCGCGCCGGTGAAGATCGAGGCCAAGATCAACAGCACCAACCGCTCTGCCGGCGCGATGTTGTCGGGCGTGGTCGCCAAGATCTACGGCCATGCCGGGCTGCCGCACGACACCATCCATGTCGGCCTCAAGGGCACTGCCGGCCAGGCCTTCGGCGCGTGGCTGGCGCAGGGCGTCACCTTCGAGCTCGAAGGTGAAGCCAACGACTATGTCGGCAAGGGGCTCTCGGGCGGCAAGATCATCGTCAGGCCGCCGGCCAACAGCGGCATCGTGCCGGAAGAGAGCATCATCGTCGGCAACACCGTGATGTACGGCGCCATTCAGGGCGAGTGCTACTTCCGCGGCATCGCCGGCGAACGCTTTGCCGTGCGCAATTCCGGCGCGGTGGCGGTGGTCGAGGGCGCGGGCGACCATTGCTGCGAATACATGACCGGCGGCATCGTGGTCGTGCTCGGCAAGACCGGGCGCAACTTCGCGGCCGGCATGTCCGGCGGCATCGCCTATGTGCTGGACGAGACCGGTGACTTCGACAAGCTGTGCAATCTGTCGATGGTCGAGCTCGAGCCGGTGCTGTCGGAAGAGCTGATCAACGCCGGCACCTACAACCACTCCGGTGACCTCGAGGCGCATGGCCGGGTCGACGTCTTCAAGAACCTGCTCGACTCCGACGTCGAGCGGCTTCACGTCCTGATCTCGCGCCACGCCAAGGCGACCGGCTCCAAGCGCGCCGCCGATATCCTTGCCAACTGGAAGGAATGGCTGCCTAAATTCCGCAAGGTGATGCCGGTCGAGTACCGGCGCGCGCTGCGCGAACTGGCCGCCAACGCGGACGCCGAGCCGAAAATCTAAATCGGGGCGTAAGAAAACGATCTCATGGTGAGTGGGGCGCGAAGACCGCCTCGTAAATACACAAGGCCGTCGCCGACAGCTTTAATTACCAAATCAAACTGATCGCGATGCAACATTGAGGCGTGTTAGGCCTCGCCAGACGGACCGTGTTTCTTGGCGGCGGATCGAGGTCAAGCGACTGAAGACGCTGGAGGAGGAGAATGCGAAGCTGAAGAAGCTTCTGGCCGAGCAGATTCGATGCGGCTGCCCTTCGCGAGCTCCTTTCAAAGAAGGGGAGGGGGCCCCCCCGCCACGCGCGCTGCCGTCTGCAGGCTGTCATGAGCCTGTCGGTGCGGAGCGCCTGCTCAATCATCAGCGCGGACCGGAAGATGATCCGCTATCAGTCCAGCCGCCCGCTGGATGCGGAGCTGCGCGGCCGGTTGCGCGATCTCGCCACCGGGCGGCGGCGGTCGTTCGGCTACCGCCGGGTGTTCGTCCTCTTACGACGGGAAGCAGAGCCATGGGGGATCAGCCGGATCTACCGGCATTATCGGGAAGAAGCACTCGCGTCCGCAAGCGGTGAGCTCGCCGCAAGGCCGTGGGGACCCGGCCCCGATTCTGGTGCAGGCCAGGCCCAATGCACGCTGGTCGCTGGACTTCGTTCATGACCAGTTCGGCATGGACGGCACTTCCGCATTCTCAACATCGTCGATGACGTGACCAAAAAGTGCCGGGGGGCTGTTCCGGATACGTCGGTCTCGGGCCAGCGCGTCGCCCGCGAGCTGACGTTCGTCGAGCGACGGGGCAAGCTACGGATGATCGTGTCCGACCATGGCACCGAGTTTCACCTCCAATGCCATGCTGCCTGGTGCAAAGGACACAATCATCGACTGGTACTTCATTGCGCCCAAAAAGCCGATGCAGAACGGCTTCATCGAAAGCTCCAACGGCTCGATGCGTGACGAACTCCTGAACAAGACCCCGTTTTCGATCTTGACGACACCCGCGCCAAGATCGTCCGCTGGGTCGCTGACTACGATATCCGGCGCCCTCACTCGTCGCTAAATACCTCACCCAGCGGCCTATGCCGTCCAACTCACCGCAAGGACGACCGGTTACGCAAACCCGACCAGCTCCGCCGATCGTCCGCTGCTACACACGCGCCGCTCAGCGTACAAAACCCTGAGCCTCTAACCGCTGCCGGATGAGTGGCAGGTCATGCCGATTATACAAGGATTGATCTGTCCAGGATCAACTTATCGCCCCGCCGCTCGGGGTACTGCGATGCGTCTCGTTTGGATGCCGAGCCACGAGATGCTTGCGGATTTCCAGGCTGTTATGGCTCAAGCCGAAGGTAAGAACTGCTGAATCGCGCGCTGTTGGCATGTGATCACCAAACAGTTGCGGGGAGACTTGATATGAATGGGCTGCTTCATCAGGTCTGACAGCTGTTTAACTGCATCGATGATCATCACTGGTCGACTCCCGGCGGACCTCCTGATGTGAGGCGGCCTAATGGGCACGTCACCTACGACTCGCTGGAGAGTTTGATTGATTGTCTCACTAGCGACGCGCCGATCAGACGAGTGACTCCTCGCCTTCCGTATTTGAAAGGAACAATCAGGCGTTGGTACGACAGCTGAACTTTGTCGTTCAAATGGGGGCGAAGAATCTTGGCATCGACCTCATCTAGGCGAGGTTGGTGCGTTTCTAGGACGGACTCGTACATACGATGCACCCATCGCCCATATTCATAATCCGGTTGTTCATCAACCGGAATGCCGGGCGCATTCTCCCGCCAGGTCTTGCTGAAGATTTCGAAGCCGGCTCCGAGATCGATAATGGTGAGGCGACCAGCCACGGCCTCAATTGCGGCGAACCTGACCGCGGCTGGGGAGCACAACGCCTTCTTCAGAGCTGTCAGATCGGCGGTTCGGTCCGAACAGTCCCAGTAGGACAAAAGCATGGATAGTGGACCTTGGCAGCCTACCAAAGTCTCAATCGGCATCTGCCTGTATCGAATGTTTGTCGCCGCTCGCTGGCAAGGCTCGCCTAGCCGCTGATTTATATATGTGACCGCTTGCGAACGAGTTGAAAACAACTTGTCGGCGAGGTCTACCGAATTTGAAATGACCATTCGCTCCACCCCAAGGTCGCTGACAAGATTGATCGCCGCAGCAACGCTGACTGGGGTGGCAGTCTCAAACCGGATTCGTATCTGTGCCGACCCGGGGCGGAACAGAGCAACTGTCACGAAACCCATATTATTGATGAGATAACTCAGGAAATCGAATTCGGTCACTGGGTAGTGTAGAAAACATTTACGCAGAGCTGAAGAACATGCGTCCCAAGCGTGGCCGCGATCGTCCAGTACGATTGTCCGCATGAGGGCCTCACGGCAAATCTGAGTGCCATTGTTTGCGCCAACTATGCGACTACAAAACATCGCGCCCGCGCGCTTGCACAGTACCGCCGGCAGCTGGCAGCTGCGAAACAAGATGCCAATCCAATGCAAGCATCAACCTGCCGAAGTTGGTAGCCCAGAATGGGCCCGCACGACGGGACCTCATTGGCTGCGGGACATTCCTACCAGGGCTGGTCATTGATCGTCTGTAGCGGTCGTGTATCAACTCGTGAATGATGAAAACGGTCGGGAAATGGTCGTCTGATACTGAAATCAGTCGCCGAACAACCCGCAGAGAGTTCTTATGCATTTCCAGTCAATATCGCTCATCCCCGACACTCACGACGATCTGATTCTAATCCCCAGGGTCGAGGCGGAGATCGCGCGATATGGCATGAATGAGAGGCTGAGTCGCGCCTATACCGTCCCTTCGACGATCAGCCCGATCCAAGGCCGCTACCGGAGACCAGGATCATTACCGGCGCTGTTGCAGACATGTTTGACGCGCTGGTTGCGTCATTGAGCGATACCCGGCTGGAGCCCGACCTCGATGATCTCCTCTGGCCGACGGTCAACCTGTTCCATCGCGCCGTCGAACGCATCGAGCGCCAGCTCGACGTCAACGAACAGGCGCAGCAGAAGAGCCAGCGCGAGCAGAACGGCTCGGAAGTGCGCTCGGTCGAGCTTGAGCGCCTAACCGCCGAGGGCATCTCGCTGATCGAGCGCCGCAACTGTCTCGAACTCTTCCGCGACCAGGCGATCGAGCGCTTCGAAGTCCACACGGGGTCTGCTTGGCGCCCACGGTCGGGATCACTGGTCAGCCATCGCACGCTCACCGCGGCGATAATCGATTCCCGCGACTTCATCGCAGCCAAGCGCCGCTCGGAAACCGAGATCATGGTGCCGCCGGGTCCGAAGATCGCCCTGACCGGTGGGCTCGACTTCAACGACTATAGCCTCGTCTGGGATCGGCTCGACAAGGTGCACGCCAAGCATCCCGACATGGTTCTGCTGCACAGCGCTTCACCGAAAGGCGCCGAGCTGATCGGCTCCAAATGGGCAACCAGCAAGTGCCACAGATCGCATTCAAACCGGATTGGACCAAACACGCCAAGGCAGCGCCCTTCAAGCGCAATGACGCGATGCTCGAACTGCTGCCGATCGGCGTCCTGCATTTCCCCGGCACGGGCATTCAGGACAACCTTGCCGATAAGGCAAAGCGGCTTGGCATTCCGGTCTGGAAGTTTGGCGGCGCGTGAGCGCCGTCTTGCCGTCAACCGACGAGTGGCGAGGCCGCACCCGCCGTAACTCCGCCTCGTTTTGTTTATACGTCGGCGGCTGGGCTGCGGTGGTGGTGGAAGGCGCGAGCGCTCACACGCGTGCCTTGGAGCCACCACCATGCTCGCCCTCGGGCTTCTTCTCAATATTGCTGGTATCGGCCTATTTGCTGGCTGATCGTTGTGCTAGCGGTCTATGCGCTGCGCTTTTTGTTGCGATCAATATCGGATTGATGGCGTTCAACAGCGGTGCGGGCATTGTCGGCGCACTGCTCGTCGGCACAGTTTGCGCTGTGCTCACACTCGCAGCCGGCCAGCTGGCCATTACCCTTAGCCGCCACGTGGCCCTGCGACTTGCAATTGCGGCCGTGTTCGTCGTTCCCGCGGCCGTTGCCGGCTATCACGTGGTGTTCGCGCTCTCACAGATCGGAGCGCCGTCGCTGGCTTGGCGCGAGGTCTTCGCATGGCTGGGCGCGGTTTGCATCGGCTCGTCAACATTCACGCGCTTGACGCTCATCTCGAAGACCCGCCCGATCGAGCCGGAAAGGACGGGCGGAGAGCCGTCCCGCCCCGTTCTCACGGCCGCGGCAAACGAGGGATGAACTTTCCGCGCTTTTGTCGTCGAACAGGTCGCAGAATAAGCACCCTCGACGATGGATGATGCTCACCAGAGCAGAGGAGGCGGACGGTCCTCTCAGAAACCTTCGAACACGTGCTGGAGATTTCCGATCCGGCACACATAGCTGCCACGGCTGGACCCGCCGCACCGCTTGACCGCTTTGCCGGGACGATGCCGCCCATTCCCGCAGATTGTTTCTCTTCCTTCCCGAACCGTTCCGACCTCTTGTGCAGAGGAACCGAAATTCGCCAAGCTTCTCCCCGGGTTTGAGGTTCAGCACGCGGACGCACGAGGCCTCTTTGATGGCTCGATCTGGCCGAAGACCGGCTGCGCCTCGATCGGCTGAGCCGCAACGCCGTTGCTGCGACTTTCTTCCCCTGGGCTCACGCCCATTCCTCGCGAGACAAGAAAGTCTCTTCAACGGCGTCCTCCGCTGCGCTTCAGCCCGCGAGCGGGTGCGTCGCCGATCGTCCTCGCCCTTGAGATCGCCATCGAGGCCGCGGTGGTCGCGGGCTCGAAACACAACGGAGAAGCAAGATGGCTAATATCGGAACTTTCAAGAAGGTCGGCAATGATTTCCAGGGCGAGATCGTCACGCTGAGCTTGCAGGCTAGGGGCGTCCGCATCGTCGCCGAGACCAACCGCTCCAACGAGAACGCGCCCAGCCACCGCATCTATGTGGGTCGGGCCGAGATCGGCGCAGCCTGGTCGAAGCGCTCCGAAGAGGGCCGCGACTACCTCTCGATCAAGCTTGACGATCCCTCCTTCAACGCGCCGATCTACGCGAGCCTGTTCGACGACGAAGGTGGCGAGGGCTACAACCTGCTCTGGTCCCGGCCGCGCAAGAACGGCGAGTGAGATCCTCCGCCAAGCCCCGCCCGGTTCGCCGGGCGGGGTAATATCTCCATCGGAGAAGCATCTCGCTAATACGCGACACTGCGGTCGCATCCGCCGGTTGTCCGCAACTGCGGGCGTCAAGCTATCCCCGAGCAAAACCCTCGATCGTGCGGCGGACACGCACTTTGCCGGGACCAACGTGGTAGTCTTTTATCACAGCGCCTTCCAGAGCTTGCTCGGCCATGGTGGAGCGGTTGCGCTGGCGCAGGTAGTCGTGCCAGGTGTGGAAGTGATAGCGCTCGATCCACGCTTCTGGGTCTGCCATGTTTTGTGCGATCGACCAACCGTAGGCGCCATTGCGCTGCCTGACGAGCCGAAGCTCTTGCATGGCCTCCCGAAAGTCCGGAGCGTTTTTCTGCTCCACCCGATATTCGATCTCGATCACCACAGGTCCGTCGCGCCCCCTGACCGGCAACCGCACCTGCGGATCTTCGAGGAGGCTTCCCTCTTCGGCACCCTCACCAACAGAAGGCATCCGCAATCGTAGGCCGACCAGAGGAGATGCCAGCATCAGCGAGGCTGCGACAAGCAGCGCTGTTTCAACGCCGGCGATGTCGGTGAGATGTCCCCACCCCCAGCTGCCTATGGCAAGACCGCCGGATGCGGCGGCCTGGTACGCCGCCAGAGACCTCGCGGCAACCCAGCGGGGTGCAGAAAGCTGTACGCCGATGTTCAAGAGCGTCCAAGACAACGTCCACCCTGTACCAGCCAGAACCAATCCGAACGCAGCCATCAACGGATTGTGGCTTAGTGCCAGAGTTGCAATACCCGCTGCCATGGACAGCGTGCAGCATCTCATGGCGGCTTCGCTACTTAAGCGCTCGCGCACCAGCGAGATATTGATCGCTCCCAAAATGGCTCCCAGGCCAAAGGCGCCCAGCATCACGCCGTAAGTTGGCGCGCCACCGAGAAGGCGATCACGTACGACCACTGGCAACAGCGCCAGGATAGCTCCGCTGACCAACCCGAATATGATCGTTCGGACCAACACGATCATAATAGGTGGCGAGTTCGTGATGTACCGGACGCCCAACAGGATGGCATGGCCGAGCCGTTCCGGTGGGAGACGCGACCGCTCACTTGCGCGCTTCCATAGATAGAGCGCGGCGATAAGTGGCACGAACGAGATCGTGTTGAATGTGAACGCGGCTACGGTCCCGGCGGAGGCCACAATGATACCCCCGACTGCCGGACCTACGCTCCGCGCGATGTTGTAGCTGATGCCATTCAACGCAACTGCGGCGGGCAGGGCTTGTGGAGGCACTTGCTCGCCCACTGCCGCCTGCCACGCGGGTCCCAACATCGCGGTGCCACAGCCTGCTGCAAAGCAGAGACCAAGCAAGAGGTCCGGCGTAAGCAATCCCAGCAAAGCGAGTACCGCCAGCGTAGCGCTGGCGGTCAGTGCAATACCGAGTGAAATCAATGCCACGATGCGCCGGTCATGCAGGTCAGCAATTGCGCCGGCCGGAATCGCAATGAGCATCACCGGCAATCCGAGAGCGGTTTGGACCAGCGCGACCTTGTCCGCTGACGATGACATTTCGGTCATAGCCCAGGCCACCCCGACTCCCTGTACCAAACTACCGAGATTTGACACCAGGCTGGCGGTCCAGATGCGGCGGAACGTGCGGTGCCGCAGAGGGGCGGTAATGCGATCGGCCTTGGCAGAGTGGAGGCGAGCTTCAAGGTCAGGCGAGGTTGGCTCAGCTTCCTCGGTCGTCGACCGCTCTTTCGGCTTGCCCGGAGCCAGGACAGGGCCGTTCAATGAGCGAAGCGAATTATCTGGACACACGAAGGTCTGCCTTTCGGCGGACCTTTTCGCGGTCCTACCGATCCCTTAGAATCACACATTATACCCATGCCCGCCGAAGAATTGCAGTGACGAAGTCCTACTTCGCGCCGGATTGCCGCACCGAGAACAAATGCCCGTGAGGCGGGATAAAACATATCTGACATGTGCAGTGGCTCGACGATGAGCTGAGGGCCGCGATATCTGGTTCTCGGCGTCCGGGGGCCGTACTGATCAGTTCTCGCAGATGTCCTGCGGTACGTGCACGCAGCACTGGCCTGGGTCATCACCTGAATGGCCTTAATCTGCAACGGTGAGGCAGCGTTCACATGGATGACGCTGCTAGGATAGACGTACTCGACTGGACGGCCGAGGCGGTGAACTACCGACTCACCCAGTTATTGCGGCCGCGATGCGCAAAGCCGGACCGTTAGGACGTTCCTCATCGTCATACAGATTTCTAAGATTGGTAGCCGACGAGGCATGATGTCGTGTGAGCAGCTTAACGGCTTGCCTATGAAGTGCTACGAACAAGCAGCACCGATTATCACGTCTCGCCCCACATAGCTCCGGCGCCGGGACGAAGCGCACCGCTTGACCGGCTTTGCGGGGACGATGCCGCCCATTCCCGCAGATTGTTTCTCTTCCTTCCCGAACCGTTCCGACCTCTTGTGCAGAGGAACCGAAATTCGCCAAGCTTCTCCCCGGGTTTGAGGTTCAGCACGCGGACGCACGAGGCCTCTTTGATGGCTCGATCTGGCCGAAGACCGGCTGCGCCTCGATCGGCTGAGCCGCAACGCCGTTGCTGCGACTTTCTTCCCCTGGGCTCACGCCCATTCCTCGCGAGACAAGAAAGTCTCTTCAACGGCGTCCTCCGCTGCGCTTCAGCCCGCGAGCGGGTGCGTCGCCGATCGTCCTCGCCCTTGAGATCGCCATCGAGGCCGCGGTGGTCGCGGGCTCGAAACACAACGGAGAAGCAAGATGGCTAATATCGGAACTTTCAAGAAGGTCGGCAATGATTTCCAGGGCGAGATCGTCACGCTGAGCTTGCAGGCTAGGGGCGTCCGCATCGTCGCCGAGACCAACCGCTCCAACGAGAACGCGCCCAGCCACCGCATCTATGTGGGTCGGGCCGAGATCGGCGCAGCCTGGTCGAAGCGCTCCGAAGAGGGCCGCGACTACCTCTCGATCAAGCTTGACGATCCCTCCTTCAACGCGCCGATCTACGCGAGCCTGTTCGACGACGAAGGTGGCGAGGGCTACAACCTGCTCTGGTCCCGGCCGCGCAAGAACGGCGAGTGAGATCCTCCGCCAAGCCCCGCCCGGTTCGCCGGGCGGGCTTTCCGCACATCGGCGCGAATTCCATGGGCTCGGAATGCGAATCTTAATTTTGCGATGGATTCAGCACTAGCCACAGGTCGGCGCCACTGAGATCGGCAAACCCCTTCGCACCGGCCTGTTACGATCAGGGCCATCTCGCTCCAAAGACGGCCCACGCGTTACACAAGCGACGTAGGCGTATATCCCGCGATTGTCGAAACAGAGGGTGTTATTTCTTCTTGCGGTCAAGTCGGGTCGATTTGCGCCCTTTAGGCAATGTTTTATGGATCGTAGCGCCCTTTGGTAATGGAAGGAATAACTCGTTGAGTTGGACACCGAGGGTGTCAGCCAACCGGTCAAGCAAATCAATCGTAGGATTTTCCAACTTCCGCTCAAGACCACTCATATACGAACGATCTATTCCCGCGTCATAAGCCAATTGCTCCTGCGGAATACCGCGATCGACGCGTATCCGGCGTATATTCCAGGCTACGAGTGCGCGAGCTTTCATTTGCGCAGGCAGCCATTTGGTGGCCCATTAAACCACTGGATATGGCCCGACTATTTAAGTAGGCTCTCGATAGAGAGACCGTTCAGCACGCCATCACCAGAACATCCCGTGTCTCCCAAGGAGGTTGCTGGCGCAGCTGAAACGGTAAGACTTTTGTAGGCCGTTGGAGCCGTCGACGTGCGAACAGTGCTGTCCGAACCATCGTCGCACCTGTGGGAAGCGTCCTACCCTCACTTGGGGCAGGTGCTTTGGCTTTTTCGGAAACAGTTACTTCCGCTTGGCCAGTTTTCCTTCGTTTCGCGCCTCCTCGTCCGGCGCGATGAGATCAACCGGAGTGACGCCCAACGCACTGGCGAGCTGGAACAGGCTTACGACGGTTGGATTGCGGCGGCCGCGTTCCAAGTCGCTGATGTATTGTTGAGTAAAGCCGGACAGGTCGGCGAACTTCTCCTGCGTAAAGCGCTTTTGCTTCCGCAGCTTTGCGAAATTCCGGCCGACCAACTTGCGCATGTCCATTCGCGCAAGTTGCGTCTTACATACTATGAGGTTTATCTCCTATAGTATGTATCTGCACCGACCCCGGAATACGACTAAAATGAGACCGCTCGTCAATCGCGCGTCCAGGAACCTTGCAATTATTCGATGTTTGTTGTCAGCCCATGACCAAGTTCAACTTAAATCCCGAAGTGGCCGATGCCCCTCCCGCTGGGGACGCCATGACCTCCTACGACGAACAGCATGTCGTAACCTACATGCGCCTTCTGCAGGCGGAGAGCGAGGGGGCCGATTGGTCCGAGGTCGCTCGGATCGTGTTGCACATCGACTCCGATCGCGAGCCGGAGCGTGCGCGTACTGCATACCAGACACATGTTCAGCGCGCGAAGTGGTTGACCGAACAGGGACGTCTGTTGCGCGGACCTAGATCAACCTAGAATAGTTTTCTAGACGGCTTTGGTTCTGACGACACCTTTTTCTCGGCACTCGGGCGTGGTGACTCACGTGCACCACGTGGTGACAAGCTGGCATCTTTTCCCAAAGGCCTGTTCGCAGCTATTGCGCCGTCATCGTTGTTAGCTCTTTGCAATGAGGCGGATGTTATGGCCCAAGTCGATTGGCGCTCCCCGGACTCCTACGACTACCTGAATAATGCTGACCCCACTGATATCGCTTGGGAGTTCGTGCGTCGCAATCCTGAATACCAACGTGACTACCAGGCTGTGATCGCCAAGAGCCCGACGGGTGAAGTCACCGAGGAATTCAGGAGGAAGTGGGGCATCTGCTTTCGCCCATGACCCGCAGCGGTCCTTTGATCAACAGACAATCTTTTGGGCGCCCGAGGCGCTGCCGGATGTCGTCCCGGTTGCGGTAACGACGTCAGGCGCTGACCCGAGTGCGCCAGATCTACCTCTATTCAACGTCTCGACGGCCGAAATGCGTCGCGCCGCTGATGGGTGGCACGCCGTGCTGCGCATCGGGACCGTGAACCACCGTGTCTGGTTGAAGGATGAACCTTCCATTGGTCATCGCTATGCCGCCAAACTTCCCTTCGATGAGAACTTGCCGCCGCGAGCGCATGCAGCTCGCAGATTGTGGCGCGCGCTCAACGGACGCGCGGCAGGCCCCGCTTTCCACGAACTTTCCAAACAGCGCCGGGATCGCCTAAGGCAAGTCGCGCGTGCGCTCGACGCACGTCATGCCGGTAGCAGCTATCGTGTGATCGCGTTGGCACTGCTTGGAAAGAAAAGCGTCCCAAAGCAAGCCTGGAAGACCCACGATTCCCGTAGCCTCATCATCCGTCTGGTACACGACGGCTTCTCCTTGATGCGGGGCGGCTATTGCAGGCTTCTGCGCTCCGGGCGCAGGAACAAATAGCCTCATCGCGGGGGTGTCGAAACATGCACCCCCGATCTTCGGCATCCCCCTCCGAAGCCCTGCTTCTCCAAGATGACCACACCCACGCCGGCGCCCTCATGGGTGGTGCGCCGCCATCTTGGAGCTCTCAAATGCCCGATCCGACCGCCGGACTTCCTCCGCGTTTCCTGCGCACTCCCGAGGCTGCACGCTACCTCGGCCTGTCTGGCCGCACGCTGGAAAAACATCGCACTTACGGTACCGGGCCGACCTACCGGAAGATCGGCGGCCGCGTCGTCTACGCCTTGGACGACCTGAAAGCGTGGGCCGATCTCGGCGCCAAAACGTCCACTTCTGACCCTGGCAAAGACACGGTGCTGCCGGCCAAAAAGCATTCGCAACTACGTCGTTATGCCGGCCAGGAACACCGCTGATGGTCGCTCTGAAGGCAATCATCATGCGACGCATTCAGCAAGCCGACCGCCATCAGCTTGAGCTTTTCCGCGCCCTGCCGGGAGATCTTGCTCCACGCGATGCGCAGGATCTGATGGCTTATCCATTCTTTTCGCTGGCTAAGACCAAAAGGATCGTGCCCATCGATTTCTGCGCCGGAACAACCTCAATCCGCGTCGAAGCTGTCCCGGAGCACGGCATGGCAACGATCTGGGACGCCGACGTCCTGATTTGGGCTGCCTCCCAGATCGTCGAAGCTCGCGATGCCGGTCTGAAAACATCACGCCTGATAGCCGCAACGCCATATGAGATTCTGACGTTCGTCGGCCGCGGCACCAGCGCACGCGACTACGACCGGCTGAAGGCAGGTCTTGACAGACTTCAGTCAACGACCGTGCTGACCTCGATCCGTCAACCCGCAGAACGGCGGCGGCACCGCTTCTCCTGGATTAACGAGTGGAAGGAAGCCGCTGATGCATATGGCAGACCATTTGGGATCGAACTGATCCTGCCAGATTGGTTCTATGCCGGCGTGATCGATGACGCTCTCGTTCTGACGATCGACCGCGCCTATTTCGACCTGACAGGTGGCCTTGAGCGCTGGCTTTACCGGCTGGTGCGCAAGCACGGCGGCCGGCAGCGCGGCGGCTGGAGCTTCGACCTTGCCCATCTTCATGCCAAGTCCGGCAGCCTCTCGCCGCTCAAGCATTTTGCCTACGACGTTCGACAGATTGTCCAGCGGCAGACATTGCCGGGCTATCGGCTCGTCCTCACGCGCGATCCAAACGGCCGCGAGCGGCTGAACTTCGCCTCGATCCCAAACCTTCCCGTTACGGCGCGCCTGTCGGCGCGTCGTTCGGGACCAATTTCAGGGGACAACCTGTGAATCAGCTCGTGCTATCGGGGACCGCAACCCTCGTGCCATCAGGGACCAGATCATCGTGCTATCGGGGACCGAAAGCGAACCTAAAGGCTTGTGAACGCGCGCTTTCCTGGCCCCCTAACTTTACTAACCAGAAATCCTTCGGATTTCTTCTAACGGAACTCGCTGTTGCCCACATTGTGGAAGAGCGGCAGTGGCACGGACGGTCGAGCTGCCTTCAGGTTCAAATCCCGCAATCGTCCGTCCTCATCACTAGCCGTTGGCTTTTCGAGCTTCCGGGAGAGACAGCATGAGCGATCTCACCGAGGTGGAAGTGCTGTGGCTGGAGAAGCGGATCGAGAACCGGGTTCGATTTGGCCGCAATGTCGAGGAACGGAAGCTCGATCGCCATCGTCGCGTCCTGGCATTTGCTCCAGGCAGCATCTTTGCGTTCGTTCGTTGGACGTCGAATGATTTCGGGACGGTGATTTCGCGCATTGATATCCTGCGTGCCGTCGCCGCGGGTCAGCGCTGCTCGACCGTGCCCTATGTGAAGCCAGGAGGCGACATTCTGCTTCGCCTTTCTGGCTGGCCGAAGGTCGAGCGCGTGC
The DNA here is from genome assembly GCF_004114975.1 of Bradyrhizobium guangdongense. Lineage (NCBI taxonomy): Bacteria > Pseudomonadati > Pseudomonadota > Alphaproteobacteria > Hyphomicrobiales > Nitrobacteraceae > Bradyrhizobium > Bradyrhizobium guangdongense. The sequence goes on from NZ_CP030052.1 coordinate 112,726, forward strand.
TGCAGATGATCGATGCCGTCGAGGCACTTGGTATCGATCCGGCTGATGTCGCCCCAGATCATTGGCAGCATGTCCACAACCGTCTTTCCGTCAATGAAAGCCCACGTCCCTACACGAAAGCTCGCCATCAGGCCTGGCTTCGCCGGCGGAGGATCATCCGATGAGAGGGCGGATGATGACGCTGCTTGCGATGTGCGGGGCTGCCGCAGCGATCGCCGTAACCATCGTGGAAGGGCGAACGCCGGCCTTCATCTGGAATGCATCGCCGAGCGTGCCCATCGGCCTTTACCGCCTGCGTTCCGCAGAGACTTTGTATGTCACGGAGCTGGTTGCGGTTCAGCCGCCTGAACCGCTGGCGAGCTTCCTCGACCTGAAGGGCTATTTGCCGCTCGGCCTTCCTATGCTCAAACGTATCCTCGCGCTCCCCGGGCAGACGGTTTGCAGAACAGGCCTCGCCATCTCGGTGGACAACATTGCTATGGGTGAGGCGCGTGAGCGTGACGGCCGCGGCCGTCCGCTGCCAGACTGGCAGGGCTGCCGCGTCGTCGGGCCGGCCGAGCTCTTTCTCATGAACTGGCAATCGGATGAGTCCTTCGACGGCCGGTATTTTGGCTTTCTTCCAGCCGCAGCCGTGATCGGCCGTGCGGACCCGGTGTGGACCTCGGAGGAGTGATGAGGTGTGTTCGTCATATTCATTTCACCATGCGCTTGTTCGATGGACCGCAAGGCCCTTTCTCCATTCCGGCTCCTCCATGCAAAGGCGATGTTAGGGAGGAACACCTCCCGCTGCTGAATGGCGCGCACAAAGGCTTTCTCCATCGGGAAGAGGCGCGCAGGAGGACGTACCTGGCACAGTTTGGCGCGCGCCTGTTCGCTGCACCCTTCCTGTTGCTCGTGCTCGCGCTTTGCAGTGCTTCGGTCGCCGAGGAGACAGCAACAGGGGCGGAGCACGAAGGGGCCCAGCCATTCGAAACCTTCATCATCGAAGCTTCACAGCGTTTTTCCATTCCAGTCTCCTGGATTGTCGAGGTGATGGCTGTCGAAAGCACTGGAGACGTTCGTGCCAGATCGCCCAAAGGCGCCATGGGGCTGATGCAGCTCATGCCCGACACCTGGGCCGAATTGCGCCGCCGGCACGCCCTCGGCAGCGATCCGTTCGACCCCCGTGACAACATCCTGGCAGGAACGGCGTATCTGCGTGAAATGCTCGACCGCTTCGGACCGAACGGCGTATTTGCTGCCTATCACGCAGGACCGCTGCGCTATCAGGAGCATCTTGCCGGGCGTCCATTGCCTGTCGAAACCCAAGCCTATGTGAAGAGGCTTGGGTCCGTGCTGGACGTCGATCAGCAACCGACCTGGAAGGCTGGCGTCACGTCATCAGCATCGTCGCTGCTCATTCCGCAGTCAACTCATAAGCCAACTGACATGCCGAGAACGGACGACCGGTCGATAAGGATTGTGCCTTCGGCAGACATCATGAACGCTATCTCCTCGCGAGATATTCTGCGGATCGTTCCAAGCTCGACTGGTCTATTCGTGGCGCGGACCGATTCTCGCACCATGCAATGATCAGAAGCGCGGTTGCGGAGCGGAACACATGTCAGCGAGCGATCGGCGAGAAGTGAGAGGGGCGGAGGTGAACGACCGTAAGCGTCCGGCATCTGCATACGGCATATGGGCGATGCCTTCGGCCCGCGCTCTACTCGTCGCTTCGCTCCTCACCGAGCCACCCTATGGGTGTCTCGGCCCTTCGGGTAACGATCGCTATCGCAAGCGCTCGCAAACAGTGTGCGCTTCGCAAACTAACTGCCACGTCGCGGCTGTTTTTTTCCCAATGAATCGGCCACCAGCCGACGTGTTTCTGCAGGCGCTGTTGGAGGATCCACCACAATGAATCCCAACTGCTCTTTGCCGTAAATCTCCCTCCTTTGCAGGCGAAAAGGCAGGAGATTTGTCTGCTGATCCGTGGACCAGCAGACGAAATGTTCGTCAACTAGAGGAAGGAAGAGCGAGTAACAAAGAACGACGGGCTAGGGCAAGATAAAAGCGGCTCGCCCGTCGAACGCCAAGCCATTGCCATGGCTTGGGTTCTGGCGTGCCGATCGGTCGTGGCGCGTGCCGCGCTTTGAACATTCACAAGCAAATTCAATGCATCTTTCGGTACTGACTAAGATTTACGAGGAAAGAACGACCGTGAATACCAAGGACAGCGAACTTCACATCCGGCCCGGCCGCATCCGCAGCACGCGCGCGCCCAAGGCCAAGAGCTTCTTCAATCAGGTACTGCAAGCGGCGCAGAAGGCGGGCCACACCTCCGCCTCCTCGATGAGCCGCGGAGGACGCGTCGGGCGCTCGACGTTCGGCCGCGGCCGGCTCCAGTTTGCCCGCAACCGTCTGTTTAGCGCTGCGCGCCGCGTGACCGTGAAGGCGCGGGTCGCGCGGCATAAGGGATTGGCATTCGGCTCGGCATCACTCGCGGCGCATATCTCGTACCTCCGGCGCGATGGCGTGACCCGCAGCGGCGAGAGAGCCTCGCTGTTTGACGCCGAACGCGAAGAGGTTGATGGCAGCGCCTTCGCCGAGCGTTGCAAGGGCGATCGGCATCATTTTCGATTCATCATCGCACCCGAGGACGGGGGCGAGATGAGCGATCTGAAAGCGTTCACGCGCGATCTCGCCAGGCAGATGAAGGCGGACCTCGGCACACGGCTCGACTGGGTCGCCGTCGATCACTGGAACACGGACAATCCACACATTCACCTGCTTGTTCGCGGGGTCAGCGACAACGTTGAGGACCTCGTGATCTCCCGCGACTATATCAGCCAGGGACTACGCTCTCGCGCGGAAGAGCTGGCATCCATCGAGCTCGGGCCCAAAGCCGAGCACGAGATCCGCAGGGCTCTCGAACGCGAAGTCTTCGCCGAAAGATGGACACGGCTCGACCGCGAGATCCGTCTGGCTGCCGACGAGACCGGCTATCTCGACCTGCGGCCCGATCGGGAAGGGATATCTGACCCCGAAATCCGCCGCCTTATGATCGGGCGCCTTCAGCATCTGCAAAAGATGGGCCTTGCCTCATCGGCGGTACCCGGTGAGTGGATGGTGGGTTTGGACGCAGAACCCCATCTCAGAGACCTTGCAATTCGGGGCGATATCATCAAGACCATGCATCAAGCGATGACAGAGCGGGGACAGGAACGAAGTCTCTCGGAATTCGCCGTTACGGGGGAAAGAACGACCGCACCGATTATCGGGCGATTATTGGCAACCGGGCTACACGACGAGCTCACCGGCGAAGCCTATGCGCTCATTGATGCGACCGACGGACGGCTCCATCACGTCCGCTTTCGTGGTCTTGAGGCATTCGAACAGGCGCCCCCCATTGGCGGCATTGTCGAAGTCAGGCAGTTCGGTGGGATGGACGAGCAGCGGCCGACGCGCGTGCTCGCCAATCGCTCGGATTTCGATCTTCCCGCGCAAATAGGTGCGCCGGGAGCAACCTGGCTCGACCACCGACTGGTCGAGCGCGATTCGATGCCGCTCGCCTTGGGCGGCTTCGGGCGGGAGGCTCGGCAAGCGATGCAGGCGCGAGCCGAACATCTTGCAGAAGCAGGGCTCGCACACCGAGCGGGAGGGCGCATCATCCTGCAACGCGATCTCCTCAATACGCTGCGGCGCCGGGAGCTAGAGGCGGCCGGTGCCGAAATCGCGGCCGAGACCGGCTTGCCTCACGCGCAAGCCGCAGTCGGTGAGCAGGTCGCAGGAACATACCGAAAGAGCCTGTCCCTCACGTCGGGCCGCTTTGCATTGATCGACAATGGGCTTGGCTTTCAACTCGTCCCCTGGACGCGCGAACTGGAAAAACGCCTCGGCCAGCATGTGACGGGAAGCGTTAGGGATGGCGGTGGGATCGAGTGGAGTTTCGGCCGCAAGCGCGACCTCGGTCTTTGATTTCCTTGGCCAGAGCGTCATTCAGCGAAGGAGAGCCTTGTCGATGTCCGGAACCAAGATCTTGTGGGGGCAGCTCGTGGCTGTCGGCGCGATCGTCCTGCTCACGATCTGGAGCGCGACGGAGTGGACGGCCTGGCGCTTGGCCTTCCAACCCGAGCTCGGTCTGCCCTGGTTCAAGATGTATGGATTTGCGGTCTATTACCCGCCCGAGTTCTTCTGGTGGTGGTTCGTGTTCGACGCCTATGCACCTGACGTATTCACCGAGGGCGCCTACATCGCCGCCTCTGGAAGCTTTCTCTCCATCGCCGTGGCCATCGCCATGTCTGTCTGGCGCGCCCGGGAGGCCAAGGACGTTGCCACCTATGGCTCGGCCCGATGGGCCAAGCTTGAGGAGGTGAGGGCGGGAGGTTTGCTGAGCGCGGACGGGGTTGTGCTTGGCCGACTGGAGAAGAACGACCTGCGTCACGATGGGCCCGAGCACGTCCTCTGCTTTGCTCCAACGAGGTCCGGCAAGGGCGTCGGGCTCGTCGTCCCCTCGCTGCTGACATGGCCGCACTCGGCCATCGTGCACGACATCAAGGGTGAGAACTGGCAGCTCACAGCCGGGTTTCGGTCGAAGCACGGCCGTGTGCTGCTGTTCGATCCGACCAATGCCAGATCATCAGCCTATAATCCGCTTCTGGAGGTCCGGCGCGGGGAGTGGGAGGTCAGGGACGTCCAGAACGTCGCAGATGTGCTCGTAGACCCCGAGGGCTCGCTCGACAAGCGGAACCATTGGGAGAAAACCAGTCATTCCCTGCTCGTCGGGGCAATCCTTCACGTCCTCTATGCCGAGCCCAATAAGACGCTCGCCGGCGTCGCCGCTTTTCTATCGGATCCCAAGCGGCCGATCGAAACGACGCTGAACGCGATGATGACGACAGCACACCTCAAGGACCAGGGGCCGCATCCGGTCGTCGCCTCTACGGCAAGAGAGCTGCTGAACAAATCCGAGAATGAACGCTCGGGTGTGCTTTCGACAGCGATGTCCTTCCTCGGACTTTATCGGGATCCCGTCGTCGCCGAAGTGACAAGCCGCTGCGATTGGCGGATCGCCGACCTTATCGCAGACAACTGCCCCACCACGCTCTACCTGGTCGTGCCGCCCTCGGATATTTCGCGAACCAAGCCACTAGTCCGCTTGATCCTCAACCAAATCGGGCGGCGGATCACCGAGGACCTTCAGGATAAGGATCGCCGTCACCGCGTGTTGCTGATGCTGGATGAATTTCCAGCTTTGGGACGACTTGATTTTTTCGAGTCGGCACTGGCTTTCATGGCCGGCTACGGCATCAAGGCGTTCCTCATTGCCCAGTCGCTCAACCAGATCGAGAAGGCCTACGGCCCGAATAACGCGATCCTAGACAACTGTCATGTCCGGGTAAGCTTTGCGACCAATGATGAGCGCACCGCAAGGCGCGTCTCCGATGCGCTAGGCACGGCAACCGAAATACGCTCCATGAAGAACTACGCCGGCCATCGGCTCAACCCATGGCTCGGCCATCTCATGGTCTCTCGCCAAGATACCGCGCGGCCGCTTCTGACCCCGGGAGAGGTCATGCAGCTGCCGCCGTCAGAGGAGATCGTGATGGTGGCAGGCACTCCTCCAATCCGTGCGAGAAAAGTGCGCTACTACGAGGATGAGCGATTTGCCGAGCGCGTACTTCCCCCGCCAGATCCCGTCAAGATCCGAAGGTCTTCTCGCGCCGACAGCTGGTCAGGGCTGAAGGCCGCTATTCCCGATAAGACGCCCGCGGACATTGGCGGTGGCGACGCTGACACGGCCAATGGCGGACTGCGGCGAGAGCCCGAGCTTCCGGATCACCTCGCCATCGTTAAGGAAACGACGGAGGTCGCGCCGGCCGAGGAATTCGCCGTGCTGGAAGACGACGAAGATGCCGCGCGCCAGTCGCGCCTGCTGCGGCAGAAGATGCGCGGCGTTGCGCGGCAAGCCGCACTCGACCCGAATGATGGCATTGAATTGTGAGAAGATCATGCGCAACCGCATGAACGTCTACTTCCCTCCAGAGCTGTTGGCACAGATCACGGAACTTGCCGATCGAAAAAACATCTCACGCTCTGCAATCGTCGAGGCGGCAGTCAGCTCGTTCCTGTCCCCAGATGGCTCGGACCGGCGGGAAGCCGCCTTTTCGCGTCGTCTCGACAGGATATCGCGCCAAATGCAACGCCTCGAACGCGACCTCGGACTTACCGCTGAAACTCTGGCTCTGTTCGTGCGGTTCTGGTTGACAGTCACGCCCCCGCTTCCCTCCGACGCCCAGGCTGCCGCCCAAGCCAAGGGGCGTGAGCGCTTCGAGGGTTTTGTCGAGACGCTCGGCCGTCGCCTGCAAAAGGGGCAGAGTTTTCTGCGCGAGATTCCCGAAGATATCGTTCGGCAGCCGGCGGACGGAGACAGCAACTGACATCGGTTGTTGAGGCTTTGCGCCAATGTTTCTCTTTCTACGCTAGCCTACGATCCGACGAGCCACGTTGTTGCGTCATCTTCCATCGTGGTTTTTCTAATCGTCCCCATCTGAGGCGCTCGTGGGGGGCGCTCTCAAGCGAATGGGGCTCTCGTGATAATCCAGTCGGCTCAAGCGGAGGCGATCTCGCGCGGCGCGCGCATGCTGCGCAGCGCGCTCGGGCCTGCGGTCGCGCGCTATCTCGAAGACGATGCCGTCATCGAAGTGATGCTCAATCCCGATGGGCGGCTCTGGATCGACCGCCTGTCCGGCGGTTTGGAGGATACCGGCCAGCAGCTGTCACCTGCGGACGGGGAGCGCATCATTCGGCTGGTCGCGCATCATGTCGGTGCAGAGGTCCATGGAGCTGCTCCCCGGATCTCGGCCGAGCTGCCGGAAACCGGAGAGCGGTTCGAGGGATTGTTGCCGCCGGTCGTGGCTCGGCCGACCTTTGCGATCCGAAAGCCAGCGGTCGCTGTCTTTACGCTCGACGATTACGTCGCCGCCGGGATCATGCGCGCCGGTCAAGCCGCGATGCTGCGGGACGCCGTTGCCGGGCGACAGAACATCCTCGTCGCGGGCGGCACGTCGACAGGCAAGACCACGCTGACCAATGCGCTGCTGGTGGAGGTTGCCAAGACCTCCGACCGGGTCGTTCTGATCGAAGATACCAGGGAGCTGCAATGCCTGGCAGCAAACCTCGTGTCTCTGCGAACCAAGGACGGCGTGGTCTCGCTGTCTGACCTCGTGCGCTCTTCACTTCGGCTGCGGCCGGATCGAATTCCAATCGGTGAGGTCCGAGGCGCGGAGGCGCTCGATCTCCTCAAGGCCTGGGGCACGGGGCATCCCGGCGGCATCGGCACGATCCACGCAGGTTCTGCGCTCGGGGCGCTACGTCGCCTGGAGCAGCTCATCCAGGAGGCGGTCGTCACCGTCCCGCGCGCGCTCATTGCCGAGACCATCAATGTCATCGCCGTCCTTTCGGGGCGCGGCGCCGATCGCCGCCTTGCCGAGCTCGCCCGCGTCGAGGGCATCAGTGCGGGCGGCGACTACAGTCTTTCACCAGCAGGAGATCTCAAGTGAACCATCGCCTCCAGACTTCGCAAGCTTTCACCCTGGCCTTGATTGCCATGACCACGACCGCTACCCCCGTCATGGCCGCCGGCTCCAACATGCCCTGGGAGCAGCCGCTCAACCAGATTCTGCAATCGGTCGAGGGGCCTGTCGCCAAGATCATCGCGGTCATCATCATCGTGGTCACAGGCTTGACGCTGGCCTTCGGCGATTCGTCCGGCGGCTTTCGCCGGCTGATCCAGATCGTCTTCGGCCTGTCGATTGCCTTTGCGGCTTCGAGTTTCTTCCTGTCGTTCTTCTCGTTTGGCGGCGGCGTGGTGATCTGATGCAGGAGGGCGTCGCAGGCTTCCTCGTGCCGGTGCATCGCGCATTGACCGAACCGATCCTGATGGGCGGAGCGCCGAGAGCTGTTGCGATCGTCAATGGCACGCTCGCAGCGGCACTTGGATTGGGATTGCGCCTGTGGATCGCGGGCCTGCTGCTCTGGGCGCTCGGCCACGCCGCAGCTGTATGGGCCGCAAAGCGCGATCCCGCTTTCGTCGAGGTCGTACACCGCCACCTGCGAATTCCCGCTCATTTCGATCTTTAGGAACCTTTCCCATGTTGAATCTTGCCGAATATCGCAAGTCGAACACCCGCCTTGCGGACTTCCTTCCCTGGGCCGCGTTGGTCGATGAGGGCATTGTCCTGAACAAGGATGGCTCGTTCCAACGCACGGCCAAATTTCGCGGGCCCGATCTCGACAGCGCGGTACCGGCGGAGCTCGTCGCAGTCGCCGGCCGGCTCAACAATGCGCTGCGCCGCCTTGGCTCGGGCTGGGCGGTCTTCGTCGAAGCCCAGCGTCACTCCGCGGGAGCATACCCGCCGAGCATGTTCCCGGACGTCGCCTCCGCGCTCGTTGACGCCGAGCGCAAGGCCCAGTTCGAGGAGGAGGGCGTCCACTACGAGTCGAGCTACTATCTTACGCTCCTTTATCTTCCGCCGCCGGAAGATGCCGCAAGGGCCGAGCGGCTTCTCTATGAGGGCTGCGCTCGCAACGAAGATGCCGATGCGCGGCAGGTGCTGGCTGGCTTCGTTGATCGGACGGCGCGCCTCCTGCAGTTGATCGAAGGCTTCATGCCCGAATGCCGCTGGCTCGATGACAGCGAAACACTGACCTATCTTCACGCGACGATCTCGACAAAGCGCCATCGTGTCCGCGTCCCGGAGATCCCGATGTACCTGGACGCTCTGCTGGCGGATCAGCCGCTCTCGGGAGGGCTGGAGCCGATGCTGGGAGCGGCGCATTTGCGGGTGCTCACGATCGTCGGCTTCCCGACCGCCACGACCCCTGGGATTCTTGATGACCTCAATCGGCTTGCCTTCTCCTATCGCTGGTCGAGCCGAGCCATCATGCTCGACAAGCTAGAAGCCACAAGGCTGCTAACCCGAATTCGCCGGCAGTGGTTCGCCAAGCGGAAGTCTATTGCCGCGATCCTGAAGGAGGTGATGACGAACGAAGCATCCTCGCTGCTGGATACCGATGCGCACAACAAGGCGATGGACGCGGACGCCGCGCTCCAGGAACTTGGATCCGACGAGATCGGAGAGGCCTTTGTCACCGCCACTGTCATCGTTTGGGATCTGAATGCAAGGGCGGCCGACGAAAAGCTACGCCAAGTGGAAAAGGTCATTCAGGGTCGCGATTTCACCTGCATGGTCGAGACGGTCAATGCCGTCGAGGCGTGGCTCGGCAGCCTCCCCGGCCATGTCTACGCCAATGTTCGGCAGCCTCCGATCTCCACCTTGAATCTCGCGCACATGATTCCTCTCTCTGCCGTCTGGGCAGGCGAGGCGAGGGACCAGCACTTCAACGCGCCGCCGCTGCTCTTTGGCAAGACGGAAGGCTCGACGCCATTCCGCTTCTCCCTTCACGTTGGCGACGTCGGGCATACTCTTGTTGTGGGACCGACCGGCGCCGGCAAATCGGTTCTGCTCGCGTTGATGGCCCTTCAGTTCCGCCGCTATCCCGGCTCGCAGGTGTTCGCGTTCGATTTTGGCGGCTCGATCCGGGCGGCCGCGATCGCCATGGGCGGCGATTGGCACGACCTTGGTGGCGCGTTGTCGGCCGATGATGGCGCACCGATCGCATTGCAGCCGCTGGCCTGGATCGACAATCCCGCCGAACGGGCCTGGGCGACTGACTGGGTGGCCGCTCTTCTTACACGAGAGAAGGTCGATCTTTCTCCAGAAGGCAAGGACCATCTGTGGTCGGCCCTGACCTCGCTTGCCTCGGCACCGGTACCCGAGCGGACGCTAACCGGGCTTTCTGTCCTTCTGCAGTCGAACGTCCTCAAGCGCGCTCTCCAGCCCTATTGTCTGGGTGGGCCCTATGGGCGGCTGCTGGATGCAGAATTCGAGCGGCTTGGGGAAGCCTCAGTCCAGGCATTTGAGACCGAAGGACTGATCGGAACGGGGGCTGCGCCGGCCGTACTCGCTTATCTTTTTCACCGGATCGGTGACCGGCTCGACGGCAGGCCTACATTGATCATCGTCGACGAGGGGTGGCTAGCGCTCGATGATGCCGATTTCGCAGGACAGTTGCGGGAGTGGCTGAAGACGCTCCGAAAAAAGAACGCCTCGGTGGTGTTTGCCACCCAGTCCCTTTCCGACATCGACGGCTCGGCAATCGCCCCCGCAATCATCGAGAGCTGCCCGACGCGGCTGCTCTTGCCAAACGAGCGCGCGATCGAGCCGCAGATCACAGCCATCTATCGCCGGTTCGGGCTCAATGATCGCCAAATCGAACTCCTGAGCAGGGCAACGCCGAAGCGCGACTATTATTGCCAGTCTCGCCGAGGCAACCGCATGTTCGAGCTTGGCCTCGGCGAGGTCGCACTCGCCTTTACAGCCGCATCAGCCAAGTCCGATCAACTCGCAATCGAGCACCTGGTCGCCGAGCACGGCGCCGAGGGGTTTCTAGCGGTCTGGCTTGAGCACCGCGGAGCAAGCTGGGCTATCGACCTCATCCCGAATCTGAAAAATCTGGAGTCATCACGATGAGCCTTCGACGCTTGCGTTTCGCCATCACGATCCTTGTTGCATCGGCTTTTTCTAGCGGCACAGCGCGTGCCCAGTGGATTGTGTTCGATCCCAACAATTACGTTCAGAACGTGTTGACCGCCGCTCGCGAGCTGCAGCAGATCAGCAACCAGATCACCTCGCTGCAAAACGAAGCGCAGATGCTGATCAACCAGGCAAAAAACCTGGCGAGCCTGCCCTATTCTTCGCTTCTGCAGCTTCAGACCTCCATCCAGCGCACCCAGCAGCTCCTTGGTCAGGCGCAGCACATCGCCTACGACGTCCAACAGATCGACCACGCCTTTGCCACAAGCTATGCGCCGGCAACAAGCAGCCAGTCCGATGCCGCGCTGTTTGCGGGAGCGCAGGCGCGCTGGCAGAACTCCGTCGGAGCGCTTCAGGACGCTCTTCGCCTCCAAGCCGGCGTTGTGGGCAACCTCGACACCAATCGCATTCAGCTGTCCGCCCTGGTGAGCTCGAGCCAGAGCGCCAGCGGCGCGCTCCAGGCAACCCAGGCCGGTAATCAGCTCCTCGCTCTTCAGGCCCAACAGCTCGCCGATCTCACCGCGACCGTCGCGGCCCACGGCCGGGCACAGGCTCTCGAAGCAGCCCAACGCGCAGCGGCCCAAGACCAGGGCCGCGAACAGCTGCAGCGCTTTCTGACTCCTGGGCCCGGCTATCAATCCTCCAACGTACAGATGTTTCACTGATGAGGGATCCGAAAACTATCAAGGCGGTGTCGATCGCAATCACCGTCTTTGGCGGCATAGTGGCGATCATCGCATGCACGCTCACGCTGCAGAATCATGCGGGTGAGCTCGAACACCAGCCGATGACCGCCCAAATACCGAGTGTGCACGAGGCTGACCTGATCCGTTGCCGTGCCGTGACATCCACGCAAACTGATGCCTATGAGACTTGCCGGAAGGTCTGGGCAGAAAGCCGCCGGAGCTTCCTTGGGCAGAAGACGGACTCGAAGGGTTCGTCAGTTGGCTCTTCGGCGGAAGAGGCTTTGGAAGCAAAGGATCAGAGCCGATTGCCTCAAGGCTATCTAGCCCGTCCTGCGGTAGGGGGCGACCAATGACCGGCACGGGCATCATCGACCAATTCCTGGAGACTTTTACACGCTACATCGACAGCGGCTTTGGTCTCGTGGGCGGGGAGGTCGGTTACCTCGCAACGACCCTCGCTGCGATCGACATCACGCTTGCAGCGTTGTTCTGGAGCTGGGGCGCGGACGACGACATCATCGCGCGGCTGGTCAAGAAGACGCTCTTCGTCGGGGTTTTTGCTTACCTGATCGGAAATTGGAACAGTCTCGCCCGTATCGTCTTCGAGAGCTTTGCGGGCCTTGGGCTGAAGGCCTCCGGCACCAGCTTGTCGGCCGGCGATTTCGTGCGGCCGGGCAAGATCGCGCAGGTGGGCCTCGATGCAGGCCGTCCGCTCCTGGACTCGATCTCCAGCCTGATTGGCTACATCAGCTTTTTCGAGAACTTCGTCCAGATCGTGGTTCTGTTGTTTGCCTGGGCAATCGTGCTTCTTGCCTTCTTCATTCTGGCCGTTCAGCTTTTCGTGACACTGATCGAGTTCAAACTCACTACATTGGCCGGATTTGTGCTGATTCCCTTCGGCCTGTTCGGCAAGACCGCCTTTGCGGCAGAGCGCGTCCTCGGCAACGTGGTCTCATCAGGCATCAAGGTGCTGGTGCTGGCTGTGATTGTCGGCATCGGCTCAACACTGTTTTCGCAATTTACGTCGGGCTTCAACGGCGCCCAACCGACCATCGAAGATGCCATGACATTGGTTCTTGCGGCGCTCTCGCTGTTGGCGTTGGGGATCTTCGGACCGAGCATCGCAAGCGGGCTGGTCTCCGGTGGGCCGCAACTCGGCGCAGGATCTGCGGTCGGTACAGCACTTGCCGCAGGCGGCGCCGCGGTGGCGACAGCCGGGCTTGCTGCAGGTGCGGCAGGTCTCGCCGGCGGAGCGCTCGTGGGCGCCGGCAGGATGGGCGCAAGCGCTGTCACGGGCACCGCAGCGGCATATCGCAGTGGCGGCCTCACGGGCGTCGCAAATGCGGCCGCCTCTGCAGCAGCAAGTCCACTTCGCAGGATGGCCTCGACGGTTGGCGGAGGCGGTCAATCGACGAGCACTTCAGCTCAGACCGCGAGCGGTAGCCCCACTTGGGCTCAGCGCATCAAGCAAGGTCAGGGCCTTGATCGGGGGGTATCGGCGGCAGTTCATGCAGTCAAATCCGGCGATCCCGGTGGCAGCGGCAGCTCGGTCGATCTCTCCCAGGAAGAGCGCCGATGAGAGGGATTTCCGAGAACGGCGCATGGCCGTCGAACTCCGCTCGGCCTGTTCCGATGATCAGCTGTTCTCGTGGGTCCTCTGCAGTGCGTCGGCTGGGTCGTCAATGCGTCATTCAAGCCTCTCGCATTCTGTCCTTGACGCTGACGCCAGCTCTGATCTGGCAAGCGATCCATGGCCAGATCCCGTCCGACACGTCGCTGCGCCAACGGCCCCTTCTTCTCGGTGTCGCGGGTGCGAAGGCAGGATTGGGCTCGGTTCTTTTGCCGCGCAATCCGGCGCAGCTCCCGGAAGTAAGGGGACTCAGTCGCAGCATTCGCCGCCGGCGGTGCAGAAGCTGCCACATCGTACGGTGCTTGTGCGTGTTCGCGCGCGTGATCCGCATCGAGCAGCCGACATGAGCAAAACGCCGTCTGCTGCCGGCTCGCTACGATGGATCAGGGATACTCAGGGGAAGTTCAATGTTTAAGAGATCAGCAACGCATTATGGCCGCGCGCCGGCGGCACTCACCCCTTATCAGAAGGCAGGTCAAGTCTGGGACGAGCGCATCGGCTCGGCCCGCCTGCAGGCGAAGAACTGGCGCTTGATGGCGTTCGGCTGCCTTGCTCTGTCTTGCAGCCTTGCCGGCGGGCTGATCTGGCAATCGACACAAGGAACGATAACGCCGTGGATCGTCGAGGTCGACCGGCTCGGTCAAGCTCAGCGGGTCTCGCCTGCAAGTTCCGACTACGACCCGACGGATCCACAAATTGCCTGGCACCTGGCGCGGTTCATCGAAGATGTGCGCGCCCTGCCATCCGATGCCATCGTGCTGCGGCAGAATTGGCTCCGGGCCTACGACTTCACGACCGATCGCGGGGCCGTCGCACTCAATGAATATGCCAGGGCAAACGACCCATTCGCCGGGCTCGGCAAGGCGCAGATCTCGGTGGAAGTCTCCAGCGTCATACGGGCCTCGCCCGACAGCTTTCGTGTCGCATGGATTCAGCGCGCTTACGAGAACGGCTCGCTCGCCTCGACCGAGCGATGGACAGCCATCCTGAGCATCGTCATCCGAACGCCGCGTGATGCCGATCGGCTGCGCAAAAATCCTCTCGGAATCTATGTGAATTCGATCAATTGGTCCAAGGAGTTGGGGCAGTGAAAGTATATCCTTGCGAGTTCAGGACAGCGCCAATGAAGAGGGGCATCACTTCCGCAGCCGTCATGCTTGGCTGCATGCTCAGCGGCTGCTCGACCTTCATTCCACCCGAAATCAGCTATGACACAGATGTGCCGCCGCTGCCTGTGGCGGCAGCGCCGGCGGATGATCGTCCGCGTCCCCTGCATGTGCCTCCATCCTGGAAGCCGTCGCTTGGCGGCAAGCCGGGCACCAAGGAGGATGTCGAGCCGGTCAACCGGATCGAAATCGCCAACAGTGCGGCGCGCGTCGAGCCGAGGCGGAGAGGCTATTTCAACGCCGCACAGATCTACAGCTATAGCCCGGGCGCGCTCTATCAGGTCTATGCCGCGCCGGGACAGATCACCGACATTGCTCTTGAGGAGGGGGAGCAGTTGACCGGCTCCGGCCCGCTCGCAGCCGGCGACACCGTGCGATGGGTCATCGGCGACACCGAAAGCGGCAGCGGCGAGGAGCGCAGGGTGCACGTGCTGGTCAAGCCGACGCGCGCCTCCATCGAAACCAACCTCGTGATCAATACTGATCGGCGCACCTATCTCCTCGAGCTCCGCTCGCGCGAGAAGCCCTACATGCCATCGGTCGCGTGGTACTATCCGCAAGATCGGATCAAGCGGCAGCAATTGACTCCTGTTCCGCTGCTCCCAGAGCTTGCACAACGGCGCTTTCGGTATGCGATCGAGGGGGACAATCCGCCGTGGCGCCCCCTTGCAGCCTACGACGACGGCCGAAAAGTCTACATCGAGTTCTCGCAAGGTATCGTCCAAGGCGAAATGCCGCCGCTGTTTGTGCTCGGGCCTGACGGTAAGAGCGAAATCGTCAATTATCGCACCTTTGGCAGCGTCCTGATCGTCGACCGCCTGTTTGCGGCTGCCGAACTGCGGCTTGGTGGAGAACATCAACAAAAGGTTAGGATCGTCCGCACCGACGGGAGGTTTTCGTCATGACGGAAGAACACCGCGAAGATGAGACCTCCCCGGACGGCGAACAGGAGACAGGTGAGCTCGAGGATGGGTTTCGGCTCCGGCCCGAATACCCGAGCGTCACCCGCTTGTCTCGCAAGGTGCTGCTGACCGGATCCGCGCTCTGCCTGGCGCTGGTCGCCGCGGCGGCGACGTGGGCGCTCCAGAAACAACGGCCGCGTGAGGCCGCTTCCGAGGAGCTCTATCTGGCTGAGCGTCACAATGTTGCTGAGAGCGTCACAGCGTTGCCGCCGGACTACTCGAAGGTCACCCCTCCTGTCCCCCAGCTTGGTCCACCTCTTCCCGGCGATCTCGGCAGACCAATCCTGGCCGCCAAAGGCCAGATCGCCGCGCCAGGCGCTGCGGCCGACCAGGAACAGCAACGCCGTGACCAGGAACAAGAGGCGGCTCGTGTAAGCCGACTGTTCGCCTCTACCAATGTGAGGGACACGGCAGCGTCGAGCGGAGCCCAAGCAGGTGGCGCCAATGCTCCCTCCCTGATCCCCAGCAGCGAGGATGGGTCACTGCAAAACGCTCAGGACCGGAAGCTCGCCTTCGTAAATGCGGCCACCGATCGACGAACGACCAGTCCAGACCGCCTCGTGAAGGCGCCATCACCTTACGTGGTGCAGGCCGGATCGGTTATCGCCGGGGCCCTGATCACCGGCATTCGCTCCGATCTGCCTGGAATGATCACAGCTCAGGTAAGCGAGAATGTTTATGATACGCCCACCGGGCGCTTTCTCCTCATCCCCCAGGGCGCCAGACTGACTGGCATCTATGACAGTCAGGTGAGCTTCGGCCAGAGCCGCGTGCTGCTCGTTTGGACCCGGTTGATCATGCCGAACGGCCGCTCGGTCGTCTTGGAGCGCCAACCGGGGACAGACACGCAAGGCTATGCCGGCCTTGAAGATCAGGTTGACAACCATTGGGGTGAGCTGTTCAAGGCGGCGGCGCTGTCGACCTTCCTGGCTGTTGGCTCGGAAGCGGGTGCAGGTTCCGATGCGAGCAATAGCAACAGCGCAATCATTGGTGCCCTCAGGCGCGGTGCATCAGATTCGCTGAACCAGGCCGGCCAACAAGTGGTCCGCCGTAGCCTCAATATCCAGCCGACCTTGACGATACGCCCGGGTTACCCGGTCCGCGTCCTGGTCAACCGTGATCTCATTCTTGAACCTTATAGAGGCTAGCCGCATGCCTAAATTGAAGATTGCAGCGCTTGTGGACGATCGGCCTGTCAAAATGACGGTCGAACTCGCGGCCCATGTTCACCGGGATTTGCACGTCTATGCCGATGTGCTGGCGAAGCAAACCGGACAGGCCGTCGAACCTGCCAAGCTCATTGGCCCGATGTTGGCGCGCTTCATGGCGACAGACCGGGCTTTTGCGAAATCAAAACGTCAAGCCCGCTCTTCCCCTCCTGAAGAATAACATTCTCTCAGAAGGGCTAGGAAGTGGGCGACAACAGATCTTTCATCGCCGGTTCTGACATGAGCTGACATTGTGATCCGACTGGGTCCCCTTGCGTCGTGCAGTTCGCGATACACCACCCCTGGGAATCCGGCGTGAGCTTCGGATGCCAATAACGGCGTGACGCCGCGGCCAATGCTGACGAGACTGGTCAGCTTGCTGCGGCTCACGTCGCAGGCTTCGATTAAGGCCCCGTTTCCATGAGCCGCCAGTTTGCAGACCAGAAGGTCTTCGACTTCTCTTGCGGGATCATCGCGGCTGACGAGAACGGTTCGACTGTGCAGATCGGCGCAGGAGACCGACTCGTTCTGAGCTAACTCATCATTCTTGGCGAGTGCGATGAGAATACCTTCACGCCATAGGGGAAAGGCCGCCGTGAGCAGCATGGAAGATAGACCGTCTGGCGCGATGGCGATATCGAGCGAGCCCGTCTGAAGCGCGATCAGGAGTTCCGGCATGACGCGTTCAAGGACGGCGACCTTGATTTCCGGATAACGGCTTTGAAACTCGGCGATCGCAGGTGTTATTCGTCCTGCGGAGACGAATGGGCAGAAGCCGATAGCCAGGTGATCCGCCCGCTTGGACAGGGTCAAGACTGTCGCCTTCGATAATGAATCGACCTGCTCGATGATAAGCTTTGCCGTCCTCAGGAATGTCGTACCAGAGGCTGTTGGATTCATCCCGTATCTCGATCGCTCGAACAAGCGGGTACCAACCAGGCATTCCAATCGTCCGATCGCCCGACTGATGGCCGAGTGTTCGACACCCAGCACCCTGGCTGCGCTCCGAATGCTGCCCGCTTCATTGACTGTCACAGCAACGCGCAGATGTTGTAAACTTATTGGATTGGATATTGGTCGCTGTGTCTGACAGGCAAGGTGGTCGATTGGAGGCATTTACAAATCAAGGTGCGGCGATTTAAGTCGGATGAGTTCTGCGGGCAGCGAGCCGGCAGTCAGGCGGCGTGCGACAGGACTGGAGTCCAGAGAACTGGGCCGGCGAGTCCACCGGCCGCACGTATCCTGTCCAAAGCATTGAGCGTGATTTCCAGGTGGCCGGCGACAGCAAGCGTGTTTCCAATTTCACAAGGCGATGCAATCCGGCGAAGCGGCCATCCTGCGCGCCTCAGAATTCGCTCCATCCGGACGTCGGTGACTGTGACGATGCTCGTGAGCTGTCGAGACAGACCAAACTCAATCATGCCCGCGAAGAGTTCGTAAGTTGCCCTCGCAAGCCCGTGTGCCGCCTTCGGAGCATCTGAAGGAAGATCAACTGCAAAGCGGCTGCTCTCCCACACATGAGGATCCGATGGGGCAGGGCACTTTCCCAGGAGCACAGAAAAGGTGTCGCGGATCATCGTCGGGCCGGTTGTCGGCAAAAGGCGAACCGACCCCTGCACCAGTCCCTCGACCGACGTTTGGACGAGATATACCGGACCTAGCGCGTCAAACTCGTCGGTCTCCATCTCGCCGGAACTGTGAACGCTCCAATCTAATCTTTGCTTGAAGACGCGATGCCGCAGCCTGTGCATGGCCGCTAGCGTTTGGGAGAACGCGCCGTGAAATGGTTCGGCAATCAGTTGAATCATGACCCCTCCTGTCCGGATTTCGACTATATGGGAGAGCCGGGTGCAAATGGCACCACGTACAACTAGAGGGGCGGCGCGGCCCTAATCTTGCCTAACTGCCTTAGCAGCGCCAAGTCGTGAAGTCGCTTCGGCCAATGTCCTCACGCCCAGCTTGTTCTTTGCATTATTCAAATAGGACTTCACGGTATTTGGCGATATCTGCAGGATCTGCCCAATCTCCCATGTGGTCTTGCCCTTTGCGACCCAGTCGAGGCACTCCATTTCGCGACGTGAGAGTTCAACGTTAGCGATCATCAGTTCATGAGAAAGCTTTTGCCGCACGCGCCGGTCGAAAGAAATGGCCATGAACTGGAGGACCTCCGAGCGGCGCTCTATGCTCAATTGAAATGCTCGGTCATTCTGGTCGGTGGCAAACGTCAAGGCGGCCATGGAGGCGCCGTTGTGGATTGGAACGGTGAATCCCAATCGGATCCCACACTGAGCAGCTTCGTCGAGCAAGCTTCGCTGCGCCCGAGAAATCAATCTATGAGGTTCCCTGTGGTCCCAGCTAAAGGGCTCCGTGGTCTCCAGCGCACGCTCGATAATGGGGTCGAGGCGCTCATAGTGACTGCGCACATAATGCGCAACCCAATTGGCGGGATACGTGGAAATCACGAGGGCGTTCTCACCCCGTCTCTTCGGCCAGGCCAGATAAGCCAAACATGGCAGCTCAAGTGCGCGTCCGGTGACCGCCAAGGCGTCGCTAAAGCCATCAGCGTGGTTCGCGTTGATCAGCAGATTGAGAAAATTTTGGAAGATACGGTGCGTGCTCATTCGCATACGATTCGGTAGAGAAGATGAGCGACGTTACGAGTCCCTTTGCTGCGTAAAGGCAAGTTGTTCGAAAGTCTCGCGACGTCACACTGTTAACCGACCAGCGATCGAGCTGCACCTATTCAGCTCACGTCCACTTTCGACACGGCGCAACCGACATCACTGTTCTGGGCGGTTCTGTAGGCGAGAACCGCCAAAGAGCGCAAGGACGACAAGCCCTGATAGTTTGGCGGTCATCTTCCACACACGCAACTACACTTAGAGGCCGCAGTCCTGCGCTCATCGCAGAATTTGGCAGGATAAATGCGCGTACGCCGGGATTCTTCGCGGATTTACTCCCAAAGTGGTCCTACGTTCTCTACGGCAGGCGAGGCGGGGCTGAGGAAAAGCTAAGAGATAATTTTTCGTAGGCAGACGGGGCCGTGCGCGTCAAGCGCCGCCCAGCGTTCTGCTCGCCGTCCAGTTGGAGACTTTTCTATGCGTCGTCGAAGCGGCCTTTCGAAAATGCCTACACTTTTGCGATCATTGCTCTCGATCGCCAACTAAGGGGACGACGGCAAGAGACGGGGTTCTGAAGTGCATGAATTGATCAGGCAGACCGCCTGCAGTGTTGTCGAAAAATTGCGGAATGGCGAAGTAAGCCCCCTGGAGCTGCTGGACGCGCTGGAGCAGCGGATCGGGCAAGTCGACGGCAAGCTTAACGCGCTGCCCATCCTTTGTTTTGATCGCGCGCGCACACATGCTCGTACGCTGATGGAGCGACCTACCGGCGCACGTGGGCTGCTGGCCGGTCTTCCCGTTCCCATCAAAGATCTGATTGACGTTGCCGGCACTCGCAACACACAGGGCTCCCCGATCTTCAGGAACAAAATAGCTGAGACGTCGGACATCTTGGTCGAGCGCATCGAGCAGAATGGTGGTGTTGTTTATGCAAGATCGAACACCCCCGAGTTCGGAGCGGGGGCCAACACGGTCAATGAACTCTTCGGAGCAACGCTCAATCCGTGGAATCCAGCTCGCTCTGCTGCTGGCTCGTCCGGAGGTGCCGCGGTTGCGATCGCCGCCGGCATGGCTTGGGTTGCGCATGGCTCTGACATGGGGGGCTCACTCCGAAATCCGGCGAGCTTTTGCGGTGTAGTGGGTCTTCGGCCGAGCTTGGGCCGAGTGGCCCGAACTCCCAAATCTAAAATCGACCGCAACCTCGGCATACACGGACCAATGGCGCGCAATGTCGAGGACGTTGCGCTCCTGTTGGACGCAATGAGTGGTGAGCATCCTGCCGATCCACTGTCCTTGCCGGCACCCGCAGAATCGTTCCTGACGACCACGCGCACGGCAAAGAGACCAAGACGGGTTGCCTATTCGGCCGATCTGGGCATTACACCCGTGGATCCTCAAATTGTGGAAATTACCCGCGGCGCTGCAGCGCGCTTCGTCGAACTTGGTGTAATCGTCGAAGAAGCTCACCCCGATCTTCGAGAAGCTCAAGAGTGCTTCCACGTTCTCCGCGCATTCGATTTCGCTATTAGCAAAGCTGCTCTACTTCGAAGCCATCGCGATCTGCTCAAGCCGGACGTCGTTTGGAACATCGAAGAAGGGCTGAAGCTTTCTATCGAGCAACTCGAACGCGCCGAGGAGCAGCGAGTTGCCATGGTGGTGCGCGTACTTAAGTTTTTCGAGAAGTACGATCTTCTCTTGACGCCGGCAACAATCGTAGAGCCTTTCCCCGTGGCCAACAGCCACGTCATGGAGTGCGACGGCAGACAATTTGAGAATTACGTGGATTGGGTTGCCATCGCTTTTGCAATCACCCTCGTCTGTTGCCCCGCGATGTCTCTGCCCTGCGGTTTCACGAGTTCCGGCCTTCCGGTAGGCTTGCAAATGGTCGCTCCCCCTCGAGCCGACGGGCAGTTATTGGCCGGTGCTAAACTGCTTGAAGATAGTTTGGGGCTACTCGGCAGTACGCCGATCGATCTGGGGCTCGCAACATGAATGGCACAATCGCGGTTCTCGGCTGCGGGCTTATAGGCCAAAGCTGGTCGGCGCTATTCACTGCCTATGGTTATGACGTCGTCGGCTGGGATCCAGCGCCAAAATCGCAGTCCCTGTTGCAAGAAGCGATTTCTCGATGTCAGAAGCAGGTTTTTCGTCCCTCGGAACTTGAATCAGGCCTTGGTTCCTTTCGCCTTGTCGAGACACCGGAACAGGCGGTTTCCGACGCCTTTTGGGTTCAGGAAAACGCACCCGAAGTGCTCGAGTTAAAAGGAGAGCTCTACGGCCGCGTTGAGGCGGCAGCCCATCCCGATACGGTACTCGCAAGCAGTACATCCTCTCTAACTTGGTCACAGCTTGCCACCAGCCTAAAACGAACCTCGCGATTCATTACTGCTCATCCCTTCAATCCTCCACACATCATGCCGCTAGTGGAGATTTATGGGGCCGATGCTGATCTTCGGACGACGGCTGTGTCGTTCTTTCGCGGGCTCGGCCGCGAGCCAGTTCTTTTAGCCCGCGACGTAGTAGGGCACATCGCCAACCGGCTTGCTTCAGCACTCTGGCGTGAAGCGGTCAACTTAGTCGCCGAGAATATTGCTGATGTCGCCGCTGTCGACGCGGCGCTCGTGCATGGACCTGGGCTGCGCTGGTCAGTGGTCGGTGCACATATGGCCTACCACCTTGGTGGGGGTCCTGGGGGAATTGAGCATTACCTGCGACATCTCGGGCCTAGCCAGGAACGCCGATGGGCCACGCTAGGTCAGCCACAGCTTACTCCCGATGTCTGTACCCGTCTGGTCGCTGGCGTCCATGCAGAGGCGGATGGCAGATCGATTTCCGAATTAGAAGGTGAACGTGATCGCGCACTCTTGAGACTCCTTGCCGCGCGGAGTTCAATTTAAGCATATGGACAAGCTCAGCGTGGGTTGACTTCAGCGACAATTGGAAGACAACCTGTACATCCGAGCCGGCGCTCGCAGGACTGACGCGCCGTTGACATTGGCCAAAGCTGTTGCCTGACGGCGCTATCAAGCGTGAATTGCACCAAACAATCATCATTGCCAAGCCGCCGACGGCGCGTGGCACGCTCCCTCAGTCTGAGCTGCTGCCGGTTTGATGGACACCGAGATTAGGTGTTTCATGAAGCCGGAGGTGGGCGATGAAGAGACGGAAGTTTAGTCGCAAGTTCAAGATCTAGGCGGTCAAGCTGGTCCGGAAACGCGGGGTGTCGGTGGCACAAGCCGGCCGCGACCTGGACGTTCATGAGAACGTTCTGCGCAAATGGGTCAAGGAGTTCGGCTGCTGATTCCGCTTGATGTCGCCCACCATTCCGGGATGATGTCGCCCGGGGTATCGCAAGAGCGAACCCGGGGTGACGAGGCCTCTTCTGGCTCCGATACGGTCCCGCCTTTCGTTGCGAAGGGGGACCTGGATGCCGACGGAGAGGCTTGCGATGCGCCATGTGCGCGATGTGATCAGATTGAAGTCGGCTGGGATGCCGACCCGCGAGATTGCGCGGCGGTTGGGGACGGTGCCTTCGACGGTGCGGTTGACGATCCGCCGGTTTGAAGCGGCGGGGCTGACCTGGCCATTGCCCGACGGCATCACCGACGCTGTGCTGGAAGCCCGGTTGTTCGCCAGCGCGGGAGCCGGTCTCGGCACCCGGCGTGGCCATCGCCGGCAGGCGGAGCCGGACTGGGCGGCGGTGCACCGCGAGCTCCGGCGCACGCACGTGACGCTGTCGATCCTGTGGGAGGAGTACATCGCGGGCGAACCCGGCGGGTATCGCTATTCGCGGTTCTGCGAGCTCTACCGGGCCTGGGAAGGCCGGCTGTCGGCGACGATGCGCCAGTCGCATGCAGCCGGCGACAAGCTGTTCGTCGATTATGCGGGCGACGGCGTGCCGGTGGTGATCGACCGGTTTACCGGCGAGCGGCGCACCGCGCAGATCTTCGTCGCGGTGCTCGGCGCATCGAGCTTCACCTGCGCGCAGGCGACCTGGACGCAGGGGCTCGCCGACTGGATCGATGGCCACGTCGGCGCCTTCGAGGCGATCGGCGGCGTGCCGGCACTGCTGGTGCCGGACAACACCAAGGTCGCCGTGATCAAGGCCTGCCTGTACGATCCGCAGATCAACCGCAGCTACGCCGACATGGCGGCGCAATACGGCACCGCCATTCTGCCGGCCAGGCCCACGGCGGCCACGGGACAAGGCCAAGGTCGAGCAGGCGGTCCTCATGGTCGAGCGCTGGCTGCTCGGACGGCTGCGCCATCGGACCTTCCACAGCCTCGCCGAGGTCAACGCGGCGATCGCCGAGTTAATGACCCGGCTCAACGAGGAGCGACCGATCCGGCGGCTCGGCGTGACCCGCCGCAAGCTGCTGGAGGAGATCGACCGGCCGGCACTCAGGGTCTTGCCGGAGAGCCCTTACGTGTTCGCCGAGTGGCGGATCTGCCGGGCCAGCATCGACTACCACGTCGAGGTCGAGGCGCATTACTACAGCGTCCCGCATCGCTTCGTCCGCGCCGAGGTCGAGGTGCGCTTCACCGCCCGCACCGTGGAGATATTCCACAAGGGCGAGCGGATCGCCGCGCATCAGCGCATGAGCGGCAACCACAAGCACACCACCGTGCCGGAACACATGGCGTCCAGTCATCGGCGCTACGCCGGCTGGACCATCGAGCGCATCCGCAAGGAGGCCGCCGCGATCGGGCCGGCCACCGCCGCGCTGTGCGACCTGATCCTCGATGAACGCACGCACCCCGAGCAGGGCTTTCGCACATCGGCGCGCACCTACGGCTCAGTCAAATCGATCCTCGCCAACAATCTCGATCGGCGGCCTTCACCCAAGCGGCCCGCGGACGACGCGCCGATCCTCCATCCCAACAACCGCGGGCCGCGCTACTACAACTAGGAGATCACGCCTTGCTCACGCATCCGCCCCTCGATCAACTCTACACGCTCGGCCTGCATGGCATGGCGAAGGCGCCTTCGCCGACATCGAAGCCGGCGGCGAGGCCGCAAGCCTCGGCCACGCCGAATGGCTCGCGCTCCTGCTCGAACGCGAAGCGTCGCTGCGACGCGACAAGCGGCTGTCGAAGCGGCTGCAATACGCCAAGCTGCGCCAGGAGGCCTGCGTCGAGGACATCGACTATCGCACCCCGCGCGGCCTCGACCGCAGCCTGCTGACGATGCTGGTCGAAGGGCAATGGATCGACGACCACGCCACCTTTTGATCTGCGGGCCCTCCGGCGTCGGTAAGAGCTGGCTCGCCTCAGCGCTCGGCAACAAGGCCTGCCGCGACAATCGCTCCGTGCTTTATCAGCGCGTCCCACGGCTGTTTAGCGATCTCGCTTTGGCGCGCGGCGACGGCCGCCACTCCCGCCTGCTGCGCGCGCTTGGCCGCGTCGATCTCCTCATCTTTGATGGTGTGGACGGCCTCACCTCAACGGCATCATAGTGCCAAGGCGTGGTCGCCAGAGCGCCACAAAGAAGGGGGACCGTCCGAGATGAAGTTTATTAGAATAGGCGTTGATCTCGCCAAGAACTATTTTCAGATTAATGCGCTGTCTAGTGAGGATGCACCAGCCGTAAAGCGCAAGCTGACGCGCCGGACGATGCGCGAGTTCTTCTCGAGGATCGAGCCGTGCCGCGTTGGCATGGAGGCTTGCGGCTCAGCCCACTATAGGGCGCGCGAACTGAAGGCCATGGGACACGATGTGTCTCTGATGCCGCCGGCCTACACAAAACCCTATGTCAAGCGAGGTAAGAACGATGCCGTCGATGCGGAAGCCATCTGTGAAGCGGTCTCGCGCCCTGCCATGCGTTTTGTGCCGATCAAGAGCGCTGATCAGCAAGCGACCCTGATGTGGCACAAGACGCGCGAGCTGCTGGTCAAACAGCGAACGATGAGCGTGAACGCTCTACGCGGCCATTTGGCCGAATTCGGTCTTGTCGTCGCCAAGGGCACCGGCCGCGTCGACGAGCCTTTAGGCCTCGCAGAAGGCGATGCGACTCTTCCCGACGCCGCTGTCCTGGCCGCGAGGGTTCTCGGTCAGCAAATTGATGCGCTCGGAGGCGCACTCGATGATTTGGAGAGGGAGATCGCCAAGGCTCACGCGCTCAGCGAGACGAGCCGTTCGCTCGGAGAAATTTCCGGCGTTGGCAAGCTTGTTGCCTCGGTAATTACAGCCAGTGTACCAGACCCAAGCGTATTCAATTCGGGACGGGATTTTGCTGCCTGGCTGGGTCTGACGCCCAGGCAAATTTCAAGCGGGGGTAAACCAACTCTCGGAACCATCACCAAGGCGGGTAATCGATATATAAGGAAGTTACTCGTTCTCGGAGCAACATCGCTTCTAAACGTTGTGGAAAAACGCCGCGGCGGCTTGCGCGACTGGATTGTCGGGCTTTTGGCTAAAAAAGCCGGCGCGGCTTGTGACCGTCGCCCTCGCCAACAAGCTTGCTCGGATCATCTGGGCAATGATGAAAACCGGAGAATGCTTCCGCACCGAGATGTTCGCCAAACTTTGAGTGTCGGACAGCCGCATCGAAGAGTTATAAGCTTGGTAAGTGCAAGAAAGGCATGATGAAAGACAACGGTCGCCACCGAAAACCAGGAAAACCCGACCAGTCGTGTGAGCCTCAAAGCTCGCATCCTTGATGTGACCCCTTGGTTGTCGGACTTCATCAGGGCCAGCGGAGATATGATCCGCGCTAAACGCCGGACATACGATCGCAGCCGTCCAAGTCGTTCGAAGTGCCAAATTGTGCTTGCCATCAGAGGCCGTCCACATACGACGACTGGGGCCTCGAGCCGCTTGACGCCGCGGCCCGCCACGACCTCCTGGAGATCCTCGAGGACCGCTACGGCCGCGGCTCCACCATCGTCACCAGCCAGCTCCCGATCGATCAATGGCACGCGCTGATCGGCGAGCCGATGACTTCATGATGCCTCCTCCTTCGAACGCTTGGTGTGTTGTACTCGATTGCGAAGCTGACTGATTTGTTCGTCTGAGAGCTCGATCTGCCATGGCTGGCCTTTGGTTAACTGACGACCTGCCAGCATTCCGCGCGCGAGATAGTCGAATACCGTCTGCGGGGTTACTCCAAGCTCAGCCGCTGCGCCCTGAATCGAGAAGCTGCCGTCGGGCCAGCGCATCGGATTCTTGTCTACGCCGTTGATTTTGACCGTGGGAATGCCCCAGCGGGTGCGCAACAGCCGGACGTTCTCGCCTTTGAAAGCGCAGCCTCGGGCCGCGACAAAGCCTTCCTGATTGAGGATTGCCGCGATCTCGGCATCCATTTTATGTTCAGCATTCAACTCGACGATCCGTCGCCGCAACCGATCAATGTCAATGTAGTTGCGGTAGGTATGAACGCGCCGTTGTACGTGATGCTCGCTGGTTGTGGCGGTCTGCCAGACGACGGGCCAAGCGAGAAGCGTCGAGGCTCACCACAAGGCCGGCGTTGCCAAGGCCGATCTCGGCAATGAGCTTCTGGAAACCATGACGATCCACAGCGCCAGCTCCGGACTTGCCCAGATCCTCGTCAATGACCTGGACGCGCTCCGGCGGCCAGCCCAGACCGATGGCCCGATCGACGAGGCGGTACTGCAGCTCGGTGCTCTCCTGGTGCTGGCGCACCTGGTTCACGGATGACTGCCGCACGTAGACGTAGGCCAACTTGGCTCGGTGTGCGGTCGTGAGCCGCTCGTCAGCGACGGTCGAGCTGATCAGCACGACCCAGTCTCCTTCCGGCCGTGCCGGGAACCGCTTGCATTCGCCGCAGCAGCGTGGCGAGGATTTGAGCGATCTGGGTTTGCGTCGCGGTCGACAGATTCGGCCACAGGCGCGGAATGTCGGCCGTCGGACGGCGGGGTGGATTTGCCAATATCGGCAGGGGTCGATACGCAACGCGACCTGGAAGCGGTCGGTGGGTCATCGCGAATCACCTTCTCGTCGAGAAGGCTCAGACTCGCGCTCAAATGTTGCATCAATGGGATCAGCGTACGGGCACTGATGCGCGGCAGATCGGCGGCGTTCGGGCGAGGCGTGATCGGCGTCTCGACAAGATCCGTCGACGCGATCCGAACTGCCCGCGGCCGGCCGTCCGGCAGCGCGACAACGACGTAGGCGGGACCGCCCCCGACCGCTCCTTCAGCACCTCAAGCCGGTGCCCAAAAAGAAAATGATGCGGGTCAGTGATCGTGACGTGAGACACGACCCGTTCCAAAATAGGGGCACTCTGTTGTGTTTGGTGATCCCACCTACGCCGACGCCGTCCTCGACCGCCTGGTCCATAACGCCCACCGGATCGATCTGAACGGCGAAAGCATGCGGCGAACCCGCAAACCTGACCGAAAGGCCTGAGCCTGTGGCGCTGTGGACATGCCGCTACGCTTGGACAACGCAAGAGCGTTGCCCACATGCCCACAGCAGGAACAACAGAAAAACCCGCCCGTCGAGCCGCGATTCAAGATTGACCACGCGGCTTCGCCGATGCCAGAAACCAGACAGCCAGAACGCCTCGCGCCCCGGGCGACATCAAATCGGAATGGTGGGCGAGATCATCTCGGAATACTGGAGGGTTCAAATAGGTCCCGCGTCGCAGATCTCGCCGCAAGTCCAGCGCGGGACCTATTTGAAGCTGGATTGAACGAAGCCGCGTCTTGTGAGCGAGGACCTATGGGGGCTCGATCTAGGCGCCGGTAGGCGCGATTGACCCGATGTCGGGCCCGCGAGCGAGTGTGGCCGCAGATTGCCGTTGATATTGGCAGCAGAGGATGCCGGCGTCGATAGCGTCGAACGGCGCGTCAAGCCCAAGCGGCTGACTATCGCCCGTTCGCCGCGCGTTGTGAGCGTGCTTGATCGTTCCGACGGAGAACGTCGGCATGGCGATGCCTGCAGTGGGAGCGAACAAGTCGAGGTAGTCGGTCATGATGTATCGCAGCGAGGTGCTGCGCGTCGCGGCGTTTGCGCACGCGGCACAGGCCCAATCTCGACCATGCGGCCTCCGCAGATGGGGCACAAGTCGAGGCGGTGACCAATGAGGATGGCGCAGCGCTCACGATAGTCGACAGCTTCGGCAGGCGGAGGCGGCTCTGGCGCCTTTAGCGCCGCTCGGATGCGCGCGAGTTTGGCGACGCGGCAGGCGTTCGCCAGGAAGCCAAAATGACGGATGCGGCGAAACCCCTTCGGCAATACGTGGAGCAGAAAGCGACGAAGGAACTCCTCAGTGTCGAGCGTCATCACTTTGGATCTGTTGCCAGCGCGATAATCCTTCCACCGGAAGCGGACGTGGCCCTGGTCACAGGTAAGGAGCCGGCCGTTGGCGATTGCAACGCGATGGGTGTAGCGCCCGAGATAGGCCAGAACCTGTTCTGGTCCGCCGAAGGGACGCTTGGCGTAGACGACCCACTCGACCTTGCGGAGGGCGGTTAGATGGCGGGCGAATGCCGCTGGCTCGACGAGGTGCGCGAGATGGCCGAAGAACTGGAGCTTGGTGCCATTGAACGCCGCCTGCAGGCGCTCCAGGAACAGCCGACGATACAATCGTGACAGGACGCGAACGGGAAGGAAGAAGCCGGGGCGACAATGAACCCAGCTTCCATCAGGGGCGATCCCGCCGCCTGGCACGAGGCAATGGGCATGCGGATGATGCGTCAGGGTCTGGCCCCAGGTATGGAGAATGGCGATCATCCCGGTCTCGGCACCGAGATGCTTCGGGTCGGCGCTGATGAGACGGATCGTCTCGGCTGCTGCCTTGAGCAGGATGTCGTAGACCGCCGTCTTGTTCTGCAGCGCGATGGCGGCCACCGGCGCCGGCACGGTGAAGACGACATGGAAATAGGGGACCGGCAGCAGGTCGGCCTGGCGCTCGGCGAGCCATTGGGCGCGCGCGAGCGCTTGGCACTTTGGACAGTGCCGATCGCGACAGCTGTTATAGGCGACGCGGACCAGGCCGCAGTCGTCGCACCGCTCGACGTGGCCGCCGAGCGTCGCTGTGCGACACGCCTCGATGGCCGCCATCACACGGCGCTGATCGGAGGACAGCCGAGGACCCTGCGCGGCACGGAAGGCGCCGCCGTGGCGGCGGAGGATGTCCGCCACCTCGAGCACGGGGCGCATATGCGCAGCTCAGTCGGGTGGGATCACCCTGACGGAGAGTCCATCGAATGGGCTGGTCGTGCGGGCGAGCAGGTTGGTCGCAACCTGAGCGTAGCGCGCGGTCGATCCCAGGTCGGCATGTCCGAGCAGAACTTGAATGATGCGAATGTCGATCCCGCTTTCCAGGAGATGGGTCGCAAACGAGTGCCGGAGCGTATGGACAGTAATCGGCTTGGCAAGCCGAGCGCGGCGGCGGGCGGCGCGGCAGGCCGCCTGGACGCAGCGGACGCTGACATGTTCACTTGGGTCTTGGCCTGGAAATAGCCACAGCCCCGGTCGGGCTCGCATCCAGTACGTACGCAGAATCTCCAGCAGTCGCGGAGAAAGCATCGCGTAACGATCCCTGCCGCCCTTACCGTTCTCGATGTGGATCAACATTCGCTTGCTGTCGATCGAGCTCACCTTCAGGCGGACGACTTCACTAACCCGTAAGCCAGCCGCATAAGCCGTCGCCAGCACGACGCGATTGCGCACCCCTGTAACCGCGTCCAGGAAGCGCTCGATCTCTTCGGCACTAAGCACGAGCGGGAGCTTGTCGGGCTTCTGGCCACCAATGATCCGCTCGAATGCCTCCGTCTGCCCGAGTGTGACGCCGTAGAAGAACCGCAGCGCGCAGGCCACCTGATTGATGTGGGACCACGAGCGCTTTTGGCCGATGAGATGTAGTTGGTAGGCGCGGACCTGCTCGAAACTCAACCGGTCCGGGGCATAGCCGAAATGGCGGCTAAACTTTGCGATCGCATAGATATAGGATTGTTGAGTCGACGGCGACAGATTGCGGACCGTCATGTCCTCGATCATGCGCTGCCGAAGAGGGCTCATCGTAGCCATCTGGGTCTCCTGTCTTGAGAGGGGTGGTGCGAAGACCAACATCCTCTCAGACAGGACACCTCAGTTCAGCAGGTTTGCCCCCTACTGCCGCGTAGCGGGTTCGTTCAATCCTGGGCGAGATCAAATCGGTACACCCCGGCGAGATCATTGGAATCAGCAAGTTCGGCTCCGACCCGGTGCAGGCCTTTCCCGGTCACGGGCAGATGAAGCCGGAGCAGCAGGAGATCGAGCGGCTGCGCCGTGAGGTCGCCAAGCTGAAGGCCGAGCGGGATATCCTAAATAACTGTCCAGCGTCGTGGCGCGCCTGCGCGGGATAGAAACAGCCTTGTGCTATCCTTTAGCTCGGAGGGTAGCGGCCGTCAGCTTATTGGAGGCACTGTCCCCGTTAAAAAACGTGGTCCATGGGCGCATGCGGACTTGAGAGTGGTGACGCCGTTTCGACGGCGATCCCGATTAGGAAGATGACAAATTGGCATAGCCCTGACCCTCCAGCCCATCATCGGACGGAGGAGTTGCGATGCCTAACAGGACAACCGACCGCGGCCCGGACCTAAAGCTGGTCAACCTCAGCCCGGCCGCTATCGATATCGGATCAAAGATGCACATGGCCGCGGTAAACCCGGCCTGCACCGACAAGCCAGTGCGTGCATTCGGCACATTCACGCAAGACCTGCATGAACTGGCGGACTGGTTCAAGATGTGCGGCGTGACCAGTGTCGCGATGGAATCCACTGGGGTCTATTGGATCCCAGTCTACGAGATCCTAGAACAGCGCGGGTTTGAGGTCATTCTGGTCAACGCGCGGTACGCCAAGAATGTACCTGGCCGTAAAACCGATCTCAGCGATGCCGCTTGGTTACGCCAGCTCCACTCCTATGGCCTGTTACGGGGCAGCTTCCGACCGATGCCGAGATCGCAACGTTGCGAGCCTATCTACGCCAGCGCGAGCGGCTCGTGGAATATGCTGCCGCCCATATCCAACATATGCAAAAGGCTCTGATGGAGATGAACCTGCAGCTCCATCATGTTGTGTCGGATATCACCGGCGCGACCGGCATGCGGATTATCCGAGCCATTGTTGCAGGCGAACGCAATCCCGACGTCCCGGCAACCTATCGGGACGTGCGCTGCCACTCATCGATCGAGACGATCCGCGCAGCGCTCGTAGGCAATGACCGCCACGAACATGTTTTCGCGTTAGCTCAATCACTGGAGCTCTACGACGTTTATCAGGCAAAGATGCTCGACTGTGATCGCAAGCTCGAAGTCCTGATCAGTGCATTGAACACCAAAGGAGCAAGACCGGTCGGAAACCTAGCCAAGCCGCGCGTAAAGACCAAGCAGGTCAACACCCCCACCTTCGATGTCAGGACCGCACTGTACAGAGTGCGGGGCGTCGATTTGACTGAGATCCACGGGTTGGGTCCGTCGCTCGCATTGAAGCTCATTGGCGAGTGCGGTATCGATCTAACGGCATGGCCGAGCGCCAAACACTTCACTTCCTGGCTCTGCCTCGCACCCGGCAACAAGATCTCCGGCGGCAAGGTGCTGTCTTCGCGCACACGGAGATCTTCAAGTCGCGCAGCTGCGTTGTTGCGTTTGGCAGCCACAACCGTGGGGCGGAGCGAGACAGCGCTGGGAGCATTCTATCGCCGGTTGTCAGCACGTGCGGGTAAATCGAAGGCGGTGACGGCGACGGCTCGCAAGATTGCGGTTTTATTCTACAACACACTCCGGCACGGCATGAGCTACAAGGATCCTGGCGCCGACCAATATGAGCAGCAATATCGTAGCCGCGTCCTCGCCAACCTACAGCGCCGGGCGAAATCGCTAGGCTTCGTGTTGCAGGCCATCCCGGGCGACGCCAATCCGGCTGTTTCTTAGGAAGGCCGCAGCCTACTTCGCGAAGGAAGCGACATGAAGTTCCCCTTCGTTGCGAAGCACCGGACGATCTGGCCGGTGGCATGGCTATGCGATGCGCTGGGGGTGTCGCGGTCGGGCTTCCATGCTTGGCTGAATCGTTCGCCCAGCGCCAGATCCCGCAGCGACGAGGAGCTCGGCGGCAAGGTCAAGGCCAGCTTCGCCGCCAGCGACCGCACCTATGGCGCACGCCGAGTGTGGCGCGACCTGCTCGCCGAAGGGGCGGATTGTGGCCTGCACCGGATTGAGCGGCTGATGCGGCTGCAAGGCTTGCGGGCGCGGCCGCGACGTCGGCGCTTGCCGAAGGACAGCGGCGATCGACAGCTCGAGACCGTACCGGCGAACCTCCTTGACCGGCAGTTCGCCGCCGAGCGTCCCAACCAGAAATGGATCGCCGACTTCATCTATCTCTGGACGGCCGAAGGCTGGCTCTATGTCGCAGCGGTGATCGACCTGTTCTCGCGCCGCGTGGTGGGCTGGTCGATGAGTGCCGCCATGACCGCACAGCTCGTGACGGACGCATTGTTGATGGTCGTCTGGCGACGCGGCAAGCCGGATGCGCTGTTGCATCACTCCGACCGGGGCAGCCAAGGCGGATTCAAGCGGTCGTCGCAATACCAATTGTGTTCACTCACGATAGCAACTCGTCAAGGGCCTCTGCCGGCGTTTTCCAACCCAGGGTTTTTCTCGGTCGAGCATTGAGGGCCGCGGCCACAGCGGCGATCTCGTCGGCGCCGTGGACGATAAGGTCGGTGCCTTTCGGGAAGTACTGACGCAGCAGCCCATTTGTGTTCTCGTTGGTGCCACGCTGCCATGGGCTGTGCGGATCGCAGAAGTAGATTTGGACACCCGCGTCGATCTTAAGACGATCGTGCTGAGCCATTTCAGCTCCCTGATCCCAGGTCAGCGAACGACGCAGCTCTTCGGGCAAGCTGATGATGGTGCGCGTAATCGCGTCGCGCACCGCTTCAGCTCCGTGCCCTGCGAGAGTAGGCCCATTCTTCATGCGCGGAGCTTCGCCATGCCCCGCAAGCCGGGGAAGATGCAGCAACATCGTGAAGCGCGTCGTACGCTCAACCAGCGTGCCGATCGCCGAGCTGCCAAGACCAAGGATGAGGTCTCCCTCCCAGTGACCCGGCACCGCGCGATCGGCCGCTTCGGCGGGGCGTTGACTGATCATGATCTCCGGCGAGACAGAGCTCCTGTCTCGCCTGCGTACGCGCGCCCTGGGTACCCGCAACACGCGCCCCGTTCGCAAGCAGGCCGACAGTTCGCGGCGTAGCGCTCCCCGCCCCTGAACGAAGAGGGCTTGATAGATGGCTTCGTGGCTGATGCGCATCGTCTTGTCGTCCGGGAAGTCGATCGGCAAGCGTCGGGCAATCTGCTCTGGGCTCCAAGCCCTGGCCCATCGCCGATCCTTGCGCGGGCGGGCGGCCCTTCCACGGAACGGCGGGACCAGGAACGGCAGCGCCACTCAGGGTCGTGACGACGCCAGCCAGCGCTGCTCCCCATAAGTGCGCAAGGTTGTGTTGAGCGCAAGCTTGCTCGGTTTGGGTCGACGGGCCGATCGCTCGGCGTGCCATTGGGCTGTCGACGCACGATACTCCAGGCCGCCGCTGCTCGTCGCGGCATTGCGTCGTAGCTCACGGGAGATAGTCGAGACGGATCGGCTAAGTCGGCGCCCGATCTCGCGGCTCGAAAGGCCCTGAACGCGAAGAAGTGCAATCTCCTCACGTTCCGCAAACGAGAGGTACCGCCCGGACGGCGGCTTGGTCGAAGTACTGAACATCGCTGGTGCCATGCCGCCCGCGTCGGAACAATCTGGTTCCGACAGGCTGCGACATACCAGCCGCCAATGCAGCATCCTCGCTGGTCATCCCCTGCGCGATCCCCAACCAAAATCGCTGGAGTGCAGATCGCCCCGCTACCGGCGGTCGTCCCCGTGACGGCAACGGCGCCCGTCCAGAACGGTGTGATCGTCGCTTTCGAATCCCATCGCAACCTCCTTCGTTCAGGTGTTGCGACGACCGCTTGAATCCGCCCAGTACACAAGCGAGCAGTTCCAGCGCCTGATGGCCGACAACGGCATCGTTTGCAGCATGAGCCGCTCCGGCAACGTCTGGGACAACGCGGCGATGGAAAGCTTCTTCTCCTCGCGCAAGACCGAGCGTACGGCCAACAAGATTTATCGAACCAGAGACGAGGCACGCGCCGATGTGTTCGACTACATCGAACGATTTTACAACACGACGCGCAGGCACTCGACCATCGGCTATCTCAGCCCGGTTGAGTTCGGGCGTAAGGTGGGATTAGCTTGACCGGGTGTCCATCAAACCGGCAGCAGCTCAGTCACGTGTTTCTGTTTAGAATGCACGAGCCGCTCAACAGACACGCCAGATTGTTCATCCATGCGACGCCTTCGGAGCCACTTGATCTAGGACTGACAAAGCCTATAGCGCGCCAATCAGGATGAGAGCGCGTATTGCCTCATGTACTGATGCTCCCGGGTGCGATCGGTTGCCTCATTTATTTTGCTCCTGGCTTGAGTTGAGGAGGAGACCGGGTGCGGAGATGGCCGGGGTTTCGGAGCGCCCGGCCTCCTCCGCTGGTACCTCGCACGTCATTGGAGTGTTGTGACCTCGTACCCTGGCGGCATTTTCTCGCTAGGAGCGAACAGCAGCGCGTTCGCTTGCTCGCTGCGCCAGGATTTCAGCCGACGTTGAAGCGTTCGAAGAAGCTTGTTCGGATAGGCTCCAGGATATTCCTCCTGCAAGCGCGAGAGCAGTTCGCTGCCAGTCCGCCAAGGCTCGGTTTCAAACCATTTTCGCAACTCTGGCGTTGCTCGGATGTGCGGGTCGGGACGACGTCGGCCTCTCTCCGCCTTCACGAGTGGCCGATCCGTCGGTCGCATAGCTCCGTCCTTCCAGGCCGTGCGCAGGCTTGCCAGGAAGCGATCGATCGATTGCGATGCCGCAGCAGGATGGCCGATTGGTTGGGTGTCCCCGAGGACCGCGAGGCGCTCCTGCACGTCGCGGATGTCGCGCAACAACGCGACTGGATCGAGGGCGGCATAGATTTCTTGGAGATGATGGCGGACAGCGTCAGGCGTGCGGGCGTCCGCTGCCAGGCGCTGGTGTGGTGTAGCCGGCGCGCTGTATGTCTTGCGTACACGGGCACCGTCGCGCTGCTTGGCTATCAATTTGAACGAGGGTTGGAAGAAGTTCACGAACAGCCGCGCCGATCGATAGAGTTCAGCCAGCAGCTTGGCCGCTTCCAGGCGCCCTCGAACCGACGATAGCCGACTATCCTGCGCACGACGGCGCCGTTCTTCTGCTCGACGAACGCCTGGTCATTTTTTCGGTAGGGCCGGCAACGCGTGAAGACGATGTTGGCCGCCTCGCAGTAGGCTTTCAGCGTCTCGTTCATGAACACGGTATCATTGTCAGTATCGAAGCCGAGCAGCGCAAAAGGCAATTGTTTGCGCAATTCCGTCAGCACCGTGCTCAACAGCGTTTGTTCGCGCACGATCAGAGGAGCGCACTCCGTCCAGCCGGTAGCAATGCCGGTGAGCACGAGGGTCTGGATGAAGCTGCCGCGCGCAGATGGACCGCTATGCGCGACAAGGTCGGCCTCGACGAATCCGGGCGCCGGATCATTCCAATCTGCCGACGTCCTTATTGGAGCCCTGCGACGCAGGGAATGCGTCGCGTGCCGCTGTCGGGCGACATGGAAAATTGACCCCCTGACGACACGAGGAATTGCCCCCCTCGCGACACGGTCAGAACGGGGGTTTTTATGCAGCGACTCAGTTCAGGTCCTCTGCGGTTCAAAGATCCGCGGAGGGAGGCCATGCTGGAGCCGGACGAGGTTTCGGCGATACTCCGGCTCAACGAGCTGGGGTGGGGTAGCAAACGGATTGCCCGGGAGCTCGGGATTAGTCGCAACACGGTGAAGGACTACGTGGCGGCCGGCGGCTGGACACCCTATCGGCAGCCGCAGCGCAAAAAGGCGCTCGATGGCCAGGAGACCTGGCTCAAGGAGCGCCTGCGGCAGCACCACGGCAATGCCGATGTGATTCGCCAGGAGCTGGCAGCCGAGAAAGGCATCATCGTCAGCCTGCGCACGGTCGAGCGGGCGGTACAGCGCTATCGCCAGGAGCTTGCGGCCGAGGCGCGCGCGACGGTGCGGTTCGAGACACCGCCCGGCAAACAGCTGCAGATCGATTTTGGCGAGCGGCTGGTCGAGATCGGTGGCAGCAAGGTTCGCGCCTACCTGTTCGTCGCCACGTTGGGCTACTCGCGCCGGCACCATGTCAGAGCATTCCGCAACGAACGGCAAGAGAGCTGGTTCGATGGCCTGGAAAGCTCCTTCGTGAAGTTCGGTGGCGTGCCCGAGGAGGTACTGTTCGATAATGCGCGTGCGTTGGTCGTGGAGCACGATGCCGCGATGCGCACCGTCGTGTTCAATGACAAGCTGACCGCGTTTGCCAAGCACTGGGGGTTCCGGCCACGGGCCTGCGCGCCATATCGAGCCCGCACCAAGGGTAAGACCGAGAATGGCGTCGG
The DNA here is from genome assembly GCF_004114975.1 of Bradyrhizobium guangdongense. Lineage (NCBI taxonomy): Bacteria > Pseudomonadati > Pseudomonadota > Alphaproteobacteria > Hyphomicrobiales > Nitrobacteraceae > Bradyrhizobium > Bradyrhizobium guangdongense. The sequence continues at coordinate 149,113 of NZ_CP030052.1, forward strand.
CTACGTCAAACGGAACGCGGTCGCCGGCCGCACCTTCCCGAGCTGGGAAGCCTTTGAGGCGCATCTTGAAGCTTGGACGCGGGAGATCGCCGACCTACGCCAGCATGGCACGACTGGCGAAGCACCAATTGAGCGCTTCAGGCGCGCTGAGGCGCACGCGCTGAAGCCCATCGCTGGGAGGCCGCCCTTCCAGGCCGCACGTGAACTGATCCGGCGCGTGCAGGCCGACTGCGCGGTCGAGATCGATGGCAACGCCTACTCTGTGCCATGGCGGCTGATCGGCGAGACGGTGAGAGCGACGATCGCCGATGGCGTGGTGCGCATCCACCACGGGATCCATGAGGTGGCCGCTCATCCGATCTGTGTCGGTCGGCGCCGTCGCGTCGTTGACCCTAAACACTTTGAGGGCCTGACTGGCTTTAAACCGAGCCGTGCTGGCGAGCTCGCGTTATCGCCTGTCGCGCCGCCGTCGCCGACGCTGCTGCGGCCACTCGGCGAGTACGAAGCGATTGTGGGAGGGGGCTTCTGATGCGAGCCATTGTCCCCGACCGCCTGAGCGATATGCTGACGCGCCTGAAGCTGACGGCTGTCCGCGACCAACTGGATGGGTTGTTGGATGAGGCCGGTCGACAAGAGCTGAGCCTACGCGAGACTCTGGTGCTGCTGTGCGAGCGCGAGATCGCCCGCAAGGATGAGCGGCGCATCGAGATGACGCTCAAACTTGCTCGCTTCCCGTTCGTTCGCGATCTGTCGGGCTTCGACTTCTCGGCCCAGCCCTCGCTGGATCCGAAGCAGATACGCGAGCTTGCGAGCGCCCGCTGGATCGCCAATGGCGAGAACGTGCTGCTCCTTGGGCCACCTGGCGTTGGCAAGACGCACCTTGCGGTCGCGCTTGGGCGCGAAGCGATCCTGGCTGGGCATTCCGTTCAGTTCGTCGCAGCCACGACTGTCGTTGCGCAGCTTGCCAAAGGTCACAGCGAAGGCCGGCTCGAGGAGCGACTCGCGCAATTTGCCAAGCCAAAGCTCCTGATCATCGACGAGCTCGGGTATCTGCCCTTTGAACCCGATGCCGCGCATCTGTTCTTCCAGCTCGTTAGCCGTCGTTACGAGAGAGGCGCGATCCTGCTGACCAGCAACCGCAGCGTCGGCGAGTGGGGCTCGGTCTTCAGCGACCCCGTGGTCGCCACCGCGATCCTTGATCGTCTGCTGCACCACAGTCACGTAATCACGATCCGCGGCGACAGCTATCGCTTGAAGGAGAAGCGCCGCAGCGGACTTCTGCAGAAGCCCGCTGTACCAGAAGCCAAATCGGAGAAGAAGTCGTGACGCAAGCCGCTCGCTCGCTACAGCGCTATGAAGGGCGCGCTTCGCGAGCGGCTTGCTTCAGTCCTGCAAACAACAAGGGGGTCGCTTCCTCATGTCGTTGCGGGGTCAAATCCGGACGTCGCTTGACAGCCGCCGACGCTTGCGACCTAATCCTTCTCGGACCCCCACCAATGCGCGGTCGATCGTCGCAGCGCTCATTGCCAAAAGTTTGTCGCGGATCTCGGGGGTAAGGTCGAGGTGGCCATGCCGTTCCATCGCCTCAATCAACGCAGGCATTAACGCCTTCAGCCGCTTCCCGCAGATCCGGTCTGACGCCTCCCAAAGGAGCACGAGCGCGTTGTGTTCTACCTCATTATACATTCGACGTCGCGCCCTTCGGCTTGGGCGCGCGTCTTCCTCACCTCGAAGTAGTCGCATCGCCTGCTTGCGATGGAATCCGGTGATGTCGACGAACTCGTCCAATATCCGCGTCTTCTTCGCGCGATCCGAACGCCGATAGCGCGCGCCTGCTGCCGCCGTCAGTTCCTTCCGCGTTGCCATGCTTAGCCACCCCATCTTCGCCCCCGCTCGCTCCCGATCCAAGGGAGCAATTTACGTGAGGCAACGGCTCAGCATTTGGTAACAATTAGGGCGAGACAATGCGGAGTCTCACCCTGATCGCCGCCGCGCAAAAGCCAACCGATCGGAGGACGAGGCAAGGCTTAGGCAGTTTATTTTTGCTGTGCGAAGAGCCTTGGCCTCACACGTCTGCAAATGAAGGAGGCCGGCGCTCACACCACGCTTTTAGGCCCTCTCGGGCATCAGGTGATGTTAGGCTTTCGAAAAACTTCGCATTGATCTCGACCGGGTCAGCAGTGCCTCGACGAATTGAATTGAGCGACGTCTTCAGGCCCCGGAGAGAAGCCGGCGAACGCTGGGCGAGCATCCCGGCAAAATGCTCTAATCGCGCTTCAAGCGCATCCGAAGTACACACCTCGGTAAGATAACCCATCTGTAACAACGTGATGCTGTCAACTTGCTCGCCTGTTAGAAAAAGGCGTTTCGTTTGCGACAGGCCAAGCCGCTCCACGTAACGTCGTAAACCAGAATAGTAGTACTGAATACCGAGGCGAGAAGGAGACATTTGCAAGAGACATCCCCGCGTTCCGATACGAAAATCACATGCAAGCGCGAGGTCAGTAGCGCCTCCGTAAATGTTTCCATTCAGGCCGCATATAGTAGGAAAGGGGCATTCTTCGACAAGATCGCACATCGCGGCGAACAGGGCTGTACATGCCGCCGCACGATCACTCGACAATGTATCCAGGTCAAATCCTGAACTAAAACTTGGACCTTGAGCCGTTATCATTAGTACTCGCACGCTCGACTGCCGAGCCAAAGTCGCGACGATTTCAGAGAAAGTCTCGATGTCTGTTGGCTCGAACCGATTGTGCTGCCGAGACCGGTTCAATTGAATTCTCGCGATCCCTTTTGACACATGCAAGGTCGGCAAGTTCCCGAGCTCAGATGCTTCTTCATTCCTTTGTTTCCCTGCTGCGACCTCACTTCCAAATTTATTCATTCGATTCCCTCGACTGGCGAAACCTGCGCTGCAGGGACGGGTAGGTGAGGCGCGGTTGTCAACGATGAAGCACAGAAGCTTCGGCCCTATGCCCTCAGCCCCTCCGTATTCTTTTTACGTTGACAGATATTTTTTTTACATTCAATAGAATATCTCGGAAACTGGCCCTGCCGGCAGCGCGGCGAGGAGAGGCGTAAGTCATGTCCAACCGCAATTTCTATGTCCTGGTTGAGGGGAGGGCCGAGGCAAACCCGACAGACGTGCTCCTAGAGCTTGAGAGCGGCGAAACGCTATCCGCTCAGTGGCTGCACAAGCTCTGTGGTAGCTATGCCAGCGTCTTCCGGCGGCTCGGATGTGCGGTCGGTGATCGCGTGGCCGTCCAGGTCGAGAAGTCCGCACATGCTTTCGCGCTCTATCTTGCCTGCCTCCGTGCTGGGCTCTGCTATTTGCCCATCAACACAGCTTATCGCTCAGCTGAGTTGGCCTACCTTCTAAAGGACGCGCAGCCTTCCTTCCTTCTCAGAGGACCAAATACGGAAGCTCTTCCCGACATGACGGTGCCTCGGTCAACCAAGGTCTTAACGTTTGGCATCCGGGGTGAAGGAACATTCGCATCACTTGTCAAAGCAGGAGAGACCTCGTTTAGCACCGTCGAACTCAATGGTGCGGCTCCCGCAGCTCTCCTCTACACCTCAGGCACAACCGGCCGGCCCAAGGGTGCTCTGATCAGCCATGCTGCGCTCTCGTACACCGCTCAAACGCTGAGTCGATTGTGGGGCTTCTCGTCTTCGGATGTTCTGCTACATGCGCTGCCGATCTTCCACAGCCATGGTCTATTCATCTCATTCAACGTCGCGCTGGCAGGCGGAGCGCGAATTCTCCTGCAAAATAAATTCGATGTAAGTCCAGTGCTCGACGCAATTCCTCGCTCAACCGTTTTTATGGGAGTGCCAACTTACTATCATCGTCTATTGACCTGCCCTTCGCTGGCCAGCTCTCTTTGCCGAAACATGCGACTGTTCATATCCGGTTCGGCACCACTATCGGCTCCGATGCATCGCGATTTTGAAACTCGGACAGGGCACCGTATCCTGGAGCGTTATGGTTTGACCGAGGCAATGATTCTCTGCTCGAACCCCCTGGAAGGTGATCGTCGACCAGGTTCGGTAGGGCTACCGATTCCCGGTGTTGATTTGCGTATTGCAGGCGAGCGAGATGAAGCTCTGCCTGTCGGACAAGTAGGTATCATTCAAGCGCGAGGACCGGGGCTTTTCTCCGGTTACTGGAACAATGCTGAGCAAACCAAAGCCGAGCTCACAGCAGACGGGTTCTTCCGTACCGGCGACATGGGTCTCGTCGACGAGAAGGGATACGTCTCGATTACAGGCCGCGCCAAGGATCTCATCATCAGCGGCGGATACAACGTCTATCCCGCAGAAGTTGAGGCTGTAATCGATGAACTGACTTCCGTTAAGGAGTCAGCCGTTGTCGGAGCAACTCACGCGGATTTCGGAGAGTGCGTCGTTGCCTTCGTAATTGCTAGCGATAAGAGCGACCCACCGAGCGAAAGCGAGGTGATTCAGCAGGTCAAGCGAAACATGGCAAGTTACAAAACCCCCAAGAAGGTCATCGTAGTCGATGATTTTCCACGGAATGCTATGGGAAAAGTCTTGAAGAAGGAGCTCCGGACGACACTAGCGGACTTTCCCACGCTTGGCTCGGATAACGCCAATAGATAATCGGCCTCCCTAGGCTAACTGGAGATTGCACACTTGTGCGCATACCATCCCGCTGAATTTCAAGCGCTGACATTTCATGATGCGGTACCCGCCTTCAGAGAAGGACGAGATAGCCCGCGCAAATACCTTGAGCGCTGTCTCGAAACGATCGACGCTCGCGAGCCCACCGTGCGAGCTTGGGTCGAAATGAACGTGCGAGAGGCGAGGTCCGTGGCTGATCGATCCACAGCGCGTTACCTCGCGGGACGAGAGCTTTCGACCATCGATGGCATGCCGGTCGGGATCAAAGACCTCTTTATGACAAAGGATATGCCCACGCGTATGGGATCTCCCTTGTTCAGAGACAATCACACTCATCAAGATACGGCTTGCGTCCAGGCATTGAGAGCCGCGGGCGCCATCGTGCTCGGTAAGACAGTGACGACGGAACTCGGCATGTCCTACCCTGGACCGACTACCAACCCGTTCAGCCATCGCCATACCCCCGGCGGATCGTCGAGCGGATCGGCAGCGGCCGTCGGCGCGCGGATGATACCTGCGGCAATCGGAACGCAAGTGGCTGGCTCGGTGATTCGACCAGCGAGCTTTTGCGCGAACTATGCGATCAAGCCGACAATGGGCGCCATCCATCGTGGGGAGCGTCTGGCACTTAGCCAAAGCCACGTGGGGATCCATGCTGGCGACCTTCGTGACATGTGGCATGTGTCGATTGAAGTCGCAAAGAGATCAGGCGGCGATCCCGGCTATCCCGGCCTTTACGGTGAGACAACTCTTCATCCGGCAACCCGGCCACTACGAGTGATTGTGATGGAGGCCCAAGGTGCGGCAGAATTGGACGACGATTCCAGAGACGCATTTGAACGGTTCCTCACTCAGCTTCGCCACGCCGGCGTCCACACCATCGACAGAACCAACCACTCGCTGGTCGACTCGTTCGAACGTGCCATCGACGAAAGTCTTGAAATTACTCGTGACGTTTGTGCCTACGAGATGCGCTGGTCACTGGAGAACCTTGTAGAAAGGTTTGGCGGAGGGCTGAGTGACAGCTTGACCTCTCGTCTGGAACTCGCGAGAAAGATGAGCATAGATGACTATCGTCAACTACTCGCCCAGCGCGATAAGGCAAGAGCAGCCCACGCCGCAATTGCTCATATCGCCGACGCTATCGTTGCTCCGTCCTCCGTTGGACCAGCTCCAAAATTAGACAATCAAGGACTTGACTCGGGCATCTCACATACAACAGGCCTGCCGAGTTACAATGCTGTTACCTCCGTCTTAGGGGCGCCAACTATCACGCTTCCGCTTCTTGCGGTGAGGGGAATGCCTCTCGGAATTCAGGTTATTGGCCAGCAGCATACCGATCAGCACCTTGTAGGTTTAGGGCGTTGGATCAGCGAGACTATTCCGGCGCGATCGGTCTAATCTCTGCTGGCTCATTCTGAGTTCGACCGGCATGGGCCCTTGGCGAGGTAAATTCGGCAGCATCTGATCTCGGGCCCGTATGTTCGTCGATCGTCTCACCATAGGTAGGGGAAGTAGCGCCTAGGTTGAGCGCCGGGCCGGCAAATCGCGTGCTCCTTCGAGTATTGTTGGGCTAAAGGTTCGAGCCTTTGAGCTACCGGTTGACGAACCGGTCCGCCTCTCGTCGCGATACAATTGCGAAACTTTTCGCTATCTACTCGCGGATCGTGGTATGAACTCCCATACCCGCGGGCAGGACCGTGCTCAAATTCAACCGAACTAGCGAAATCGCCAACTGGATCAAGACCGAAATTGATTCCGGTGCTTTGCAGCCAGGATCCAAGCTTGATGAAAAGCAACTCTCCGACAGGTTTAACGTTTCGAAGACCCCTGTCCGGGAAGCCCTGATACAGCTGGCATCGCGTGGCTTGGTAGATCTGAAGCAGCGGAGGGGTGCGACCGTCTCGGTTCTGAGTGCGGAGCAAATTGTCGCTATGTTCGAAGTTATGACGGAGCTTGAGGGAATGTCTGCAAGGCTGGCCGCGGCGCGAATGCCGACGGACCTACAGGCGCGCCTCCGCGACATACACTCTCGCAGCGAAAGCGCGCTTCACAATGCGCAGCTGTACGATGCAATTAATAAAGAGCTCCATGAAACTATCTACGAGGGTGCGCAAAACTCATATTTGGAACAGTCGATAAAAGAGACCCGCGCTCGCCTGCGTCTCTATCGTCGGTACCCATTCCAAAAACCAGGTCGCATTCAACAGTCCTATCAAGATCATTGCTCAATTGTGGCAGCGATCACCCGAGGAGATGCCATGGCGGCTGCTCAGGCTATGCACGATCATCTCACGACTGGCGGACGCGTTTTCGCAGATCTCGTGGCGGAAGCCGCTCGTTTTGCGAATACACCTGATAAGGCGGCGGGATAACCCCGCCCAATTGCCTCCACCTACTCGGCAACTCTTCTCGTCTTCTAACCCGCGTGGCGCGATATGGCGCGAGCAGCAATGTGGAGCACGAACTATCACCGGTCACATAAAACCTACTGATCAACTCAACCGACGAATTGATGATTTTCTCGCTTGCCGATGACACATCGATCGGATCGTATTACATCATCTGCTTCACCTTCCAGGCGCCATCCCTCGCAAATCCCACAAGGGCTGCAGGAATTCTTCAAGTCGGCAAGAAAATGCGACGCAAATCTCTGTACGATACTAGTATCCTAAGCGCATGGAATATATCGGAGACGACCTCGCGGGGACCGACAAATGACGCTCCAATCGAACAGTCACAACAGCCCGCAAGCGATTGGCGCTACTCCAGTACACGAGCATCTCTACCATTTCCATCGCCGCGATTTTCGTGCCGGGCGGCTCTTCTTGTTGGCCCGTAGGAAGCGGGCACGCACAGAGACGGGCCAACCGCCGATGTTGCTCGCCGTAGCGCCGGCGACACAAAGGCGGCAATCACCGCGGCTGAGCGCTCATTTCCGGTCCGCCGAATTCTTGCCTGCAAAAGCGCAGCAATTCTGAGGTCGTGGGCCGGACTAATGCGGAAGAGCTGGCGCTTCTGGTCGCGAGCGAACAGGGCCAGTTATGGATGAACCCGCGATAAGAAAACACTCTTGTGAACGAGCAACAGGCAGCCCGCTCTTGATCAAGGCTTTCCAACGAAACTTGGCTCATAGGCCGACCGAAGGTCGGTCTCAAGAAGCGCGAGTCGCCGTCACATGATAGGCCCAGGCCCGATGGAACGATCCTTGCTAGATTGATCGGAAGGGTAGATCAAACCCAGGAGCGATACATGAAGAATTATGACGGCCCCATTGACCCTCAAAAAACAGCATTGCTAGTTGTCGACCTGCAGAACCACGAGATTTCTGAGGAAGAACAGCGCAAATATCCGGAGTACGTGGACCGCGTGAAACATCAGATCGTGCCGAACGTCCAGCGGCTACTGCAAGCCGCGAGGTCGTGCGGCGTGGAAGTGATGTACACGGTAATCGAAAGCCTCACCAAGGATGGGCGCGATCGTTCGCTTTGCCACCGTAAGCTAGTCATCCCAAAGGGGTCATGGGGAGCTCAGGTAATTCCCGAGATAGCGCCTGGCGAAGACGACATCGTCTTACCAAAGACAGCTTCTGGGGTATTCAGTTCGACCATCCTGGAGCGGGTTCTTCGTAACATGGGCATTGAGGAGGTAATTGTTGTTGGCGTTTTAACGGATCAATGCATCGATATGGCGCTGCGCGACGGTGTAGATCGCAGCTTCCATATGATTTGCGTCACCGACTGCTGCGCCGCCTATACTGAAGAGAGACACAATTACTCTCTTCGTATGCAATATGGCGCTGTCCGGAAAGTGACGACGGAGGAGATTGTATCGGAACTCTCAGGCAAGTTATTCGCCCGAAACAGCTGAGATTTCCCTTCTTGAGATTCCCTCAGTAAGCCGAGCGGTTTGTTTTCTGTCTCTTTTCCGCTGAGCAAGAGATGCAAAACGAGATCCTAACGTCTTACCCCTGAGAGGGAATCTCGAAGAGCTGCGTTGAAGCGTATGACACGCGCGTCAACGTTAACACCTGTGGCGCTTGTGCATTGCGGAGACTTCGGATGCGAAAGAGCCTGGTTTGCGTGCTGCGCAGACTATAAACCGTAGATCAAAAGCCATGCGACGAGGAGATGCAAGCCGTGCCGCGTAAACTTCCCAACACGCCTGTTGATGTCTGGCGCACAACTCCGGAAACGTTGGACCTGGCGGAAAACGCCAAGCGATTTGGCTGGTGGGATTTTCCGCTCGAAAGCGCTGCAACAGATTCGGCAGAAATGGATGGAATTGACCGCGCGTACTGGTTCTATAAAAGCGCGCGCCCAATTACGAGAACATCACGGGATGTTTCTGATGCGTTGTTCTTGAACGACAAGTCTATTGTGGAATTACCGACTGCATTTCGAAAGCAGCAGACTGCGACTCTGAGTGCACTGGGGGATCTGATCCAGGCGCGCGGGCTAGAACACTCTAAGGATCTTTTGTTCGAGAGCATCGAAGCCGCTGTCTTCAATGCCGATATCTCTTTCGCGAATTATGAATCTGTGGTGGCAGACGATCATGTCGTGAGCGAGGCTATAGGCGACGGCCGCTCTTCGATGATGTGTTGCTCATCGGCCCAATATTCCGCATTAACAGAACACCAGGGTAGACGTTTCACGATTCTTAACCTCGCGAACAATCACTCATTGGACTTGGGCGTTCAGGGTCTTCGAACCACTCAAGAGCTCTGCAGAGCGAATGGGATCATTGAAATCGGCGCCCCTCGATGCGCCGAGGAGTACGGCCGGGGCACGGTTTTCACGAAGAGGGGCATCAGGTTCGGGTTCGTGTCGGTCACATTCGGTCTCAATGGGCGACCCCTACCCGACGGTGAACATTATTGTGTGCACGCGTCACCGCTCATGTCCAAACGTGTCGTGGCCGATCTTGAGCTACTCAAATCGCAAATAAGGAGCTGTAAACATCAGAATGCCGATGTCATCATCGCCTCAATCCATTGGGGCTTCGAATTCGAGTTTTTTCCAAGACGAAAGCAAATTGAGCTCGCTCATGCGCTTGTGGAGGAAGGCGCCGACATAATTTTGGGCCATCATCCTCACGTAGTTCAGCCGATCGAGTACTACCGCACTACACGTGATCCCAACCGAGTTGCGGTCATCGCTTACTCCTTGGGTAGCCTAACTTGGGACTGGTATACGGCTCCACATTTAATTTTGAGCTTGATGCTGAACTTTCAGTTCGCAAAAGGTGATACAAGTGCAGGAAGCCGTACTTACATCGAAAGTGTCACCGCTACTCCTTTGTTTAGAAATATCTTCTACAGGGGCGATAACAAAGTGATGCGCATTGAACAACTTAGAGACCACCTGGATGCGAAAAATGCCGACTTCGGTCACTTAGAACAAATGCAACAATACGTAGACTTGATTTCGGGCCGCGGAGCCCCGGTTTGACGAGCTCGCGACAGCCTCTCATCCAAATGCTCTCCGCCATCAGGTGCGACCGTGAATGTGTAAGCGGAGTGACCTGCCACTGAATGTTCATCCAGCGGCAGTTAGAGTCTCGGAGTTTTGTGCAGCGAGACCGAACTTTGGACCACCCGGAACTAGAGTTTTGCGCCTCTGATCACGTTGGCGGGCTGGTGTCGCCGACGTGATTTTGCAGCAAAATCGGCGGCCGATTGCCGATCGCCCCGTGGGGCCGTTCTTCGTTATAGTATCTTCGCCAAGTCTCCACCTTTTGCCGGGCATCCGCAAGGGACAGGAACCAATGGGTGTTGAGGCATTCGGCCCGGAAGCGGCCGTTGAAGGCTTCGATGAAGGCGTTGTCGGTCGGCTTGCCGGGTCGTGAGAAGTCCAGCGTGACGCCGCGCTGGTAGGCCCAGAGGTCAAGATCGCGCGACACGAACTCGCTGCCTTGATCGACCCGGATCGTCGCCGGGAGTCCCACTTCATTGCAAACCCTTTCCAGTACCTCCACGACATCGGTGCCGCGGAAGGTGAGCCGCGGCTCCAGTGCGGGCGAGAAGCGGGAGAAGATATCGACGATCGTGAGCACCCGGAGATTGCCGCCGGTGGCCAGCTGGTCATGAACGAAGTCCATCGCCCAGATCTCGTTGACCCGCGTCGCGGGCCGTCGGTCGTCGCGCAACTTGGCCTTGACCCGGCGCTTGGGCGATTTGTTGCGCAATTGCAGGCCCAATTCGCGATAGATGCGACGGGTCTTGTTCTGGCCGTGACGCCATCCCTCGCGGCGCAACAGCACATGGACGCGGCGATAGCCGTAGCGGATGCGAACATGGCAGATCTCCTTGATCCGAGCTTCGAGGGCCGCCTGGCCGGAGCGACGAGATTTGTAGTGATAGGTCGATCGATCGAACTCGAGGGCCTTACAAGCCTTGCGGATCGAGACCTGCCACTCCCCGCAAACCTCATCGACGAGCTTGCGCTTCCGACCAGGCTTCACAGCTTTCGGCGGATCACGTCCTGCAGCATCTCCTTGTCGAGCGATAGGTCCGCCACCAGCTTCTTCAGCTTGGCGTTCTCGTCCTCGAGCTGCTTCAACCGGCGCATCTCGGTCGGCAGCAGTCCGTCGTACTTTTTCTTCCAGTTGAAATAGGTCGCCTGGCTGATCCCGGATTTGCGGCAGATCTCCGCAACCGGGACCCCGTCGTTGCCCTGCTTCAGGATAAACGCCTTCTGGGCGTCCGAAAACTTCGAGGCCTTCATCGTCGTCCGCTCCTCCCAGCCGAGGGGATTCGGCAGCGCAAGACTCTAGCCAAAATTGGTCCAGTTTGCCGGCCTCAGGTCAGCGGTAGCTGAAGCGCCGCCGCTCGTTGGCGAAATCGCGCAATCGGCCACGCAGAATTGCGTCCGGCGGGCGGCTGGAGCGATAGCGGATCATCTGTAAGCGCGATTTTCTCCGCACGCCGGCGGTTTTGATGGACTGCCTTGAATCGGGCGATGCGGGGCCGTTCAGGCGGTGGCGGCTTTGTGGAAGTTGAAGGGCAGCAGGTCTGCAATATCGGCGTCGCCGGCGCGCTGAGGCGATTCGGTGAGGACGTGGCGCAACCACGCTAACGGCACGACACGTGAGGCGCGGCAGGTCAGCATCAGGCTATAGACGACGGCGCTGGCCTCGGCTCCGTCCACGGTATCACTGAACAACCGTAAGCGGTACGAGCAGACCACGGACCTGGCGTGGACGGCCTACGCGCGCCGCTGGAAGCGCATAGGCATCCAGAACTGCCGCAGGGCCTCAACGGCTATTGGAATGTCGCGCCAGGCGTTTTGAGCGACGGGCAGCGTTGCCAGCGTATGGCGGGCCGGGGGTAGCAAGGGTCGACCGGCGTCATCGATGCAATGGACCAGGATCGGCCGCAGCATAAGGTGTTCGGTTCCGTTCGGGGAGAGAAGCCGCGACCAGACGAGAAGCCGAAGCTTCATGACGGCGTGGAAGCCCATGCACCAGGGCTGCGGGTCGACGTCGCCGTCCGGCGATCGCAGGAACAGCGGCTCGAAGCTCTCCGGTCTCGTCGACAGCGTCTCGCTGATCGCGTTGTGGCGCATCAGCGTGGCAGCGATCGCCGAGAACTCCTCGGTGTCGTGATTGAAGGCGTCGGGATCTACGCCAAGGAGCGGGCACACCCATTCCTCGGAGGCCATCGAGACCGGCCCGGCGACGACAGCGGCCACTGCGCCGTCGAGCATGGAGAGCGACGTCGCCCGCGGATGCCGAAGCGTCGGCGACCTGGCGCGCTCGCTCATCCATTGCCCGAGCCGCTCGAATGACATGGCATAGTTCGCCATCGTCGTCTTGCGTGCTTTTCGCGTTCCCCGCCGTTGCTTCGGCTTCGTCATGCCACGGCTCGCTTTTCGGCTTCGCGTGCGGCCTTCCAGTTCCAGGCCAGAAGTTCGTGCAGCTGGTTGGCCTTCGCGGCGCCGCTCACCATGCGCTCGAGAACGTCGACGAGATAGGCCTCGGGGTCGAGGCCATTCAATTTGGCCGTGTTAAGAAGCGAAGAAAGTATCGACCAAGTCTCGCCTCCGCCTTCGTCACCACTGAACAACGAGTTCTTTTTTCCGATCGCAATCGGCCTGATTGATCGTTCGACCGTGTTGGTGTCCGCCTCGAGCCGCCCGTCGTCCAGGAATGCCGTCAGGCCCTGCCAGCGTTCGAGCATATAATCGATCGCCTTGATGAGCGTCGAGCGGCGGGAGATCCCGTCCTTCACCGCGATCAGTCGAGCCTTCAACGCCTCCATGAGCGGCTTCGTCTCGGCCTGTCGCGCCGCGCGGCGTTCCCCGGCGCCGAGACCGCGGATCCTCTCCTCGATCGCGTAGACGGCTGCGATGCGCTCGATGACCTCCGCGGCGAAGGGTGAGTTCGTCGTCTTGTGCACCCTCACGAAGTTGCGGCGCGCGTGAACGAGACAATACGCCAGCTGGATCTGCCCGGCACCTTCGCATCGCCCACCAGCGAGGCGTAGGCGGCATAGCCGTCGACTTGCAGCACGCCTTCGAAGCCGGCCAACTGCGCCACGATCTCCTTCTTGCCGCGACCGTCTGCGAACACGTAGGCGACCGCCGGCGGCGCCGGACCCTTCCACGCCCGATCGTCCGTCGCATGCGCCCAGAACTGGCAGATCCTCGTGCGGCCGCGTACCGGGTCGAGCACCGGCATCGGCGTCTCATCGCAGAACAACCGCTCAAAGCCGTGCATGGTCTTCAGTTGCAGGTCGTAGAGGCCCCTGACCAGCCACGCCGCGCTGCCCATCCAGCGCGCCAGCGTCTGACGATCGACGACAACACCTTGGCCCGCCAGGATCTGCGTCTGGCGGTAGAGCGTCGATTGCCAGGCATATTTGGCCGCGGCGATATGCGCGATCAGCGCCGTCGTCGCCATGCCGCCCTCGACGAGCCGCGCTGGTGCCGAGGCCTGGACGATCGGGCCCTCACAGGCGCGGCAGGCATATTTGGGAGGGATCGTGCGGAGTACACGCAACCACCCGGGAAACCGAACCGCAGAGTCGGAGATCGCCCCTTCATCCGGTAGGTGGCCGCTGAACAGCGCCTACGATTCACGTGACTAGTGCGCCAAACAGCTTGCTAAGACGTTCCCGTTCAGAAGCGGAAGCCGGCCGCGGACGGTATCCCCAAAGGGCCGGCCATCAGACACTCGCTTGCTCAAAGCTCGATCCCAAACCGGAAACTCACGCCAGACGTAAACCGGCTGTCGGCACATGATGAGATAATGTGATAAAAGGCCCGCAGTTCAGTGGGATCGGACGTTCCTAACCCAACGGTCACAGGACCTATAACGAGACCTAGACCAGGAGCAGGGAATATTCAGCCGACTGTCGCAATCCTGCGCAATCGCTGGGAATACGCGTAATTGCTGCAGAGGACGCCCTGAATTCGCAGCCCACGGCAGCCCTCGGCCGGCAAACTGCAGCAAAAAACGGCCGAAGCCTGTCCGATGTGATAGCCCACATCTAGCGGCGCAGTTTACCCTGCGATCAAGAGAGGAATGTCCCAAATGCCGAAATCCACTGCGCGCTGTTTCATTCACAGACCAGCCCGTCTCAAGCGGCGTTTTGCCGCCATAGCAAGCGTGGCGGCACTACTAATGACCGTCTCACCCGGGGGCGCGGAAACGCTGAAATGGGCTCGGAGCTTGGACGTTCAGACTCTAGACCCTCACGCCTATAATGAGAACGTGACCTTTGCGTTCAATCGGCAGATGTACGAAGGCCTTGTGGAGCGCTCCGACGACGGAAAGCTCATTGGAGTACTAGCGACCGAATGGCGGATGTTGCCTGATCACCCCGACGTTTGGGAGTTCAAGCTTCGCCGGAACGTTACGTTCCACGACGGCGCACCATTTAAGGCCGACGACGCCGCATTTTCAATCCAGCGAGCTATGGCACCAACCTCGAATGTGCGGACCTATCTGGCTGCCGCCGCGGTTGAGGAAGCCATCGCGAAGGACGACTACACCGTGCAGGTCAAGACAAAGGGACCCAGCCCTCTTCTGCCCGAAAACTTGGCAAGCATCTTCATAATGAATAGAGCATGGGCCGAGAAGAACGACTCCGTTGTTCCGCAGGATTTTAAAGGCGGGAAAGAAAACTATGCTGCTCGCCATGAGAACGGCACTGGCGCCTATCGCCTTGTAAGCCGAGAATCGGATCGCCGTTCGGAGTTGGAAGCTTACGATAAATACTGGGGTATCGGCCAGTTCCCAATCGATATCGATCGGATCATCTATACCCCTATCCAGTCGGCCGCGACGCGTGTATCCGCATTGATCAGCGGAGAAGTTAATTTTCTCCAAGACGTCCCCCCCCAAGACATTTCACGGTTGGAGCAGAATGAAAGCCTTCGGGTGGTTCGCGGCCCAGAGATTCGCACGGTTTTTTTAGGCGTCAATACAAGCGCGAACACACTTGCCAGCGGGGAAGCAAAGGGAAATCCTTTCGCCGACAAGCGGGTGCGCCACGCAATGAACATGTCCATTGATCGTCTAGCGATCAAGTCGGCAATCATGCGAGGGGAGTCGGTTCCGCTCGGTACAATCATTTCGCCGATCGCCGACGGCTATACGGAAGAATTGGGTAAGTTCCCAAAGCTCAATATTGACCAAGCCAAGCAGCTTATGGCCGAGGCAGGTTACCCCAACGGATTTTCGGTCACTCTAAACTGTCCAAATGACGGCATGGTGAACGACGAGCGCATCTGTCAGGCCGTGGTGGCAATGCTCGCCAAGATCGGTGTCACCGTGCATCTCGATGTCCAACCCAGCGCAGTCGTCTGGCCTCTAGTTCTCAATAGGAAGACCGACTTTTACCTGATGACGTGGGGCTCATACGATTCTCAATTAATCTTCGATAATCTCGTCCACTCTCGGGGCGCCTGGGCTGCAGCGAATTACAAAAACCCGGAGATTGATGCCAAAATTGAATTACTCCGGTCGGAAGCCGATCCTCAAAGACGTAAAACCATAATCGCCGAAATTTGGAAGACCGTTCAGGACGAGTGTTTCTATCTACCGATTCACGCGCAGGTGTTGGCGCGTGCAACGCAGAAGAAGATTCACGTTACGCCAAACGTTGGTAATCAGATCTCCGTGAAAACCATCAAGGTGGACAAGTGACAGGTTTCTTTCTGCGCAGATTGCTGTCCGTGTTGCCGGTGATGCTGATGACGGCGTTTCTGTCGTTCGCCGCCTTTCATTTTATCGGCGATCCGCTCCAGAATATGGTCGGACCGGAGGCGACCGCGCAGGACCGCGCGCGGCTAGCGGCGGAACTCGGGTTCGACCGCCCCTTTTACATCCAGTTCTTTCGTTTTATCAGTTCGGCACTCCATGGGGACTTCGGCATTTCCACTCGCGTTGGAAGGCCGGTGTTGGATTTGATCCTGGAGCGGCTGCCTGCGACTCTGGAACTAGCTATATTATCGTTTATATTTGCAATGATAGCGGGAGTCGCCCTTGGCGTCGTGACAGCATTGCGGCCGCGCTCCATATTATCGGGCTTCAGCTTGACGGTCTCGCTGATCGCAGTATCCCTGCCTAACTTCTTAATCGGCATCGGCCTCATCTACGTGTTCGCGGTCAAACTTGGCTGGTTGCCGTCCTTCGGACGGGGCGACACGGTGAAGATCGGCTGGTGGACCACCGGGTTACTGACTAAGACCGGCTGGCAGGCTATCATCCTTCCCGCGATTTCACTGGCCACCTATCAACTCACGCTGATCTTGCGTTTAGTCCGCACTGAAATGCTTGAGGTCATGCATTCCGATCATATCCGGTTCGCACGCGCGCGAGGGCTGCCAGACCGGCTCATCTATTTTTCTTACGCTTTGAAGAACACGATGATTCCGGTCGTCACGGTTGCAGGTTTGCAGTTGGGATCCATCATCGCATTCGCCGTCGTTACTGAGACAGTATTCCAATGGCCAGGCGTTGGGCTGCTCTTTATTAATTCCATTAGATTTTCCGACGTCCCAATCATGGCCGCATACCTTCTCATCGTGTCGATCATTTTCGTTACCATCAACATGGTCGTGGATTGCGTCTACTACCTTCTAGATCCTCGCCTGCGGACGGGAGGAGTAGTCAGATGACCATTCACAAGCTTTCCGCATTGTTTAACTCTGATATCGGGCACTCTTACATCCGTTCCCCCAGAGCAGTTCTGTCTACGCTCGCACTGCTAACTCTCATTGTCGCGGCCCTGGGAGCTCCTTTATGGGCACCACAGAACACTCTCGACGCCAGCACGTTCGATCTGCTTTCGTCAAATACACCGGCCTGGAGCATCAATGAGTTCACGAACCGCTTCTACGCTTTCGGCACAGACGATCAGGGACGTGACGTGCTTTCAGCGACCCTTTATGGAACACGGGTTTCACTCCTAGTGGGCCTTGCCTCTGTTTTGGTTTCAATGTCGATCGGCGTCAGCTTAGGCCTGATATCCGGTTATTTCGGGGGACACATTGACGCAGCGATCATGCGTATCGCAGACATCCAGTTGTCCATCCCCGCCATTTTTATTGCGCTCCTTATTTCCGGCTTAACGCGGTCGCTACTGCCACCGAGCGCGCGCGAAGCCCTTGCTGTCTACATGGTAATATTGGCGATTGGAATTTCCGGATGGGTCACATATGCCCGCACGGTGCGCGGCGCCGTGATGGGGGAGAAACAGCGAGAGTATGTGCAGGCAGCCCTAATGATAGGCCTTCCGACGGGCACAGTGCTGGTACGGCACATATTGCCAAACGTGCGTCGACCGATCCTCGTGATCGCGACAATCTCACTTGCGCTTTCAATTATTACCGAAGCCACGCTGTCCTACTTGGGCGCAGGTCTGCCCCCCACCCAACCATCTCTTGGAACATTGATCCGCAGTGGGCAAGACTTTCTTTTTGCTGGGCAGTGGTGGATCCTGCTGTTTCCTGCCGCCACCCTTCTTACACTCGCGCTGGCCATTAACGTCTTGGGCGACTGGTTCCGGGATGTAATCAACCCAAGGGGCATCTGATGACAACAACTGCCCAGCCTTGCGTTCTTTCCATTCGGGGACTTAGCGTCGACTTTCCTAGCCGGCATGGCGCCTTGCAAGCCGTATGCAACGTCAGCCTAGACATCGCGCCAGGCGAAATACTCGGCATCGTCGGCGAATCGGGCGCGGGCAAATCGACCGTTGGAGCTGCCATCACGGGCTTACTACAGGCTCCCGGCCATATTAGTGCGGGCGAAGTTCGGCTTTCCGGAGATATCATCGATGCGCGCGACGTTAAGGCGATGCGGGCGTTACGCGGCAAACGCGTCTCGACTATTTTCCAAGATCCACTGACCAGCTTAAATCCACTTTTCACAATTGAGAGACAACTGGTCGACACGATCCGAACTCATCTCGCCTTATCACGCAGCGACGCAAGGATCGAGGCGGTGCGTCAGTTGGAGGCGGTAGGGATTCCAGAGCCAGCCCGGCGCGTGAAGAACTGGCCACATGAATTCTCGGGTGGCATGCGACAGCGCGCAGTTATCGCGCTTGCTCTCTGCTCACAACCCGAACTCATTGTCGCGGACGAACCAACAACTGCGCTCGACGTGACCGTTCAGGCACAGATCTTGAAGCTAATCAAGAACTTGGCTCGTGAACGTCAAGTGGGTGTGATGCTCATCACCCACAACATGGGCGTGATTTCCCAGGTCACTGATCGCGTCGCGGTGATGAGGGCAGGCGAAATCGTCGAACTAAACGACACTGCGGCTGTTCTTGGAAATCCATGCCACGAGTACAGCCAAGCATTGATTTCGGTTGTGCCGCGCGGCGACATTAAGCTGCATCGCTTTCCCGTGTCTGGCGCCGCTCGAAATATCGATGCGGCCATGCAGTGGCTGCTGGAAAGAGACATGCCGCAAAGTTCAAGCCAGCCGGAGGCACTTGTAGAACTCCGGGGTGTGGAGCGCGTATATGGGGCGACAGGCATGTTCGGTGGTTCCGCTCGGCGAGCCTTTAAGGCCCTGCACGATGTGAACCTGAGTATCCGCCCCGGAGAAGTCATGGGCCTTGTTGGCGAATCCGGCTCTGGAAAAAGCACGATCGCAAGAGTCGTTGCTGGGCTTGCCCGCCCGAGCAGCGGCCAACTGATTTATGGCGGAAAAGATGTTTATGCAGCCAGCCTTGAAGATCGTCAAGATATTCGGCGTCAAACTCAAATGGTGTTTCAAGACCCGTACTCGTCTCTGAATCCACAGATGCGCGTGGGCGAGATTATCATGGAGCCAATGATTCACTTTGGACTAGTAAAGGATAAGCGAGAGGCCGAACCGATAATGTTAGAGCTGCTGAAGGCCGTTGGTCTGGAGCCCACCGTCGCCCGCCGTTATCCGCACGCCTTCTCAGGCGGTCAGCGACAACGTATTTCAATCGCACGAACCTTGGCAAGTCGCCCGCGGTTCCTCATCTGCGATGAACCTACCTCGGCACTCGATGTCTCGATCCAGGCGCAGATCCTAAATCTTCTGAAAGACCTTCAAGAGAATCTATCGCTGACGATGTTATTTATCAGTCACGATCTCCCTGTCGTGCGTCAGATTTGCGACAGAGTTACAGTACTACAGAATGGGCAAATTTGCGAAAGCAGCGAGACGGAACAGTTGTTCAAAGCGCCGAAGCACTCTTACACAGCATCGCTCTTGTCCATGATACCGAAGATGCAGACCCCAGAGTGGATCGTCAAGCCGTCTGAGATCCCATCACAGTCCATCTGCTAGCCCCGGACGCGTCCGCCCGGGTTGTCAGATATCTGATGGTCATGCGGCAGCAGCCGATGGCTTTATACGCCCGCCGTACGCTCATCCCGTGGGCAACCATGAGATACGCGACAGCTTTCCGCTTGCCCGCGGGCAAAAAGCGGGCTTCGTGCCCGAACCATTTATCGCGAACGGCGTGCGCGGATCTCGTCATGGCCTGGCTGCAACAGCAGTCCACTCGCGAGAGGCCGGATACATTTATGCAATTGGAAGCGTCATTTTTGCTGTTACGAACCCTTGCACGGACCGGGGCGGACCATACATTCTTTCCCACGAGATCCTTGGGCGCCGCATTGTCCAGCACGGCATCAGCCACCAACCGCTTCAGCCGTGTGTTCTCGTCCTCCAGCGTCTTCAGCCGCTTGGCCTCCGACACTCCAGTGGCCTTCCATTTGTAGATGCTGGGGTCGCTGACGCCGCGCTTGCGGCACAGATCGGCAACCGAAACCCCGGCCTCATGCTCCTTCAAAATCCCGATGATCTGCTCTGCCGAAAAGCGGCTACGCTTCATGCTCTGGTCCTTGTTTGGGCCAGCGCGAACTTCAATCTGGATTAAGCCTGTGGGGCAAGGTCATTCACGTCCTTGAGGGTTATCCTGATCCGGACGGCGGTCGTGTTCAGGCTCATGCTGCCAGCCTCGGATCGTGCGCATGCATCCTGTAGGTCGATGCCCAGGGAGGCAGTTTGTCCAGTCGCGCCGCAGGCCAGCCATTGATGAGTTTTGCGAGCACGCCGGAGAGCCAGGGCTAGGCGCTGACGACATTGAGCCTACACGTTTCAATGAGCGAGGCCAGCAATGCCCAATTATCGGCACCCTCGTCGCACCCAGCGAACAGGGCATTCTTGGCATCGAGTTTGATTGGCCGCATCGCACGCTCGACCGCATTCGTGTCCATCTCGATGCGCCCGTCATCAAGGTAGAGCGTCAGGCCGTCCCAATGGCGCAGCGAATAGCGCAGAGCCTTCGCCGTGTCGCTCTTCCCCGCAAGATGATCAAGAGTTGCCTCAAACCACTGCTTCAAGGCTGCTGCCAGAGGTCTGGCATGAGCTTGTCGACCCGCGCAGCGCTCGGCAGCAGAGTGGCCCCGAAGTGCCTTCTCGACCGCGTTGAGCTGGGCGATGCGCTTAAGGGCCTCCCGGCAAACTGGAGCTGGCGCCGGAGCAGCCTCACGCGCGATCTTCACAAACTAGCGCCGTAGATGCGATCAGCAGAAGGCGAGCGGCCCAGACAGGGCGCCCGCACGCGTCTCCCGGGTCATGGTCTTGTAGGCCTGATAGCCTTCGCAATAGATGATACCGCGATAGCCCCAATCAGCGATGGCTTTGGGTGTCGCGTGCGAGGTCGGCCGTCCCGGACCGCGTTTTCCGTCGAGCGCGGTGCGCCTGCGATAGCTCTCGACTGTAGCGCGGCGATCTGGGAGAGAGGTGCGCGACAATCTGGATGAGAATCTGGTGTCGCGGCGGATGTGATGATCCGCGGGTTTGATTGACGCGCGCAAGTGCTTTGTCAGGTTGATTGTCGCGGCGCGTCAATCAGGGGCGATATTGGCGGGTGTGGCGTATGACGCTGGGCGTCCAGGTCCCTTTTTGCGCTCAGCGGCCTCGCGGCGTCGGTAGCTTTCGACATTCATCTCGAAGATGGTGGCGTGATGAACGAGCCGGTCGACCGCGGCGAGCGTCATAGCGGGGTCCGGGAAGATCTTCCCCCACTCGCCAAAGGGTTGGTTGGCTGTGATCAGCATGGAGCGCCGTTCGTAACGGGCGCTGATCAGCTCGAAGAGCACACTGGTCTCGGCCTGGTCCTTGGTGACGTATGCGAGATCATCGAGGATGAGCAGGTCGAACTTGTCGAGCTTGGCCAGCACGCTCTCGAGGACGAGGTCGCGGCGGGCCTGCTGCAGCTTCTGGACGAGATCTGTGGTGCGGGTGAACAGCACCCTGTAGCCGTTCTCGATGAGGGCGAGACCGATCGCCGAGGCGAGATGGCTCTTGCCGGTGCCGGGCGGGCCGAACAGGAGCAGGTTTGCGCCTTTCTCCAACCAGGTGTCGCCGGCGACGATGGCCATGACCTGAGCTTTGGAGACCATCGGCACGGCGTCGAACTCGAAGCTCTCGAGGGTCTTTCCGGGCAGAAGGCGGCCCTCTGTGAGGTGCCGCTCGATGCGGCGGCGATCGCGCTCGGCCAGTTCGTGCTCGGCGAGCACAGTGAGGAAGCGCGCGGCGGGCCAGCCCTCCTTGTCGGCCTGCTCGGCGAACTGTGGCCAGATCACCTTGCTGGCGGGCAGTCGCAGCTCGTTAAGGAGCAGGCTGAGCTTGGCGGGGTCAATCGAGGCGCTCTTCATGCTGCGTCTCCCAGGCTGGCGCCGATGAGCGCTTCGTAGGCCTGAAGCGGCGCCAGGCGGACGACTACGTTGGGTAGGCGCGCGGGATCGGGCGCGAAGCGGGCACGCAGCGCGGCCATGTCGGGGAGCCGGTGATTGTCGAGGCAGATGGACAGCTCCTCGGCCAGTTCGCTCTCGCAGCCGCGCTCGTGGGCGAGGCCAAGAAGCTCGACCATGATGCGGCAGGCCTGGCGCTCGGGCAGACGCTCGACGAGGAGATCGAAAGTCCGCCGGTAGGCCTCGCGCGGGAAGAGCCGATCGCGATAGACCAGATTGAGCAATGCCATCGGCTTCCTTCTGAGCGAATGGATGACGTGCCGGTAGTTGACGACCTGGTCATGCTTGCCGGACGGGGAAGCACGCCCGCGCGGCAGCGTCATGAGATGCGTGCCGCCGATGAAGACATCGAGCCGATCGTCGTAGAGGCGCACGCGCAAGCGATGGCCGATCAGGCGCGAGGGCACCGTATAGAAGACCTTGCGCAGCGTGAAGCCGCCTGAGGAAGTGACGCGCACGCTGAGTTCCTCATAGTCGGTGGTGCGCCGCTCAGGTAGCTCCCGAAGCTGGGCGCGCTCGGCATCGATGCGCTTGGCGTTGCGGGCATTGCGGCGGCCGACGATCTCGTCGACGAAGCGGCGATAGGAGGCGAGATCATCGAAGTCGACGGTGCCACGCAGCAACAGTGCATCCTCGATCGCCCGCTTGAGATGGCCGTGCGGCCCCTCGATCGAGCCGTTCTCGTGGGCGATGCCGGCATTGTTGCGTGACGGTGTCATGCCGTAATGGCTGCACAGCTCGTTATAGCGGCGGGTCAGGTCCTCGCGCGCGTCCTTGTCCAGGTTGCGGAAGGCGGCGGACAGGCTGTCCGAGCGGTGCTCGCGCGGCACCCCACCGAGGGACCAGAGTGCGTTCTGTAGGCCTTCCGCCAGCGCCACGAAGCTCTCGCCGCCGAGCACGACATGGGCGTGCTCGAAGCCGGAATAGGCGAGCCGGAAATGATAGAGTCGGTGGTCGAGCGGCTGACCGGCGATGGTGATGCCGAACGAGGCCACCTCGGTGAAGTCCGACAGACCGAGCCTGCCGGGTTCGTGCGCCTGGCGGAAGATGACCTCCTGCTCCTCACCGTGGATGGCACGCCAGCCTCGGATGCGCCGCTCCAGCGTCCGGCGCACGCCCTCGCCCAACTCGGAATGGCGCAGCATCATCTCCTCGAAAATGGCCACGGGCCGGATGCCGGGCGCTGCCCGCAGCAGCGGCACGACTTCAGAGTCGAAAATGTCGGCGATTGGATCGGGACGCCGTCGTGCGCGCGGCTCCTTCTTCTGCGAAGGTAGTACTGGATCCTTCTCGATGCGGTAGGCCGTTGCCACGCTGATCGACGCCTTCGCCGCGGCGACAGGCGTCGGATGGGTCTTCCTGAGCTTCATGTAGAGCCTTCTGTGGTTGCCGCCCGCAATGCAAGAAGTTTCTGACCCTTTGGCGTGTGATCGAGTGCGGTCTTCTGTCAGGCCTTCCTTTACGGCATTTTCAGAAGCCGCTGGCCGGTATGGTGATCCGCGGACCAGGTCCAATTCTCATCTCCGAGCACGTCGGCTCTTTGGCTCTAGCTGGTTTCCTGATCCAGATCTGTTCGATCGTTGCGCCCATTCGGGTCGTCGCCTTCTCACACCCCCTTCGCCAACGTCAGGCTATTTCGTGCTGCATGCAGTCATGCCGTCACTGCCTGCGCTGGGTTCCGATAATCCTCCTTCCGGGTGAGCATGGCCCAAATCGTCCGAGCCATCTTGTTCGCCAAGGCGATCGCCACAAGCATGCGCGGCTTCCTCGCCAGCATCTGCGCCAGCCAGGATCCGCTAGGGATCGACTTGCGCCCGAGCCAGTTCAGCCGCGACATCGCCCCAACGATGAGCAACTGGCGAATGTCCGCCTGTCCTTCCTTCGAAACGCGTCCGAGCCTTTCCTTTCCCCCTGAGGAATGTTGCCGTGGGACCAAGCCGAGCCAAGCCGCGAAGTCTCGGCCACGTCGAAAGGCCGCCATGTCGGGCGCGAAAGCCTCGATCGCGAGTGCGGTCAGCGGGCCGACCCCCGGCATTGTCTGCAGCCGCTGCGCCGTGACCGTCCGCGTCGCCAACTTCTTGAGCTGCTCTGCCTTGGCATCGATCCGCTCCGTCTTGTAGGCGATCTGATCAATGAGACTCCGACATTCCTCGCGGACCAGTTCTGGTAGATCGCTGTTCGGATCTTCGAGGATTGCGTCAATGCGTTTAAGTTGTTCGATTCCTTGCGGGATGATATGGCCGAATTCGTAGAGAACAGAACGCAGCGCATTCACCAGATCGGTGCGCTGATGAACAAGGCGCTTCCGAGCCCGAAAGAGCACTGCCCTGGCCTGCTGTTCTTCCGATTTCGGCTCGACGAAGCGCATCTCGGGGCGCTGTGCCGCGATCACGATTGCTTCGGCATCAGCCGCG
The DNA here is from genome assembly GCF_004114975.1 of Bradyrhizobium guangdongense. NCBI lineage: Bacteria > Pseudomonadati > Pseudomonadota > Alphaproteobacteria > Hyphomicrobiales > Nitrobacteraceae > Bradyrhizobium > Bradyrhizobium guangdongense. The sequence goes on from NZ_CP030052.1 coordinate 173,438, forward strand.
TCGTTCTTTTGGCGTTTCACAAAAGGCTTCACATATTGCGGAGCGATCAGTTTCACTTCATGGCCGAGCTTGACCATCTCCCGTGCCCAATAGTGGGCGCTGCCACAGGCTTCCATCACCACCACTGCCGATGGGTGGCCCGCCATGAACTTCCGAAACTGAAGCCGCGACAGTTTCTTTCGAAATTTCAAGTGTCCCGCCATTGACGCCCCGTGGAGCTGAAACACATTCTTGGCTAGATCCACTCCGATCACCGTATCCATCAATTTGCCGTCCTCTTCGCTTCGGGGTTCAAACACTGCGTTCTTGGCACATTACGATGCCGTCTGGGGAGGGCGGCAACCATCCCATCTCAATTGATGGACGGTTATGTGGCGGCCGGGCACAAAAGTGATTCCTCCGAATCGGAAAAACCACCGGCATACCGGCCGACCGCGACCACCTGAGGCCTCGAAAAGGCCGCCGCCGCTGGACGGAAACTCCGGTCGGGCTACGCCCTCCCGACGTTCCCGTCCAGTGGCGGCATTCTCATCTGGATTGACGCTGCACTCTCACTTTGATCGCCGCGCCGCACTTATAGCGCGACAATCAGGATGAGAGCGCGTATTGCCTCATGTATTGATGCTCCCGGGTGCGATCGGTTGCCTCATTTATTTTGCTCCCGGCTTGGGTTGAGGAGGAGGCCGGGTGCGGAGATGGCCGGGGTTTCGGAGCGCCCGGCCTCCTCCGCTGGCGTCTGCCACATCATTGGGTTGTTGTGACCTCATGCCCCAGCAGCGTTTCCTCCGTAGGAACGAACAACAACGCGTTCGCTTGCTCGCTGCGCCAGGATTTAAGCCTACGCTGAAGCGTTCGAAGAAGCTTGTTCGGATAGGCTCCAGGATATTCCGCCTGCAACCGGGAGAGCAGTTCGCTACCAGTCCGCCAAGGCTCGGCTTCAAACCATTTTCGCAAATCTAGCGTTGCCCGGATGAGCGGGTCGGGACGCCGCCGGCCTCTTTTCGCTTTCACGATTGGCCGATCCGTCGGTCGCATAGCTCCGTCTTTCCAGGCGGTTCGTAGGCTTGCCAGGAAGAGATCGATCGGTTGCGATGCCGCAGCAGGATGGGCGATTGGCTGCGTATCAGCGAGCGCCGCGAGGCGTTCCTGCGCGCCGCGGATGTCGCGCAACAACGCGACCGGGTCGAGAGCGGCATAGATTTCTTGGAGATGGTGACGAATCGCATCGGGCGTGCGGGCGTCGGCGGCCAAGCGCTGGTGTGGCGTTGCCGGTGCGCTGTATGTCTTACGCACACGAGCACCGTCGCGCTGCTTGGCCATCAGTTTGAATGAGGGTTGGAAGAAGTTCACGAACAGCCGCGCCGATCGATAGAGTTCAGCCAGCAGCTTGGCCGCTTCCAGGCCCTCGAGCCGACGATAGCCGACCATCCTGCGCACGACGGCACCGTTCTTCTGCTCGACGAACGCCTGGTCGTTCTTCCGGTAGGGCCGGCAACGCGTGAAGACGATGTTGGCCGCATCGCAGTAGGCTTTCAGCGTCTCATTCATGAACACCGTATCATTGTCCGTATCGAGGCCGACCAGCGCAAAAGGCAATTGTTTGCGCAATTCCGTCAACACCGTGCTCAACAGTGTTTGTTCGCGCACGATCAGAGGAGCGCACTCCGTCCAGCCGGTAGCAATGTCGGTGAGCACGAGGGTCTGGATGAAGCTGCCGCGCGCCGATAGACCGCTATGCGCTACAAGGTCAGCCTCGACGAACCCCGGCGCCGGATCGTTCCAATCTGCCGACGTCCGTATTGGAATACTGCGACGCAACGAGTGCGTCGCGTGCCGTCGGCGCTTGCGACCTAATCCTTCTCGGACCCGTGCCAACGCGCGGTCGATCGTCGCAGCACTCATTGCCAAAAGTTTGTCGCGGATCTCGGGAGCAAGGTCGAGGTGGCCGTGCCGTTCCATCGCTTCAATCAGCGCAGGCATTAACGCCTTCAGCCGCTTCCCGCAGATCCGGTCTGACGCCTCCCAAAGCAGCACGAGCGCGTTGTGTTCCGCCTCATTATAGATCCGACGTCGCGCCCGTCGGCCTGCGCTTACGTCTTCCTGGCCTCGAAGTAGACGCATCGCATGTTTGCGATGGAATCCGGTGATGTCGACGAACTCGCCTGGAAGCGGCCGAGCTGCTGGCCGCACTCTGTCGATCAGCGCGGCTGTTCGTAAACTTCTTCCAACCCTCGTTCAAACTGTTAGCCAAGCAGCGCGACAGTGCTCGTGTACGCAAGACATACAGCGCGCCGGCAACGCCTCACCAGCGCCTGGCAGCGGACGTCCGCACGCCTGAAGGGTCAGATCGCCGCGGAAAGCCTTGAGCCGGGTGCGATTGCAATCGATATCGCCCGCCGCCATGGCTGCCGGACACAGCAGGTACATGACTGGCGACGCCGGGCGCGTTCAACAACTGGTGCTGCCGGCTTCGGCAGATGCAATATCGTTCGTGCCTTTGGTGTCGGAATCGTCGCCACCGGCGGCTGCGGAGCCTCCGCCAGCATACACTTCGATACGCGGCGACAATGGTCCTCTTATGTCGTCCGAATGGTCTCCACTATGAGCACCCTTGCCGCCAATCCCAATTCGTGCGCGCTGCGCGACGTCGTCGATGCCGAGCAAATCCTCACTGCAATGCGTCGACTCATAAGTCAGCACCGCCACCTTTGCAGACGGGGGAGCTGGCGCAGCCGTTGCGAGCATCGATGCAGACGTCGCTAAGTGCTTGAGCGCCTGCGCTCGGCGTGCGAGAAATCGCTGTGATCCTACTCGAGTGGGCTAAATTTCCATTGTCGCACCCGCAATCCGCCGAATGAGCAAACTTCCGGTTTTTGACATCGTGGTCCTGTACCGGGGTCGTGGTCGAGTAACTCAGCCATTCGGCTTCGCCCTCACAGATCCGGGCGGGCAGACTTCCCGCACCCGGCTCTTCCCGAGCGTAACCCGCGTCATATGCGCGCCTGCGCCCTCGAGTGATGCGTGGAACGGAAAGACGGAAGCGAGCCGTCAGGGTCTCGAACTCCGGCCATCTCTTGCGCGAGATGATCGGCTTTGCTGCCCAGCGGCTGATGGAGCTGGAAGTCGAAGGCCAGGTCGGTGCAGCCTACGGCGAGAAGAACCCCGAGCGTCTGGCCCAGCGCAACGGTGAGCTTCGACCGGACCTGGGAGACCTGGCCGGCACGGTCGAGCTTCGCATCCCAAGCTGCGCAAGGGCTCCTACTTCCCGGGTTTCCTGGAGCCGCGCCGGATGGCCGAGAAGGCGCTCACCGCCGTGGTCTGTCGATTCCGAGGTCATCGCGCGCACCGTACCGATTTGATGGCGCGCGGAGTTCCGAAATGATCGCGCGCTTCGTTGCGGTCATGGGCGCATCCAGCTTGTCATTCCCGCTAGCGACGTGGACCGAGCAGCTCGGCGACTGGATCGCGGGAAACGACGCGGCCTACAGCTTTTTTGGTGACGCGACGCAACTGCTGGTGCCCACAACGCCAAGATCGCGGTGATCGAGGCCTGCCTCTGTGACCCCATAGTCGACCGCAGCTACAGCGATATGGCGCAGCATTCCGGCACGGCCGCCTCGCCCGAGAGATAAGGCAAAGGTCGAGGCCTGCGGTGGGAATCATCGAGCGTTGGCTGCTGCGGCGGTTGCGCAACCGAACTTTTTACAGCCTGGCCGAACTCAACCGCGCGATCGCCTAGTGGCTGGCCAAGCTCAATGACGAACGGGTACTGCGTCAGTATGGCCGCATACGGCGCCAGCTTTCGAGGAAATTGATGCGCCAATTCTCAAACCGCTTCCGGGCCAGCCGTGGGTCCATGCCGAATGGCGGGTCGGGCTCGACTATCACGTCGAGATCGAACAACACCATATTCGGTGCCCTATCGCTTCGCCCGCCGCTGAGTTAGACTAGAAGCGCGGATCAGCGCACGAACGATTGAACCCTCCTTGGAGGCGAGCGTGCATATGCGTGGCAGTGGCAACGGGCGGCACACGACGATCAGCGCCACATGCCCTCCAGCCACCGGCGCTATGCGAGTGGACGCCGGCAAAGATCTGCAGGGAGGGAGGCCGGTCCGGCCCGATACTGCGCTAGTCGACCGGATCATCGAGGACCTGAAGCGAAAGATCTTAACCATGCCCGCCAACAGTTATACTGGCTGACTCGTTCTGCTCGCTACGAATTCATGAGAATCTCCGCAGCCAGCTCGCCGAGCGCCACGTCAGTCGTGGGCCGTAGCGGAGCGCTTTTGGTACAGCCAGCATACCCTGAGCGGAAAGCAGCGGATCGATGTAGGCTAGCGCACCTCCTATTGCGACATCCCGCACGATGAGGGTAAACGAGGTCACCGCGTAGATGCCCTCGCACGCGACGACCGTTCCAATGGCGTCCCGGATTTCCGCGCCTCATGTGCTCGGCTGTCCACAATACCGGCCGATGCCTCGCCTTGCGTGAAAGCCTGGAGCTGGGGTACGGAGCTGCGACGTGTCGCAATGATATTGTCATTTGCAGCCGCAATTATTTTGAAGGCCGGCGCCATATTTGCCCAAAGACCCACCATTTCCTTCGGCAGAGGCGCGAACGAGCAGCGCTGGAGCGGCCGATCGACTGGAGAGCATTCAGGGAGCAGGGCGCAGGCCTCGGATAGAGGATGACCAAAGAGCTGAGAAGCTGACGGCTCCGGGGCCGTGATGGTAGTCCCGATCGACAGGCGCGCCGTTAGCTTGTTTTGGTTGTGCAGGGCCTCTTCCGAGGCCCTGCGATCCGGCGCCCGCCAGGATCAGATGCTCTCAGATTGTGCGCATCGGACGACAACCTTGCAGCATTGCTGCGCGATAGCCACGCTAGTCGCTGCTCCCCGCCTACCCGACCTGCTACATTGACTCAAGCGTCAACTGGAAGGCCGCGAAGATGAAGAGGACTACAAACACAAGCGCAAACAATCTGCTTTCCAGTTCCGAAAAGGACGTGGTGATCGAAATGCGGCATGCTATGCATCGCGAGCCGGAGCTTTCCAACAACGAGTGGAAAACTCAACAGCGGATCCGCGAAACGCTTGAACGGTTTGGGCTGTTCGATGCGAAGACCTTTCACAAAACCGGCCTTTACGTCGACATCCACGGTTTAGCCTCCGGGCCGCAGCGCTCCGTCGCCATACGGGGCGACATCGATGCCTTGCCGATCCAGGAAACCCGGGACGACTTGTCCTATCAGTCCCGGGTCCCAGGTCATATGCATGCGTGCGGTCATGACCTGCATGCGTCGATCGCTATGGGTACCGCACTTGCGTTTCATCGGATGCGAGAGAGCTTTTCTGGCAAGCTTCGCGTGTTTTTCCAGCCCGCCGAGGAGGCGGAGCCACTCGGCGGACGATCAGTGGCTGAGCAGGGCCTGCTTAGCGGCTTCCACGCTGCTGTTGGGTTCCACGTCAAAACTGATTTGCCCGCGGGGATGTTCGGCGCACGCCCAGGCGCTGTGACACAATCCGCCGATCAGTTCGCGATCACACTTATCGGGACCATGGCCCACGGCGCGAGGCCGCATGCGGGCGTGGATGCAATTGCGATGGCCGGGGCATTCATCAATGAGGTCCAAAAGGTCGTGTCGCGGGAAATGCCCTTCGATGACGGGGCGATCGTCACAATCGGGACGATTGCAGGTGGCGAAGCCACAAATATCATTTGCCCGTCAGTTACGATGACCGGAACTATCAGAACAAGCCGTTGTGAGCGGAGAGAGCTCCTGGTTCAGCGCGTGCGAGAAATAGCTGAAGGGGTCGCGACGATGCACCGCGGGAAAGCGGAGTTCTCCCACAAATTCGGTGAACCGCCGGTCATTAACAACGACGTGATGGTTGACAGGTTTCGGCGGCTGGTGGTCGAGACCGTGGGCAAAGACAAGTTTTCCGACCTGAAGTCGTCGAGCGCAGGCGGCGGCAGCGACGATTTCGGATTCTACTCCGCGTGCGTGCCCTCGATCTACTTCTGGTTTGGCAGCAAGGAGCAAGGCAACGAGTCCGGCGTGCACACGCCAACTTTCGGAGCCTCGGACGATCTGCTCGTTCCGACAGCTGAGCTCGCGATCAGGTACTGCTTGGAGATGCTGAATTCGTAGCGGCGCCGATGTACGATCCCGCCACAAATGACACGAAAAGATCCGCCGGCCCGCCCTCGATCCACGCGAGAGAACGACCCACTCTTTCCAGAAGGAGTTTGCACATGGCAATGCCTAAGGCTTCGCAAGCATTCGCCCGCGGCGGGTATCTGCGGAGATTATCCGCCGTCAAGTCGGAGATAGAGCGGCGAAGGTCGAAGCGGTGGTCACGGCTCCGGCTAACATCATATATCTCTCCGGATACACTTCGAGGTCGGGCTATGTTCCGCGGGGGCTGGTCGTGACTTTAACGGATGAGTAGCCGACCTTCCTGACGCGCAGAATGGTCTGGCCGGCGGCGATCCATCAGATGTTTGTCGATCGCAGTCGTGTCACTGGTTATTCGGAGGCGCTCATCGCTACCCCGAACGGGAGGAGACCATCGACTTCATCTTGGACGATGGCGTCGGCCGCAAATGGACCGGTCTGGAAGAACGGCTCTTGCCCGCTGACAGTTAAGAAGTTCAAATCTCGCTCGACAGGCGCGAACATCGTCTACTGCACTAACGCCGTGACCCGGATCCGCGGCGTGAAATCGGACTCGGAATTCGCGATGATGCGGGAAGCTACCGCTATTTCCGACGCCGGCATGCTCAAAGCGAGAGACGTTATCCGCTCAGGCGCGCGCGAGGCCAATGAATCCGCCGAGGTCATTGCAACATTGGTGCGCAGCGCTAACGGCAAGCCCAGCACGGATTTTGCGGGCCTCTTCTTTGCGCTGCGCACGCATCTCCACGTGTCACATTCGCTGGACCGAAGACGTCTTCCAGACGGGCTCGCAGAGCAATTTCGAGTTCAGCGGCGGGCGTCATGGCTAGACCTCTCCGCTGATGCGCACGATGTCGCGATCGGTAAGCCGTCGGATCACATACGCCGGTTGCATGAAGGGAACGTTGCCAGGTTGGAAGCTGCACTTGCCGCCGCCAAACCCGGCAGGACCTGCAGCGACGTCGCCATAGCTTTCAACTCCAACTTGAAAACGCGATGGCTTGGTGAAGGAGTCTCGGTGCGGCTACGCCGTCGCGATAGATTGGACGGAACCTACAGCTAGCTTGAAGGACGGCGATAACACGGTCCTCAAGCCGAATACGACATTTCACCTCATGCTTGAAAACTGGATCGATGAAGACGTGGTTATGTGATCAGCGAAACCTTCCGCATACCGACGTTGCAGGTGAACCATTCACGAAGTTGCCGCGCGAGCTATTCGAACTCTGACGCGCAATCCGCTGCGGCCTCAGCGATTCCAGGCCTGCCGCTAGTGCGTTAAGGTCTCTCAAAGGAGAACAATGGGCCACTCTCGCTCGCAGCACTCGCCTTCTTGCACGAGGACACCGGTTTTCAACACTAGGCGTCCGCAGATAGGTGGCCCGGTCGCGGTGCTGATTGCGCCGAGCCGTAGTCCATCGCAATATCCCGGGCTCGCGCCTGCGCTCGTCATCACCAAGACCGAAGGTGGACGCGATCGTCACAATCGGAAAGGCCGCTTTCGAGCGATCATTGACAGCCGCTCCATGATGCTCACAATCTCTGAGCGTATCGTTGCCATTCGATCGGCGAGCCCTGGCGGCATGCGCGCGTTGCTGGGCAACTGTTCCGCCATAAATATCCGCCGGGATTCATGCAGCTTTTGCGTGGAGCGGGACAGAGGGGATGTTTCGCCCAGAGCCCCGTGGAGGAACCGAAGGCCGTTAAATACGTGAAAATCGCTGTGCGAAACTTCCTTTGGATCGATGTGTCGGCTGCCACTGTGCCGATTGCGGCGCCAGGAATAGCAAACCATCACCATCTCGCGCACTCTGCTGGAATTGTGCGCAAGAACGCCGAGGTTGCTGAATTTCTGCGTCGTTCGCCGGTCCCTTCTCAATTTCACCGCGTGGTTCCGATTAGAAGTGGTTCAGCAAAAGCGGAGATTGCAAGATGCAAGTCGGTGTTCCCAAGGAAATCAAAACACACGAATATCGCGTGGGCCTGACCCCTGGAGCTGTCCGGGAATATGTGGCTGCCGGCCACCAAGTATTGGTGGAGGCCAATGCCGGCGCTGGCATCGGGGCAAGCGACGAGGAATACCGGAAGGCCGGTGCAACAATCGCCGCGGCTGCTCGGGAGGTGTTTGCATCGAGCGAGATGGTAGTCAAGGTCAAGGAGCCGCAGCCGTCCGAATGGGTCCAGCTCCGAGAGAATCAGATCCTCTTCACCTATCTGCATCTGGCGCCCGATCCGGAGCAGGCAAAAGGACTGCTGAAATCGGGTTGCACAGCGATCGCCTATGAAACCGTCACCGACTCGAACGGGGGCTTGCCGTTGCTTGCGCCAATGAGCGAAGTCGCGGGCCGGCTCACGATCGAGGCTGCCGGCGCGGCCCTAAAACGGTACAGCGGCGGGCGGGGGTTATTGATCGGCGGCGTGCCTGGCGTTCAGCCCGCTCGTATCGTTGTCATCGGTGGCGGTGTCGTCGGTACGCATGCCGCCCGAATGGCAGCCGGTTTGGGTGCGGAAGTCACCGTCATCGACCGTTCGATCAACCGCCTTCGCGAACTGGACGAGCTATTCGAGGGCCGCGTCCGCACCAGGTACTCGACCATCGACAGCGTTGAAGAGGAAGTCTCTGCCGCAGACGTCGTTATTGGCGCCGTGCTCGTCCCAGGAGCCAGTGCACCGAAGCTGGTGTCGCGCAAGATGCTGAGCTCGATGAAGCAAGGCTCTGTGGTCGTTGACGTCGCGATCGATCAAGGCGGTTGCTTTGAGACGTCGCGTGCCACCACCCATGCTGATCCAACCTACGAAGTCGACGGCGTGATCCACTATTGCGTTGCCAACATGCCCGGTGCAGTCCCGCTTACCTCAAGTCAGGCCCTCAACAACGCAACTTTGCCTTTTGGCTTGGCTTTGGCAAACAAGGGCTTTGCGGCCGTGCTTGAAAATCCGCACTTGCGCGCTGGCCTGAACGTCTATCGGGGCCGGTTGACCTACAAGGCAGTGGCAGAGAGTCTCGGCCTACCATTTTCACCGATCGAACAGGCTGCGGCCTGATCTCCCAGGCCCCCTAGGGGCGTTTCCTCCCTAACTTGAAGGGGCCACCCTTGGAGTGGCCCCTCCTTTTTTTGCTTTCAAGCACCATTCTGGCACGTAATTCGACCAAGCCCACTGGGGCGAGTTCGTTAGGCCTGTTTTGGGTTGAAGAGGATTGTGAGAAGTCAGAATTGTCAGAGCTTTCGGTATGGTTCTCATTCTTTCACGAGTGCTCAAAACAGCTGGACCGTCGGGACGTCGCGATCAAAGATCGCTTATCTGTCCGGTGGCATTTCGATTGGAACTGCAAACCCCGATTTTACGCGGTCCATGATGACCATGGTTTTGAACCCCTTAATATCGGGGTTCTCGTAAAAGAAGCGTCTGGTGAAAAGCTCGTAGTCCTCCATCGTGCGAGCCGTTATGTACAGAACGAAGTCTGCATCGCCCGTGACATAGAAGCCATTTACGACTTCACTCGACGTTTTGATGGCCTTCTTGAATTTGTCGATGATATCGGAGCGCTCCCGCTCGAGATTCACGAGGACAAGCATCTGAATCGGCCTTCCCACTGCTCTTGCCGAGACGATGGACACATCCGACTCAATGATTCCTTCCGAACGGAGCCTCTTCAACCTTCTCTGACACGCCGTGGGGGAAAGCCCCGCCATTTCGCCAATGACCTCGGACGTGAGGCGATTGTTTTTTTGCACGATCTCCAGGATGCGTGCATCTATCCGATCGTAACGCATAGCGGTTGTCTCCAGCCCTAAGCTGCGTTTCGTCGCAAGGCATCAATGCTTTGCAGGAATTCATCCCGCGCACCGAAAATGCGACGCAAATCTGTTTGCGTCACTAGTATCCTGATTACTCCAGCAATTTCAATAAGTGACGGCGCGGGAGTTTCAAAATGGGTGTTCAAGGCTTTCGGCACAGACGCCCGGAGTGGGGTGGCCTCGCTATGCGGCACCTTCGAACTCTCAGACGACGAGACTTTTTAGCGGGGGCAGCGTTCATCGACGGCAAGTGGACGGACGGCGGGCAGAAGGACGCGGTTGTCGACCCCGCGACGGGGGAGGAAATCGCGGAAGCTGCCCGTTGCTCGGCGGCCGACATGGAGCTGGCAATCGGAGCAGCAGAGAAGTCGTTTGTTGCATGGAGGCGTCTGCTGCCCACCGAGCGAGGAGTGATCCTCAAATCTTGGGCGTCCCTGATCCGCGGCCATTCAGAGGATCTCGCCGTTCTTATGACCAGCGAGCAAGGAAAGCCTCTGGCGGAGGCACGCTACGAGATCACATATGGCGCGGGCTTTCTGGAATGGTTTGCCGCTGAAGGCGAGCGCACCTATGGCGAGACCATTCCGAGTCACAAAGCGGGAAGCCTGCTTCATGTGCGAATGCAGCCAATCGGTGTTGCGGCGGCGATCACGCCATGGAATTTTCCAATCGCGATGATCACGAGAAAGGCGGGAGCTGCTCTTGCCGCGGGCTGCCCGATCGTCGTGAAGCCGGCTCCCGAGACGCCATTGTCGGCCCTTGCCCTGGCTAGGTTGGCCGAAGAAGCTGGTATTCCGCGTGGCGTATTTCAGGTGCTTGTCGGTGATTCAATCGAGCTTTCGAAACCACTGTTGCGCGATACGAGGGTGCGAGCTCTTTCGTTTACTGGTTCTACCGAAGTTGGGCGCCTGCTTCTGGCAGAGGCGGCACAAACCGTGAAGAAAGTGTCGCTTGAGCTGGGGGGCCACGCTCCGTGCATCATCTTTGACGACGTCGATGTCGACAAGGCGGTTAAGGGAGCGATGGACGCAAAGTTCACCACTTCGGGCCAGGACTGTCTCGCCGCCAATCGCATCTACGTGCATAGAAAGATCTACCGCGCCTTCGTCGAGGCGTTTGCCACCCCTATTTCTCAGCTCAGAGTCGGGCACGGCCTGGAAACGACAACTGATATAGGGCCGATGACAAAGCTGTCGGTTGCCAACAAATGCAGGGCCCACATCGACGACGCCGCAAAAAAGGGGGCGCGGGTGTTTTGCGCCGACAAGGGCGCAAGTTTGGGTGCAAACTTCGTTCCTCCGACGTTGCTCAGCGATGTCACCGACCACATGCTGATCACGCATGAAGAAACCTTCGGGCCGGTTGCTGCCGTGCTCCCGTTCGATTCTGAGGCGGAGGTTGTATCCAGGGCGAACGCCAGCGAAATGGGGCTGGCTGGATACATCTACACAAACAACCTTCGCCGGGCGCTCCGCCTTTCTGAGCAGATCGAGTGCGGCATGCTCGGAATCAATACAGCTTCCTTTACTGGACCGCCCATTCCGTTCGGAGGCTGGAAGCAGTCCGGACTCGGACGAGAAGGGTCGAAGCACGGTTTAGCAGAGTACATGGAACACAAATACGTCTGTTTCGGCGATTTGGCGGCATAGGAGAACTATATGATTGATATCAAGACCATCGCTGAGCGAGATCGTTCCAGTGTTCTGCATCCCTTCACGCAGCTGAAGGATTTCGCGAGCGGCAAGCTTGGCGATCCCACAATCGTCACAGGTGGTAAAGGGATATCCATTCGGGATGCGGAGGGCCGAACATACATCGATGGCTTTGCCGGTCTCTACTGTGTCAATATCGGCTATGGGCGTACCGAAGTTGCCGAGGCCATCGCAAGGCAGGCCTATCAGCTCGCATATTACCACACGTACGCTGCTCACACGACCGAAGAGCTCGCAAAGCTTTCGCATCGCCTCGTGCAAATGGCACCGGGAAACGCCAGCAAAGTCTTCTACGGACTTTCCGGATCGGATGCCAACGAAACTCAGGCCAAGCTCGTCTGGTATTACAACAATCTGCGTGGTCAGCCGAAGAAGAAGAAGATCATCTCTCGCGAGCGCGGTTATCACGGGTGCTCGGTCATTTCTGGATCAATGACGGGAATGTCGTTCTATCACGATCAAATGGACCTTCCGTTTCCGGGTATTCTGCACACAGGCACTCCCCACCATTATTGGGGCGCTGAGCACGGGGAATCGGAGGAGGCCTTTTCTCGTCGGCGTGCGGCCGAACTCGAAGAGCTAATTGTGCGGGAGGGCGCGGAAACGGTCGGCGCGTTTATTGCCGAGCCTGTCCTTGGTACCGGAGGCATCACACCGCCGCCCAGCGGGTATTGGCGGGAGATTCAGGCCGTACTCAGGCGGTATGACGTTCTTCTCATCGCCGATGAGGTGATCTGTGGATTCGGGCGAACCGGGGCCGACTTTGGCAGTACTCTATACGGGATGGAGCCGGATCTCGTAACGGTCGCCAAGGGGCTCACCTCGGGCTACATGCCGCTCTCGGCAGCCATCGTGGGGGAGAAGGTTTACTCTGTTATGGAGGGGGCCGCCGATCGCGTTGGCGCATTCTCACACGGTTACACCTACTCGGGTCATCCGATCGCTGCCGCCGCCGCCAACGCAGTGCTCGATATCGTTGAAAAGGAGCAGCTCAGCAATCGCGCCAGGGTGGTCGGCGCGCACTTTCAAAAGCGGCTTAAGGAAAGGTTCGCTCAATTGGAGATCGCTGGCGAAGTTCGCGGCGTCGGCTTGCTCGGCGCTATCGAGTTTGTCGCGGACCGTCACACGAAGCGACGGTTCGACGCCCAGCTCAAAGTCGGCGCCCGCATCTCGAAGGCTGCTCGCGAGCGGGGACTTATTGCTCGGGCAATGCCGCATGGCGATATTCTGGGTTTTGCTCCGCCTCTTGTCGTCTCGGAAGGCGAGATTGATGAGATTGTCGAGCTTGCCTATCAGGCAACCAGGCAAGTCATTGACGAACTCGCCAGGGAGCCCGCAAGCGTTTAGAAACTCCGCATTCCACGCCCGGCACGTGTCGCACATCGGGCGCGCTTCATGAGTGAAGGTCATCCTCACCGTGAGGCGACCCGATCCGTTCTGAGCTAACTCAAGTAGCACCGGGCCGCCGCGGCAAATGCCCAGTTACACGGACTTTGTCAATCCTAGGAACTACGTCCGAATGGGGCAGGTCGCGCGCCCTAACGACCCAATGGTGGTGCGGAAGGTGCTGGCAAACGCGAGCGGAGAGATCTTCTCGCCCTTCGACTGGGCGCAAGCCATTTATCGCACCTCTGGCGGCGGTGGCCCTTCAGTTCATCTGAAGAAGGAGAGCAGGTGACTCTGTGGTATTCCTCCGTTGCGGGCCGTCTTGTTTGACGGACGCGAACGCTGCAGGTCCTACGGGTAATCCTGGGAGAAGCACTATGCCGATTTCGAGGGGCGGAGGTGATCACATCGGCCGAGCGGCGGCGCCGGTGGTCGCAGGATGAGAAGGAACGGCTTGTTGCAGCACTGGGCGAGGATGTGACCGAGACGTTGGGAGATCCCGCGCCGGTTCAAGGTCATCGAGACCGTGCGAGAGAAGTTCACTTGCCGCGATTGCGAGAAGATCAGCCAGCCGCCGGCACCGTTCCATGCCACGCCGCGCGGCTTCATCGGTCCGCAATTGCTGGCGACGATCCTGTTCGACAGTGGGGTCGAGGACTGGCGCGCCGCTTAACCAGTTTTCCCGGTCATGCACGTTTCCAGCCCCCGCCACATCGCACGCAGCATGCAGATTTCCCGCACTACGCGCTCCCATTTGCTTCATGACAAGGCTTATGGACCTATCATGTTGGAGCAGCTTTTACTTCGGCGGCACTCGCCCGGTAGCCGTTGAACAGCTTCAAGGTGTCGTACAGCCACGAGTTACTCCACTGCTTCCAGCCGAAGCCCTTTTGTTTCCGTGCCTTCGCCAGATGGCGTCTGACCTTCCTCTCTACCCAGTCTCTGATGTAGGGAAGCATTTACTGGAATCGCCTATCCGGAAGTAGTTTACCCATCCTCGGAGCTTTGGATTGATCAGGCTTATCACCCGACTAATCGGTTGCGACCGATAGCTGCCAAACACTTCCTTGAGCCCCCGCAGAAGCGCCGTCCGCTTTTTGAGCTTGGGCGTGTAATACGGCCGCATCACTCCGCGCAGACTGCGGAGATAGCGGAAGTCGATTCCCAGGAAGCCGAAGCTCTCGCCTCGGGCCAGGTCAACTATGCGACTCTTCTCATCATTCACCTCAACCTGTAACTTGGCGAACTCCTCCCGCAAGCGCTTGTTTATAGCGCCGAGCAGCCAGTCATGTCGCTGGTGGGCATAGATCAAGACAACCATATCGTCAGCAAAACGTGCATATTCGATATTGGTGTACTTGCCGCGACGTGTAACTTCACGTGCTCGCTCCAGCATCTTGTCCACCTCATTGAGGTAGAGGTTACTGAGCAAGGGTGAAAATTACGCCGCCTTGCGGAACGCCTTTCTTGCCAGAAGCTTTCAGCACAAGCCGCAGAAGATGCATGACGTCCCCATCATCAACCCGCAGGGCTACCTTCTCCAGAATCCGATCATGCCGGACGTTGTCGAAGTAGGCCCGCAAATCAAGATCGAGAACCCGCGTCTTCCGCTCAGCTATTGCTTTAGCAACTCGCTTGATCGCTTCATGTGTTGTCCGCTTGGGAACGATCCCGGTTGGAAATCCGCCTCGAATACAGGTTCGAGTATGAGCTTGAGCGCCCCTGTACCTCTCTGTCGCGGATAGCCGGAATCGACAGAACGCGGACCTTGGAGCCCCCGTCCTTCGGTATTTCCCGCTTCCTTGATGGAAGTGGCTTATAAGTGCGCTCGATCAGTTCGTCTCGTAATTGCTCGAGCAGAGACTCCACGCCTCGCGCTTCGATGGCTTCGAACGTCACCCCGTTATAGCGCGACAATCAGGATGAGAGCGCGCATTGCCTCGCCTTAATTGTTACCGGATGCTGAGCCGTTGCCTCACGTAAATTGCTCCCCTGGATCGGGAACAAGCGGGGGCGCAGATGGGGTGGCTGAGCATGGCAACGCGGAAGGAACTGACGGCGGCGGCGGGCGCGCGCTATCGGCGTTCGGATCGTGCGAAGAAGGCGCGGATATTAGACGAGTTCGTCGACATCACCGGATTCCATCGCAAACATGCGATGCGTCTACTTCGAGGCCAGGAAGACGTAAGCGCAGGCCGACGGGCGCGACGTCGGATCTATAATGAGGCGGAACACAACGCGCTCTTGCTGCTTTGGGAGGCGTCAGACCGGATCTGCGGGAAGCGGCTGAAGGCGTTAATGCCTGCGCTGATTGAAGCGATGGAACGGCACGGCCACCTCGACCTTGCTCCCGAGATCCGCGACAAACTTTTGGCAATGAGTGCTGCGACGATCGACCGCGCGTTGGCACGGGTCCGAGAAGGATTAGGTCGCAAGCGCCGACGGCACGCGACGCACTCGTTGCGTCGCAGTATTCCAATACGGACGTCGGCAGATTGGAACGATCCGGCGCCGGGGTTCGTCGAGGCTGACCTTGTAGCGCATAGCGGTCTATCGGCGCGCGGCAGCTTCATCCAGACCCTCGTGCTCACCGACATTGCTACCGGCTGGACGGAGTGCGCTCCTCTGATCGTGCGCGAACAAACACTGTTGAGCACGGTGTTGACGGAATTGCGCAAACAATTGCCTTTTGCGCTGATCGGCCTCGATACGGACAATGATACGGTGTTCATGAATGAGACGCTGAAAGCCTACTGCGATGCGGCCAACATCGTCTTCACGCGTTGCCGGCCCTACCGGAAGAACGACCAGGCGTTCGTCGAGCAGAAGAACGGTGCCGTCGTGCGCAGGATGGTCGGCTATCGTCGGCTCGAGGGCCTGGAAGCGGCCAAGCTGCTGGCTGAACTCTATCGATCGGCGCGGCTGTTCGTGAACTTCTTCCAACCCTCATTCAAACTGATGGCCAAGCAGCGCGACGGTGCTCGTGTGCGTAAGACATACAGCGCACCGGCAACGCCACACCAGCGCTTGGCCGCCGACGCCCGCACGCCCGATGCGATTCGTCACCATCTCCAAGAAATCTATGCCGCTCTCGACCCGGTCGCGTTGTTGCGCGACATCCGCGGCGCGCAGGAACGCCTCGCGGCGCTCGCTGATACGCAGCCAATCGCCCATCCTGCTGCGGCATCGCAACCGATCGATCTCTTCCTGGCAAGCCTACGAACCGCCTGGAAAGACGGAGCTATGCGACCGACGGATCGGCCAATCGTGAAAGCGAAAAGAGGCCGGCGGCGTCCCGACCCGCTCATCCGGGCAACGCTAGATTTGCGAAAATGGTTTGAAGCCGAGCCTTGGCGGACTGGTAGCGAACTGCTCTCCCGGTTGCAGGCGGAATATCCTGGAGCCTATCCGAACAAGCTTCTTCGAACGCTTCAGCGTAGGCTTAAATCCTGGCGCAGCGAGCAAGCGAACGCGTTGTTGTTCGTTCCTACGGAGGAAACGCTGCTGGGGCATGAGGTCACAACAACCCAATGATGTGGCAGACGCCAGCGGAGGAGGCCGGGCGCTCCGAAACCCCGGCCATCTCCGCACCCGGCCTCCTCCTCAACCCAAGCCGGGAGCAAAATAAATGAGGCAACCGATCGCACTCGGGAGCATCGATAGGTGAGGCAATACGGAGTCTCACCCTGATCGCCGCCGCGCACCCCGTCTATTCCCGGTGCGCCGTCGTTTTCTTTCGCCATCTCATACGCTGCGCGCAGGGTCTCCATCTTGCACACGTGGACGTATAGACCCCAGAAACGCCAGGACGGTTCAGCCTTCGCCTTGACGTATAGTCTCCGCCTCAGGTCTTGCAAATCGATGGACGCCTTTATCATCTCGTCCTTGCCTTCCTTACGTTAGAGACATCACAAATGGCAGGGACCCTTTGCTCCACGGGAGTTACTCCGCTTCATCGCTACTCCAGTCCCGGCCGCCACCTTCTCATCTTCGGTCGATTTCCCGGGATCTCCGGTTATACGACCTACCTTCTTCCGGCGATTTCTCTCCGGGATGAAGGCTTCTCCAGTTGCTCGGCATGTCCTTGTCACCGTGCTGTCGCTTTCACCCCGCCGAAATGACCCGTCGTGTCAGTTAGCATTCGATGGATCATGCTGCCTTCGCCCCTAAACTGCAGGCTCGACTTTCGGTTTTCAGCATTTTCGAGGCCACAACGCGTTCTCTTTTGATACGGCCCGATGACTCGTGGTCTCCCCAAGGGAGTTTTGTCGATAGGCTTCAAAGGTTCTATTTCTATCTCCTCTGCTACCCACACTACGGGGAGCTAACTTTTTCCCCGGCAGGACTTACTCCTGCTGAACATGCCAGCCTTCGCTGGACGCACAGTTCGGCATGCATATCCCGCTCAACCAAGTGCGAGAGGATCGACCTGCCATTGTCGACGCTCGCTGACCAGGTCGGCCACGGAACCTTCGCCATCATGCCGCTCTTCCAGCTGATCGAGCGTCATGTACTCGCAGTCGAGCGCCTTCATGGCGACGACACCACCATCCGCGTCCTGGCGAAGGGCAAGTGCACGACCCGCCGGAGCTGGAGTTATGGGCGGGATGACCGGCCCTTCGGTGGGCCGGCGCCGCCGGCTGCGGTCTATTACGCCTCACCCGACCGGCGAGGCCAGCATCCCCAGAGGCATCTGGCCGCCTTCGCCGGCATCCTGCAAGCCGATTGCTATAGCGGCTTCGAGCCGTTGTTCGACCCGCAAAGGAAAGCGATGCCGATCACGCCGGCATTCTGCTTCGCGCATGCGCGGCGGGGCTTCTTCGAGTTGGCCGATATCGAGAAGAACGCCAGGGTAGGCAGCAAGGGTAAACCAGCTCCCCGATCGCGCTAAGCCGCTGCTCGACGACATGCACGCCTGGCTGCTGCGCGAGCGAGAAACCCTCTCGCGCTCCTCCGAGGTCCTGAAGCCCACGAATTACATGCCAGGCGCTGAGCCGACTTTGCCCGCTTCCTCGACGATGGCAGGATCTGCCTCAGCAACAACGCCGCCAAAAGAGCGTTGCGCGGCATCGCCTTGGGAAGGCGCAATTGGACCTTCGCCGGCAGCCTGCGCGGCGCCGAACGCGCCGCCATCATGCTGACGATGATCACCACCTGTCGTCTTAACGATGTCGATCCCAAAGCCCGGCTCTCCGACGTCCTCGCCCGGATCGCCGATCTTCCCGCTTCGCGTCTGCGCGAACTGCTGCCTGGGAATGGAAGCTCCCGCGCCAAGCCGACTAACTGTAACCGGCATGAGCTCCCACGACCGCAGTGATCATTGAGCGCGGGCGTAGCGGATCGGCATCCAGTATTGCCGCAAGGCTTCGACCGCCGCGGGAATATCGGCGTGGGCGTTACGCAGAAATTTCTTGGTCTCGCGGCCGCTTCGTGGTGGTCCAAGCAGCGGTCGGCCCTGATCGTCGCGACAGTGCAGCAGGATAGGTAGAAGTAGGCCGTGATTGACGTTGCCGGTGTCCAGCAACGGTGCCCACGCCAATAGCTTGAGCCGCATCGCGGCGTAGAAGCCTTGGCACCATGGTCGCGGATCCACGTCTCCACTGGGTTTACGCCGGTGCATCGGCGCGAACCTGTCGGGTGCGGTCGAGAGGGTGTTGCTGATGTCGTTGTGACGCAGGGCGACAGCCGATATGGCTGCAAACTCCGGGGTGCCGCTGTGGTTGAAGGCATCGGCATCGATGGCGAGCAGCGGGCAGATCCAGTCGAGTGGGCTCATCGACACCGGTCCGGCCACGATTGCGGCGACGTAGCCGTCGAGCATGGGGAGATTGGTGGCGGCAGGTTGCTGATCGACCCGAGCCTGCAGCCATCGCTCGAGCTCCTCAAGTGGCATCTCGGCTGCGGCCATTGACGACGCTGCTTTATGACGACGCGGGCTCATGCCGCGGCCTGTGCGGTGCGCTGGCGCGCCGCCTTCCAGTGCCAGGCGAGCAGTTCGTGCAGTTGATGGCTCTTGGTTCCACCGGAGACGATGCGCTCCAGCACGTCGGTCAGATAGGCTTGCGGATCGAGCTCATGGAGCTTTGCGGTGTTCACGAGCGACGCGAGGATGGCCCAGCTCTCGGCACCACCTTCGCTACCGCTGAACAAGGCGTTGCGTCTTCCCATGGCAATCGGGCGCATGGAACGCTCGACCGTGTTGGAATCGACCTCGACGCGGCCGTCGCTGAGAAACAGCGTCAGTCCGTCCCAGTGATTGAGCGCATAGTTGATCGCCTCTGTCAGCTTCGATTGGGAAAACAGCTGACCTACCATCTCAATCAGTCGCGCATTGAGCGCCACCATCAACGGGGCGCTCCTGGTGCGGCGGGCGGCCAGCCGCTGCTCCGCACTGCTGCCGCGGATCTCTGCCTCGATCGCATAGACCGCCTGCAGCCGTTCAATCACGTCGCGCGCGAATGGCGACTGCGTGGACTTGTACACCTCGACGAATTTGCGTCGAGCATGGGCGAGACAAAAGGCGAGCTGGATCGCGCCGCCATGACGGCGGGCCAGCGCCTTGTAGGCGGCATAACCGTCCACCTGCAGAACGCCGCAAAAGCCCATCAACTGTCCGGCGATCTCCTCGGTGCCGCGGCCGTCGGCGAATACGTAGGTAACCGCCGGCGGCGAGGGGCCACCCCATGGCCGGTCATCCATAGCATGCGCCCAGAACTGGCAGATGCGGGGACGATGTCGTCCTGGATCAAGCACCGGCATCGGCGTCTCGTCGCAGAACACGCGCGGCGCAGCCTGAATGATCCGCAGCTGCAGCTCATAAAGGCTCCTGAGCCACAAGGCGGTACGTTTGACCCAACCGCGAGTGTCGCGCGGTCAAGATGGATGCCGTGGCCGGCCAGGATCTGAACTTGCCGGTACAGCGGCAAATACCGGGCGAACTTCGAGACCACCACATGGCTCACGAGGGCCGTCGACGCCATGCCGCCCTCAATCAGGCGCGGCAGCACTTTGGCTTGGACCACGCCATCGGTGCAGCCGCGGCAGCCGTATTTGGGACGGATCGTGCGCAGCACGCGCAGGAGCGCCGGGATCACTCCAACACCTCGCTGACGTCCTCGCCGATCTTGTGAAGCTGGCCCTGGCAGCACGGGCAGGCCGTCACCTCCGGCTCCAGGACCTGCTCACAGCGCGGCAGATGCTTGGGCAACGCGCCGATGTTGCGGCGCGCCTTCTTACGTAGCTTATCGGACGGCTTCACCGCAGGTGCATCGTCGTTGGCAGCTGCCGGCGGCGTGACACTGGTCTCAAGATCGTCAAGCTCAAGCTCAAGCTGCTCGGCCACGAGCGTGGCAAGCCGTTCCGAGCGCTTCCCGAAGATCATCTCCTTGAGCGTCTGCATCGCAACACGCAGCTTCTCGTTCTCGGCGTCGAGCGCGAGCACCATCTCTGTTAGAGCGGCGGGATCAGTCGAGAGGACGTCCGGGCGAATCGCCATAAATGGACCATACATCCGCGCGGCGCAGGCTCCAGCGAAATCCTCTCCTCTCAGCCGACAACGGCCGGCTGCTTCACCGGCTTGGGCGAGACGCGCGTCCACTCGAGTCCGTCGAGCAGCATCGCGAGCTGTGTCGCAGTCAGATGCACCACGCCTTCGCGGATCGGCGGCCAGGTGAAGTGCCCCTGGTGCAACCACTTCGTCATCAGCACCATGCCGCTGCCGTCCCACGCCAGAAGCTTCACTCTGTCCGTGCGTTTGCTGCGGAACACGAAGACGTCCCCACAACACGGATTCGCACGCAGCGCTTCGCTCACCAGTGCCGACAGCGTATGCACCGACTTGCGGAAATCGACCGGCTGTGTCGCCAGCACCACCTTGAGGTCAGAGCGTAGCGCAATCACCGGATACCCCGAAGCGCCGCCAGCACGGTCGACAGCGTCGCCAGCTCAACGTCCGGCTCGACCCGGATGCGCGCCCCGTTCACCTCGATCTCGACAACTCCGCAAACCTTGGCCGGCGGCGCGGCGATCTCCAAAGGCCTCGTCTGTAGCCCGGAAATACGTTCATGCTCGCCCGCTGTCCCGCGATCGATCCCCGGACCAATTTGGATTGGCACGAAGTTCGGTGCCTTGCCCCCCACCGCCGCCGCAACTTGGCGGCGCCACACCGTAAGCAGCCCGCGCGAAACGCCATTGCGCCGCGCAACCTCGGAGATGTTCGCACCCTCCTCAAAGCTCTCCGCCACGATCCGGGCCTTCTCCTCGCTCGTCCACCGACGCCGTCGGCGCTCCCCGGTGATCACTGAGCGTGCTGCCGGTTTGATGGACACCCCGTTAAGCTAATCCCACCTTGCGCTCCATCTCGACCGAGCTGATATAGCCGATGGCCGAGTGTCCGCGGTGTTCGTTGTACAACAACGTTTGAGAACGGCCACAGGACCGTTCTTCGCGAGGTTCTTTATCGGCATCATCCATGGTTTGGGCGCCGAGTTTGCGTTCATGGAGCCGTCGACAAGGCTTTGATGTTGTTTTTCGCTGCACCTTGGACGGATCGCAAGGAGATCGTTGGCTGGAAGTGCCAGCAGGGATGTTCGACCGGACGGCATGCCCTGACGCCGAGCTTTTGACAGCTCAACCGTTTGTCAGCATCGATGCGCTTGCGGCGCTTTCTGCGCTTCTCGATCTGGCGTTGAAGGATCGAACGCCATCAGCTGCCCTGCTTTCTGGCGCATCCAGAGGCTCTCACGGTCAGAATCGGGGAGCGACTCATGTCACGCCAGACGGCAATGCCAGGGAGCGGATACCGACACAATCAACAACCGCGGCCGCAGCAGATGGATCTGTTCGGGAGCGGCCTGTCGAGCGGCGCCACCGGTGCGCCCACATGGTCGGAGCTTCCGGCGGAAGCGCAGGCGGCCCTTACGAGTCTGATGACGCAGTTGATCCTCGACCATGCCGCGACGACAGCGACGCCGCGCGCGAAGGAGGTCGGTCATGATCTCTGACAAGGTCAGGCCTCATCATCTGGAGAAGGGGATACTTTACGTGCGTCAATCCTCAGCACATCAGGTGCTACACAATCGCGAGAGCGGCGCGTTGCAATACGCCATGCGGGACCGACTGACGGCACTCGGATGGTCAGAGGTTGAAGTGATCGATGATGATCTCGGTCGCTCAGCCGCCGGCGGCGTACAACGCGCCGGCTTCGAGCGGATGGTAGCGGAGGTTTGCCTCGGTAAAGTTGGTGCGGTTTGCGCCCGCGAAGTCTCGCGCTTCGCTCGCAACAGACGGGATTGGCAGCAACTCATCGAGATGTGCCGCGTGGTCGATACCGTTCTGATCGATCAGGAGACGATCTACGCGCCAAGGCACGGTAACGATCGCCTGTTGCTCGGGCTCAAGGGCAGCCTCAACGAGTACGAGCTGGATCTGTTGCGCCAGCGCTCGCTCTCGGCCCGCTACGAGAAGGCGCGCCGGGGCGAGTTGGTTGTGGCAGCGCCCGTCGGCTTCGTGAAGGCCGGCGACCGTTATGAGAAAGATCCGGATCGGCGTGTCCAGGAGCGATCAAGCTGGTGTTCGACAAGGTCGAGGAACTCGGCAGCGCGCGACCGTTCTGCTGGCTCCACGAGTACAATCTCGATCTGCCGGTGAAGCGGACCAACGGCGCAACGGCCTGGCGGCGACCGAGCTACTCCGCCATCCACCGGATCATTGAGAACCCGGTCTACGGCGGCGCCTATGCCTATGGTAAGACGGCTGTCGCGGCGGGATACAGCGCCGTGGGTGTGAGCGTGAAGATCCGCCGCAGGCGCGGAGCGAATGGCTGGCGCTGAAGCCCAACACCCACGACGGGTATGTGAGCTGGGAGAGGTTCGAGGCGATCCGCACCATGGTCAGCAGCAACGCTCCCACCGGTCGGCATCACGGCGCGCCCAAGCATGGTGACGCGCTGCTGGCCGGTCTGATCCGGTGCAAGCGCTGCGGTCGCAAGCTCACACTCCGGTACTCCGGCATGAACCACCATATCCCGCGCTATAGCTGTAGCCGCGCCTGGATGGACAATGGCGGCCCTCACTGCATCGGCTTCGGCGGACTGCCCGTCGATGATGCAATCGAGGAAGCACTGCTTGGCGTCATCGGTCCGGGCGCTATCGCCGCCGCAACCGCTGCCGCCAAGGAAGCCAGGGGAACGGCGCGATCAGGTGCGCGATGCTCTCAGTCGCGATCTCGAAGCGGCGCGCTATGCCGCCGACCAGGCTTTTCCGGCAATACGATGCCGCTGACCCCGCGAGCCGGCTGGTGGCGGGCGAGCTTGGAGCGCGCTGGAACAGGACGCTCGCTCACGCAGCGGAGGTCGAGGGCAAAATCGCCACGCATAATGCGGCGATGCCTGCCCCCATTGCTGATCCAGCCTCGCTCGGCGTTCTGGCCTCGAACCTCAGAACGGTCTGGGATGCGCCGACGACGGATGCTCGCCTCAAGAAGCGCATTGTGCGCACCCTCATCCATGAGGTCGTAGCCGATATCGATGATGCGGCCTCCGAGATCGTCCTCGTCGTCCACTGGGTTGGCGGCGTTCACAGCGAGATACGCCTGCCCAAGCGTGAGCAAGCGCGCTATGAGGCCACTCGGGCTCGTCGGCGATATGAGGCTGTCGATCCCGACAATCGCCTGGTCGCCGGCGAGCTGGAGCGACGTTGGAATGAACGTCTGCTGGCCGTCCGCGCGCTCGAGGAAGAGCGCGGTGCACTGTTGGCCAAGCCGGAGAGTCCTCTGAGCGAGGCGGATCGCGAGCGGCTGCTTGCGCTTGGCTCCGATTTGGAGCGGGCCTGGAACAGTCCTGGGGCGACGCCTGCCACGCGCAAGGGGATCATCCGAACCTTAATCCACGAAATCGTTGTATGCGTCGGCGATGCGGCAATTGAGCTTGTGATCCACTGGCAGGGCGGCGATCACACAGCGCTAGAGACCAGAAAGAACCGCACGGGCCAACACCGCTGGAGCACATCCGCAGATGTCATCGATCTCCTGCGTGTTCTGGCACGCCAGATGCCCGACGGCACGATCGCGGCGGTCCTCGACCGAGCGGCAAGTCGACGGGGCACGGTAACAGCTGGACCCGCGCCCGCGTTCGTCACTTGCGCAACCAGCAAGCTATCGCACCCTACCGGGAAGGCGAACGCATGGAGAGAGGAGAAATTACTCTGGATGAAGCCGCCGCTGCGTTGACGGTCAGCCCATCGACGGTTCGCCGTCTGATCGCGGAGCGAAGCTTGCCCGCGCACCAGCTGTGCAAGGGCGCACCCTGGGTGATCAAGGCGCCTGATCTGGAGCACCCCGAGGTCAGGAACGCCGCGCAGGCGCGGCGCTTCCGGCGCCCGTCGTCTGGCGATCTCCGCCAAAGAGAGCTTGAACTATAATGGCATAACGAGGTGGGCAGTATGAATCGGACTCGGGCGGCCCGAACAGGAGCAAATTGGCACCCTTACCCAACCAGCTGTCACCGGCGGCGAGCGCCATCACCTGCGCCTTGGAGATCATCGGCACGGCCTCGAAGTCGAAGCCGCCGAAGGTCTTCCCAGCAGACAGCCGCGCCTCGACGAGATGGCGCTCGGTGAGCCGGCGACCGCGTTCGGCGATCTCGTGCTCGGCAATGGTGGCGAGGAAGCGGGCCGCTGGCCAACCTTCCTTGTCGGACTGCTCGGCAAATTGCGCCCACAGCACCTTGATGGCCGGGAGGCGGAGCTCGTTGAGCAACAGATTGAGGCGCGCGGTATCAACGGTATTGGCTACGCTCATGCGGCACCTCCGATCTCGGCAGTACCGATGAGGCATTCGTAGGTGGCAAGGGGGTGCGAGCTGCACCACGACGTTCGGCAGGTGGGCGGGTCAGGAGCGAAGTGAGCGCGCAGCCGGTTAGGTTCAGGCAGTCGGCCGGCCTCGAGGTCGGCGGTGAGCTGATCGGCGAGTTCGGTCTCGCAGCCGCGTTCATGAGCGAGCGCGAGGAGATCGACCATGATCCGGCAGGCTTTTTTGTCCGGCAAGCGTTCGCGCAACCGATCGAAGGTCTTCCAATAGGCATCGCGCGGGAACAGCCGATCTCGGTAGACCAGATTGAGAAGCGCCATCGGCTTGCGCCGCAGGGAATGGATCACGTGCCGATAATCTCGAGACGATCATCGTAAAGGCGCACCCGCAGCCGGTGACCGATCAGGCGCGATGGCACCGTGTAGAACACCTTGCGCAGGGTGAAGCCGCCGGACGATGTCACGCGGACGATCACCTCTTCGTAGTCGGAGGTGCGCCGATCGGGCAGCTCCTGCAACACCACGCGCTCGCTATCGATCCGCTTGGCGTTGCGGGCATTGCGGCGGCTGACGATCTCGTCGATGAAGCCGCGATAGGTGGCAAGATCGTCGAAGTCGACAGTTCCGCGCAGCAGCAAGGCATCCGCGATTGCTCGCTTCAGATGACCGTGGGGCCCTTCGATCGAATCATTCTCGTGAGCAACGCCTCGATTGTTGCGGGAATGCCCCATGCCGTAATGGGCACAAAGGGCCTCGTATCGCTGCGTCAGATCATCCCGAGCATGGCAATCGAGATTGCGGAATGCGGCCGACAGGCTGTCGGTCCGATGCTCCCGCGGCGCCCCACCGAGCGACCAGAGGGCATTCTGCAGGCCTTCGGCCAGGGCAACGAAGCTCTCACCGCCAAGCACGACGTGGGCGTGCGCGAACCCGCAATAGGCCAAACGGACGTGATAGAGACGATGATCCAGCGGTGCGCCGATTTGTCGCCAGTGATGCGTCGCCTGGTGGGCGCTCGCTTCGCCGATCTCCGCCGCCTCGAAGAACGGATCCGCGAATTGACACAGGAGATCGAAGCGGTTGCCGATCGAGAGGACGTCACCCGCCGGCTGATGACAATTCCTGGTATCGGCGCATTGGGTGCGACCGCCGTACTTGCCGCGATCGGTGATGGGCTGCAGTTTCGCAAGGCCCGCGACCTTGCTGCCTGGCTGGGGTTAGTGCCCAGGCAATACTCGAGCGGCGGAAAACAGACGTTGCTTGGCGTCAGCAAACGCGGCAACCGTTATCTGAGAAAGCTTTTGGTGCAGGGCGCGCGATCCTGCTTCCGGCATTTGGACCGGACGCGCGATCGCCTAGGAAGCTGGCTCGACGGGCTCCAGGCTCGGATGCATCCGAACAAGGCCGTTGTCGCTCTAGCCGCCAAGATGGCCCGCATTGTGTGGGTGGTCTTGAACAAGCCCGGAGCACTCTACGAACGCAGAGATCCTGCCTTGCCTGACGCTTCTGGCTTCGATTGCAAGGCTCGGGAACAGTGATGACGAAACAGTGGATCAACATGCCGTAAGCCCTGTGCAAAAAAGCGGGCTTCCTGCCCGAACTATTTATTGGGAACGGCGTGCGCGGATCTCATCATGGCGTGGCTGCAACAGCAGTCCACTCGCGAGAGGCCGGATACATTTATGCAACTGGAAGCGCTGCATCGCGAATCCGTGCCAGATGGTCGGCTCGAGGACACGCCTGATCAATCAGACGCGGGCTTTCTGCCTCGAGTACGGTGTACCTTTGCGTCAGGGTGCCGGAATATTCAATCTCGAGTTGCCGCGCGTTTGAATGACGAAGGAAACGCGCTTGAAGATCCACTTGGTCCTCCTCCTTCACGGCAACGAAGCGCATTGTCGGTCGCGTAGCGGCCTCAGCGATCGCCTCGGCGTCGATGATATCGTTCTTGTTTGACTTCACGTAGGGCTTCACGAATTGCACGGGGATCAGGCGCACCTTGTGACCAAGTGCCTGTATCTTCCGGGCGAGCCACTGTGGACCGACGCAGGATTCCATGCCAACTATGCTTGGTTGTGCGCGCGCAAAGAACTGAAGAAGGGTGTCCCCTCGAAAGCGAAATTTCTGAACAGGTGTGCCGTCGCAGCTCAGGCCAACGACGTGGAATAGGTTCTTGCCAATGTCGATTCCATAGACAGCCGCGGGTCGCGGCAAATTGCGATCGGCCATGATACTCTCCTCTTTAGTCTGCCCTTCCTATGATGAGGGAGGAGGACGGGGCGGTCCATCCCATTAATGGTGACGCCCGCGGGCAAGCGGAAAGCTGTCGCGTATCTCATGGTTGCCCACGGGATGAGCGAACGGCGGGCGTGTAAAGCCATCGGCTGCTGCCGCATGACCATCAGATATCTGACAATCCGGGCGGACGATGCCGTCCTACGGCAGCGCATGCGGGCGATCGCCCACGAACGCCGTCGTTTTTGTTTGTCGGCGCCTGCACGTGCTGCTCAACCGGGAGGGCTACCTGGTCAAACCACAAGAAGCTGTTCCGGGGAAGAGAGGCTTGCGGTACGCCGCCGCGGCGGCCGCAAGCGGGCCGCCCTTGGGACCCGGGCGCCAATGACGGTGCCGATGGCCCGCAACGATCGCTGGTTGCTCGACTTCGTGTCGGATCAGCTGACCTGCGGCCGCCGCTTCAGCGTCCTCACCGTGGTCGATGACTGCACCCGCGAGTGCTTGGCGCTAGTCGCCGATACCTCGCTCTCCGGCATCCGCGTGGCGCGGGAACTGGACCGGCTGATGTTCGAGCGCGGCGAGCCCAGGATGGTGGTCAGCGACAACGGCACCGAGCTCACCAGCAACGCCATCCTGACATGGGCCGATCAAAGCCCCGTCGGTTGGCATTACATCGCGCCGGGCAAGCCCATGCAGAATGCGT
Organism: Bradyrhizobium guangdongense; assembly: GCF_004114975.1. Taxonomy (NCBI): domain Bacteria; kingdom Pseudomonadati; phylum Pseudomonadota; class Alphaproteobacteria; order Hyphomicrobiales; family Nitrobacteraceae; genus Bradyrhizobium; species Bradyrhizobium guangdongense. Next base: position 201,258 of record NZ_CP030052.1, read on the forward strand.
TCATCGAGCGCTTCAATGGCCGGCTGCGGGACGAACTGCTCAACGAGACGCTGTTCACGTCACTGGCGCAGGCCCTCGTCGCGCTCGGATGCGGGCGGGCCCACTACAACGACGCACGACCACACTCTCAGCTCGGATGGAAAACGCCGTCCGAGTTCGCCGACACCTGCCATCCGCGACGGGATCTGGCGCTGTGCGTTATGCCGAAGGCTCTGCGCCAGCTCCCGTCGCTCCCCCAACTGGGCAAATCCAACGACCGGGGCGAACTCAGGGCTGGATAAAACTTGGGGCAAGGTCAGCACGTGCGGATGCAGGTCAATGTGTTGGGTGCCGAGCGTCGGCGGCGATGGAGTTACGACGAGAAGGTCCGTCTGTCGAGGAGACGTTTGCAGGCCGGCGAGACGGTCTGCGGCGTCGCGCGCCGGCATGGGGTGGCTCACGACTTCCAGCTCTTCGAACGTCAGCGCCAACTGCGCTTGCGGGTAAATCCGCGCACCGTCGTCGGTTTGCCACAGCCTCTTCCGCCGCCAGCTCGTCCCCGGTGGCGTCAGATCTGACGCTTTAGCTTGGCGATCTGCAACTTCTGCTGCGCAATCAGTGCCTCGCATAGCTTGCTGTTCCGGCAGGCGCGCCAAGCCGCCTGGGCGGTGATGCGGTGCCAGCTCTGGTTCCTGTCGAGATCACACGTGCACCGGCATCGATCAGCACGTCGCAACTGGCGTCTTCGCCTCCTAAGCAACGCGCAACGGCTGGAATCATCGAGATCGAGCTTAGCGGCGGCTGTCGTGTTCGCGTTGATCGCGACGAGCTGCAGCGGGTTTTTGAGCTTCTGCGACGACGATGATCCCGCTCCCGAGCGGCGTCAGGGTATGGATCGCGACTGGCCACACCGACATGCGTCGGGCCATGCAAAGTTTGGCGCTTGCGGTTCAGGAAAGCTTGGAGCGCGATCCCCATGCCGGCGATCTCTATATCTTATGGGGCCGCCGCGGCCTTCTGGTCAAGATTCTCTCGCATGACGGCTTGGGCATGTCGCTCTATGCCAAGCGCCTGGATCACGGCAGGTTCATCTGGCCGTCGACGTCGGTCGGCGCGGTGTCGATCTCGGCAGCGCAAATGGCTTACATGCTCGAGGGCATCGACTGGTGGACTCCCCAACTGAGCTGGCGGCCGCAGAGCGGGGGCTAATCCAGGAAAATCCTCATATTGCCGACATTTGGGAGTCCCAATGCATTCAATCTGTGATTCACTGCGTCGCATGAATGCGGATCGCGACGCCGCTCCGGATGACGTTGCCGCCCTGAAGGCGGCGCCGGCAGCCGAGCGCGCTAAGGGTACGGAGATCGCCGCCGAGCTCGCGGTCGCCCGTGCGAAAGCGTCGGAAGACGCGCCGAGTGGCCAGACCTTCCCGGAGCACCTGAACTCAGGACTGGATAACACTTGGGGGCGAGGTCACGATAAATGTCAGTGGCTAGTTTGATGATGTTGTCGCAGCCGCTACCGCCGGGAATGTCCGAAGTTTTGTGTAAGCGATTTCTGTGAAGGTGGGTTTTGCGTTTGAGACATTGAAAGCTGGCATCGACGGCATGGCCGATAATTCTGCTTGGCCGGACCGAGCGGTCAAGCCCCGAAGCCGCGCAGCGGCGCGCCGCAGGCGCGGGGCTTGACGGCGAAGGTTCGGTCCAAACGATCATGGTCGGCGCCGTGATGTCGGTTGTGATCATCAGCGCGCTGTTCCGGGAAACCGCGCGCCGAAGTGGATGGCGAACTGCCCCATCGCGGCAGTCCATTCAACCGGTCGCCGCCAATAAACGCCAGCGTTCCTGAGGGCGAGATACAACAGCTTGAGCGCCGCCTCGTCGGTCGGGAAGCTGCCGCGGGTCTTGATGATCTTGCGCAGCGAACGATGTAGCGCCTCGACCCCGTTTGTCGTGTAGATCATCTTTCGGATGCCAGGCGCGAAGGCGAAGAACGGCACTACGTGCTCCCACGCTTTGCGCCAGATCTGGCCAATGGCGGGATAGCGCTTGCCCCATTCGGCCTCGAACTCGGCAAGCCTCAGCGCCGCCGCGTCGGCACTCTCAGCCCGATAGATCGCCTTTCGAGGGCAGGATCGCCTTGCGGTCCTTCCAGGAGACGAAGGCAAGGCTGTTACGGATCAGGTGCACGATGCAGGTCTGCACCAGCGTCTGCGGGTAGACCGATGTGATCGCCTCGGGAAACCCCTTCAGCTCGTCGACGACGGCAATCAGGATATCGTTGACGCCGCGCGCCTTGAGTTCGTTGACGACCCGCAGCCAGAATTTGGCGCCCTCGGTCTGCTCGATCCAGAGCCCGAGCGTCCTTCTCGCCATCGGCATTGTAGGCGAGCGCAACGTAGACCGCCTTGTTCTTGACCAGCCCTTCGTCGCGTATCTTGACCCGCAGCGCGTCAAAAAAGACGATTGGGTACACGGCGTCGAGCGGCCGGCTCTGGCATTCCCGGACCTCATCGAGGACGGCGTCGGCCACCCGGCTAATGAGATCGGGCGAGACCTCGGCGCCTTAGAGCTCGGCCAGGTGGCCCTGGATCTCCCGCACCGTCATGCCGCGGGCATAGAGGCTCAGGATCTTGTCGTCGAAACCATCGAACCGGGTCTGCCCCTTGGCGGTCAACTGCGGCTCGAAGCTGCCGGCCCGATCGCGAGGCACGGTAATCTCGATCTCGCCATCCTCCGTCAGGATCGTCTTCGAGCTTGTCCCGTTGCGGCTGTTGCCTGAGCCCCGGCCGGCAGGATCACCCTTCTCGTAGCCCAAATGCTCGGTCAGCTCGGCTCCAAGTGCGCGCTCGATCAAGGCCTTCTTGAGCTGCTTGAACAGCCCATTCTCGCCGGTCAGGTTTTCGGGCTTGCTGTAGTTCGCAAGAAGCTGGTCCAGCAGTTCAGGGGTAATCGTCGTATCGGTGGTCATGTGAGTCTCCAATTAAGGTAAACTCACAGAAACCTCCTTACACATCGTTCCGGACACCCTCCTACCGCCCCGCTCGCAGAGGAGGTCCGTAACGCACAGAGCCGTGGCACGAGCCACTATCGGTCGCAGCTATTTTATCAGACAAGACTCTGCATAAGAGTCGTTGAGGTCCGCGATCGCCTTGCGGATGGCCCCGTTGAGTTCGTCAAGCGAGAAGAAGCGCCGGTTCCGCAGCCGCGCCAGCACAAACCGCTGGACGATCTGCACCGCCACTTCCACCTTCGCCTTGTCGCGTGGTTTGCGCGGACGCGTGGGCAGGATCGCGGTGCCGTAGTGCTCGGCCAGCTCCTGGTAGGTGCGGTTGATGCCCGGCTCATAGCGACAGGTGGCGGTGACGCCGGCCTTCAGATTGTCGCAGACGATCGCCTTCGGCACGCCGCCGATCGCGCGCAACGTATTGGCGTGCAGCCCGATCCAGTCGGCCAGCCCTTCCGACCAACGCGCCTCGGCAAAGGTGTAGTTGGATGCTCCTAGCACCGCGACGAAGACATGGGCCAGCCGCTGCGCGCCGGTCGCGGCGTCGAACACCGGCACCGTGTCGCCCGCGAAGTCGACGAACAGCTTCTCTCCAGGCCCATGCGTCTGCCGCATGGTCGGCGAGATCGCCTCGCTCCATTCCCGGTAGAGATCGCAAAACCGGCTGTAGCCATAGCCGTCGGCGTGCTCCGCGCGATATTCCTCCCACAACAGGAGCAACGTCACGCTGCGCCGCTTCAGCTCCCGGTGCACCGCCTTCCAGTCGGGCAACGGCCGCGCCGGCTTCTCCTCGAATGTCGGCGGCGTGAACAGCCGGCGCTCGAGTTCGCCGTCGTCCATCCCTTCCGGCACCGGCCAGGTGATGCCGATCACGGCAGCCCGCCGCAGATACTCGCCAACCGTCGATCGGCTGATGCCGACCGTGACGGCGATCTGCCGCTCGCTCACGCCAAGGGCGTGCCGCAGTCTCAAAACTTCTCGAACCTTCCGCATCGGCGCTCTCTCGGCGGGCATCAGACCTTCCCTTGCTTGGTCGCAAAGGTGGGCTGGTCCGCGATTCGATCGCCGTCTTCGAGAGCGTCAGGCGGTCTCAACAGGGTGGCCGGCTTCGATCGGAATGGGTGGCCGACTTCCGTCGGAATCGGTGGCCGGATTGCGTCGGAATACTGGAGGGTTCAAATAGGTCCCGCGTCGCAGATCTCGCCGCAAGTCCAGCGCGGGACCTATTTGAAGCTGGATTGAACGAAGCCGCGTCTTGTGAGCGAGGACCTATGGGGGCTCGATCTAGGCGCCGGTAGGCGCGATTGACCCGATGTCGGGCCCGCGAGCGAGTGTGGCCGCAGATTGCCGTTGATATTGGCAGCAGAGGATGCCGGCGTCGATAGCGTCGAACGGCGCGTCAAGCCCAAGCGGCTGACTATCGCCCGTTCGCCGCGCGTTGTGAGCGTGCTTGATCGTTCCGACGGAGAACGTCGGCATGGCGATGCCTGCAGTGGGAGCGAACAAGTCGAGGTAGTCGGTCATGATGTATCGCAGCGAGGTGCTGCGCGTCGCGGCGTTTGCGCACGCGGCACAGGCCCAATCTCGACCATGCGGCCTCCGCAGATGGGGCACAAGTCGAGGCGGTGACCAATGAGGATGGCGCAGCGCTCACGATAGTCGACAGCTTCGGCAGGCGGAGGCGGCTCTGGCGCCTTTAGCGCCGCTCGGATGCGCGCGAGTTTGGCGACGCGGCAGGCGTTCGCCAGGAAGCCAAAATGACGGATGCGGCGAAACCCCTTCGGCAATACGTGGAGCAGAAAGCGACGAAGGAACTCCTCAGTGTCGAGCGTCATCACTTTGGATCTGTTGCCAGCGCGATAATCCTTCCACCGGAAGCGGACGTGGCCCTGGTCACAGGTAAGGAGCCGGCCGTTGGCGATTGCAACGCGATGGGTGTAGCGCCCGAGATAGGCCAGAACCTGTTCTGGTCCGCCGAAGGGACGCTTGGCGTAGACGACCCACTCGACCTTGCGGAGGGCGGTTAGATGGCGGGCGAATGCCGCTGGCTCGACGAGGTGCGCGAGATGGCCGAAGAACTGGAGCTTGGTGCCATTGAACGCCGCCTGCAGGCGCTCCAGGAACAGCCGACGATACAATCGTGACAGGACGCGAACGGGAAGGAAGAAGCCGGGGCGACAATGAACCCAGCTTCCATCAGGGGCGATCCCGCCGCCTGGCACGAGGCAATGGGCATGCGGATGATGCGTCAGGGTCTGGCCCCAGGTATGGAGAATGGCGATCATCCCGGTCTCGGCACCGAGATGCTTCGGGTCGGCGCTGATGAGACGGATCGTCTCGGCTGCTGCCTTGAGCAGGATGTCGTAGACCGCCGTCTTGTTCTGCAGCGCGATGGCGGCCACCGGCGCCGGCACGGTGAAGACGACATGGAAATAGGGGACCGGCAGCAGGTCGGCCTGGCGCTCGGCGAGCCATTGGGCGCGCGCGAGCGCTTGGCACTTTGGACAGTGCCGATCGCGACAGCTGTTATAGGCGACGCGGACCAGGCCGCAGTCGTCGCACCGCTCGACGTGGCCGCCGAGCGTCGCTGTGCGACACGCCTCGATGGCCGCCATCACACGGCGCTGATCGGAGGACAGCCGAGGACCCTGCGCGGCACGGAAGGCGCCGCCGTGGCGGCGGAGGATGTCCGCCACCTCGAGCACGGGGCGCATATGCGCAGCTCAGTCGGGTGGGATCACCCTGACGGAGAGTCCATCGAATGGGCTGGTCGTGCGGGCGAGCAGGTTGGTCGCAACCTGAGCGTAGCGCGCGGTCGATCCCAGGTCGGCATGTCCGAGCAGAACTTGAATGATGCGAATGTCGATCCCGCTTTCCAGGAGATGGGTCGCAAACGAGTGCCGGAGCGTATGGACAGTAATCGGCTTGGCAAGCCGAGCGCGGCGGCGGGCGGCGCGGCAGGCCGCCTGGACGCAGCGGACGCTGACATGTTCACTTGGGTCTTGGCCTGGAAATAGCCACAGCCCCGGTCGGGCTCGCATCCAGTACGTACGCAGAATCTCCAGCAGTCGCGGAGAAAGCATCGCGTAACGATCCCTGCCGCCCTTACCGTTCTCGATGTGGATCAACATTCGCTTGCTGTCGATCGAGCTCACCTTCAGGCGGACGACTTCACTAACCCGTAAGCCAGCCGCATAAGCCGTCGCCAGCACGACGCGATTGCGCACCCCTGTAACCGCGTCCAGGAAGCGCTCGATCTCTTCGGCACTAAGCACGAGCGGGAGCTTGTCGGGCTTCTGGCCACCAATGATCCGCTCGAATGCCTCCGTCTGCCCGAGTGTGACGCCGTAGAAGAACCGCAGCGCGCAGGCCACCTGATTGATGTGGGACCACGAGCGCTTTTGGCCGATGAGATGTAGTTGGTAGGCGCGGACCTGCTCGAAACTCAACCGGTCCGGGGCATAGCCGAAATGGCGGCTAAACTTTGCGATCGCATAGATATAGGATTGTTGAGTCGACGGCGACAGATTGCGGACCGTCATGTCCTCGATCATGCGCTGCCGAAGAGGGCTCATCGTAGCCATCTGGGTCTCCTGTCTTGAGAGGGGTGGTGCGAAGACCAACATCCTCTCAGACAGGACACCTCAGTTCAGCAGGTTTGCCCCCTACTGCCGCGTAGCGGGTTCGTTCAATCAGTGGCCGGCTTGCATCGGATTACGCATGCTGGGGCCGGCAGCCATGGCGACGGGCGACGTCTGTGACAACCGCCCCCAGCTCGAGGCTTTCCGCGGCAATCTGTGCCTTCAATTCATCCGGCCACCGCTTGCGACCTGCGCCAGCGAACACTTCAATACGCGGTGACAACGGTCGTCTTATGGTAAGCGCGAATTTCTCCGCACCTTTTGCTTTTGAGTGCCGTGATGCATGAGGTGTCCACCAAAATAGGTGGACACTGAACCTCCTCCGAATGAGTGGACACCTGTAGTAGGCTCGTTGAGCCCGGAGGTGTCGAATGGAACGTCAACGTCGGTCGTTTACCGAGGATTACAAGCGTCGGGCCGCCGAACTGGTCGCGTCGAGCGGTCGCTCGATCGGGTCGGTTGCTAAGGAGCTCGGTCTGCGGGATTCGGTGCTGCGACGGTGGGTAGATAAGCTCCGGCAGGAGCCGGGATCGGCGGCGTGGCGACCCACCACGCAGGCGACGCCGATGCCGGCGGACCAGGCTTCGGAGATCGCCCGCCTACGTCAGGAGAACGAACGGCTGCGCATGGAGCGCGACATTTTAAAAAACTGTCCAGCGTCGTGGCGCGCCTGCGCGGAATAGAAACAGCCTTGTGCTATCCTTTAGCTCGGAGGGTAGCGGCCGTCAGCTTATTGGAGGCGCTGTCCCCGTTAAAAAACGTGGTCCATGGGCGCATGCGGACTTGAGAGTGGTGACGCCGTTTCGACGGCGATCCCGATTAGGAAGATGACAAATTGGCATAGCCCTGACCCTCCAGCCCATCATCGGACGGAGGAGTTGCGATGCCTAACAGGACAACCGACCGCGGCCCGGACCTAAAGCTGGTCAACCTCGGCGCGGCCCTATCGATATCGGATCAAAGATGCACATGGCCGCGGTAAACCCGGCCTGCACCGACAAGCCAGTGCGTGCATTCGGCACATTCACGCAAGACCTGCATGAACTGGCGGACTGGTTCAAGATGTGCGGCGTGACCAGTGTCGCGATGGAATCCACTGGGGTCTATTGGATCCCAGTCTACGAGATCTTAGAACAGCGCGGGTTTGAGGTCATTCTGGTCAACGCGCGGTACGCCAAGAATGTACCTGGCCGTAAAACCGATCTCAGCGATGCCGCTTGGTTACGCCAGCTCCACTCCTATGGCCTGTTACGGGGCAGCTTCCGACCCGATGCCGAGATCGCAACGTTGCGAGCCTATCTACGCCAGCGCGAGCGGCTCGTGGAATATGCTGCCGCCCATATCCAACATATGCAAAAGGCTCTGATGGAGATGAACCTGCAGCTCCATCATGTTGTGTCGGATATCACCGGCGCGACCGGCATGCGGATTATCCGAGCCATTGTTGCAGGCGAACGCAATCCCGACGTCCCGGCAACCTATCGGGACGTGCGCTGCCACTCATCGATCGAGACGATCCGCGCAGCGCTCGTAGGCAATGACCGCCACGAACATGTTTTCGCGTTAGCTCAATCACTGGAGCTCTACGACGTTTATCAGGCAAAGATGCTCGACTGTGATCGCAAGCTCGAAGTCCTGATCAGTGCATTGAACACCAAAGGAGCAAGACCGGTCGGAAACCTAGCCAAGCCGCGCGTAAAGACCAAGCAGGTCAACACCCCCACCTTCGATGTCAGGACCGCACTGTACAGAGTGCGGGGCGTCGATTTGACTGAGATCCACGGGTTGGGTCCGTCGCTCGCATTGAAGCTCATTGGCGAGTGCGGTATCGATCTAACGGCATGGCCGAGCGCCAAACACTTCACTTCCTGGCTCTGCCTCGCACCCGGCAACAAGATCTCCGGCGGCAAGGTGCTGTCTTCGCGCACACGGAGATCTTCAAGTCGCGCAGCTGCGTTGTTGCGTTTGGCAGCCACAACCGTGGGGCGGAGCGAGACAGCGCTGGGAGCATTCTATCGCCGGTTGTCAGCACGTGCGGGTAAATCGAAGGCGGTGACGGCGACGGCTCGCAAGATTGCGGTTTTATTCTACAACACACTCCGGCACGGCATGAGCTACAAGGATCCTGGCGCCGACCAATATGAGCAGCAATATCGTAGCCGCGTCCTCGCCAACCTACAGCGCCGGGCGAAATCGCTAGGCTTCGTGTTGCAGGCCATCCCGGGCGACGCCAATCCGGCTGTTTCTTAGGAAGTCGATCGCGATCTTCGTCGGAACCCGGACATGAGCTTCCGCTTCATCGAAGACCATCGCGAGACCTATCCGGTCCGCCTGATGTGCGCCGTGCTCGAGGTCTCGCCGGCCGGCTATTACGCCCGGCGCGAGCGCCCGGTGAGCGAGCGGGCAAAATCAAATGCCACGCTCCGGGCAGCGATCCGGCTGGTCCATCAAGACAGCAGCGGACGCTACGGCAGCCCCCGCGTCCATGCCGCCCTGCGGGCGCAGGGCCGTGGTCCCAGTCGCGGTCGAATTGAACGGATGATGCGTCGGTACGGTATTCGCGCCATCATGGCACCGCCGCGCCGTGTGCGCACCACCGACAGCCGCCACGGTCTGCCGATCGCACCGAACCTGATCGCGCGGGACTTCACCGCGGAAGACCCGAACCGGGTCTGGCTCGCCGATATCACCTATATTCCGACCGCTGAAGGTTGGCTGTATCTGGCGGCCGTCATGGACCTGTTCAGCCGAAAGATCGTCGGCTGGGCCATGCGGGATCATATGCAGGTCGAACTTGCATCTGCCGCCCTGACGATGGCGATCCAGCAGCAACTCGCGCTCAAGTCCAGAGCGATATCTTCGCCTTCATCGAGGGCTTCTACAACCGAACCAGGCTCCATTCCGCCATCGGATATATCCCCCCGATCGAAATGGAGCTAAAAGCCGCTTAACCCGTCCACTTTTTCGAGGGAAGATCAGGATCGCTTATTATGGGCAATACACCCGCTCAGCGCTTTATCCGTTGGCGCGCTACATCAACCAGACGTTAGGTATTTGGTTGAAGCGAAAGTACAAGCGCTTCCATCACCGTTTAGGACGCGCGCGTCTCTTCCTGGAGAAGATCGTGCGTGAGAACCGCAGGCTCTTTGTGCATTGGCAACTCGGCGGTGGCGGCAAGCTTGCCTGATGGGAGCCGGGTGAGGCGAGAGTCTCACGCCCGGTTCTGCGAGAGGCTGGAGGTGAAATCCCTCCGGCCTACTCACCCCACCATCCGGATCCTGGCGAAGGGCAAATGCACGACCGGCCGGATCTGGACGTATGTGCGGGATGACCGGCCGTTCGCCGGGCCTGCGCCGCCGGCGGCGGTCTATTATGCCTCGGGCAACCGACGGGGCGAACATCCTCAGAGGCATCTGGCCGCCTTCGCCGGCATTCTGCAGGCGGATTGCTATGGCGGCTTCGAGCCGTTGTTCGATCCAAAAAGGAAAGCAATGCCGATCACTCCGGCATTTTGCCTGGCCCATGCGCGGCGGGGATTCTTCGAGCTGGCTGACATCGAGAAAGCCGCCCGGGAAGGCAAGGGCAAACCGGTCTCCCCGATCGCGCTGGAGGCGGTCAGGCGTCTTGACGCCCTGTTCGAGATCGAGCGCGCCATCAACGGCCGTGGTGCCGACGAGCGGCGTGCTGTGCGCCAGGAGCGGAGCAAGCCGCTGCTCGACGACATGCACGCCTGGCTGCTCCGCGAGCGAGAAAGCCTCTCCCGCTCCGCCGAGGTCCTGAAGCCCATGAACTACATGCTCAAGCGCTGGGACGGCTTCGTCCGCTTCCTCGACGATGGCAGGATCTGCTTGATCAACAATTGCGCTGAGCGTGCATTGAGAGGCATTGCCTTGGGAAGGCGCAACTGGACCTTCGCTGGCAGCCAACGTGGCGCCGACCGTGCCGCTATCATGCTGACGATGATCACGACCTGTCGCCTCAACGACGTCGATCCCAAGGCTTGGCTCGCCGACGTCCTCGCCCGGATCGCCGATCTTCCCACCTCGCGTCTGCGCGAACTGCTGCCCTGGGAATGGAAGCTCCTTCACCAAGCCGGCAAGTCCGCCGATCAGCAAGCCGCCTGACCTTCACGCAACGCCATCGTAGAACTCGCCGTGCTCGCGCGCATGCGTCAATCAGGCGGCCTTCGTCGTATGCGTACGCTCCTCAAGCGGTGGAATTGGTGAAAGCTCCTGTCGCGGCTTAGCCCCGGCGGATACCGACAGGCTTGGCACCACGATCGATGATTTCGGCGCGAAAGCCGTCGCCGTCGTACCCTTTGTCACCAATGAGGGCAGACATCGGTGGCGCGAGTTCCAAAAGGGCCGGCGCTGCGGCTATATCTGCATCCTGGCCTGGAGTGAGATGAAATGCGCAAGGTCTGCAGTCAGGGTCGCTCAGCGCATGGATTTTCGTGGTCCGCCCACCGCGCGAGTGGCCGATCGCTTGTTCATGCTCCCCCCCTTTTCCGCCGCTCGCCGAGCGATGCGCTTGATCGAGGTGGAGTCGATGGATAAAGTCACGCCGTCCTTGCCACAGCGGGCGAGCGCTTCAAAGATCGCCTGCCAATGTCCACGCTTGGCCGAGCGATTGAACCGATTGTAGATCGTTGTGTAAGGACCGTAGTCGGGCGGACAATCGCGCCAGCGTGCGCCGCACTGAAGCATGTGAATGATACCGCTGATGATGCGCCGATCGTCATCGCGCGCCGGGCCGGTCTGGTTCATCGGCAGATGCGGCTCTATCTGAGCCCACTGCTTGTCGTTAAGCCAAAACAGCCCTTTGCGCATCGAAGTCCCCCGTGCCGAATCAACTCGGTGCGAGGGAATCAGAACCGGCTAATTAGGTACAGACCCTAAATCCAAAGATCAAATCGCTCAAGCGGCGCGCTGCACGGGGGTCCGTCAGTGGCGAACAAAACACGCTTGCTTAGATCCATAATGATGGCGGAAAGGGTACTATTCGGATACTGCGTATCCTGGTTCGGGTGACAGCAAATGGATGCCGGGTAAGAGAAATGGTCTTTGAGGCCCAACAAAATATGATCCACATCCACCTGCCCGAGCCTTGAGCGCAGATGTCGACCAAAGCGACGGGACCGAAACGGACTGTCGGGCACAAAGCGCTCCCATTCTGAAGGTATTCGTGTTCCCGGCTCAAAATGATTTGCGTGTGAAATTACCCCATCCTCAGGATAAATGTACCGTTTGTCATTGGGGGAGCTCTCAATGTTGATAATCTCGCCATCAGCATGGCCAATCAGGTAGTTCATAGAGATGTTTCGATCAGCGCGGATAATCGCGCTTATCGCGCGGTCGAATGTCGGCGCCTGAAGGATGGACCGGCACCTCAGCTTAAACGGGGCGGTCATGAGTGCCGAGCCATCAATAGGCGAAACCAAGCTGTTGCAGACTAGCCCGATCCCAGCTTCATTCAGTCCCGCTATGGGGCCGGCGCAGCCTGCTTCGAAGATGCCCAGCCATTGCGGGTTAGCGGGCGTCACTACTTTGCCTACAAAAAGGGTGCCCCGAACTGCCGCTTGCCCATCGATCGTTTGCGCCAGCATTGTTGTATTTTGCGCGGTTACCTCGGGCATTAATCCGGCAGACGTGCAGCCATCCAAAATCCCATACGATAGATCGGCGGCTCGACGTGCCATCAGGCGTAGCCAAATCTCATGCCGGACGTTAAGCATCACAACCGTATAGAGGGGCATAAAGGCAGCGTCGGCAATTCCCCTCAGCTCTTCAACGTAGTCGGGTCGTAGATCTTCAAGGAAGCGCAACCAACCAGTTGCTTCAGCTTGAATTTGCGCAAGATTAGTTCCGTTAGCGCAAAAGCGTTTTAAATAAAAGTCAGCATTGGCCGCGATTTCCGATCGCATCAGCTCTCCTTGCTGCTGTCCCCTTTCGCGGGGTATCGCAGTAAAGACGGTAAGCTTAAGACTCATTGAAAGATCTCCTTGCATTGGTATGTCCGCTTCTACGCGGTGGGCGGAGCGACGCGATAACTCGGATCGAAGTCGTGAGCCTTGTACGGTGACCCGGATGGTGTATAGAGATCCGATGGAGAGGCTGCTGGTAGCTGAAGTGCTTGGCACGCTCATTAACTCACAAGCGTATGGCATCTAGTCTAGAGAGCGGCAATCGGTGGGGCGTTAGCTCAAGACCTTCGTCGCCGGTATTGTTCCGGCCCGCAGCCCGCAAATGCAACGACGTTAGACGATCAGTTCAGGTCCGGCGTTACGTCTAACAATTGCTTAAGTTCATAGCCTGTCATCCAGAACAGCCAATCGTTAGCGACGATATTCTCTTGCACCAGGTGAATGTCTGCTCCGCCTGGTTCATTGTGAACCGGATCATAGACGTTCTTATCCAACGACCACCGCCCAGCTAGGCCACAGAGAAAGTCGGGAGCCCACATCGCAAGACTGACGCCACGCATAGTCCCCGTCATGATCTTGAGCAGGCCCGAGCCCCTGAAGTCGGGGCGGATCCAGATATCCCCGTGGTACACCACTTTACCTGTAATGCTGCGCGCCATCTGAGCAGTACAAACGCAGCGATCTTCAGGATGTGCATCTATCGTCGGATTCGCATAGAAGAACTTCAGCGTTTCGAGGTGTGCTGCAAGGGTGGTTTGCGACAGGTCATAGAAGCGCGCGGCCTCGACGAGCGCCACTTTGTTTTCCTTATCAAAACCCACAAGCCAATACCCTTCGCCCGTTCGAATCGGTGAGCGGTCTGGCCGAAAGATGGGATAAGTATTGGGTTTGTCTGCTAGCGAGGCTGTGATCGCGATGTACTCGTTGAAATCACACCCAATGGAAAGCCTGATGCCCATTTTCGCGGCCGCGTCATCGTAAACCTGGAGAAAGCGCAGCAAGGGATTCAAGGTGTATGTCATATTTGTTAGTCCTCTGTGTGAGGCTGGTTGTATCCTTTTATCGATCCTCACTGCTCGGCCGCAAGAGATTCCTGCCTATCTACTCTTGTAGGGTGAGTGATCTAGGCCGACCGCTCGTAGCTAGGAAACGTTCTCTTCCTGGATTGCCTAAGGAAAACCATGCTGTGAAAGCGACGGCCGTGCGGACGGCATGTCCTATCGTTAGGAGCAATAGGATTGAGGCGACGCCGATCCTATGCCAGGATCATGCGTAAACTCGGCGTGAGCCGCAACGAGCTGTTCGCACAGATCGACAAGCCGGCGCTCAACGCCCTGCCGCCGATGCCATATCAGTATGCCGAGTGGAAGAAGTGCCGAGTCGCGCCCGACTATCACGTCGAGATCGCCGGTCACTACTACTCGGTGCCCTCGCGTCTGATCCGCGAAGAGCTCGAGGCGCGCGTCACCGACAGGACGGTCGAGATCCTGCACAAGGGCAGCCGGGTTGCCAGCCACGCCCGCTCTGACGTACCCCAATGCCACACCACGATCCCGGAGCACATGCCGAGCGCGCACCGGCGTTATGCCGAATGGACCCCGGCGCGGATCAAGCGAGAAGCCGCCAAGATCGGCCCTGCCACGATCGCTCTCGTCGAAGCAATCATGAAAGCCAAACCACACCCCGAGCAGGGCTTCCGGGCTTGTCTCGGCATTTTGCGGCTCGCGCGCAGCTACGGCTCGGCCCGCATCGAGGCCGCCTGCCAGCGTGGCAACGACATCGGCGCGACCACCTACGGCTCGATCAAGTCGATCCTGCAGCACGGGCTCGATCGCGCCTACGCCAACGAGAGACCGCCAGACGGCCCACCGATCCGACACGGCAATATCCGCGGCACCGATTACTACCAGTGAAGAAAGGAGAGACGATGTTGACACATCCCACCCACGACCGCCTCGTCGCGCTCGGGCTTACCGGCATGGCGAAGGCCCTCGACGAACAGCAGCGACAACCCGACATTGCCGCGCTGGCCTTCGAGGAGCGCCTCGCACTGCTCGTCGACCGTGAAGCGACCGAGCGCGAGAACAAGCGGCTGGTTGCTCGGTTGCGGTTCGCAAGTCTCCGGCAGAACGCCGTCGTCGAGGATATCGACATGAAGGCGCCGCGCGGGCTCGACAAGCCGCTGTTCCAAAAGCTCGTCGCTGGCGAGTGGATCGACCGGCATCAGAACCTGCTCATCATCGACCCGACCGGCGTCGGCAAGAGCTGGATTGCTTGCGCCTTGGGCCACAAGGCCTGCCGGGACAACCGCTCCGTGCTTTATCAACGGCTGCCGCGGCTGTTCGAGGCGCTCACTCTCGCGCGGGGCGACGGCCGCCACGCTCGCCTGCTCAGGACCCTGGCGCGCGTCGAGCTTCTGGTCCTCGACGACTGGGGACTTGCCCCGATGACTGCCGAGCAGCAACGCGACCTGTTGGAGATGATGGAGGATCGCCATGGCCGCGGCTCGACCTTGGTGACAAGCCAGCTCCCGGTCGAGCATTGGCACGAGCTCATCGGCAACCCAACCATTGCCGACGCTATCCTCGATCGCCTCGTACACAACGCCCACAGGCTCAATCTCAAGGGCGAGAGCCTGCGCAAAGCCGCCGCCAAGCGTCAGACGCTTGACGACGAGCCCGCCAACTGACCTGATGACGACGTCGTCGCGAGACCCCGCCTCGGCAGGCGGCCGGGATCATCGGAATCCACGGCCGGCTTCAATCGGTACAGGCGGCCGGCTTCGCCCGGAATCCGCGGCCGACTTCGTCGGAATACGCACCCAGCAGGTGCACGACTGGCGACGCCGGGCACGTTTGGGCCAGTTGGTGCTGCCGACTTCGGAGACGCTGTCGTTCGTGCCGGTGGTATCGGAATCGGCGCTACCGGCGGCCGCAGAGCCGACCAGGTCGCCGGAAGCAGCCATTGTGACGGTTGAGCTCCAGGGAGCACGCGTGGAGGTGCGGGGGGCGCCTGGCCTTGCTGTGTTGAGCGACGTGTTCTTAGCGCTTCGACGGACACGTTCATGCTGACGCCGCCCGCGAGCCTCATGCTTTACGTGGCGACGCAACCTGTAGACTTCAGAAAAGGTGCGGAGGGCTTGGCGCTGTTGGCGAAGGAGACGCTGGGCCATGACCCGATGAAGGGTGTGCCGGTGGTGTTCCGTGCGATGCGCTCTAACCGGGTGAAGATCGTCGTCTGGGATGGCAGCGGCCTTGTGATGTACTGGAAGCGGCTCGATGGCAGCGGCTTCAAATGGCCTCACATTGTGGCCGGCGTGATGCGGATGAATGCCGCCCAGCTGTCGGTGCTTCTGGCTGGCATGGATTGGACGCGCATGCATGCGCCTCGCGACGCACCGCCGAAAGCACTTGCGTAAAGATACAAATCTTCGCTGCATCGGGGCGCGAAGCATGGCAGACTCGGGGCAATGAGTGATTTGCCTGATGAACTGCCGAGCGATCCGGCCGAGTTGCGGGTCTTTGCCGCGGCTCTGCTGGATCGCTGCGCCAGGCTCGAGCGGTTGCTCAAGCTTGCAAAAGATGCGCAGTTCGGTCGGTCCTCGGAAAAGCTGGACGCTGATCAGCTGCAGTTTGTTCTGGAGGATATCGATCAGGCCGTCGCCGCCCTCGAAGCAGCCGAAGATCGCCCCAATCCCAGAGTTTGCGAGAAGAGAGCTGCCGCGCGCAGAGCCAACAGGGTTTAACTTCCGTGGCATTTGCCGCGCATCGTCGAAATCCTGATGCCAGCGGAGACCAGTTGCCCGTGTTGTAACGGCGACCTCTTCGAGATCAGTCACGATGAGAGTCAGAGGCTCGATGTCGTTCCGGCGCAGTATCGCGTCATCGTAACCCGCCGGCCCAAGCTGGCCTGCCGCGCCTGTCACGGCGTCGTCCTCCAGCAGGCTGCGCCCGAGCGACTGATCAGGGGAGGATTGCCCACCGAGCGGCTGGTCGCGCATGTGATCGACGCCAAGTATCATTGGCATTTGCCGCTTTACCGCCAGGCGCAGATGTTGGCGACCCACGGAATAGCGCTGGATCGTTCCACGCTCGCCTTCTGGGTCGGCTATGCGGCCCAGGAATTGAAGGCATCGTCTGCGCCAGCTTCTGCTCGCCTCCTCGAAGCTCTGTGTCGATGAGACTCCCGCACCGGTGTTAGATCCGGGGCGCGGCAGGACGAAAACTGGCTACTTCTGGGCGCTGTCACGCGATGACAGGCCCTGGGCCGGACCTGACCCACCTGGGTGGTTTACGCTTATGCACCGGGCCGTGGAGCCGTCCGGCTTGAGGCTGCTCGAAGGCTATCGCGGCATCATCCACTGCGACGGAGCTTACAAGACGATGATCCGAGAGAGGCGTGCGGACGCCCTGTCCGGGACGCTCGCCTTCTGGTCGCATCTGCGGCGCCAGTTTGTGAAGATCGAGCGCGAGGCTTCGCCGGCGCCAGCTCCGGTTGCCCGCCAGGCTCTTGAACGCATCGCCCAGCTTTACGCAGTCGAGAAGGCCCTCCGCGGCCGATCGGATGCGGAGGGCTGTGCCGGCAGGCAGGCGCATGCTCGGCCTCTCGCTACAGCCTTGAAGCAGTGGGTTGAGGCCAAGCTTGATCACCTTGCACCGAAGAGCGACACGGCGAAGGCCTTGCGTTACGCGCTCCGTCATTGGAGCGGCCTGACACTCTACCTTGATGACGGGCGCATCGAGATGGACACGAATGCTGTCGAGCGTGCGATGCGGCCGATCAAGCTCAACGCCAAGAACTCTCTTTTTGCCGGGTGCGACGAGGGCGCCGAGGATTGGGCAGTCCTGGCTTCGTTCATTGAGACAGCCCTATGCCGCGCGCGGCATAGGGCTGTTTATGCCGCCCGCCGAACTATGCCGAGTCGGGTCGTTTTCCCCAGATTTCTGGCTGACCGGCGTTTGGTCGGTTCGGCATAGTTCGTTCTGTGCCTCCGCTTTCAACAGCGGAGAACAGGAAGATGGAAGTTGAAAAGTACTTGGGCAGAAGCCGGCTGTACCGGCGTCTCAGAAGCGGGCCGCACGGACAACTCGTCGAGCGCTACGCCGCTCGTCTCATCGAAGAGAGGCTCGTTCGGCACGGCACGTGGCGTTGCCTCAACGTGGTTGGCGGGCTCCTGAGTTGGATGGCGGGCCGTCGCTACAAGCTGGTCGATCTCGATGAGCAGGTCGTTGAGCGGTACCTCCGGCATCGAGGCGGAAGGCAGTCTATCCAACCCGGTGACCGGGCCGCGCTCAAGCGATGGCTGTCGGTGCTGCGCGAGGAAGGCGTGATCGCGCCGTCGGTGCTGCCGCCTCTCACCCCGCACGAACGGATCTTCAAGGAGTTCGATGCCTACCTGCGATCAGAGCGCGGCTTGGCCCCGAGGTCCATCGTCCGCCATCTCCCGGTCATCCGCAGGTTCCTGCACGAGGTGTGCTCCGGCGGCGCCGCCCTGGGCAAGATCAGCCAAGAGGACGTGATCCGCTACATTGAGCGCCACGCCCAGGATTGGAGCCCGGGAACAGGCAAGGCGATGTGCTGGTCGTTGCGCGCCTTTCTCCGTTACCTCCACCATCGGGGGCTGAACGCGCGCCCGTTGGCGGATTGCGTTCCATCGATGCGGCGATGGAAGCTCGCAACTCTGCCGACCTATCTGCCTGCGGCACAGGTGCGGAAGGCTCTCGACGGTTGCGACCGAGAGACAGTGATGGGACGGCGGGACTACGCCATTCTGTTGTTGCTAGCCAAGCTCGGCCTGCGGGCCGACGAGGTCGCGACGCTCACCCTTGATGATATCGACTGGCGCGCCAGCGAGATACTCGTTCGCGCCAAGGGCCGACAGCGTGCACGGATGCCGATACCGCCAGACGTTGGCGCGGCCATCGTTGCATATCTCCGCAATGGCCGCCCAAAGTCGTCGTGCCGACGATTGTTCGTCCGTACGCTCGCGCCACACGTCGGCTTTGCTTCCGGATGTGCGATCACCATGATCGCCAAGGCCGCTCTCGATCGCGTTGGAATCGAAGGTTGCGCACATCGCGGCGCCCATATCTTCCGACACAGTCTCGCTACCGAGCTTCTCCGATCTGGCGCCACCTTGTCGGAGATCGGACAGTTGCTGCGGCACGAGAACCACGACACTACCCGGATTTACTCGAAGGTCGACATCGATGCGCTGAGAACATTGAGCCTGCCCTGGCCGGGAGGCGTGCAATGACCAATCTGCGCGCCGCACTCGATAAGTACCTGAGCATGCGCAAGGGTTTGGATACAAGTACGAGCACCAGACCCGTCGGCTCGCCGACTTCGTCGCCTTCATGGAGAAGCGCAAGGCGAGGATCATCACGACGAAGCTGGCCATGGAATGGGCAACGCTGCCGCCCGATCGTCATGCATCCTGGGCGCTGCGATTGAGCGACGTGCGCGGGTTCGCGCGCCATGTCGCCAACTTCGACCCGAGAACGGAGGTGCCGCCCGTCGGCATGCTGCCCGGATGGAAGCGCGCCAAGCCCTATGTTTACAGCGACGCGGAGATCGATGCGTTGCTGACGGCAGCGCTGGCTCTGCCACCAGCGGACGGGCTGCGCCGATGGACCTACCATGCCTTGTTCGGGCTGATCGCGGTGACGGGCATGCGTATATCCGAGGCGATGGGCCTGGAGCGTGATGACGTCGACCTCGACGCCGGCGTGCTGACGGTCCGGCTGACCAAGTTCGGCAAGTCGCGGCTCGTGCCATTGCATCCGACGACGAGAACCGCGCTGCGCGACTACGCCCACCGGCGCGATGCGCTGCTCGGGTCACGCTGCGGCTCGACCTTCTTCGTTGCCGAACAGGGAGGCCGCTTGCTGCACCAGTACGTTCATCGCGTCTTCTGGCGATTGTCCAGAGAGATCGGGCTGCGGCGCCCAGGTGATCGTACCGGGCCACGCGTGCATGACTTCCGTCATCGCTTCGCCATCCGGACGCTGCTCAACTGGTATCGCGAAGGCAAGAACGTCGAGCAACAACTCCCAGTGCTCTCCACTTACCTCGGCCACGTCTGCGTGCGCGACACTTACTGGTATCTCTCGGCCTGCCCCGAGTTGATGGAGGAAGCCGCGCGGCGTCTCGATCGGCGATGGGAGGTGACGCCATGAAGCCCGCTTGCAATGTCGCCACGTTGATCGAGCGCTTCTTCACCGAGCGCCTCATGCGCCAGCTCAATGTTAGCGGCAACACGATCGCCTCCTACAGAGACACGTTCCGGCTGCTGTTCATGTTCGCTCGGGTGCAGCTGCGCAAGTCCCCATCGGCCCTGACGCTCGCCGATCTGGATGCAACGTTCATCGGCGCGTTCCTCACCGATCTCGAGGTAACGCGCGGCGCCAGTGCGAAGACGCGTAACCTGCGTCTGACGGCCATCCGATCCTTCTTCAGGTTCGTGTCCTTCGAGGAACCGGCACACAGTGCGCTGATCCAGCGCGTGCTCGCCATACCGAGCAAGCGTCACGACAAGCGAAAGGTGCACTTCCTGACGCGCCCCGAGATCGAGGCGGTTCTCGCAGCGCCCGATCGAACGACGTGGCTTGGCCGCCGCGATCACACCTTGCTGTTAGTCGCGGCCCAGACAGGCTTACGCCTCTCAGAGCTGACTGGCCTTGACCGGGATGCCGTCCACCTCGGGTCTGGCGCACACGTGCGATGCGTCGGTAAAGGGCGGAAGGAGCGGACCACTCCGCTGACCACACTCGCTCGGTGTGCGCTCCAGGCATGGCTCAAGGAACCGTTGCGGAAAGGAGCAACAGCGTTGTTCCCGAACGTGCACGGGGGCCGGCTCAGTGCCGACAGCGTCCAGTCCCTGCTGGGAAAGCATGTTCGTGTCGCTCACAAGAGTTGCCCGTCTTTGAAGGCCAAGAGCGTGTCGCCGCACGTGCTGAGGCACAGCGCTGCGATGGAACTGCTGCAAGCCGGCGTCGACTGTTCTGTGATCGCGCTGTGGCTCGGTCATGAATCGGTCGAGACGACGCAGACGTACCTGCACGCCCACCTCGCCCTCAAGGAAGCTGCCCTGGCGAAGCTCAAGCCGTACGAGCGCGGCAAGCTAACCCGCTTCCAGCCGAACGACCGCCTGCTCGCCTTTCTGGAGGCGCTCTGAACGACCAGACTATGCCGAATGGAATGGGGCTGCCCTGCACGCGATCGGCGGTGCCAGCGTGACAACGGCGTGCCATACCAACTCCGTTCGGCATAGTTCGGCGGGCGGCATAAACCTGTAAGCTCAATGGCGTCAGTGCCGAGCACTGGCTCGCTGATGTTCTCGCCAATCTCGTCAATGGTTGGCCTGCGGCGCGACTGGACGAACTGCTCCCTTGGGCATCGATCTACACGATGCTTCCATACGATCCGAGGCTGGCGGCATGAGCCTGAACACGACCGCGGTCCGGATCAAGGTGACCTCAAGGACGTGAAACCGGAGGTGATGCGTCGCCTCGTCGTACCCGTCACCCTGCGCTTGGATCGGCTGCATCTGTCGCTTCAGGCGGCATTTGGCTGGACGAACAGCCACCTCTTCGAGTTCTTCGCTGGTGAGGTCCGTTGGGGGATTCCAGATCCTCACAACGATTACGCCCACCAGCCCATGGATGCCAGCAAAGCGCGGCCTTGCGATGTCGTTCGCGAGACTGGCGCCAAGACGATCCATTATCTCTATGACTTCGGCGACAGCTGGGACCATGTGATCAAGCTCGAAAAATGGTTCGAGAACACCACGACGGAGGGACTTCCCTTCTTGCTCGAAGCCGCCGGTCGTTGTCCTCCGGAAGACGTCGGCGGTGCGCCGGGTTATGCCGAATACCTTGAAGCCATCAGAGACCCTGCCCATCCGGACCACGAACATATGCGCCTCTGGGGTCCGGCGCGGTTCGATCCCAACATCGTCGACCGGAAGGCGCTCGAAGCCGCCGTCAACGCGCTGTCCGACACATGGAAACCGCGGCGACGCGCGACGCGAACAAAATAGGCGTCAAGGGCCAGTCAAAAGCCGCAGAACTGCGCTTACGGTTAAGGCAACGCAGCCGCGGATAAAATGTCCTCCAAATTTCGTAGTCCGATTCGCGGCGCATTGATCAGAACAGCCATGTTTCCGGGCCTGTGCTGATTCTTCCACATCTTCGTATGCGCTCGCGCAACTTCCTCCCACGGCAGGACCTCGCTCATACTCGGGTCGATTCGGCGATCGAGCACAAAACGGTTCGCAGCATTTGCCTGTTTGAGATTCGCGAAATGAGAACCTTGAATTCGCTTCTGGCGCATCCAGATATAACGGGCATCGAAGGTAAGATTGAAACCTGTTGTGCTGCCGCAAACGACTACCATGCCACCGCGCTTTACGACGATCGTCGAGACGGGGAATGTTTGCTCACCTGGATGCTCGAACACAATATCGATATCGCGCTTTCCAGTAACATCCCAAATTGCCCTTCCAAACCGCCGCACCTCCTTGAGCCAAGGCCCGTATTGAGGTGAATTTACTGC
Source organism: Bradyrhizobium guangdongense (assembly GCF_004114975.1). Classification (NCBI taxonomy): domain Bacteria; kingdom Pseudomonadati; phylum Pseudomonadota; class Alphaproteobacteria; order Hyphomicrobiales; family Nitrobacteraceae; genus Bradyrhizobium; species Bradyrhizobium guangdongense. Next base: position 223,362 of record NZ_CP030052.1, read on the forward strand.
CGGCATAGGGCCCCAGCAATTGAATTCAGTGCGGACTATAACACCCTTTGCACCAAGCGATCTTACATAATCGGCCTTAGTCCGATCGGAAACGACTCCGATTGCATTGGCGCCGCATGCTGTTGCAAGCTGCACTGCAGATACCCCGAGCCCGCCCGTAGCACCCCAAATCAGCACGTAGTCGCCAGCCTTTAGAATGTGCGGCGGGTGTCCGAACAACATCCGGTAAGCCGTTGCAAGCGTTAGCGTGTAGCAACAGGCCTGCTCCCAGCTGAGGTGAGCTGGCTTCGGCATCAATTGCCGTGGCTGCACGCGGCAGAACTGGGCGTAAGAACCATCAGGCGTCTCGTATCCCCAGATCCTCTGGGAAGGTGAGAGGAGCGGTTCGCCACCATTGCAATCCTCATCATCCCCGTCGTCCTGATTGCAGTGGATGACCACCTCGTCCCCAACCCTCCACCGGCGCACCCTTGCTCCTACCGCCCAAACCACTCCAGCCGCATCCGATCCGGCCACATGATAGGAGCATAGGTGCACATCAAAGGGGGACATCGGCGCCCCTAACGCCGCCCACACTCCGTTATAGTTGATGCCTGCAGCAGCGACCATGACCAATACTTCATCCTCGCCGATCGGCCAAGTCGGCACCACTTCTACCAGCATCGAACTCTCTGGCGGCCCGTGGCGCTCGCGCCGTATGGTCCACGCGTACATACGTTCGGGAACGTGTCCGAGGGGCGGCACTTCGCCGACCTTGTACAAATCCTTCTGGCGGGAGGCCTGTCGTGATGTATTGGGGTCCAACTTCAACTCCTCTGCGCTGTGATGTGGTGCGCGGGCAGAGTGCTCTCCGCCTTAGTACAGTCGTCGGCCTGCGCAGCCTCTCCAAGCAAGCAGCAATTAACGTGCCGCCACAGTGAGAGGAGTAGACGGAGGCAAACGCTTAACGTGGACACGATGCAAACGGGACAGCTTCACCTTGCACCAGGATCGTCGACCGCGCCTGTCGAGGCTGCACGAAACGCTTCCATTGGAGACTTCGACTTCTAAGTCTATCTGCCACCATCCTAGCACTACGACGTCGGTAAGTCGGAGTGGACACCTCATCGAACGGTAGACCCATCCAGCCGCTTCGTCGCGGCCACAGTCAGCGTAGAGAGGACCAATCAACCCTTCTGTCATCGCGCATCCCGAACTGACGACCTTGCGACAGAGGAGATCCATGACGGCAACCAATTGTAGCTAGCGACCCTCAAGCCGAGGGCCCACGGGCAGAACAGTGCCTTTTCAGATGCGGGGTTTTGTTCCGTCTCGAGTCCTCTCAAATCCTGCGTCCTGACTTCTCCCAATAAGGATCTTTCAGCAGCCTCTTGAATAACTTGCCAGACTCTTCACGCGGAAGGCTGGTCCGGATCTCGATTATTTTCGGAATCTTGTAGTCCGCCAACACCGTCTTCAACTTCTCGCGGATGTCATGGACTCTAAGCACCTCCCGTCGGCGCGGTTCGATCACCGCCATCAGTGCCTCGCCAAAGTCCGCGTCCGGAACGCCAAACACAGCACAGTCTTGAACGCCCGGTATCATATGGAGAGCCGCTTCGATCTCCGCGGGATAAATGTTGACACCGCCTGAGATTACAACCTCCCGTTTTCGGTCACAAAGAAATACATATCCATCAGCGTCGATATAACCGAGGTCACCGGAAGCAGTGAAACCGTCGTCATCGGCCTCGGCAGAGCTCCCAGGTCGATTGTGGTACTTGAACCGTGGGTACCATACGTTGCGTGAACAGATTTCTCCTATTTGTCCGGCCGACAATTCTCTTCCGTCTGCACCAATCACACGCAGCTGAACGTGCTCTAGCGGCTTGCCGACCGTTCCCGGCTTTGCAAGTGATTCTCGCGAACTCGCAAATGTTACCGCACCGGCCTCCGTCGAGCCGTAGAACTCGCATATAATGGGGCCCCACCAATTTATCATGGCATTCTTCACGATCGGGGGGCAGGGCGCAGCCCCGTGGACTACGTGTCGCAAGGACGCGAGATCATAGCTTCGTCGAATACTGTCGGGCAGCTGCAGAAGGCGAATAAACATAGTCGGCACCATCAAGATGGTGTCGATCCTCTCCGCCTCTATCAGCCGCAACAACTCTTCAGGCTCGAACCGCGGCATCAGCACAAGCGCACCACCGCGGCGGCTGAACCACATTCCAAATAAATTCGGCGCTGAATGATAAAGCGGGCCTGGGAGTAGCGCGCGAGTGCCAGATCCATAGACTATGGCTCGCATTTCCTCCAATCCGATCGCCTGCTCGCTGGTTGGTGGGCTACGACGCACGCCTTTAGGACAACCAGTCGTTCCTGAGGTGTAGATCATCGTCATCGGCTGCCGCGCGGGCGCTCCTGCAAAGAGCGGCTGATCCGCTATCCACTCTTCAAAATCCCGCGCGAAGTGCGGCACTTTGAGGCGCGTCCCTTCAATCTTGTACGCCTCTGCTACTTCGGGCGGCGTCGGAACGCTTAGAATTGGCAATCTGCTAGCGAGATCGGCATCCAACAAATGCAAGAGGTCCGCGTGGCCTATTAGCAAACGTGCTCCACAGTCGGCCAGAATGTACCCGATCTCCTGTCGCTTGAAATGCCAGTTTACAGGTACTGCAAGGGCTTCGGCTCTCATGATCCCATCGGTAACTTCGACGAATGCGATATCATTCCGCATTAAGATGCATACACTGTCCCCTTTCCCAATGCCGAAGCGCTTGAGCCCCCCAGCAACGCGAATTGCGCGATCTGAAACCTCAGAATGACGGCGGCGCCTCTTACCTGAGATAATACCCCGAAATCGTTTAGACGGCTGATACATCGCTCTTCCTTTAGTGGAGAAGGGCGACGTCGACGATCCGGCCGTTGGCTGGACATGCCCGAGACACGTGCCCTGCCTTGCCTCAGAGCAAAGCGCGTGCCGATTTCATACAAATTGGGACAGTGTAGAAACGCAAGAGACACCTCAGCTGCTCTGACAACTACTATGCTTTTTCTGACACTCGTGTTTGTCCGCCGCACGCGGGTACCTTTTCATCCGGCTTCACCACTCTGGAGCCCGCGTCGACATTATGGCAAGGCGCGTCGGCCCCCTTTTCCTGCAACACAAGCTCGCAATCGGAGAACTAAACTCAATCCCATTCGATGTGTTGGAATCGGCTTACTGACCGGCGACGACTTATCTGATGTCGGTCCACAGACTTGGTTGTCCCAATATCGCGATCATGATGATGATGGAGATCGACCTGAAGTCGCTGACGAGGGTCGAAATACAGTGCAGGCTAGCTGCGAACCCGGGTCGTGTTGGCTTTCTTGCAGAGGGCAGAACCAGAAGGAGACGACCACATGGACCTGAAGTCCGAAATGGGAGAAGTGGCGGCGCCCGATTCCCGCATCGAAGCCGGTGATCGCGCGAGGGAAACTGCCCCAAGACGACCAACCATCGGAGTTTTCGCGGCACGGTAAAGGCCAGCGGCGGCCGGTATCGACATGCACCGCATTCGCCGGCCTTCCGGCTCCCCGCGCCTCGGATCAGAGAGATTCAGGCTCGACCGATCCGTACGTCTTGATCGACATTCGCGATGCCGTCGGATTTTAGGGCTCCCCAAGGATCGTTTCGTGTGCGGACACACAGTAGTAGCCTCAAGTCATGCTTTGGGCCGCAGCGCGCCGATGTTGCCGATGCGTCCTGGCCACCCAGCCGCAAGGAGCCATGACTACAAGCTGCATGGCGCCAAATCGCTATTCACGTTTAACATTGCGAGGCAAACGCCGAACTGGCACTGCGAATAACCCGAAAGAAACACCTAGATACTACTCAGTAACTGGTTTCAAGTTATTATTACAGCCGCCTCAGGCTTTGAACCGCAGGAGGTCATGGCCCGAAGCTGACTTGAGGCTTTAATCGTTAGGTTGTTTGGACCACAAAGAGTTGACCGTGACACTCTGCGCGGCTGGTTGGATTGACCGCAAGTGCCAGCCCTGAGTGACCCAGCAGCCCCGCTCTTCCCAACGGGGACTGTCGCAGATGCGACAGCTGTCCGCCTCATGGCGCCTTCCCTTCGGCAAATTCACTCAGACTTTCATTGTGGCACAGGTTTTGAAAGGACTTGCTCATCTGCCGGGACGGTAGAAAACGCCCCAATGACAGAGCACTACCTTACGGCACTTCGGCGCATCCTACACTGCGCACTTAACCTCAAGACTAGCTGGACAGCGTTAGCGATACTTTCTTGGAGAGAGAGACGCACCAGCGCGCGGCGCTCACTATGGCGGCTTCCGTACGTTCATCATGTCTTCTTCCAAACCAACATGCACCTTAGCACGTTGATCGCGTTTTCGTTGTCAACGGACACAGGCTCGCTTGGGCCTACCAATGACGGCACTAGCATCGAACCGGGGCACCGTATCCTGAGGGCTGCGACGCACCTGGTTCTACCTTCTTTACAGAATCAACACCTTTTGCACTCGACGCCCAACATCGCGGGACCGTGGGCTCGAGGCGGGCAGGCGTCTTCACCGAGCACGAAATACACCAAATGAAGCAGCTTTCTGCCTTGCGTCGCAATCCAAGGACACGAACGGTTTTGAGTAGATTCGCTGTCGAGCTCCGTGCGACCGCGGTGTTGGCTTGGCCAATGGCACTGGCGCAGCTTGCTCAGGTCGCAATGATGGCGACGGATCTTGCCTTTGTTGGTCGTCTTGGGCCCCGGGAGCTCGCGGCCGCAGCATTGGCCACCACCCTGTATGTCATAAGCTTCACGTTCGGCGCCGGGTTACTGACGCCGATCGCACCTTTGACGGCACAATCTCTTGCCGGCAAGGGTGCGGCCGATGTGCCGCGTGCACTGCGCATGGGGCTTTGGCTGGCCCTGCTTTTCTCGTTGCCTATTATGGCTGTTTGTACGGCAGGCGAACAAGTTCTGCTCGCCCTCGGTCAGGAACATTGCGCAGCACGGCTATCTCAGCAGTACCTGCTTGGACTCGCGTGGGGCGTGACGCCAGCGCTGTGGTTTCAGGCCATTCGACATTTCATGGGCGCAGTGGGACGGCCGCAACCGATCTTCCGAATTACCCTGGCCGCTATCCCGGTCAACGCGGCCATTGTTTATCTTCTGGGCTTCGGAAAGCTCGGGCTGCCACCACTAGATCTTCTTGGCGTCGGCATTGCGACCGCCCTCGTAAATTGGGGCATGTTCGTAGCAGCTCTATGGCCCGCAATAGCTTGCCGCCCGTTCCGCGACTACCAGGTGCTTGCGCACCTGTGGCACTTCGACTGGCCGCTCCTACGAGCGATCATTTTGATCGGAGCGCCGATCTCGGTAGCAGTCATCATGCAATACGGCGTGTTCGCCGCCGCCGCACTCCTTGTAGGTAGGATCAGCCCGAGCGCGCTTGCCGCTCATCAGATTACGATGCAGATCGCCACAATCGCCTACACGGTGCCCTTCGGCATCAGCATGGCGGCCGCAGTGCGGGTCAGTCATGCGGTCGGGCACAATGACGCCTCCGGTATCAAGCGCGCAGGCCTGGCTGCGATCCTGCTCGGTGTTTTGGCCTCTGCGCTTGTGACGGTTGGGGTCATTGCGACGCGTTTTCGGATCGCCGCGTTTTTCTTAAACAAGTCACTGAACGACACGGACACGGCAATCGGACTGACGTCATCCCTCCTTATGGTTGCCTCAAGCTTTTTCGTAGCTGATGCAGCGCAGGTCATTGCGGGTGGCGGGCTCCGTGGGCTGAAAGACACGGCAAAACCGCTTCTGTTCGCAATCTTTGCGTACTGGCTAATCGGCTTCCCGGTCAGTTTCGCCTTGAGCTGGGTCTTTGGTGCAATTGGAGTCTGGATCGGGTTATCCGCCGGCGCAATTACCTATGCAGGTTTCCTCGTCACCCGTTTTCTGTTGCTGGCAAGTCGCTTTACTGTATAGGCCGCTCCTATGCCTCTTAAACCCAAGGAGAAGATTCCGTGCTCGCGCGTGCCTCCGGGGTGAACTTCATGTTCGGCCTTTAAGCAATGAAACGCTGACTGCAGCAGCATTTTTAGCGTTTCGACGGGAGATACTCTCATTACGAAGGCCGCCTTACGAATCGGAGGAGGCCGCCGGCCACGAAAACAGTCATACAAAAACGGGGTTGCACACCGTCCTCACCATGAGCTTACCATCGGGGCTCCCAGTGACTGAATACATCCGTCACAATCTGAGCCCCGATGGTAAGCTCACGGTGCGGGCGTCGAAACTAGCGGCCGGGATGACGCAGCCGGAACACCAGGACGAATTCCTGTGCGAAGTCCCGGAGGGTGCGAAGTTCGTATGGGATCAGTAAATCGAGGGTGTGAGTGACGCTCGATGTAGATGTGATCTGTACTGCGGCCATATTCCATAGCTCGTGTGGCAGCGAGCGAACGGGGCCTTCGTTCAGAACCGTCGCTCATATAAGAGCGCGTATTCCGCTTTTAAATGACAACGGGCAAATATCCCGGCCTCCTCGGTTGTTGATTTACTCAGCGCAGCGGCAGGGCGCTATTTTCGCGCCGTTGGCGCACGCGCAACAATAGTCCCCTTCCTACAAGGAAAGAGCGATCATGGCTAAAGTCCCTCCATTCCATTCGATCAAACCCTATTCAACGAATGTCTATCATGACAACGACAAGTGCACTGAAGGCAACAACATCGAATGGCAGTATCGCCTTCTGGCGCAGCCGGTCGGCCCCGTTGCGAGCCACTGCATCCGGCTTGCCTGACTTCAACGGTGGTCGTGGTGTACGGCGCAAGCAGTCCCACGCTTCGTGATTATCCAATGCGGCACCGAACAACCTTGTTGGGGAGCACGTCCGCTTCCATCACCATCGGAAGCAATATTCGCGCTTTGGCGGCCTTCTTTCCGGCGATAGTTAGCGCAAAACGCCGACAAGTCGCATCCGATATGGATTCTAGCCTGCCCGAGCCGCCCCTGTCTTCAAAGGCTCGGGTCCTGTCGCAAACGCAACACTATAGCGACCGTATCGCACCACGCTCCTCGGCGGCAGGTATTCTAATAAGTTGGGCAGTTCCGAGGTCTGTTTGGGCGAGCTACGAGATCGGTTTGCCCTTAGCAAGTCGGCACATGCAAGACAACTGTGGGTCCACGCTGCTTCAGGCCAGCCTTTGGCAAGGATTTCGCAGGAGATCCCAGCAGATATTGCCGGATTCGCCAAGAGAGCCGATGCCCATCAATGATGAATTGGCTGCCATGCGTAGTCATCGTAACCGCATTCACCGCTACAGCCAGCTCCTGGAACGCGAGCTGCCAGAGCACGATCGCAGCTATTTGGAAGGACGCTTGTCTGAAGAATGCCGCGCGCTTAGACGCCTGACAGACGCCGTTTTTCCCATCGCGCTTGGACTCCCGCGCAGAATTACTCTTTCCGTACGGTCAGCCGAGTAGAGTAGGCGGCTAGCACGTGGCTAAAATCCAGGTCACGCTGCCCGACTGTGCCATACCGTAAACCCAACGGCTCGCCACTCGTAAGCTAGTCCCCCGTGAAGTAACGCGAACAGCCTGAAGTTACGGGCTAGTTCGAGGAATGCCGGCGATTGATTTTGCCGGCAATCGCGATGGCGAGGCCGATTTCCTTGCAAGATCGAATGAGGTATTCCGTCGAATTCAATCGTGATCCTCTGCTCGTCGGAGTGCATGAGCGGAGGTTTTGATGCGGCCACGGGAGCGGCGCGAGACCGGCGAGCAGGATCTGTTTCGCTCCCTGCTCGATCAGATCATCGATAGAAAGCATTCGCTGGCGACGCTGGCGCGCACGGTGGATTGGGGCTTCCTGGAGCAGGCGTTCGGAATGGTCTACACGGACGGTCCTAGCCAGTCGCCGCTGCCGACGCGCTTGATCGCAGGGCTCGGGATCCTTAAGCACACCTATGACCTGTCCGACGAGGTCCTGTGCGAGCGCTGGGTGGAGAACCCCTATTACCAGTTCTTCTGCGGCGAGGAGTTCTTCCAGCACCGGCTACTGGTGTTCGATCACTCGTCGTTGAGGCGCTAGCGCAACCGTATGGGCGAGGAGCGGCTTCAGGCCCTGCTAAGAGAGCCTGTCGGTTGCCGTCAGGACCAAGGCGATCGAACCGTCGGAGTTCTCCCGGGTGATGGTCGACACGACGGTGCAGCCCAAGAATGTGATGTTTCGGACTGATGCCAAGCTTCTGAACCGAGCGCGCGAGAAGCTGGTGCGGCTGGCGCAGCTCACCCGGGTGCGTTTACTCCAGTCCTATGCGAGGGTGGGCAAGTTCGCCCAGATAAAACATTAGCGCTACGCCCATGCCAAGCGGTTCAAGCGTGCCAGGCGGGCGCTGAGACGATGCGTACCTATTTCGGCCGGGTAATGTGTCATTGTCAAGCTCACATTTTTGAACTCTCCAACGGCAAGGTGGTAGCGCTCGTGCCGTCGCAGCTGGTCAGGGTTGCGGAGACGGCACGGGCGCGGGTGATACATGGTTTGCCGGCCAGGCTTGGGATCGCTCGGACCGGTTGACGTCGTCGCTGGGGTCATGGTCCTTTCCGAGGTCGCGCAGCGCCTCATGATGATGTCCGGGTCGGGTGCCTCAACGTCTGCAGCGGAGTACGGTCAAGCCGCCACCAGCCGAATGAACGAGGTCGCCACAACACCGTCCCAGCTGGACATCGCCAGTCCGGCGGACCGGACCAGGAACTTCACAAATCGGATCAGGCTTCCTTCGCCTGGCCCCAGTCGAACGATGTGCCGTCTACCCAGATACAGTGAAGAACTAGGGCGATCTTCCGCGCGATAGCAACCTTTGCCTTTCTCATGCCAATCCGCTTGGCAAGCTTCATTCCCCAAGCCTTGAGAGAAGACCATTTCTTCGTCCGATAAAGCAGAACTGTCGCCGCTTCGAACAGGTAAGTTCGGAGAAGACGGTCGCCCCATCGGGATATCTTGCCATTGATATCCGTTTCGCCAGACTGACTGCGCCGCGGTGTAAGACCCAGATAGGCGCCGACGCTCGATGCTGATCGGAATCGCGATGGGTCATCGATCGTATGCCGGAACGTCAAGGCAGTCACCACACCAACACCAGGAACCGTCATTAAGCGACGCGTCGTCTCATCCGACCTCGCAAGCTGTCGGACTTCATCGTCGAACTTGCTTTGCTGCTTGCAGATCTGCTCATGGATCGACAGAAGCGGCGCGATCACACCGAGGAGCTGATGACCGTCAGCCAACAGGTCACGGACCAGATTGCGGAACTGCAGGCCTATCGCGCGTGGAAACAGCAGCCCGGATTCTTTGATCAGGCTGCGGACCTGGTTTTCGATATCTCGACGAATGGCCACGAGCCGGGATCTCGCGACGAGTATCGCGCGAATCTTCTGACTTTCCTCGCTCTTGACTTTGACTTCTCGATACCAGCCAACTCGCACCAGTTCGGCCAGACCTCGAGCATCATTCTGATCGCTCTTGTTCATGCGTACCGACAAGGCCGCGTGGGCATGCCGAGCGTCGATGCAAACCACCGGAAGATCGACCCTGCGAAGTTCATGCCACAGCCAACTCGCCATCGCGCCGGTCTCAAAGCCGATGCGCTCCGCCTGTGGCGCCCGCTTGCGAAGCAGTGCCGTGAGCGCCCCCGGGTCGGACTTGGCCTTCCCCTCGAACAAGACCTCGCCCTCTTCATTGACCACGCACATCGAAGTTTCTTTTTGCGATACATCGAGTCCGACATATTGCTTCATGACAGGTTCTCCGAATCGGTTGATTGCGAGAGCTCGATTCTAATGGAGCTTTTCGTGCCCACGAGCGCTGACCGCAATTACGTCATCGTTTGCAATATTGACCCCCCGTATTGCCTCACCTGAGGATGTTACTTTCGCTTGACGGATGTAGACCCCACTGTCAGCCGGTCCGAGGTTGCGTCATTGCTCGCAGGATCGGAGGGACTGGGGGACGTCGCGGAATGCCCATCACACGCAGCGGCGGCCCCAGTCCCGGGATCACCGGCCAGTGCCGCACCCTCAGCCGTGCGCGGGATGATCGTCTCGGCTGCTTTGCGTCTGAGCGATCGCAACAATCGCTGCACGATGGTGTGCTGCGGCGGACCGAATTGTTCGGGGCGTTGTTCAGCGAGGCGACCGAGAATTGCCAGCGCGGTTAGACGGGGCTCGGCCGCCAGCCAGCGCTCGATGTCGGCGAGGTGCGGATCGAGCATTGATGGCATTCTCATGCGCTTTTTGTATGGCTTGTGCAGACGCCGATGGATGATGCGCTGCTCCCCCAAATGCACATCATTGCCGAGCCTCTTCGCGAACGCTGCTGCGTTCGTTGTCGGTACCGGTGGGCTGGCTGCTGCCACGAGCTTGCCCGCTCGGGCGTCGACGCGCGTGCCGAGCTCCGCCTGGGCGTCTCTCATCTCGGCCAGCAGGGCCACAGGATCGAGCGTGCGATAAAGCTCTCGAAGACGCCGTTTGACGACCTTGCTCAACCTCGGATGCGCCAGTGCGCGTTCATAGGGCGTGGCTGGAACATGATAGCGCTTGATCACTTTGGCGCCCTCGCGTCGCTTGTCCTTCAGCTTGGGGAATGTCCGAAGTTTTGTGTAAGCGATCGACGACGGCAATCAGGATAGAAGGCAAAGGTAGCCGTTGCCCGGAAGATCGCCGTAATCCTGCACTGTATCTGGGTCGACGGCACATCGTTCGACTGGGCCAGGCGAAGGAGGCCTAACCCTATTTTTTAAGTTCCTGGTCCGGCCTGCCGGACTGGCGATGTCCGCTGGGACGGTGGTCGTGGCGACGGCTCCAGCATCTGCTGGTGGGCTTCGATCGGAATGCTGCTGTATGTTGGAGGGCTCTCGAAAAGATCCCCCTGACGACGCAGTTGCCCAGTGTCGCCCGATCAAGCCGCAGGCCCTGGCGCGCATAGATCTCGGACTGGCGGTAGAACGGCGTATGGTCGCCAAACTTGGAGACGATGTAGCGCGGCAATCTGGGTAGGAGGTGCGCGGCGATCAGGATGGCGAGGCAGTGTCGCGGCCTGATGATGATTGCCGCGATGATTGTCGCGCGCAAGAGTTTTGTTGAACTCTGATTGTCGCGCAGCGTCAATCAGCGACGGTTTTAGGTGTCGCGTGCGATGGCGGCCGTCCTGGACCGCGTTTTCGTTCGAGGGCGGTCCGTCTGCGATAGCTCTCGACGTTCATCTCGACGATGGTTGCGTGGTGAACGAGGCGATCGATAGGCGAGGGTCATGGCGGGATCCGGGAAGACCCTGTTCCATTCGCCGAATGGCTGATTGGCGGTGATCAGCATCGAGCGGCGCTCGTAGCGTGCACTGATGAGCTCGAACAGCACGCTGGTCTCGGCCTGATCCTTGGTGACGTAAGCGAGATCATCAAGGATCAGGAGATCGAAGCGATCGAGACGATTGATGGCCGCCTCGAGGGTGAGCTCGCGTCGCGCCAGCTGGAGCTTCTGCACGAGATCGGTGGTGCGGGTGAAGAGGACGCGCCATCCGTTCTCGATGAGGGCCAGGCCAATCGCTGCCGCCAAGTGGCTCTTTCCGCCGCCGGGCGGGCCGAACAACAGCAAATTGGCGCCCTTGCCCAGCCAGCTGTCACCGGCGGCGAGCGCCATCACTTGCGCCTTCGAGATCATCGGCACGGCTTCGAAGTCGAAGCTATCGAAGGTCTTTCCGGCGGGCAAACGTGCTTCGACAAGGTGTCGTTCGATCCGACGGCGTCCGCGTTCGGCGATCTCGTGCTCGGCGATGGTCGCGAGGAAGCGGCCGGCCGGCCAGCCTTCCTTGTCGGACTGTTCGGCAAATTGCGCCCACAGCACCTTGATGGCAGGCAGACGGAGCTCATTGAGCAACAGATTGAGGCGCGCGGCATCAACCGTGTTCGTTACGCTCATGCGGCACCTCCGGTCTCGGCGGTACCGATGAGGCATTTGTAGGTCGCAAGCGGCACGAGCTGCACCACGACGTTCGGCAGGTTGGCGGGATCGGGGGCGAAGTGAGCACCTAGCCGGTTGAGGTCGGGCAGTCGGCCGGCCTCGAGGTCGGCGGTGAGCTGACCGGCGAGTTCGGTCTCGCAGCCGCGTTCATGAGCGAGCGCGAGGAGATCGACCATGATCCGGCAGGCTTTTTTGTCCGGCAAGCGTTCGCGCAACCGATCGAAGGTCTTCCGATAGGCATCGCGCGGGAACAGCCGATCTCGGTAGACCAGATTGAGAAGCGCCATCGGCTTGCGCCGCAGGGAATGGATCACGTGCCGATAATCGACGACCTGGTCGTACTTGCCATTGGGATGCGGCCGCCCACGCGGCAGGGTGACGAGATGGGTGCCGCCGACGAACACGTCGAGACGATCATCGTAAAGGCGCACCCGCAGCCGGTGACCGATCAGGCGCGATGGCACCGTGTAGAACACCTTGCGCAGGGTGAAGCCGCCGGACGATGTCACGCGGACGATCACCTCTTCGTAGTCGGAGGTGCGGCGATCGGGCAGCTCCTGCAACACCATGCGCTCGCTATCGATCCGCTTGGCGTTGCGGGCATTGCGGCGGCTGACGATCTCGTCGATGAAGCCGCGATAGGTGGCAAGATCGTCGAAGTCGACAGTTCCGCGCAGCAGCAAGGCGTCCGCGATTGCTCGCTTGAGATGACCGTGGGGCCCTTCGATCGAGCCATTCTCGTGGGCGACGCCTCGATTGTTGCGGGAAGGCCTCATGCCGTAGTGGGCACAAAGGGCCTCGTATCGCTGCGTCAGATCGTCCCGTGCATCACGATCGAGATTGCAGAATGCGGCCGACAGACTGTCGGTCCGATGCTCCCGCGGCGCCCCACCGAGCGACCAGAGGGCATTCTGCAGGCCTTCGGCCAAGGCAACGAAGCTCTCACCGCCAAGCACGACGTGGGCGTGCTCGAACCCGCAATAGGCCAAACGGAAGTGACAGAGACGATGATCGAGCGGGACCCCCGCGATCGTCACACCCAACTCGCCCATGTCTGTGAAGTCGGAGAGCCCTAGTTGGCCAGGCTCGTGGGTTTGGCGGAAGATCACCTGCTGCTCCTCGCCGTGGATCGCCCGCCAGGCACGGATACGGCGTTCCAGGGTACGACGGATACCGCTGCCGAGATCCGGATGACGTCGGAGCATCTCCTTGAACACCGCCACCGGGCGTAAGCCAGGGGCCGCCTTCAGGATCGGGACGATCTCGGTCTCGAACACCTCGCTCAACGGGTCCGGTCGTCGCCGGCCGCGGGGCGCCTTCCTTTGCGATGGAAGTCGGGGGTCTCTCTCGATCCGATAGGCGGTCGACGTACTGAATGACGCCTTGGCCGCCGCCACTGGCGGGCTATCGGTCTGACGGTACTTCATGTAGAGCCTTCTGTGGTTGCCGCCCGCAATGCAAGAAGTTTCTGACCCTTTGGCGTGTGATCGAGTGCGGTCTTCTGTCAGGCCTTCCTTTACGGCATTTTCAGAAGCCGCTGGCCGGTATGGTGATCCGCGGACCAGGTCCAATTCTCATCTCCGAGCACGTCGGCTCTTTGGCTCTAGCTGGTTTCCTGATCCAGATCTGTTCGATCGTTGCGCCCATTCGGGTCGTCGCCTTCTCACACCCCCTTCGCCAACGTCAGGCTATTTCGTGCTGCATGCAGTCATGCCGTCACTGCCTGCGCTGGGTTCCGATAATCCTCCTTCCGGGTGAGCATGGCCCAAATCGTCCGAGCCATCTTGTTCGCCAAGGCGATCGCCACAAGCATGCGCGGCTTCCTCGCCAGCATCTGCGCCAGCCAGGATCCGCTAGGGATCGACTTGCGCCCGAGCCAGTTCAGCCGCGACATCGCCCCAACGATGAGCAACTGGCGAATGTCCGCCTGTCCTTCCTTCGAAACGCGTCCGAGCCTTTCCTTTCCCCCTGAGGAATGTTGCCGTGGGACCAAGCCGAGCCAAGCCGCGAAGTCTCGGCCACGTCGAAAGGCCGCCATGTCGGGCGCGAAAGCCTCGATCGCGAGTGCGGTCAGCGGGCCGACCCCCGGCATTGTCTGCAGCCGCTGCGCCGTGACCGTCCGCGTCGCCAACTTCTTGAGCTGCTCTGCCTTGGCATCGATCCGCTCCGTCTTGTAGGCGATCTGATCAATGAGACTCCGACATTCCTCGCGGACCAGTTCTGGTAGATCGCTGTTCGGATCTTCGAGGATTGCGTCAATGCGTTTAAGTTGTTCGATTCCTTGCGGGATGATATGGCCGAATTCGTAGAGAACAGAACGCAGCGCATTCACCAGATCGGTGCGCTGATGAACAAGGCGCTTCCGAGCCCGAAAGAGCACTGCCCTGGCCTGCTGTTCTTCCGATTTCGGCTCGACGAAGCGCATCTCGGGGCGCTGTGCCGCGATCACGATTGCTTCGGCATCAGCCGCGTCGTTCTTTTGGCGTTTCACAAAAGGCTTCACATATTGCGGAGCGATCAGTTTCACTTCATGGCCGAGCTTGACCATCTCCCGTGCCCAATAGTGGGCGCTGCCACAGGCTTCCATCACCACCACTGCCGATGGGTGGCCCGCCATGAACTTCCGAAACTGAAGCCGCGACAGTTTCTTTCGAAATTTCAAGTGTCCCGCCATTGACGCCCCGTGGAGCTGAAACACATTCTTGGCTAGATCCACTCCGATCACCGTATCCATCAATTTGCCGTCCTCTTCGCTTCGGGGTTCAAACACTGCGTTCTTGGCACATTACGATGCCGTCTGGGGAGGGCGGCAACCATCCCATCTCATCTGGTGATCTGTGATGTGTCGGCCGGGCACGCGAGTGATTCCTCTTGGCGGAAGAACCACTTGCATAATCCCGACCGGCCGCGATCACCAGTCGGCGCGGTCCTCCTAGGGATCGCGCCGACGCTGGGCTCGTAACTCCGGTCGGGCTACGCCCTCCCTACGTCACGAGCCCAGCGAAACTCTCTCACCTTGATTGACGCTGCCTTCCATCCTGATCGCCGCGCGACAAGACGATCACGTGCGCAATGGCCGCTTCGGTCGGCGGCCCGCTGAGTACGACGTGCTCCGGCGCATGCGCCTGCACGACAGTGCCGGAGTAGCGGCGGCAGATGTATTTCGGGCGGCGTGTGACCAGCACGCGCCATTGCGCCGGGATCACGTCAAGGCGCTTGCTGACGTCCTCGCCGATCTTCGTCATGGTCCGCAACCGCACGGGCAGAGCGTGCTCGCAGGCTCGATGATCCGTTCCACGCGCGGCAAATGGGCAGGCAAGCAGCCGCGATTGCGATGAGAACCTTGATCCGGTACGCTCCGCGATCGGCCCTTGATCACAGCCTCGGCTCTCTCCTGCGCCGCGTCCAGGATGCCTTGCGCGATCTCCACGTCTTCCAACGGTAAATGATACTGATCTGGCCGCAGCTTCTCGGATTTCGCGCCGAACCTGTCGCGCCGCAATTCGCCGAGGATGACCTCCAGCCGACGCTGCGCTTCCTCCGACGCCGCCAGCGCCCCCTGATGCTCGCTCAAGGCCGCCCGCGTTTGCGCCAAAAGGGCTTTCAGTTGTTCATTTTCGTCGCGCAGCGCCGCGATGCTCATGCGCTATTTCGAGCACATCGCCGCCGCGCGTGCCACGCTCAAAATAGCTGCCGAGTCATTCTGCCGCAGTTATCCCGCCGCCTGGGGGCGCCGTGCTTCTTCCGGGCGGACCAACCTCCAATCCAGCCCCTCGAACAGTGCCGCGAACATCGCCGGTGATATCCGCATCACGCCGTCTGCGATCGTTGGCCAAACGAACTTGCAACCTTCAAGACGCTTGTGCACCAACACCAGGCCCGTTCGATCCCAGACAAAAGTCTTGATCCGGTCCGCTCGTTTCGATCGGAACGCGAAGGCGCCTCCGCTGAATGGATCAAGACGAAGTATCTCCTGCACTTCGCCGTAAGCCCATCGTGGCGACAGTGGAAGTCGATCGGCCGGTTGCAATGTAACTCTTATCAGCAGCGGCCGCGATCATCGTGACGCTCGCACCTTGCGGATCACCCCGGACAGCTGCTCGCCATCTGTCGCCGTATCCGTCTGCAACACGACATCGTCGATTGCGGCGTCTCAAGCTTGATCGCGGAACTTGACACTCCTCCGACGCATCTCCCACGATCAGCGGCGCGAATGTCGGATGCGACTCGGATAAGTCGCCGAGAGTCTGTTATCCCGTGTCGCGGTGGCCGAGGGGCGCGCAAGCACGGAGCGACGCGCTAGCAGATCTACGATTGGCGACGGCAGTTTCGGGAGCGAGGCGTGTTGCCGCCGTGCGAGGCGGCTCTCAGCCTCCGAACGCACGCGGCGCCCCGAAGGTCCTCCAAGAACCTCCAGCCGGCTCACCGACCTCGCCGATGAGACGTCCAAATGGACATCCTTTTTGCCGTCTAATCCCATCTAAACCTCGATCCAAGCCGGACGCTTCTTCGCACAGCTATCCGCTCTCGCTAAGCGCTTACGCGCTCTCGTTCCGCATTCAACAAAAGCCTATAACGGCGTATACATCCGGGCCGCAGCCGGCACGCACTGTCAGCTATCATTTGCTACACGAGCCAACACGCAACATCGAGCGCCGCAGGCGCCTTCGTTCGCCTCGAATTCCGACGCCTGCGCGCCATGCTCGCACTATCTCTTCACAACCTGACACTACGTCAGGTTCGGCTCTGCTATCGTCGAGCTCTGTTGCACTTCAGGTACAGCAATTCGCGTAAGCGCTGATACAACGGCCACACTGGGGGCCATTAAAGAGAGTAACAACCGAAATGAAAAAGCAGTCACTCGTTTGCGCGAGCATTCTTGCGATGGCCGCTGCGACGTCCGCGTCTGCCGCAGATCTCGCCGCGCGTCCCGCATTTCCGAATACGCCGACGCCCAGCCCGGCTGTCATCGCGCTCTACGACTGGAGCGGCTTCTATGCCGGCGTCAATGGCGGCTGGGGCTCGAGCCATAACTCCTGGGATTTTCTCGGCTCTATCCCCGAGGGCTCTCACGACGCAACCGGCGGCACAGTAGGGGGCCAGATTGGATATCGTTGGCAATTCGGCAATACCGTGCTCGGACTCGAAGGGCTGGGCAACTGGGCCGATCTCAGCGGCTCAAACGTTAGCATTGCCAACCCGGGCACCACCAATCACACAAACATCGACGGTTTCGGCTTGCTGACCGGCCAGATTGGCTATTCGGCCGGCAACGTACTGCTCTACGCCAAAGCGGGCGCGGCTGTGGTAGGGAGCACTTATCGGATCACTAATTCGGCTGGCTTTCTGGGCGACGCGGATACCACACGTTGGGGAGGTACGGCCGGTGCCGGTCTTGAGATTAGCCTAACACCGAACTGGTCAGCTGGCATCGAGTACGACCACGTGTTCATGCCGGCTAGTGACGTTAGCTTCGCAACAGGACTAGGAAACGACCGCATTCGTCAGGACTTTGATCTCGTCACCGCCCGCCTCAACTACAAGTTTGGCTGGCCACTCGCGAGCAAATAAGGATCTCAGTTTCTCAATCAATGATCGAGGGCCCCGGCGCCTGCCGGGGCTCTTTGTCCAGGGTCATCGTCCTGTATCGCCGTCGGCCTTTCAATAGGTGTTATCAGCTCTCTTGATCCATGAGGGCTGCGTATAATTAGGCTCGCTTCGCCCGGCGATCACGGTCTGGCCTCCGACGAGTCCCTATATCGCCGCCTCAAGCTCGATGTTGGAAGCTTGATATTGCCACGGCGAGCCGTCCGGCATCGGCAACAGTGCGCATGCCAGCCGTATTCAAGCCGCGCTTAGTGAATGGCCTCCTGACCAAACCGCAACAGCGTCGCACCGGCTCGACGATTCTCCCTCGCTCGACGAGGGACTACCAACGCTGAGAGGTTTAATATTCCGCATGGTGGAGTATGTCACGTGCACCAGCCATATTCATGGACAAAGTGAAGGTGCGATCATGAATAACTCTGCCGACCCCTCACGTACTCTTCGAACGTTAGAAACGTTGGAATCCAACGTTCGCCTGTACTCGCGTCTCTTCCCAGCGTGCTTTAGTCATGCGCGCGGGCCCTTTCTGCTAAGCGAGACGGGCGAACGGTTCATCGACTTCTTTTCCGGGGCTGGAGCGCTCAATTACGGCCACAACAATCATCAGCTAAAGGCAGCTATTACAGAATATCTGGGATCTGATGCTGTCGTTCACGGCCTCGATATGGCCACTCCGGCCAAGGTCGACTTTATGGAGACTTTCAACTCAGTTATTCTTCGTGAGCGGGGCTTGGATTATCGATTTCAATTTACTGGACCTACAGGTGCCAATGGCGTTGAGGCGGCATTGAAGCTGGCGCGTAAAGTAACCGGGCGCCACAACATCATTTCATTCACACGTGGTTATCATGGCCTCAGTCTCGGCGCCGCGGCTGCGACCAGCAGTCGCTTTCTTCGCGAAGCCAGTGGAGTCCCCCTGTCCGGCGTCACGATAATGCCCTATGATGGTTATCTTGGAGATGAGATTGATACGGCGGAGCACCTGCGGAACATATTGCTGGACTCTAGCAGCGGCATCGATGCGCCAGCCGCCATTCTCCTTGAAACAGTACAGGGGGAGGGCGGCATCAACGTCGCTCAAAAGGAATGGCTACGATCCGTACAAGCCCTAGCGGCAGAGATTGGAGCCATATTTATCGTCGACGATATTCAGATGGGTTGCGGCCGTACTGGCGATTTCTTCAGCTTTGAGTTCGCCGAGTTGTCACCAGATGTCGTAATATTGTCGAAGTCCTTAAGTGGATATGGTCTGCCGTTATCCATGTTGTTGATCAAAGAGGCAATTGATATATGGGAACCGGGAGAGCACACGGGCACCTTTCGAGGAAATAACCTAGCGCTTGTCTCTGCAACTGCAGCTTTGAATATCTACTGGCGCACTGAGATCTTTTCGCAAAGCATTTATCGACTGGGAACGCTGATGCGTCACCGGCTTAATGCTATTGCGCGCGCGCATGGAGACCACTTCACTGTCCGCGGCCGCGGAATGGCGCTCGGCTTTGATTGCCGAAATACTCACCTCGCTGAGACTGCAGCACGCAAGGCGTACGATAGGGGCCTCATCATTGAACGATGCGGCCCGGCGGACGAGGTCATCAAATTCTTTCCTCCGCTAACGATCGACCCGGAGACGCTGACTAAGGGTTTGGACATCTTTGAAGATAGCTTAGCGGAAGCAGCCCCGCTCTGACATGACATCTGCATCGGGCCTCGCTGCCTCGGCGAGGCCTCACGCCAGACGCTTGATCACCGCGGCAGGCTAGCACCTGTTCCGCATCTCGCTGGTGCTACACTTCGAGTACCACGACCGTCTAACTCTTGTTTCTCCCTGAACATGTTCCAGCTTCAGTCGACTAGCTCCCTGGGGACGGGCCTAGTCGTCGGGCAGGTCGCCTACCCGCATCACACTGCGGCCCAGGTCAACCTGGACTCGGATACGGATACGCTAACCGCCCGCACTCACGGTGAGCCCGGCTACAGAACCAGTAGGCTAACGAAGGCCGTTTGCATGTTGGGCGCGCGGTAATTGGTTGCGCATCACTTGCCTGGCAGGCACCTGGCAGATCGTGCGTTCTGGCGTTGCGTAACTCAACTGCCCAGTAGCGGAATGCACTTATCGAAGGATCGGTCCGCTCGGCGATGGTCATCGTGACAAGCCATCTCAAGACTTCTACAAGGGAGGTGAAGTTGCCGCTGACGACTCATTTCCGCGGTGAGTAGCCGGCTCTCCCGACCTGCAGCGCGGTATATCGCCAATCAGGAGGTGATGGCTAGTGAGGTGCTTCCACCCCACTAGTGCGGAGCTCTGCATGGACCCTCTGAGCACAGTAAGAAGCGGCCTCAAGATCTCGCAATTCGTATGTCTTTGGCTTGGACCCGGTGAGCGCTAAAACAACAATCTTCTGCGCACTCCTCACGGGGTGGATGCCTTCCCGATGCAGAGCGGTAAGCGCGGCCTCCGCGTCATGCGTCAAATACCCCTCGGGGCTTTCATCCTGCTCGAGATCGATCCACATGATACCAAGCCTTCGTAAAACGTCTTCAGCATTACGTTTTTCGAAGACGCTTTGAAATGCAACCCGTGTTGCTGACGGGTTGATGACCACGCAAACCCCGCCTCCTGCGTCAGTCACCAAAGTACCGGCCATCTCATTCGGCAGTAACGATTTGCAGGAGATGGCTATTCTCCGGCCGGCAGCATAGTCGATTGCGCCATGGTGAAGCACTTTCGCCCCGCAGCGTGCTATCCGACTTGCGTTGGCATAGGAGACTGTCGGGAGCAGCCTTGCTTGCCTCACAATCCTCGGATCGGCGGAGTAGATGCCACAGACATCCGAGTAGACTTCGCAAACGCCACTTCCCACCATATCGGCGGCTATTACCGCAGTCAAATCCGAGCTATTGCGGCCGAGCATTGAGACCCGTCCACCTTCATCCAGACCCTGCGCTCCGGCAAGGATTACCACGCGGCCATAATCGAGCGCCTTTAGCAGCGGTTTGTTGTCGACCTCCTCGATGACCGTCCTACCTAGAACCAAGGATGTCTTGATTCCAATCGAATAGCCAAAGAGCGATGATGTCGGCACCGAGTGTCTTTGCAATGCTGCCTCAAGAAGTCCAGCGGAAATCATTTCTCCCGCTGTCAGGACGGTGTCCAAGGCAACGGTGCTGCAGATTTCATTCACAGAGAGCGCTAGAGACTTCAGTACGTCCGTCTGGCCGTGCATCGCGCTAACGACGACCACGACTTGCCGCGCGTCATTTGCAAGCCTATCTACTATATGTCTGGAGACAGCGCGGTACGCCTCCGCATCACGAAAGCTCGATCCCCCAAACTTCATTACTTTGATTGACATGCGCCGTGGCCCAACGTGCGAGATCACTTGCTTTAACTCACCCGGCGCCGCATTAGATCAGACGACGAGCCGCTTCGCGCGCTCGACATCCGGCTGCTTCTTGAGAGCTGCTCCTCGCGCTAGGCTTGTCATCGTCGCAGCAATAGCTGTACCACGAGATAGCTCACGATTAGCGCCGCCCGGCATCTCGCTGGCGGCTTGGGCGTGTTGCGGCAGCACAGGACGATGCACCTAAACAATGGCGCGCTAGTTGCCTGAGACCTCCATCCCGCGTTGTTCGATGTCGCCCATCTTGATTGTTGCGGTTGCCACAAAGGTCGATCGGGCCGCTAGTTCACACACCGCAGCGAGCTCCGTCGTACTGCATCACTACCTGAGATCATCAACAAGGGACATGAGCGGCATCCGGCGTACTGGCTTGGCACACCTCTTGCTGATGCTTCCACTGAACAGATCTCGGGAGGCCTCTTGCTCAGTCCGTTGAATGATGTCCGGCACGCCGCGTTGTTGCTGCCCGGTCTCCGGCACTTGCCGCCCCAGACCTGCGATGGAGCGACGTGTTTCGCCCGGTTCACTCGAACGGGCGACCCACTGCGCCGAGCCAGAATTTGGCCAAATACGGCCTTGCACGGAAGAGCTCGCCTCTGGGAACGCGTTCCCAAGATGGTGCTGCGACCGCAGCGGCAAGCGGAGCGTTGCAAAAAGCGCTCCGGACCCTATGCCACCCTCGGCGGGGACAGCACCAAGCGATTATATGCGCTCTACCTCAGCCCGGGCCCCGCCGGGACACAAAGCCCTCGCTTTTTTTCAGCTGGAGCGACCACCGCCGGTAAGCAGTCCGGTCCTGCGCCTGTTAACAATCGAGGCGCGCCAATCGTGTCAGGCCAAGAACGTATTGTGTGGAAAGGCCGGACGATGACACACGCCTGCGGCGTAGGTCGCCGCGACAACTTCGATGCGAAACCCGGCAAAAACTATGGCCTCTGGCAATCAGAACGCAGATTCTATTTGCCAACTGGACAGTTCATTGTCGTGGCGCCCTCGTCTCGGTTCACCAGAACCAGACTATCAACAGCAGGCCGCATCCTTGGCCTCCCCACAGGCGGCCATCAAACATTCTATGAAGATAGAGCGAGAGGGGACTCTGCGCCTGTAGGGCGGGAGATCGCCTTGCGCTTCCATATCCACAACCGTCTGCGTGCCGAACATCAATTGGTAACTCGCATACAGACGCCGTACATCAGCCGGGGAGAGACCTTACAATGAGCCTGGGATATCAGCAGAATGTTCGGCAATCGCAATCAGCCGTACTATCGCCGCGCCTGGCGAAGGCGATAAAGCTGCTGAAATTGTCTAATCTCGATCTGGCTGATTTCGTGGAGGAGGAGCTCGAGTGCAATCCATTGCTGGAGCGCGACATAGACATGCTGACGCAAGAGGATGCCGGAACAACGACCGACCTCTTCAGCGAAGCCAGCGGTCCGGACGACGCTAGTGATCTTGACAGCGACGCGTTCGACAATAGCCAACAAGACGGCTTGAGCGTAGACCCTGGCACTCGCCCCGAGCTCGACGCGGCGCCCAGCCCGGAGCTTGACGATCTTCATTCCGAGCCATTTGATGAGGACATTCCTCAGAATTCGGACCAAGATCGGCTGGACGTCGGCACAGAGGCGTCCCGCAGCCGATCTTGTCAGGAAGACTATAATCTAGAGGCGTGCGTACCGAAAGAGATCACCCTCCGCGATCATTTGACCGAGCAGCTCGGACTCGCGCTGACGTCGCCCACAAAGCGACTCATGGGACGCTATCTAATCGACCTCGTCGATGACGCCGGATACTTGCCGCAAGACCTAGGAAATGCCGCCAAACGGCTGGGGGCCTCGCAAACAGATGTTGATCTCGTTCTGGCAACATTGCAGACGTTTGACCCTCCTGGCGTCTTCGCTCGTTCTTTGAAAGAATGTTTCGCGATCCAGCTGCGCGAGCGCAACCGCTATGACCCAGCGATGCAGGCACTGGTTGAGAACCTCGCTCTTGTACCTGAGGGGGTTCCTGCCCTGCGCAGCGTTTGCGGAGAGAGCGATGAGGACATCGCCGATATGATTGCGGAACTTCGGTCACTCGACTCGAAGCCGGGACATAAGTTTGGTTCGGTGCGCCTGGAACTTTTGATCCCAGATGTCTTTGTTCGCCGGGGTCATCACCACAATTGGGTAGTCGAGCTGAACAGTGAAGCGTTTCCCAGCATTTCGCTGAATCAGGTTTATTATCGCGATTTCAAGGGCAAAATGCGCAACCGTAATGACAAGGCCTACCTGGCCAATAAGTGGTCTGATGCACGCTGGCTGGTAAGTTCACTTGAGAGACGTGCGAACACAATCTTGAAAGTTGCGAGCGAAATTGTGCGTCAGCAACATGACTTTTTCTCCTACGGCGTAGAGCATCTACGACCCCTCAATCTGAAAGCAGTGGCCGACGCCGCGGGGGTGCATGAGTCCACCGTTTCACGCGTAACGAACAACAAGTACATGGCCTCCAATCGTGGACGGTTCGAGCTCAAATACTTCTTCAAACCATCCATTGCTTCAGCCGTCGGCGAGACGGCTCACTCGGCAGAGGCTGTTCGCCACCGCATTAAGAGGCTCATCGACTCCGAGGCCCAAGCATCAGTGCTCTCAGATGACGCAATCGTCGAGCTATTGCGTTCCTCTGGGATCGATATAGCGCGCCGGACGGTCGCAAAATACCGTGGCAAAATGGGCATCCCTCCGTCCGTGGAGCGACGGCGCCAGAAGCAAGCTGCTCTCGGCTATGTTTCCTCAACGACTCCGCTCAATTCCCCAGACCGTACGGAGGCGGCTTGATCCTATTGAAGGATTTCGTTCACAGCGGCGGAGAAACGCATAGTTGAGCTGTCAGGCAGGACCATCAAGCTTGCTAGGCGCCGGGGATTGCCCCCAACCGCCTAAAGCCCTTAGATTGAAGACGGCCAATTGGGGCGTTAAGTCGCCCCGACGGCCGTTCTGCTAGGCTCAGGGGCAACGGCTGCATCCTTTCGCAGCCCCGATGGCCCCGCGTGAGCGTGATCCTCTCTCAGGCTGCTACGCGATTTTCATAAGCAAGAAATGGGTTGACTGGTTTAAGCAGGGCATCCGAAGCATCGATTGGAGCTCTGCCGCTAAATTGCTTGGTCAACCCTGCACTGATGAACCATAAGATGCCATCGGCGAGCATCCTGTGGGACGCTTGAACACTTCGTCTCACAAGATCGCCGTGTTGATGCCTAGGCCGCTCCTCGACGGGTAGATACCGCGCCTCAAATGCTGAGAAACGAAGAGACGTTCGATCCAATTGACGCAAGCTCCGCTGCCAGCACCCTGCCGGGGCATGGTGTAGCTGACGGTAGGTTACCTGCGATTTTCCGGCAGGCGGGTCGGAAGGCATCAGCCTGCCACGTCGGGCAGACCGACGATGAATTCATCGCTTAATGGCGCGATGCTTTCCGGCGTCATGTAGCGGGCGCCTGGACCGCACATTCGTCGTTCTGCTCGACAGGGTCGCATCGATTAGGTCGGCGATTGCGTCTCCGTTAGGGAAGATGCCGACGACCTCGGATCGCCGCTTGATCTTGCCGTTGAGGCGCTCGATCGGATTGGTAACCGGTATTTGAGTTTCTCGGTGCCGATGTCCCGCTGCGATATTCAAGATAGTGGCGTATGGTGCAACCATCGGGAGAGAGGCACCGGGAGCACCAAGGTGCGGGCAGGCCGATGCATACGATCAGCCACGAGCTCGGGTTAGTAGCTGGCCGCCTCTGCGACCAGCCCGGTTGCGCTGAGAGCGCGCATCCGTAGTTGTCGTGTCGCCCGTAGCTCCCGTCATGTGGTCTGATTTGGCAGGAGGTGCAAGTGCGACGGGTGATTGACATCGACGTCCGAACCTCGGAGAGGTGGTGGTTTGGGAGGATGGCAGCCTCCGACATGCGGGCCGTATTGATATAGACGCGGACTGCGTTGGACGGTTTTGGCAAGACCCTGCTGGCCAGTGATGCGGTGGTGGTCGAAGCGACCGCGAACAGAGTGGCGGTGTCGCCGGTTCTGGCGTCGTTCGTGGCACGCGTGATTGTCGCCAATTCGCATCAGGTGAAGGCGATCGCCCAGGCTCAAGTCGAGACCGACAAGATCGATGCCGGCACACTCGCGTGTCTGCAGGCGCCCGCGGCACCTGCCGCAGATCCGGACGCCTGACGCAGAGACGGAACGCAAGCGTCGGCTAGCGGCGCGGCGCTACCAGGTCGTGCGGCATCGCGCGGCTCAAGAACGAGGTGCAATCGATCCTGCACGCGCACCTGATCCCGAAGTGCTCCAGGCCTGCTCGCGGTCCCCGAGATCGTCCGCGCCACTTGTCGGGCCAAGCGCGCGTCCGCCGGGTTTCAGCAACGGTGCGCTTGATCTAACACCAGGCAGTACGATTATTGTTAGTTTTGCGCCAGCTGCCCATGTTAGATGTCCAACGATGGCAGCATGGGCGCTGCAACTGCTGCCGCGCATACCGTCATGGACCGCCTACATGCGGCAAGAGCCTCTCCCTCATAGCGCCAGGACCTATCTCAGGAGATTGAGCGTCACTCTCAAGCTTCTGGGCAACGGCCCAAATGTTCTGCGGCCGAGGCAATGCTGCGAGCAGGAGCATAGTCTCTCCCACACTCCTACATCACCAGAACCAAAACGGCAGAGCAACCTAGTCGGCAGTTGGTCCCGTTGTCATAAGGCGCGGCACGCTACTTGCTTAACGGCCAATGAGAATAGATGCATTGGTCTCTCGCGAGAACAGGTGCTCGATGACTTTTGTCAGGATACTTCTGCCAACACTTTGGCGCCGAGGCGCTGCAATCGCAAGCGGCGGTGCATCTTATATCCGAAGTAGCGACATGAGCTCTCGCTTGGATTCCATGCGAGCGGCCACAGCTGCCCCCACTAGCGCCGTGTCCGCTTTCACCGCCGTAGATCTCATCCAAACCGACCGGCGCACTTGCTCGACCGCTTTGCGCCGAGCGGTGCGCCTGACGGCGAATGACGGTCACCACCACCTTTCACTCTTCTTCCAACCTGCGTCGCTCGGACATGCGATAATGACGCCTTGCGTTGAGCAACGGCAAGCTGACAGTGCACCAAAGTCCGCAATCTTGTCGCGCCGCGATCGCACTTTTCATGGAGCACAAGCGAGCGCATCAAGTGAGATACGCAATTGTATGGCATACCGACGGCTTTTTACCTTCTTTCGCAATCTTACATTGTTCTACAGCGCCCTTGCGTGCGGCATGAGCTTCGCTGGCTGAGTGCGTACTTTTTGTTAGCTTTTGAAGACGCCGGAGTTCGACACATGGCAACAGGTATCGTGAAATGGTTCAACGCAAGAAAGGGATATGGCTTCATCAGACCGGATGACGGAGGTCCGGACGTATTCGTACACGCCAGCGCGGTCGCAAAAGCCGGAAGAAGCGACTTAGCCGAAGGCATACGAATTTGCTACGAGCTCAGGACCAGTGCGGCAGGCCGAACCTTTGCAGAGGACCTCAGCATCCCCTAGACCCTTTGTCCGCCCTGTGAGGTGACGGGCGGCCCCGCGGCAAGCTCCTATCGAGGGTTGCGCCGGATGGTCCGGCGCCGAACCCCAAGCATGGGGAGCGGGCCTGATGAACCATAGCATTTTCGTAGGGCTGGATGTACACAAGGCAACGATTTCGGTTGCGATGGCCCAAGGAGTGCGCGGCGAGGAAGTTCGCAACTTAGGGATCATCCTAATCGCGCCGACCAATCAACAAGCGGGCAAAGAGCCCAGGTCAAGCTGTGCATCCTCTATCACCCCTTGTCGGCGGCCAGCAAAGCCGGGGTGATCGTCACCACCGCCATTGCACGCGAGATGGTCGGCTGCCTGTGGGCGACGCTCTTCAAGTAAGAACTCGGCCCGGCCGCGTGTGAAGAGCGCTGGTCGAGCGTATCGGTGCCAGGGCGGGAGGCAGGGCGCGGTGGGGACTCCTCGTATGAGCCGGCATTGTCGACGCTCGCTCGCAGATCTCGCCGCAAGTCCAGCACGGGACCTATTTGACGCTGGATCGAACGAAGCCACGTCTTGTGAGCGTGTAACTATGGGGGCTTGATCTAGGCTGTAGCGCGGCAATCTGGGTAGGAAGTGCGCGGCAATCAGGATGGCGAGGCGTGTCGCGGCCTGATGATGATTGCCGCGATGATTGTCGCGCGCAAGAGTTTTGTTGAACTCTGATTGTCGCGCAGCGTCAATCAGCGACGGTTTTGGGTGTCGCGTGCGATGGCGGCCGTCCGGGACCGCGTTTTCGTTCGAGGGCGGTCCGTCTGCGATAGCTCTCGACGTTCATCTCGACGATGGTGGCGTGATGAACGAGGCGATCGATAGCGGCCAGGGTCATGGCGGGGTCCGGGAAGACCCTGTTCCATTCGCCGAATGGCTGATTGGCGGTGATCAGCATCGAGCGGCGCTCGTAGCGTGCACTGATGAGCTCGAACAGCACGCTGGTCTCGGCCTGATCCTTGGTGACGTAAGCGAGATCATCAAGAATCAGGAGATCGAAGCGATCGAGACGATTGATGGCCGCCTCGAGGTTAAGCTCGCGTCGCGCTAGCTGGAGCTTCTGCACGAGATCGGTGGTCCGGGTGAAGAGGACGCGCCATCCGTTCTCGATGAGGGCCAGGCCGATCGCTGCCGCCAAGTGGCTCTTTCCGCCGCCGGGCGGGCCGAACAACAGCAAATTGGCGCCCTTGCCCAGCCAGCTGTCACCGGCGGCGAGCGCCATCACCTGCGCCTTTGAGATCATCGGCACGGCTTCGAAGTCGAAGCTGTCGAAGGTCTTTCCGGTGGGCAAACGTGCTTCGACAAGGTGTCGTTCGGTCCGACGGCGGCCGCGTTCGGCAATCTCGTGCTCGGCGATGGTCGCGAGGAAGCGGCCGGCCGGCCAGCCTTCCTTGTCGGACTGTTCGGCAAATTGCGCCCACAGCACCTTGATGGCAGGCAGACGGAGCTCATTGAGCAGCAGATTGAGGCGCGCGGCATCAACCGTGTTCGTTACGCTCATGCGGCACCTCCGGTCTCGGCGGCACCGATGAGGCATTCGTAGGTCGCAAGCGGCACGAGCTGCACCACGACGTTCGGCAGGTTGGCGGGATCGGGGGCGAAGTAAGCACGTAGCCGGTTGAGGTCGGGCAGTTGGCCGGCCTCGAGATCGGCGGTGAGCTGATCGGCGAGTTCGGCCTCGCAGCCGCGTTCATGAGCGAGCGCGAGGAGATCGACCATGATCCGGCTGGCTTTTTTGTCCGGCAAGCGTTCGCGCAAGCGATCGAAGGTCTTCCGATAGGCATCCCGCGGGAACAGCTGATCTCGGTAGACCAGATTGAGAAGTGCCATCGGCTTGCGCCGCAGGGAATGGATCACGTGCCGATAATCGACGACCTGGTCGTACTTGCCATTGGGATGCGGCCGCCCACGCGGCAAGGTGACGAGATGGGTGCCCCCGACGAACACGTCGAGACGATCGTCGTAAAGGCGCACCCGCAGTCGGTGACCGATCAGGCGCGATGGCACCGTGTAGAACACCTTGCGC
The DNA here is from genome assembly GCF_004114975.1 of Bradyrhizobium guangdongense. NCBI lineage: Bacteria > Pseudomonadati > Pseudomonadota > Alphaproteobacteria > Hyphomicrobiales > Nitrobacteraceae > Bradyrhizobium > Bradyrhizobium guangdongense. The sequence continues at coordinate 251,961 of NZ_CP030052.1, forward strand.
AGGGTGAAGCCGCCGGACGAGGTCACGCGGACGATCACCTCTTCGTAGTCGGAGGTGCGCCGATCGGGCAGCTCCTGCAACACCACGCGCTCGCTATCGATCCGCTTGGCGTTGCGGGCATTGCGGCGGCTGACGATCTCGTCGATGAAGCCGCGATAGGTGGCAAGATCGTCGAAGTCGATAGTTCCGCGCAGCAGCAAGGCATCCGCGATTGCTCGCTTGAGATGACCGTGGGGCCCTTCGATCGAACCATTCTCGTGAGCAACGCCTCGATTGTTGCGGGAAGGCCGCATGCCGTAATGGGCACAAAGGGCCTCGTATCGCTGCGTCAGATCGTCCCGTGCATCACGATTGAGATTGCAGAATGCGGCCGACAGACTGTCGGTCCGATGCTCCCGCGGCGCCCCACCGAGCGACCAGAGGGCATTCTGCAGGCCTTCCGCCAGGGCGACGAAGCTCTCGCCGCCAAGCACGACGTGGGCGTGCTCGAACCCGCAATAGGCCAAACGGAAGTGATAGAGACGATGATCCAACGGAGCACCCGCGATCGTAACACCCAACTCGTCCATGTCTGTGAAGTCGGAGAGGCCGAGTTGGCCAGGCTCGTGGGTTTGGCGGAAGATCACCTCCTGCTCCTCGCCGTGGACCGCCCGCCATGCACGGATCCGACGTTCCAGGGTACGACGGATACCGATGCCGAGATCCGGATGACGCCGTAGCATCTCCTCGAACACCGCCACCGGGCGTAAGCCAGGTGCCGCCTTCAGGATCGGGACGATCTCGGTCTCGAACACCTCGCTCAACGGGTCCGGTCGTTGCCGGCCGCGGGGCGCCTTCCTTTGCGATGGAAATCGGGGATCTCTCTCGATCCGATAGGCGGTCGACGCACTGAATGACGCCTTGGCCGCCGCCACTGGCGGGCTATCGGTCTGACGGTACTTCATGTAGAGCCTTCTGTGGTTGCCGCCCGCAATGCAAGAAGTTTCTGACCCTTTGGCGTGTGATCGAGTGCGGTCTTCTGTCAGGCCTTCCTTTACGGCATTTTCAGAAGCCGCTGGCCGGTATGGTGATCCGCGGACCAGGTCCAATTCTCATCTCCGAGCACGTCGGCTCTTTGGCTCTAGCTGGTTTCCTGATCCAGATCTGTTCGATCGTTGCGCCCATTCGGGTCGTCGCCTTCTCACACCCCCTTCGCCAACGTCAGGCTATTTCGTGCTGCATGCAGTCATGCCGTCACTGCCTGCGCTGGGTTCCGATAATCCTCCTTCCGGGTGAGCATGGCCCAAATCGTCCGAGCCATCTTGTTCGCCAAGGCGATCGCCACAAGCATGCGCGGCTTCCTCGCCAGCATCTGCGCCAGCCAGGATCCGCTAGGGATCGACTTGCGCCCGAGCCAGTTCAGCCGCGACATCGCCCCAACGATGAGCAACTGGCGAATGTCCGCCTGTCCTTCCTTCGAAACGCGTCCGAGCCTTTCCTTTCCCCCTGAGGAATGTTGCCGTGGGACCAAGCCGAGCCAAGCCGCGAAGTCTCGGCCACGTCGAAAGGCCGCCATGTCGGGCGCGAAAGCCTCGATCGCGAGTGCGGTCAGCGGGCCGACCCCCGGCATTGTCTGCAGCCGCTGCGCCGTGACCGTCCGCGTCGCCAACTTCTTGAGCTGCTCTGCCTTGGCATCGATCCGCTCCGTCTTGTAGGCGATCTGATCAATGAGACTCCGACATTCCTCGCGGACCAGTTCTGGTAGATCGCTGTTCGGATCTTCGAGGATTGCGTCAATGCGTTTAAGTTGTTCGATTCCTTGCGGGATGATATGGCCGAATTCGTAGAGAACAGAACGCAGCGCATTCACCAGATCGGTGCGCTGATGAACAAGGCGCTTCCGAGCCCGAAAGAGCACTGCCCTGGCCTGCTGTTCTTCCGATTTCGGCTCGACGAAGCGCATCTCGGGGCGCTGTGCCGCGATCACGATTGCTTCGGCATCAGCCGCGTCGTTCTTTTGGCGTTTCACAAAAGGCTTCACATATTGCGGAGCGATCAGTTTCACTTCATGGCCGAGCTTGACCATCTCCCGTGCCCAATAGTGGGCGCTGCCACAGGCTTCCATCACCACCACTGCCGATGGGTGGCCCGCCATGAACTTCCGAAACTGAAGCCGCGACAGTTTCTTTCGAAATTTCAAGTGTCCCGCCATTGACGCCCCGTGGAGCTGAAACACATTCTTGGCTAGATCCACTCCGATCACCGTATCCATCAATTTGCCGTCCTCTTCGCTTCGGGGTTCAAACACTGCGTTCTTGGCACATTACGATGCCGTCTGGGGAGGGCGGCAACCATCCCATCTCATCTGGTGATCTGTGATGTGTCGGCCGGGCAAGCGAGTGATTCCTCTTGGCGGAAGAACCACTTGCATAACCCCGCCGGCCGCGATCACCAGTCGGCGCGGTCCTCCTCGGGATCGCGCCGACGCTGGGCTCGTAACTCCGGTCGGGCTACGCCCTCCCTCCGTCACGAGCCCAGCGAAACTCTCTCACCTTGATTGACGCTGCCTTCCATCCTGATCGTCGCGCGACACTAGGCGCCCGTCGGCGCGATTGACTCGATGTCCGCGAGCGAGTGTGGCCGCCGGTTGTCGCTGAACTGGCAGCAAAGAACGCTGCCTATACCGGGACGCGACTTGCACGAGCGGCTCAGGCGCCACAGTTTGCTCGTTTTGACCGATGGCGGCGACGGTGCGAGGAACGCGATGCTCCAGCTGAAGCGGCAGGCCTGCTGTAGAGTGAGGGCAGCTGTGCTACGTCTGATTATGGGATCAACACCAGAACGCAACTGACGTCCCCGTCTGTCAGACTCGGGACAGTTGTCGCACTAACATGGCGTCGCGACGCTCTCGCAATGGTGCTCAGAATCCCCTAACTCATTTATACGTGTCAGAACTGTCATGCTCCCGCCGATGGCATCGGACTTGCTGATCCTCTCCTTGAGAGGCTTGCCCGGAGCTACTCCGGGGAGGTTTATTTGGCCCTGGAGGGGAATTGTAAATGGCGGAGAAGGCGTGCTCGAGATGCGGTCGATATCAATAAGATCAGGCTACGCGCTGACCAATACGTCCATTATCCAAGATACTGTTCGACCGATCCCACCTTCGGGCGCTCACGACCGCCTAAAACGGTAAAGCATGGAGCGCGCGGTGATCTTGGCACTCTGCGTGGCCGCTCTCGCAGCCGGTGGAGTGCTGCTTTCGTTCGCCAAGCAAGCGCTATACGTCTTGGCATTGGGGTAGGAAAGTAGCGTAGCGATCATGTGGCTGTGGCACTTGATTGGCGGCAGCCAATATTTGGATCAGCAGCACTGGCTGCGCAGGCCGCCAGGCGGGAGCTTTTTGACGACATCTTGGAGCCGACTGTCGAAACGACCGTGATAAGGAGTCGAACGATGAGCAGCTGGAAGTCCCTATTGAGCTGTACGGTGGTGGGAGTCCTGATGGTTGTCCAGTTGGAGCTGGCGACGGCAGCGCCGATGCCGAGGAGTGTCGGAGTCGTGCAGGCCTTTCCTGGAGGCACGACCACGATGTCCCCTGTCTCTCACTGCAACTGCGAACGGAGGATCTCCAGTCTTGCAAGAGCCGAACTCTTCCGTGGCGCAAGTACGAGCGGCGGCTGTTATGGCCCTTATTGCGTATATGCGGAGCCGCCTTATGGATACCCTCCGGTCAGTTATGGCTGCAGTCCGTACCATACCGGCCCGCGGTCGTACCCGTTCCGCGCATATCCCTGCCACGGTTATAGGCACGGTTGTTACGGACGCCACTGTTGTTATCGCCAGTACGACTGCCCGGATTTGTGACCGACCGGCGAGACGAAACTGTCGGCTACTGGTGAAGCGGATCTATAGCAAGGAGCAATATAAATGACCCCGATGTATGGTCCGGCCGTGCGTTGCAAGTGGTTTCGCCGAGCTGGCGGTGAGCGGTCTTGCATCAATGTATCCGGCCTTTGATTGGAGCATTTGCTCCGGCCACCATGGATATCAGCGCGCGTGCGTTCTCGTTAGCGGACAGGCCTCGATTGGACCATTCGGGTCACCAGTGTTCGCATGCGCCGGGAAGACCGAACCTCCATCTCGTCTCATCCTCTCGCAGACCTCGGCTGGAAATTATTGATAGGGGCTTACGTCATCGCTTGCTCCTCATTTTGCTCAGTTCCTTTGTTCGAGCCAAGGGCCGTTCCTTCGTCCCGGCCCGCAGAACGTCGATCGCGTCGCGCGCAGGGGCGGTCAAGGCCAGCCGTCGCGCTTGGCTTGCGGCTGGCTCCGGCGTTGCCAGGCTGCGCCTTGACCGCGCCCAGCACGGCGCGAGGATCAAGCGGGTCGGACGCCTGCATCGTCAGTCCTCGTCAGCTCGAAGGCGCGTCCTTTGGCCAGCACCGCCCAGGCGATGCGGGCAAGCTTGTTGGCGAGCGCGATCGCGAGCACGTTGTGGTGCAACCGCCTTTTGGCGGCTTCGATCCAGGACTTGAGCCCATAACTTTCCCAGTTCTTTATCCTGACCAGCACAACGCACGCCGCCTGCACGAACAGAACGCGCAGGTAGCGATTGCCGCGCCTCGAGATTTTGCCGAGGATCGTGCGGTCTCCCGTCGAGATCTGCTTGGGCAAGCCAAGCGCCGAAGTCGCGGCCTTTGGAGAATACGTCTCCGGTGCCGATCGCGGCCACCATGGCGCTCGAAATGATCGGCCCGATGCCAGGCACCGTCATTAGGCGCGAGCATGCCTGATCTTGACGGGCCAATGCTTCAATCTCGCCGGAGAGGCCATCGATGCGCTGATCCAGCCGGTGCCAGTCGCCTGCCAGCTCCTCGATGACACGCAACATGCGTGGCGACAGGGCATCGGCGCGCGTCGCAAGGATGGTGGGCAGTTCGGTGCGCAAGAAGCCGATACCTTGGCGCACGGCGATCCCGCGCTCCAACATGAAGGCGCGAATCTGGTTGATGATGCCGGTGCGTTGCGATACCAGCCGCTCGCGCACCCGGTGCAGCGCCTGCAGATCCAGTTGCTCCGCGGTCTTGGTCGCCACGAACTTCATCGTCGGGCGCTGCACGGCTTCGGCAATCGCTTCGGCGTCATTGAAGTCGTTCTCCTGTCCCCTGCTATAGGGGCGGACATATTTGGCCGGCATCAACCTCGCATCGTGACCAAGCGATGCGAGTTTGCGGCTCAGGTGATGTGCGCCGACGCAGGCTTCCATACCGATCAGGCAACGCGGCAGATTTGCGAGCCGCGCCTCCACTTGCCCACGCGGTCACTTTTGACGCAGAACGATGGCGCCGCGCGCATCGTGGCCGACGACGTTGAACGAGTTCTTGCCGATATCGATGCCGATCACGGCGATCGCGGTATTGGGTGTCTGAGACATGGTGTGCTCCTTGTCTTTGCCGCCCCTTACCAGCTTCGCTTGCTGGCGGGGGCAGGAGGCCCATTAGCGGAGCTCGGAAGAGGAGGCGAACATGCCGTCGATATCGGGAGAATCAGGCTCCGCGATGACCAATATGTCCGTGAGTTTATTCGAACCTGATAACGACGTTCCAGGCGGCAAGCAATTGTAAAAGAGAACGCATGGAACACGTGGCGTCTAGGCACTCCGGGGCGTCGCTCTGTCGAGGAATGTCTTGGCCATCTCGCTGTCAGTCATGCAGGTATACGTCGGCATTCATCTCCAGTGCCGGATCGAGGTCTGCATCCAGGTGCATCTCCGGCGCCGACATGCTCCGGCAACACTATCCATGCCTGTTGCGAGTGACTGTCGAGTTACGAAGAACTCATGACCGCACATGGACGCATGGAGCACGCAGAGCATGCTTTGCTGATCGCCGTGCTGGCGCTATTCCGGTATCCTGGGCGATCTCGGACAAGCTCGGTAAGAGTGCACAAACCGAAGCGATCAGCAAACCTGTGGACGCCGTCATCGACTGGGCCTTGTTCATGGCCAAGACCAGCCGCCGCACAATGGTGGAGATGGTAGCTGAGCTGGAATCTCCTGCGGCGTCTATGTCACGCGTTCGCCGAGCTTCGACAAGCCAGGCCGATCGCCAGGACGGGCACTACGTTGGGGCCGGCAGCAATCACGCCCTCCCGCTCGATGCCGTCGGGAGCGCTGACCTAAGCGATGTGAGGTTGATACTTTGTGCCTCCGTTATGAAAAGGCTTGAATCGCACCTAGCGTCACATTGTACGATCCTGGAATGAAGTCGAGACCTCTGGTGAACCAACGCCGGCTACTCCTTAGCACCTGGGATGGCATACTTGGCTGTGGAGTTCTCGTATCTGTTCTAGTGGAAACCGGATGAAACGCGCGCTTTTGACTACGGCCGCACTGCTTTTGTTGGTAGGCACTGCTTCAGCCCGCACGCAAGAGGGCCCACCGGAAGGCGCGCAGGAGCCCCCCGCCCGGGAGACTCCCTGGGACCCTGATGACCCGGGTGCGGCGTGCCGCCGGGTGCCGGTTCCTTGTTCTGAGGAAGAGAGAATTAAACATCCAGGCCGGCTGATTTGCGGCCATCAACGGCGCGGCAACTGCCGCACCTGACAAAGAGAGCCCGCCGACGACCGTGCAACTTGATCGATCGGCCGCTATTTGGACTTGTGTTAGTTACCGCCGTCCACATCGAGCCTCGACGTCAGCACACCGAGGCCTACTCACCGCGCCGCAACCTAATCTCGGCAGAGGCTACACTTATCGATGCGGAGATTCCGTTCCGGACAGCAGGGACCATAAGAGCCCGTCGATGGGGATAGTGCTCTAGGGTTGGGTGATGGCTCCGCGACAGCTGCAATGTCGCGGTCGATCTCTTGCGCAAGCGAGGCCAGTTCGCTCCTCGCAGTATCCACGATCCATTGATCGAGACCGAAAGCATCTTTGCCCCCATAACAAAGCCGTGAGCCGTCGAGCGAGCTCGCCGGCGGTGACGAACTTGCATTCCAGATGACTACTGTCCTGACTCACAAGTTCGCAATCGTAAAATCGCATTGGATTCGCTTGGTTGTGCCAGAGCTGGGTGCTGGAATAGCGACGAAGGATTTGATGTCGGTCCAGCTACTTGCGCCCCTGATATTGAGCGATGATGAGCGTGCCGCACTGACGTCACTGACGAAGCGGCGGAACACGGCGCAGGCGCTGGCTCTGAAAGCCCGGATTGTGTTGACCTGCGCGGAGGGAGGACAGAACAAGAAAGTGGCGGCCAAGCTGCGCCTGGAGCGGCGGGACGGTAGGCAAGTCGCGCCACCGTTTTTGTAGAGCAGCGCGTGGCCGGGCTTCACGACGAGCCGCGTTCCGGGGCTCCGCGCACGGTTGATGATGTCCGAATCGAAGTCGTGACCGTGCGAACGCTGGAGAACTGCCCCGCCACGCATTGGAGCTCCCGCAGCATGGCAAAGGCGAGCGGTCTGTTGGTGTCGACGGTTCAACGCATCTGGCGGGCCTTCGGGCCAGCCGCATCGGATGGAGACGTTCAAGCTCTCGACAGACCCGTACCTACTGGCCAAGGTCCGCGACGTCGTCGGCTTTACGTCTCGCCGCCGCAGCACGCCATCGTCCCGTGTGTGAGCGACAAATCCCAAATCCAGGCTCTGGATCGCAGCCAGCCGATGTGGCCGATGCGACCTGGCCAGCCGGCCCGAAGGAGCCATGACTACAAAAGGCATGGCACCACCTCGCTGGTCGCGCCCTCGATATTGCGACCGGACGGGTCATCGGCAAGTGCTACCGACTTCACCGCGCCGCCGAATTTTGCAAGCTCCTCGACGAGACCCAGCCCGCGCCGGCTCGACGTCCATCTCGTCATGGACAACTACGCCACGCACACGACCCCGCTGATCCGGCGATGGCTAGTTAAAAGGCCGCGTTGGCATGTGCACCTGACCCCGACCAGCTCGTCATGGCTCAATCAGGAGCGCTTCTTCGAGCTCCTGACCGACAAGAACATCAGGCGCAGCGTCTATCGGAGCATTGCCGCCGTCAGGGCCGACATCGCTTCATTCATCGAACGGCACAACGCCGATCCAAAACCATTTCCATGGACCAATTCAATCGAGCGCTTCTGCCGATCCAATGCTCTGGTTCAGGACACTAGACTTGCAGCAGCACCCAGTGTGGGGCTCTGCGCATTTGGCCATAACGTTAATCATGGGCATGTACTCGAAGAGCGACCAAACACAGTTCGGCCCGCCGAACGGAATCGAGGCAAGAATGTGTCGACCCACGATCACGAGGATAAGTCTGGCCAGACCGCCCAACTGCTCGCAACGGCCAGGCCACTGAATGCCGAAGTGATACTTCATTGAAAACAAGAACGCCGCGGCATTGCTTGGTCGATTTCGGACAAGTCTGTCGAATTAGCCACACATCGGTGTCGCAACGGGTGAATACATAAGCCTTCCCTTCACCAGCCACGTGACTGCCGCCGGTCAGGATCGCGGTCGCTATACGGACCTCGTTTGCGATGGCACAACTATTGCTACCCCTTTACTCTGACACTCCATCTAACAATCGAGGAAGTACATGAAAGAGGCCTTCTCCGTAAACGAGAACAAGGACGAGTGCGTGGACGAGTGCGTCGACGAGTGCGTGGACCAGTACATGGATCACGAATTCCATCTTAATGCTGCGCTGTGGGCGCGGAGCGGCACGACCTTCCTCCCAGTCTCTGACGCTTCCTTGGAATTGCCAGCAGGTGCTTATCGCTGCCGCGAAAATAGTTGCACCGTTTTTTTCGAAAAGGTGCCGACTGTAACTGACACGCTCTTGAACTTGCCGGACACCGCCGCGGAGAGGCTTTTGGTCGAGTTCGACAAGTTCTGGGCTCTGCGCGAGAAGTACGTCGAGTACGGCTTCACGCACAAGCGCGGCATGCTCCTGTGGGGCCCTCCCGGTAGTGGCAAGACCTGCGCAATCGGACAAATGACACAGGTCGTTGTCCGAGATCATAATGGCGTAGTTGTCTTTATCGATCGCCCGCAACTGGCTAGCGCGTGTGTCGGTCTGCTGCGTCGCATTGAGCCCGAGCGGCCCGTGGTCATGGTTATGGAGGATCTGGACGAGCTCGTGGAAAGATGGGGCGCTGAGCACTTTCTTGCGTTGCTCGATGGCAACGCGCAAACTGCGAACGTGCTGCACGTTGCGACCACCAACCACCCTGACCGTCTGGACAGGCGCTTTGTCGATCGCCCTTCTCGCTTTGACACCATCATGGAAGTTGGTATGTCGTCCGCCCAGACCCGCCGCGCCTACTTCAAAGCCAAGGAGCCATCGCTTGACGATGCTACGCTCGACCGCTGGGTCGAGCAAACCAAACGCTACAATATAGCACATCTGCGAGAAGTCATCATTGGCATTAAGCTCTATGGCCAGAATGAGCGATCAGTGTTCGAAAGGTTGAATAGCATGCGTCAGAATCGCTTCGACTGCGAGAGCGAGGACAAAGAATGATGTCTTACTCCTAAGCTATGGCGACGCTGATCCTGTTTTAGGACCCGAATAGCTCGGCCGGAAGGTGGTGGCTCGGCACGCGTCATCCGGGTGTCAACTCGGGGGACGGACAATGGAGCCCTGCCGCCTGAGGCAAACGTACGCTACGCTCCATTGATCCTGACGAACCTCTGGCGGGGGTACGGTCACCCTGCGGCACGTTTCGTCGGGCCTTCCGCTGGCGCTACCGAAGCACGGACGCGTCGATCAAAACAGCGGTCTTCGAGCTTTGAATACCCGGGAAGGAGTACGTAGCTTGATCGTTCCCGTCATTAGTGTGACCGTCGCACTTCAAACATGATGCGGAGCCGAACCATGGCGGATGAGCAGCGAGCTTCTGTCCAAACTGCACGCAGGATACTCTATTTTACAAGGTCCTACTAACCCTTCAGCGTCGCCTTAACTCTTCGCGAAACGAGCAGGCGAACGCGCTGCTGCTTGCATCGGCCGTCAGCACAGCACGAACTGACGACGTCGCAAATGCCTAGTAACGAAAGGAGCCGGTCATTGCGCAACCCCGGCCAGCTCCACGGCCGGCCTTCTCCTCCGTTCCCCCCGGGGGCGAATTTGCACGGGGCAACCACCGCACGTTCGGGAGCCTCCACATACGCTCTCACCCTGACCGTCGCGCTAGGTCGTTCTCGATCCGATCATGAGAGACCGTGAGATATCGTATGGAAGAGTTCACTCCTGCGCGCCTTTTGCTTCGTGGTCTCAATCCAGGAGTGTATAACGATGCCTGCCCTGCGGGCCAGCCGAGAGGCCTCAATCAAAACCACGGCGCCAACTCGCCCTTCGCAAATGCGGCGAGCAGCTTCTCGAACCCGCGACGCGCGGTGCCACCACCAAAGCGACCGAGATCATGGTCGATCACGCTCACCTCGCTCCAGCCAAGCTGCCGCGCACCGTCACCTAAGCCTTACTGCCGGCGCGGTCCACTCGGTTGTTGATAACCTGGTCGTCCGCCGACTGACGAACGTGCACGATGGCCCGGCGAGGAGCGTGCTCAGGCGTGTTCTTGCTCACCGCTGTCCTCCTCATGTCGTTTGCGTCGGTCACCCCGTCGGTGAGCGATTCGGTAGGAAGCTCCTTCAACAGCTCCAGCGTTGCTGGCAAGTTTCAATCGGAATGCTGCTGCATCTTGGAGGGCTCTCGAACCGATCTCCCTGTGAGGTGACGCGCTCGCCACGACGACGTCCCCACAAATGGGACGAATAACCCTAAGAGGAGGATAAAACCGCGTCGACAAGAGCGCGCACCTCCAGCGACCGTCCACCGCAAGCCGCGGAGCAGGGATCAATCGGAAGGACGCGGTGGTGCACCGTCCATGCCGGCAGGAGCGTTAACATCCCATCAGGTTGCCTGATAACTAAATCGGTCTCACCCTCAAGCCGCTTGCAAGGTGACAACGACGACTAACGCTGCGCATTGCGGATGGAACGGGGAGGATCTCAATCGGGCTCCTAGACATCGGCCAACGCTGGTTGCCCCGGGGACTGGCAAGACTAACCTCGCGATCGCAATTGCCCGCAGCTGTGTCCGCGCTGGCGCCCGTGGCCGCTTCTACAAGGACGTCCACCTCCTCAACAGGCTAGGAGCCGAGGTCCGCGATGGCCGCCAAAGACGGCTCGCCGATCACCTGACCCGGTTGGACTTCGTTGTTCTCGACGAGCTCGGCAATCTGCCATTCGCCCAATCCGGTAATCAGCTCCCTGTTCCACCTCATCGGTCGCCTACGAGCGCACTCGTGCTGGTGACCACCAATCTGGTAGTCGGGAATGGCCGAGCGTCCTTGCGGACACACCAAGATGACCACCGCGCCGCTCGACCACCTGAACCTTCATTAGGATATTATCGAAAGCGGAATCGACAGTTGGCGCTTCAACAGTCGGGAAGAAGATCACGCCCGAACGCGCGCTCCCCGCGTCTCCGCAACCCCGAAATTGTGAACGTTAATCGACATTCCGACATTCCGAACTTGACGGCCACTTCTCGCCTTAGGGGGAAAACCATCGCATTCGCGTTCAAGACGCACCGCCCACCGAATCTCCCTTATTCGGCAATAGTCAGGAAGCGGACGCCGGAAGCGTACGACTCGCCCACGCTCAGCCTTTAGGGACCAGGGCCGAGAGTTAAACCCGCCGAAGATGTTCGGCGACCGCTTCATGATCAACGATGTGCGACTTCGCCCGAGCGCCTCAACTGGAAACAGCTTTCACTTGAAACTGCGCAGTAAGATGAGCGCGTCGGCAGGATTTGGCCGCCAAGATTAACTGCACTGAACATCAAGGAGCCTCCGTCAACGCACGCGTGCATCGCAATTGCAAGAGTTCCGATTAGGACGTAACGTGTACCGCGAGTGCAGGCGATTATCTCAGACTCACCAATTCCGTTGAGGTGCTTTCCGCAAAGAGTGGTCGCTTTCATTTCCTTGTGTCGTCAAGTCCTTCGAGCGCTGCAATGAGGCAGTTGATCAATGTCATTGTGGTAAATGGTTTAGCGAGAAGGCAAATACCGCCAGCTTCGATTGCGCGGGCGCGAACTGATCTCTCTGCATTGGCCGTAATGAAGATAAACGGCGTTTGACGACCGTCGTTTCGCATTTGCCGTAGCAGCTCAAGCCCGTTCATGAAAGGCATCTGGATGTCGGCGATTACACACGACGTGGCAGCCAGCACCTCCGAGCGTAGAAACTCTGGGGCGGATGCAAACACTTGAACGTCGTAGCCGCGAGAGGACAGAAGGTTGTTCGTGGCGGCACGAACGGACGGATCATCGTCAATGATCGAGATGAGATGAGGCATTATAAGCGGAAAGCCTTTAGCTGCAGCGCTATCCAACCGAGAGCCGCCGCTCGTACTCAGGTTTGCACGTTTCCATTTGAGCGGGACAGGCCCAGCAACTCAATCATTCTTATGAGATCGGCGAGCGACTTAGCGCCGACTTTGCGCATGGCTTGGCCACGGTGGACTTTGACGGTGATCTCGGCGAGGCCGAGCTCACCCGCTACTTGCTTGTTCAAGAGCCCTGACGCAACCAGCGTCAGAATATCACGCTCTCGCTGCGTCAGACCTTCAAAGCGTGAGCGCACGCCGGCTCGCATCTTCTCAAGCTCTCGCCTTTGTCGATCTCTTTCGATTGCAATCTGGACTGCGCGAAGCAAATCCCGATCGCGGAAAGGCTTTGTCAGGAAATCAACCGCCCCCCCTTTCATTGCCTGTACCGTCATTGGAACATCCGCATGACCCGTTATGAAAACAATTGGCGTATGCATATTCGCGCTAGCGAGACCGGATTGCAGCTCGAGACCGCTCAATCCAGGCAACCGAACATCGAGCACAAGGCAGCTCGGCCCCTCGGGGCGGTCCGCTTTTAATATCTCCGCGGCGGAGGCAAAGTCCTTCACTTTCAAACCCGCCGATTGGAAAAGGTTCGTAAGAGCCTTCCGTATCGAGGCATCGTCGTCGACAATCAGCACCACTGCTTCGTTGTGATCCGGCACCAATTGCGATGCTTGCAAGCGCTCGTTCACGTGCCATCCTTTCAAACAGAACCATGGCAAATCCAAAAAACCTAGATTCTCGGCCTTATAACGGCTCTGCTTGGTCCGGGATGAGGGCCGATTACTGCTCTCGCCCAAAACCTACGGACTTCCGATTATAGGCCCGCTCCGGTATACACAAGTATGACCCGGGCCCTCACTGCTTTCTTCTCGAGCTACCCCTCCGAATTCGGCAATTCAACCTGACGTAGAGAACAAAGCCGCAAACGAGCGCGACCAGCCCAGACTTCCCGCTCAGGACTTCGCCTGCCCGAAGATCACCGTGCTCCGATATTCCTGGCACACCTCGATCGACAGTACCACGTTCCAACATACCAGCAAAATCAACAACCTGAATCCTTGCCGCATGAGGTGGCAAGGTACCTTGCAGCCGCCACTTGGGTTGTACAGGTCGAGGCAACTTGTTTCAGCTGAAACGGCCTGATTGAGGCAGATAGGGCAAGCCGGCGCTCCTGCGACTACCCGCTGAGAGGCGAGCATTTACACCATCTTTGCTTGCATTGCGCATACGTCACACCTTTTGGCGTTGGATTCCGACGCGGTACTCGCAACTGGCTTACCTCCTTAATCTCGGAGTGACGAGAGTGGGGTCGTGTCCCAGGGAGTGGTGTAGCTCATTAGCAAAGCCGCTCGCGACGCGCGCTCCCCCATAGCGCTGTAGCGAGCGAGCGGCTTTGCGAGTGGTCACCGATGATTCGTCGGTAAGGTTTGGATTGCGACAGCCAACCTGACTCGAGGAACCACCGATGACCGACGACATGATGAACCTGCGCACGCTCGTAGAGAAGATCCCCGATGCTGATCTGTTGCGCGAGATGATCGGCTTTGCTGCCCACCGGCTGATGGAGCTGGAGGTCGAGGGCCTGACCGGAGCCGCGTACGGCGAGAAGAGCCAAGAGCGGCAGGTCCAGCGTAACGGCTACCGCGATCGGAGCTGGGAGACCCGCGCCGGCACCGTCGAGCTGCGCATTCCCAAGCTGCGCAAAGGCTCCTACTTCCCCGGCTTCCTGGAGCCGCGGCGGATGGCCGAGAAGGCGCTCACCGCGGTGGTGCAGGAGGCCTATGTCCACGGCGTCTCGACTCGCTCGGTCGACGACCAGATGCAGGCGAAGGGCATGAGCGGCATCTCCAAGAGCCAGGTGTCGCGGCTGTGCGGTGAGATCGACGACAAGGTGAAGGCCTTCCTCAACCGCCCGATCGAGGGCAATTGGCCCTATCTGTGGATCGACGCCACCTATGTGAAGGTGCGCCAGAACGGGCGCATCATCTCGGTCGCGGTGATCATCGCGGTCGGCGTCAACAGCGACGGAAGGCGCGAGGTGCTCGGCATGGACATCGGCCCGTCCGAGGCCGAGACGTTCTGGACCGCGTTCCTGCACAAGCTGGCGCGGCGGGGATTGCGCGGCGTCAAGCTGGTGGTCTCCGACGCCCACGAGGGGATCAAGGCGACCGTGGCCAAGGTGCTCAACGCCTCCTGGCAGCGCTGCCGCGTGGGGTCGTTGAAGAAGTGGCCCATAGATTCGCGCGATGCAGCGACCGGCCTATCATGGCCCTCGCGTCAAAGCCCGCGCTACGGCGCGATCTGAAGCCGCAAACGCATTTTGAGGGACAATCCAAGACAGAATAAGCGCAAGGAGAGCGGTTGCCAGCCGCTTGAGGTTGATGGCGGCGGCCGTCAGGTAGGCCTGGATCTTCATATTCGGTAGACCGCGCCGTACGGCGCGCGCCAGCCCATGCCAAGTTTTGGCTTCGCCGTGGAATCCCTCTGAGCGCCAGCGATGGCGTTGATAGAGATGTCGATCCTGCTTACTCCATCGCTCGCGACGGCGGCGGGCGCGCAGCAGTGCCGGATAATGGTCACCGACAACGACCGCTTTGTTAACCCGCCCTTTGGATAGGCAATCCCGCTTGAGCGGACACCGGGTGCAATCCTTCGCCTTCGCGTAAAAGAAACGGCCGTGCTTGATGGGCCGCGCGGGGCGCAAGATACGTCCTCGCGGGCACTTCAAGATGTCGTTCTTGGCATCGTACCGGAAGCGTCTGAGCGGTACGCGACTCTTGATTGGTTCGGCTTTAGCTGGGATGAGGGCATCAATGCCGCGCCGCTCGAGCGCGCCGTAGACTTTAGCGTAGGCATAGCCCGCATCGGCGGTGACGACCTTGATGTCGATGCCCGTAATCGCTTCGATCTCATCGACTTGCGGCTCGATCATCTCTCCTTCGTTCGTTTGTTCAGTCGTGACCGCGACATCCAGAATGACACCGACCTTGTCATCGACGGCAGTGTGCTGCTTGTAAGCGGGTTCCAGCCGCCGGTTTCGGGCATTCGTAGCCATTGTCGCATCGGGATCAGTCGTGCAGACCTTTTTGTACTTCCCGCTTTGCCGGCCCTTTCTCTCATCCTCGCTTTCATCTTCGCTTTGATTTTCGCTCAGCACATCCACCGCATGCTGCTCGGTGAGGCTATCCCAACTCACGTTGGCGCGGATTAGCGACGCATCGATGTGAACCACTTCGGCTGTTGCGATCTTGGCCTTCAGACAGGCCTGGACCGTGCGTTTAAAGATCCTACGGAATCGCTCTTCGCCCCAGCGCTGGCGGATGCGCGTCAGGCTGGAATGGTGCGGTAGCCGCTCATGCAGGCCATAACCAGCAAACCAGCGAATGGCGATGTTAACCTGAGCCTCTCGGATCAGCTTGCGATCGTGTACGATGCCGGTGAGCAGACCCGCGAGCATCAGGCGGACCGCGGCCTCCGGATCGACGCCCGGCCGACCGTCGTTCGCGCTATAGCGGTCGGAGACCTCTTCCCTTAGCCAAGATAGGTCGAGCACACGATCGACCCGTGCCAGCACGTGCTCATCTGGGACGAGCTGTCTGAGCGAGCCAGTGATGAAGAGCTCCAACTGATCCCGCTCCTTGCGCCCCAGCATCTCGTTTGCTCCGCCAATCGCGAATCGCCGACGAGAACGGAATCAGCCAATTGCAGCTTTTTCAACGACCCCCGCGTGCACTTCATGCGCAACGCGCTGGCGCATGCCGGCAAGAGCGGCCGGCGCGTCGTCTCCTCCTTCATCGCCACCGCCTTTGCCCAGGACCATGCCGAGGAGGCGCGGGCGCAATGGCGGCGCATCACCGACCAGCTCCGCCCCAAGCTCCCGAAGCTCGCCGCCTTCCTCGACGAGGCCGAAACCGACGTGCTCGCCTACATGAGCTTCCCAGCCGCGCATCGCGCCAAGCTGCACTCGACGGATGAGATGGACAAGCGATTTCTTCAGACCGAGACGACGACTGCGAAAATCGCTGTAAGTCCATTCTTTTGTTCGGTCGCGCGGGTCATTCTTCCGTCCCGGCCACCGATCACGCAGCCGCCGCGCGCAGGGGCGGTCAAGGCTGGCCGCATTTGCGGCTACCGCAAGGCTTGGCCATGATCCGCCCGAGCACGGCGGCTGCGTGGAACGGGACTGGCCCGGCTGGAAGTTGCCGTCAGCTGCGATTATGATTGTTGGGCGCGGGCGACCTCGTGGCGAAGCGTGACGCGTCGGCTGCAAGCGTCACCGGACTGCCCTATTTTGTCTTGCCGAACTGAGGCGCCCGCGCGCCGGTTTTTGGCCGCCGCGCTTTCCATTGCGACATGAACCGTTCGTAGCTTCGCTCCGCCTGGGCGGCAATCGACATCTCGCCATCGCGCAGCGCCTTGATGTTGCAGGTATAGGCTGGTCCACGCCGGTTGCCTTTCTGTTGCGGATGTCCGGCTTGAAGTTGCATCGCGCGGGTCTTATTGGCGACCATCGCTGGGCGGGCCCACAGGTAATCTTCGCCCCTTGTCAACAAATGCCAGCAGAGCACAGTGAGCTTCCGAGCCACGGCGACCGCGGCGATCTGGTGGCCACGCCGCGCACGGATGCGCACGAAAAACGCATGCAGTGGACCGGGCGCCTTGGCCGCTGCCCAGGCCGCCTCAACCAGTATGGCGCATGCGTGACTGCGGCCGATCTTGCTGATTCGACCGTGATGGGCGGCTCCCAGTCCCGACTGCCGCACCCTCGGGTTCAGCCCGAAATAGCTCACCAGCTTCTGCGGGCTGCTGAACCGGCTGATGTCGCCGATCGCCGCCACGATCCCGGTAGCGACTGTCACATTCACGCTGGTGATCGTCATCACTCTGTTGACCGCGGAATCGTCGATGGCGTCCTGCGCGATCTCGCGGTCGAGCAGGGCCAAGTCCTCCGCCAGCCGGTCGAGCTCACGAACGTGCCGATCGATCGCCGCGCGCTCATCGTCCGGAAACTGTTGAGCGGCCAGCCACGCCCGGCCGCGGGCATTGAAAAGATCGGCATGCGAGCACTTTGGGATCAGGTGCGCATTCAGGATCGAATGCACTTCGTTCTTGAGCCGCGTGCGATGCCGCACGACCTGGTAGCGCCGCGCCACCAGCCTGCGCTTGCGTTCGGTCTCCGCATCAGGCGTCCAGATCTGCGGCAGGGAGCCCGCCGCCTGCAGGCTGGCGAGTGTACCGGCGTCGATCTTGTCAGTCTTGACGTGCGCCTGAGCGATCGCCTTCACCTGCAACGGATTGGCGATAGTCACCCGCGCCACGAATGGCGTCAGCACCCGCGACACCGCCATGCTATTTCCAGTCGCCTCGATCACCACTTCGTCGGTCGACCGCAGACTCTTGCCCATCCTTCAAGGGCGGCCCGGGTCATGTCGACCCGGCCCGCATGTCGAAGGATGCCGTCTTTCCAGATTACCACCTCGCCGAAGGTTCGGTGAACATCGATACCAATCACGCGTCGCATCTGCGCGTCCTCCCTTCCGTTGATTATTGCGGGAGCGGCGGGCGACACGACAACTACGGACTCGCGCTCACGGCGCAACCGGGCAAGTCGCAGAGGCGGCCAGCTACTAACACGAGCTCTCGGCTCATCGTGTGTATCGGCCTGCCCGCACCTTCGTGCTCCCGGTGCCTCTGTCCCGATGGTCGCACCATACGCCACGATGTCGAACACCGCAGCGGAACGTTGGCACCGAGAACTCTCATACCGGTTACCAATCCGCTCGAACGGGTCAATGGCGAGATCAAGCGCCGCACCGAAGTGGTCGGCATCTTCCCCAATGAAGACGCCATCGACGCCTCGTCGGTGCGATCCTGCTCGACCAGAACGACGAGTGGGCGGTCCAGCGCGGCCGCTACATGACACTGGAAACCATCGCCCCGTTGGGCGATGATCCCGCCGTCAGCTTCCCGGCAATCGCCAGCGACCGATCCGGCCCATGCCGGCGAACGCGGTGACCCGCACTCAGCTACACCACGCCACGGAACACGATCTCGAATTGGTCGCAAATCATAAGAGTTTGTCGCTGATCTCGTAGCTGCAGAACTCCAAGGCCGGCCCCAATTAGACTCGAGCCAGGCTGAGTGTCAGCGCTTTTGGGTTGAGGCGCAAGGGAGAGCATCAATTTTGCCCCACGCATCGTCGCGCGGCTCTGGGCTCTTACATCATCACGCGCCCAATCGAGACCGTAACTCCACGTCCCACTGATTGGGCCGCACGAACGAGTACGGTCCATCAGGAACTTGCTGCGAGGTCCTCGAAGCAGCACAGTTCTTCGAGTAACAGAACGTAACAGCTACTCGTTGCACTACAAGCTTCTACTCTGTTGAAGCGAACCAGCGGACACTTCGCTTCTGATCGAGGCAATCAAAGGCAGCCGCGAGGATGAGCGACGGCATGCCACAATACCCATGCTCCTACCTAACACAACGGCAGACAGCGCTTCGAGATCGCCGAGAGAACAAGTCGATTCGGCTCCATCAACGAGCCCTCGTTTGAGACCCGACAAGCGGTCCTTTGGCACCCCTGCAAAGCGAGCTCGCGAACCAGCCCCTTGCGCGCGGATTAACGGCTCGATCATCCACCGCTAAACGCGCCATCTTCTCGCAGATCACAAGACGTTCGGCGTCACGGAGCATGGAGCGAACTGCGACCATGCAGCAAGGACACAGCGCTTTGCACGGCACGTGCCGCGAATCACAAATAGGTTGGCCTAAGGCCCACTCTCATCTGTTATCGTCTACGATCGTCGGGGCGGTCCGGCAGCAGCTGGTCGTGCCGAACCCGCCCCTAACATCACCACAAGGGAGGCGGGATGGTGATGCTTCTTTGTAGGCAGCAAGAGCCGTGCCTCGACTAACCAAGAGAGAAGAGGGGGACACGCTGAGAGGCGACAAGATGAACTCACTGCCCTGCATGCCGTCGCATAGAAGTAAGTTGCCAAATGAGCGTCGAGTTCTGGCCAAGACTAGATAAATTCCATGCGATGGACAGGCAGCCCGACCACGGAACGCTCTTCTGGCATTTCCTTCGAAGCGAGCCCACCGGCCATGACCACCGTTCCGCAACCATCCTTGTATTTCCCGGGGAGCGAGGCCAGCCGAGGTACGGTTGCGATGGCATTCGCGCAAGCGGTAGTCACCGCTGAGATCAGGAGCGAAACGAGCGGCCGAGGACGGTGGGCCGGCCGAGCCGGGTCCCTTTTCGTACAGAGGCGTTGGATAGCGCGCATGCGACGTTTTTTTGGGGGCACACCTCTGTGCTCCTCGTCTGAAACGAAACACCTCACCGCGCCAGCCGTGCTCGGCTGACTTGAATGAGCTAAAGCGAGAGCCCCTTGGGTCCCAACAACTGTTTGTTTTAGATCGCTCCATAACTAGCGTTGATCTCTCACAATTTGTCTTGGCTCAGCAGAGTGACTGACAAGACGCTTACCTCCCAATATTCCGCTAAAGCAAGGCCTCGCTAGACGGCGTAAATCGCCGCATCTGAGCACCGTATACGCTGGTGTTATTAGCCGCTTGACGGTGCCTTCGATACCGCTGAGAGCGGGCACCACGCTTAGCCCGGGCATGCGGCGGCCAAGAGATCTCACGATAGAACATTGCAGCGCGCCCGACTGTCATGCCCGAAGATCGGCGATCGTCTTTTGAGAACGGAACCCAAATCAACACACCTGATTCAAACGTGCCGCTTAGGTCAGGGTCTCTCGGCCAGAGCCGCTCCTAAGCGATAACGGATTTCCTCAGGAAGTTAGCGAGCTCTGGGCAACTGCGCTCGCGTGGCATCCGATCGATACCCCTTGGGCCATTTCGGCTGACCCATAGTCCCTGTTTCATTGTGATCGCCTGCTCGCGATCACAAGCGAAGACTTCCATCTTCAAGAACAGAAGTCACCGCTCTCGCCCATCAGCTGTGCATTACCCGCTAGTTCTATTGTGCTCCTAAGCACGCGCATCACCACGGCATTCTTAACAACAATCGTAACATGGCGCCTGCATGCAGCTGGTCGACCCAGCGGCACGCAACTTGCTCACCGAGCATAAAAGCGTTGGAGATCCACATGAGCAATGGCTTCGTAGCTTGTCCCCACTCAGACACCGAACAGCGGCGCATACGCAATAGGAACACCGCAAGAAAGCGCGTCAAACCCGGTCATAGAGTTGTGAATGCTCACGACAACCGCGCGACGCTGACCTCGCGATTACCTAAAAAGTTACGTCTTTGCGTTCATCCGAGCCTATGTGGACGCCGCACGCGCCTTAAACAAAGCAGGGCCTTTAGGCAGCACGTCGTTAGTTTTGCTCGCCGGCTTCCGCAGCGCCGGTCCGCCGGATACATCCCGCTCGTCCTGCACGAGTCGGAACAAGCGGCGCATCACACCGTAGGAGCGACGCCACCGCCCGCACCCAGTCTTATGCCAAAGCGCCAAGAAAGGCAGTCGCTACTACCGTCTCGGAGTGAGGACCTACAACCAAGCCCGCTGGTCCTCATCTCGGCGGCCACCGGGAGACGGATGACAGTCGATATCAGTCGGACCGCTCGTCTACCCCGCAATCAACTCCCCAAGCATGAACCCATCGCGTGGCAGCTATGAACTACGACTTGATCAATTGCGCAGCCAACACGCAGTCGCTTTCACCTCTGTTCCAAATGCTGGTAAGCAAAGCAGGAAAGCTGGGCTTCGGTTCAGTAGCATATGCGGCAGTAACATACGCCCCGCCCAAACGCCTTCGTGAAAGTCCTGCCCCCATGATCGCCTCGAACTTTCCATCCCACTGGAGTAAGCCCTACGCAGAACACGAATACGGCAATATAGACCCCGCAATTCATCGATCACGGCGTTTTTCACGCCCAATATGCTGGGAGGAGCTGTCTGCACGATGTCGATTGCTGCCAGAAGAGCAACGCGCACTGGATTTCTACAAAATAGCGGGCTTTAAGCGCGGCATAAGCGTTCCCCTTTTCGCAGCGCAGGGCCATGTATCCGTGGCGCTGTTTGCCTCCGAAAGCGATCGGGCTGATCCGAAAGGCTCCTTACTTCACCTCGCCGCACTGGCCTCTCAATTCCACATCGGTTATGGCCTTATCGCGCCCCTACCAGATGAGAACCGATATCTGAATGTTACTTTCACTCCACGTGAAAAAGAGATCCTCTTGCACGCGGCGGAAGGCAGGTCTTCCTGGCATATCGGCCGGCTCCTCCACATCAGCGGGAATTCAGTCGACTTCCACATGAAGAACATTATGCGAAAGATGGGTACAAGTACGCGCACTGTGGCAATCAGAGAAGCCTACCGCGCCGGCCTTATTCACTACGCTTCCCCAACGAACGAGGAGTGCCGCTTCTCAAAGGGACATACAGTGAAATCGAAGAACCGTACTTTGGCAAGGCAATGAAGCATGGCCGCTGCCGGGTGCCCACAAGTTCAGACGATCCCCTGAGCTTTTCTGGTCCTGATCCGACGGATGCCCGGCGCGCGAACTGCTCAGAGAATAATTCCGGTGCTACCGATCCAACGCTGCGCTTGGTCACGTCCGGCTAAGTGAGAACAACCATAGCTTGCACCCGAAGTGATGGATAGTTCGCTTACAATGCTCGACACTGCGCCGCCTAACTTGCGTGGGAGATCAACACGTTCGCTGCGCCCCGATTTCTCAGGCTCATGCCGCGCGGCAATTAGGGTGGAAGCTCCCCACCCAGATTGTCGCGCTATACAGGCTCACTTGCTTTCAAGCGAGAGGAACGGTTGATGCGACTGCGAACAGATACTCCCGATCCATCATGCGCTCGCAAGTCCCGACTGTTCGCGGATCAATCCTTGCTGATGATGCAAATGCGACGCTGGCACATTCAGGCGCTTCCCCCGGGGTGGCGATAAAAGATGCCGCCGAAGACATGCCGCTCTTCACGAATGAGGCTGGCACGGCCGCCGACTAGCGAATGCATCCCAGAAGTGCTTGTAAGCCTTGGCAAGACCGGTGCCTTCCTGATATTGTTCGCGTAAATAGGACACCGGAGCAAGTATGGCAAAACAGGTAAAAAAGAAGATTGCGCGACGCGAGTACAGTAGAGCGGACGTGAAGGAACTCCGCGCCCATTCAAGGGCCAAAACACCGGTCATTCAAATTGCAAAGCTTACAAAGCGTACCGTTGGGTCGCTGCGTCAGAAGGCGCGAAAACTTGGCTTGCCTCTCGGTCACCGGCGCTAATCAGGGTCCTAACTCGATGGCTCTCTATTATTATCCCTCTCGTAACCACGCCATTGATGATGGCATTAGCTAGTGATCCGCCCTTCAGGGGGCCTGCGCCCGAAGCAGCAGTCGTGGGCAACGACAAACCTTCGCTATCGGGCCAGTGCAATTCTCTCGTGTTCCATGTGGATTGGAACGTGCGGGGTCGTTCCCGTATTCCACAACATCTCGGTAAATTCGTCGCCCCCCGGGCAGGATGCTGCATCTCGTTCACCCTTGAAGGGAAGGGCGCAAATAGAGCTTGAGCCCCCCTAACCCGATTTGGCGGTTTCGCGATCGCATTTGATGTCTGTATCTCGTCTGGCTTGCCCAATCACAAGCGTCACATTATGCAACTCTCAAAGCATGGTGCCCCGCGGACCACACGAGCTCTGCGCCTGCCGTCACGACATCGCGTTTTGACGAGTTGAGTCTGGATTAGTGCGCTGCATCGCTCGGCTCTCACGAGCTTATCGTGGTGCGGTGATCCATTCATGTGTGTCTACCTTACAGCGATCAGGCGCGAGCATCTCCTGCAAATGGGACGCTATTTAACTTGCTCAGCCGCGAATTCGTCTCTCTTATCTTTCTGATATCCCCTGGAGCTCGCGTACGGTTTTCGATTTAATCCACCAGGTGTGTGCGGCTACCAAGTGGGTTTCAGATAGGTCGGGTAAGAGTGGATGATCGCGCTAGCTCCTGTCACCATGCGCACGGCTCTGCGGGGCTGGTTGAGCGATCCACGAGCCGAATAGCCGGCACTAGCCGAGCCGCGGCAGCGAGGGAGAGCCCCGGCAACTAACCGGATCTAGTGACTTTTATCGCGGGAAAGGCCCCCCGTCCGCCAGCGGCGGGCTCGCCACAAAGCCGTGGGACCGTGCCACGACCCTTGTCGAGGCGTGGCCCAACGCGAGCCGTCGCTGGACTTTGTGCAAGACAGGTTCTCCAGTGGATCTCAGGATGGCGCGTCGCCCGCGAACTGACGGCGATCGTCGAGCGACGCGACAAGCCAGGAATGATCGTGTCCAACCACGGCACAAGTGTAAGCGGCAGGGTGAGGCCGTCAGATGGCGTGGTTCCATGGCATAAGGGCGTGGATTTCGCTGCTCAGCCAGCCGTTGGCGATACGCTGAAGCGTGAGAGCAAGCCAGCGAGCGGATCGACGTTGTTCTTCTTCGCTGTCTGCAACAGTGTCGCGATGGTCGCCCAGGTTCGTCTGCCGCCGTCGCTGCCGGCAAACAGACTATTCTTTCTCGTAATTGTTTGTGGCCTGATGGCGCGCTCGACGATGTTGGAGTCGAGCTCGATGCGACCATCGGTCAGGAAGCGTTCGAAGATGGCACATCTGGCGTCACGACGCTAAACGCTTCTGTCCCAAACGGAGGCCACACGGCCAATAGCGATCCGAGTAGCGCTCCGGCGACACTCCCAGATCCTTCGAAGGCCGCGCACAATCCACTGAATCGCTGCGGCGATGACAACAATTCCCGCCCCTAGCGCCGCAGCGATTGCGATTCTAACTGATAGCTCGAAAGGTCTTTCAAACGAAATAAAGTCCATCAAGCGGAACACGGCGCCCTGGATCAGATAAAGGACCAGCGTACGCTGCCCAAGACCTACCGCAACGAAGAGAACCACGCGACTAGAACAGCCAAAGCGCCAGACCTGCAGCAACACTTCCATTGCAATTGCCGAGGCAGATGCAGAGCCAAGAAACATAAGCAACACTTGCTTTGTATCGTGAACCAGTACTAGGTTGTTGTAGGCGTAGGTTGTTTTGTTCCAGTTGAAATAGCACGCACAAGCCATTCCACTAAGCAAGACCATCAAGAGCGATTTGTATCGTGAGATTATGGCCGTCCGCCATTCCTTCGAATGAGCGAACACGACTCCAAGGCAAAAGAATGGGTAAGTGTATCGCGCCAATGGCACTATCGAAACTGTCAACGGAGTGAGGGCAACAAAGATCGCTGACGTGCCAATCACCCAGGCCGATACCCGGCCGCACAACGCGAAAAGACTCCTCATGACGAGGAATGAGGCAAATGTGGTCCAAATGAACCAATATGAGCCTACTAGCTCCTTCGCAAGGTCAAACAGTACATCACGCAGGCTTGTTGGCACTGACCCCGTAGCTAGCTTGAACGCCCCCAACTTGATTGCTTCGAGAAGCGTGCCGCAAAATAGCGCCGGCAGCAACAATTGCTTCACACGATCAGCGACGCTGCGCGACAGCGACTTGTAAACTAGCGCTCCGTGGGACAAATAGCCGCTTATCGCCATGAAGAGCGGCATGTGAAACATGTAGATGAACTTGAAGTAAGGCGAATGCCAATATTCGTTATTTCTACAAATAACGTATTGTATCAAATGTCCGATGATCACCAAGATGATGAGCATGCCTTTAGCAAAATCAAGGCTTAGGTCTCGCGGCGCTCCTTTGAGCGCCTGCGAACTACACTCGGTTGATTGTGCTGAGCAATGAAACATGATGCCTCGGCATGCGATTTACGACCCGCGGAGCGCCAGTTGGGCTGACCCGATCGGGCTCGAAGGCTTCCCGACCGATTGGTGCACCCTCCGACGAAACTGACGTAATCATTGCGACGAATGCGACAATTCCGCCGTTCCGTTCCTCGTCTTTGCTCATCTTTCCAGATTGGTACAATCGGTTGTATTGATGCGACACATCCAGATGGTGAATGATGTGAGACGATCGCCGCCCGGCCACCGTTACCAGAGCTCTTGCACAATTAGTCGTCTTGCTACCCGCAATCAATCGGCTGCGTTTACGCACCCCATGGTCTCCGCAATAATAAGGCTCTCCTTGAACAGTAACACTCGTGGCACGCAGTTTGCTCTTTTAGGGCAAAGCTCACGAGAATAGGGGAGGTCCGCATGCACACTTCGTCTGCATGATCCAGATGCCCGGGAATAACCAGATTCCTCATCCCGTTACTATCATGCGCCACGCAGCCTGATCGATCTCGAAGAAGAACGCAGTCTTCTCTAGCGAGGCGCCCTTAGACATTGGATGCAGGAACGTGAAATAGTGAAGTACCTGCGCTTACGCCCACAGACCCTCTTGGCGGAACGCTGCGACTGGGAGATGAAGGTCGTGATTTTGGATCACCTAGACTGGGAGCGTGTAAGGCAGCTATTGCCCGCTGACCGGTGGCGACGAGGCTGCGCAAAAACAGCTCAATCGCTGGCTCTTTTTGGTTTGATCCACGACAGCCTAAAAATACTCGAATGAACTCGGGATCGGCCTGAGGCGAAACCGCTTAAGCCGCCTTCCTGAGCACGCCCACATGCCCCAATAACATGCCGGCCACTATGCCTCACTGGCGCTGCCAACGCCAAAGCTCGTTCTGCACACTGGGAGCCGATCGCCAGGAAGGATGGAGACATGACCAAACCCATTGGAGGCGTCGGGCGCGCCGAGCAGCCGCGTGCCGGAGCCCGCTCACATAAAATGCTATATGTCCAGGTTTTGGCGGCAATTGCTCTCGGCGGCATCGTCGGCTGGCGCTGGCCGCACCTGGCCACTAATGACTGGATCAAGGCGCTGGGCGAGGGCTTCATCAAGTTGATCAAGATGGTGATCGCTCCGATCGTCTTCTGCACCGTCGTCTCCGGCATCGCCCATATCCATGATGCCAAGAAGGTCGGACGCATCGGCGTGAAGGCGTTGGTCTATTTCGAGGTCGTCTCCACCTTCGCGCTCATCATCGGCCTCATCATCGGCAATGTCGTGAGGCCGGGCGCGGGCTTCGGCAGTGCGGCGGCCAACGCGCAGGCGGTCGCCAACTACGCCAAGCAGGCCGAAGGCCAGAAGTCGGTCGACTTCATCCTGCACATCATTCCCGACACCGTGGTCGGCGCCTTCGCGCAAGGCGAGATCCTGCAAGTGCTGCTGTTCTCCGTCCTGTTCGGCTTCGCTATCCTGGGGCTCGGCGAACGCGGCCATTTGATCCGCAGCTTCATCGATGATGCCGCGCATGCGGTGTTCGGCGTGATCTCGATCGTAATGCGCGCGGCGCCGGTCGGCGCCTTCGGCGCGATGGCCTACACGATCGGCAAGTTCGGGACCGGCGCGATCCTCAATTTGATGGGCCTGATCGCGACCTTCTACGTCACTGCGGCCCTATTCGTGCTCCTGGTGCTCGGCATTATCGCGCGCCTTGCCGGCTTCTCGATCTTCAAGTTCCTCGCCTACATCAAGGACGAGCTGCTGATCGTGCTCGGCACCTCGTCCTCGGAGAGCGCGCTGCCGTCCTTGATGGAGAAGCTGGAACGTCTCGGCTGCTCAAAATCGGTGGTCGGCCTCGTGGTGCCCACGGGTTATTCGTTCAATCTCGACGGCACCAACATCTACATGACGCTAGCGACGCTCTTTATCTCGCAGGCGCTCGGCTACGATCTGACGTTCAGCCAGCAACTCACGATCCTGCTCGTGGCGATGCTGACCTCGAAGGGGGCCTCTGGCATCGCCGGTGCAGGCTTCATCACGCTGGCGGCGACGCTCGCGGTCGTAGATCCACGGCTCGTGCCGGGCATGGCCATCGTGCTGGGCATAGACAAGTTCATGAGCGAATGCCGCGCGTTGACCAACCTCTGTGGCAACGGCGTGGCCTGCGTGATCGTTGCCTCGTCCGAGGGCGAGCTCGACCGAGAGACCTTTAATGCGGCTCTGAGCTATTAGTTGCAGCCGTTATGGCCGTCATCTCGCACCCTGTCATGGCGCGGCGGCCTGCACGGTGCACAAGTTGGTATGAACATAGGTCTTGAAACCGAGCACCGGAGCCGTTCACTCGGCAGTATGTCAACGGCCATTGATGCCATCTTTGTAAGTGACGTGCCATCGTGGTGTCGCACATCAACTTAGAGAGGGCAGGGCATCGGGTCCCCACCTAAGTTTGAATGACCATAATCATCGCGAGTGCGGGTGGCCCCGTACGCCCGGCAGCACGCGGCCAGACCCCAGGCGCCACCATCGGACGGTGATTGCGCGTGTGTTGTATTTAAATGACCTTTTCGCTGGCCTCTGGAGGCCAACTATCCATTAGCCAAATATAGCCCATCATTGAAATCGATTGTACAGCCGAGGGTGGGCCGCGCAATAGTAAGCAGCAGCTCGGTGCGAGCTCGCAAATAGAGATCCCTCAATGAATATTAGGGCGCAGAACGCTACCGGAAACACGATTGTTGATACGCTCCTATTTGCCTACTGCTTGGCCAGATCTCACCGATTGTGGACGCTCTATCCAACCATAGGGTTGCCTGTCTCGCCTCCGATCGCGTGCTCTCGGGTAGCCGCACCGTTTCCTCGACCTCGCAATTTCCACTTGTGAACGCGGCTCTGAGCCAAAGGCTACTTACCCCGGTCAATGATCCGCCAGAGCCTCGCAACAGAGCTGCCATTGCCCTCTCAACGTTGTTACTCGTTACTCGACGAGTGCCCTTATTGAGCAACCCGCCAGCACCTCCCAGGCTCCTGGTTCCACCGGTTAACACACATCGCAACGAAAAGGATAAGGACAGATGCTAGAGTCGTTACCTACACTGGAAATACACCAGAAGATCGTTTCTCATCTTCGGGTCACATGCCCGGTTATCTTGGACATTGGATGCAATGATGGTAGCGACACACAGCGATTTCTTGAGCTGTGTCCAGACGCCAGCGTATACTGCTTTGAACCTGACCCTCGCGCAATAGCTCGCTTCAAGGAGAATAAGCGTCTGGCTCGACCCAACGTGGCGCTCATGCAGCTCGCCATCAGTGATCGAAACGGTACCATCGAGTTTCATCCGAGCAATGGGGACGGAGATGCGAGGGGGTGGGACTTATCGGGCTCCATACGTAGACCCAAAAATCACCTTTCAGAATATGATTGGGTTCGCTTTGATGACTCGATTCTGGTCGAGACCCAGCGACTGGATGACTGGAGCGGCGAAGCTGGTCTCAGCGGCCCTGTTGATCTAATCTGGATGGATGTTCAAGGAGCTGAGTCGGACGTAATCGCTGGCGGTCAGAAAACCCTGGGCAGAACACGGTTCATCTACACCGAGTATAGTGACCGCGAACTGTACGAAGGCCAGCTTTCACTGCGCTCCATCCTTGACCTCCTTCCCGCGTTCGAAGTGGTTACTCTGTATCCGCGAGAGATTGAGGGCGACGTTCTGCTTAGAAACAAGGTGCTCCGGTCTGTTTGAGGAAAGCCACGCTCGGCAGAGTGGATGACCGACATGCGCGGTTCGCGGGCTTGTTTGTACCGCAGCACTCCTATCGCGGGGCCGACGATGAAGTGGCAAGTTGCCGAAGCTTTGTTTGCATACCGCCTAGGGTGGCTCGTTGGCTATCCAAAGCGCGCCAGGATACGGCTCAGACAATTCCCAGCCCGGAGGCATGCATGGGCAGATCGCAGGTGGCGCATAGATCGATGCGTTCCCGTGGGAGATGCTCCGCCAGTGGCCGGCGGGCTGGCTTGCGGCGCTCGAACGATGGCACCGCCATCTTGTCCGCAGCCACCTGAGACCGGTCTGGACTGCCCAGCTTTTTCCTCCAGGCCAGCGAGCTGCAGCTCGAGCCAGTCCAGCAATGCGCCTCGCTCCGGAGGACTGTCCGAACTGCTCGTGCTGGAGCTTCTTGAGCGTGAGCTTCTCGATCTCTCGATCAGCTAGGTCCCCGCTTGCCTTCCGCCCCGCCGGCGAACCGGACTTACGTCCGCCGCGCAGGCTGTCTGCAGCGTCCGAACCGCTGATCGCGCAACCGATTTAACTCCATTGAGCGCGGCAACTCCAAGATGGTGGTCAACGACAACAGCGAGGCCGACAGCAATGGCATCATGTCGTGGGCTGATCAGAGCCGCCTAGCCTGGCACTAAATGGGGCCCGGCAAGCCTATGCAGAATGCGCATCGAAGACTTCAATGGCCAGCTGCGGGGCGAGCCGCTGTTTACGTCCCTGCCCAGGCCCGTGTCGTGCCTGGGTGCCGGCGGGCCGATTACAACGACGCGCGACCACACTCCCAGCTCGGATGGAAGACCCCGTTCGGGTTCGTCTTCACCTGCCGGGATCTGGCACTGCGCTATGCGAAGGCTCCGCGTCAGCTTGTCGCGCGGCGATCAGGATGGAAGGCAGCGTCAATCAAGGTGAGAGAGTTTCGCTGGGCTCGTGACGTAGGGAGGGCGTAGCCCGACCGGAGTTACGAGCCCAGCGTCGGCGCGATCCCGAGGAGGACCGCGCCGACTGGTGATCGCGGCCGGCGGGGTTATGCAAGTGGTTCTTCCGCCAAGAGGAATCACTCGCGTGCCCGGCCGACACATCACAGATCACCAGATGAGATGGGATGGTTGCCGCCCTCCCCAGACGGCATCGTAATGTGCCAAGAACGCAGTGTTTGAACCCCGAAGCGAAGAGGACGGCAAATTGATGGATACGGTGATCGGAGTGGATCTAGCCAAGAATGTGTTTCAGCTCCACGGGGCGTCAATGGCGGGACACTTGAAATTTCGAAAGAAACTGTCGCGGCTTCAGTTTCGGAAGTTCATGGCGGGCCACCCATCGGCAGTGGTGGTGATGGAAGCCTGTGGCAGCGCCCACTATTGGGCACGGGAGATGGTCAAGCTCGGCCATGAAGTGAAACTGATCGCTCCGCAATATGTGAAGCCTTTTGTGAAACGCCAAAAGAACGACGCGGCTGATGCCGAAGCAATCGTGATCGCGGCACAGCGCCCCGAGATGCGCTTCGTCGAGCCGAAATCGGAAGAACAGCAGGCCAGGGCAGTGCTCTTTCGGGCTCGGAAGCGCCTTGTTCATCAGCGCACCGATCTGGTGAATGCGCTGCGTTCTGTTCTCTACGAATTCGGCCATATCATCCCGCAAGGAATCGAACAACTTAAACGCATTGACGCAATCCTCGAAGATCCGAACAGCGATCTACCAGAACTGGTCCGCGAGGAATGTCGGAGTCTCATTGATCAGATCGCCTACAAGACGGAGCGGATCGATGCCAAGGCAGAGCAGCTCAAGAAGTTGGCGACGCGGACGGTCACGGCGCAGCGGCTGCAGACAATGCCGGGGGTCGGCCCGCTGACCGCACTCGCGATCGAGGCTTTCGCGCCCGACATGGCGGCCTTTCGACGTGGCCGAGACTTCGCGGCTTGGCTCGGCTTGGTCCCACGGCAACATTCCTCAGGGGGAAAGGAAAGGCTCGGACGCGTTTCGAAGGAAGGACAGGCGGACATTCGCCAGTTGCTCATCGTTGGGGCGATGTCGCGGCTGAACTGGCTCGGGCGCAAGTCGATCCCTAGCGGATCCTGGCTGGCGCAGATGCTGGCGAGGAAGCCGCGCATGCTTGTGGCGATCGCCTTGGCGAACAAGATGGCTCGGACGATTTGGGCCATGCTCACCCGGAAGGAGGATTATCGGAACCCAGCGCAGGCAGTGACGGCATGACTGCATGCAGCACGAAATAGCCTGACGTTGGCGAAGGGGGTGTGAGAAGGCGACGACCCGAATGGGCGCAACGATCGAACAGATCTGGATCAGGAAACCAGCTAGAGCCAAAGAGCCGACGTGCTCGGAGATGAGAATTGGACCTGGTCCGCGGATCACCATACCGGCCAGCGGCTTCTGAAAATGCCGTAAAGGAAGGCCTGACAGAAGACCGCACTCGATCACACGCCAAAGGGTCAGAAACTTCTTGCATTGCGGGCGGCAACCACAGAAGGCTCTACATGAAGTACCGTCAGACCGATAGCCCGCCAGTGGCGGCGGCCAAGGCGTCATTCAGTGCGTCGACCGCCTATCGGATCGAGAGAGATCCCCGATTTCCATCGCAAAGGAAGGCGCCCCGCGGCCGGCGACGACCGGACCCGTTGAGCGAGGTGTTCGAGACCGAGATCGTCCCGATCCTGAAGGCGGCACCTGGCTTACGCCCGGTGGCGGTGTTCGAGGAGATGCTACGGCGTCATCCGGATCTCGGCATCGGTATCCGTCGTACCCTGGAACGTCGGATCCGTGCATAGCGGGCGGTCCACGGCGAGGAGCAGGAGGTGATCTTCCGCCAAACCCACGAGCCTGGCCAACTCGGCCTCTCCGACTTCACAGACATGGACGAGTTGGGTGTGACGATCGCGGGTGCTCCGTTGGATCATCGTCTCTATCACTTCCGTTTGGCCTATTGCGGGTTCGAGCACGCCCACGTCGTGCTTGGCGGCGAGAGCTTCGTCGCCCTGGCGGAAGGCCTGCAGAATGCCCTCTGGTCGCTCGGTGGGGCGCCGCGGGAGCATCGGACCGACAGTCTGTCGGCCGCATTCTGCAATCTCAATCGTGATGCACGGGACGATCTGACGCAGCGATACGAGGCCCTTTGTGCCCATTACGGCATGCGGCCTTCCCGCAACAATCGAGGCGTCGCCCACGAGAATGGCTCGATCGAAGGGCCTCACGGTCATCTCAAGCGAGCAATCGCGGACGCCTTGCTGCTGCGCGGAACTGTCGACTTCGACGATCTTGCCACCTATCGCGGCTTCATCGACGAGATCGTCAGCCGCCGCAATGCCCGCAACGCCAAGCGGATCGATAGCGAGCGCGTGGTGTTGCAGGAGCTGCCCGATCGGCGCACCTCCGACTACGAAGAGGTGATCGTCCGCGTGACCTCGTCCGGCGGCTTCACCCTGCGCAAGGTGTTCTACACGGTGCCATCGCGCCTGATCGGTCACCGGCTGCGGGTGCGCCTTTACGACGATCGTCTCGACGTGTTCGTCGGGGGCACCCATCTCGTCACCTTGCCGCGTGGGCGGCCGCATCCCAATGGCAAGTACGACCAGGTCGTCGATTATCGGCACGTGATCCATTCCCTGCGGCGCAAGCCGATGGCACTTCTCAATCTGGTCTACCGGGATCGGCTGTTCCCGCGCGATGCCTACCGGAAGACCTTCGATCGCTTGCGCGAACGCTTGCCGGACAAAAAAGCCTGCCGGATCATGGTCGATCTCCTCGCGCTCGCTCATGAACGCGGCTGCGAGACCGAACTCGCCGATCAGCTCACCGCCGACCTCGAGGCCGGCCAACTGCCCGACATCAACCGGCTACGTGCTTACTTCGCCCCCGATCCCGCCAACCTGCCGAACGTCGTGGTGCAGCTCGTGCCGCTTGCGACCTACGAATGCCTCATCGGTACCGCCGAGACCGGAGGTGCCGCATGAGCGTAACGAACACGGTTGATGCCGCGCGCCTCAATCTGTTGCTCAATGAGCTCCGTCTGCCTGCCATCAAGGTGCTGTGGGCGCAATTTGCCGAACAGTCCGACA
This sequence comes from Bradyrhizobium guangdongense, assembly GCF_004114975.1. NCBI lineage: Bacteria > Pseudomonadati > Pseudomonadota > Alphaproteobacteria > Hyphomicrobiales > Nitrobacteraceae > Bradyrhizobium > Bradyrhizobium guangdongense. Next base: position 284,934 of record NZ_CP030052.1, read on the forward strand.
AGGAAGGCTGGCCGGCCGGCCGCTTCCTCGCGACCATCGCCGAGCACGAGATTGCCGAACGCGGCCGCCGTCGGACCGAACGACACCTTGTCGAAGCACGTTTGCCCACCGGAAAGACCTTCGACAGCTTCGACTTCGAAGCTGTGCCGATGATCTCAAAGGCGCAGGTGATGGCGCTCGCCGGTGACAGCTGGCTGGGCAAGGGCGCCAATTTGCTGTTGTTCGGCCCGCCCGGCGGCGGAAAGAGCCACTTGGCGGCAGCGATCGGCCTGGCCCTCATCGAGAACGGATGGCGCGTCCTCTTCACCCGGACCACCGATCTCGTGCAGAAGCTCCAGCTAGCGCGACGCGAGCTTAACCTCGAGGCGGCCATCAATCGTCTCGATCGCTTCGATCTCCTGATTCTTGATGATCTCGCTTACGTCACCAAGGATCAGGCCGAGACCAGCGTGCTGTTCGAGCTCATCAGCGCACGCTACGAGCGCCGCTCGATGCTGATCACCGCCAATCAGCCATTCGGCGAATGGAACAGGGTCTTCCCGGACCCCGCCATGACCTGGCCGCTATCGATCGCCTCGTTCATCACGCCACCATCGTCGAGATGAACGTCGAGAGCTATCGCAGACGGACCGCCCTCGAACGAAAACGCGGTCCCGGACGGCCGCCATCGCACGCGACATCCAAAACCGTCGCTGATTGACGCTGCGCGACAATCAGAGTTCAACAAAACTCTTGCGCGCGACAATCATCGCGGCAATCATCATCAGGCCGCGACACGCCTCGCCATCCTGATTGCCGCGCACTTCCTACCCAGATTGCCGCGCTACATCAGCTCCCGTCGCTACGACCCCAATCGGGAATCCAACAGCCAGAGTGTACTCAGGGCTGGATAATCGTTGGGGGTCAGTCAAAGTCTACGGCTGCTGATGTAGTTCCAGAAGTTCCAAATGGGAGTCGCCAAGTTCCATGCCTTTGTCGGAACGAGCCGCCCGTCCAACAGTCAAGCACGGATGACGCCAGACTGGGGACAGACGCCGGCACTGTCGTCCCCGGAATGTCTACTGAAGGAGCAACAACGGCTCACATCTAGGGCCAAGTAATCTCACCCCACGCGCCAAATTGCTACCTCTCGGTAACATGGCATGATCCAATCCGTCGGGCAGGAATGACAAATTGGGGTTCGCTTGCTGGCTGTGGGCCCATCCGGTTTGGACCGTGCAAACCACAGCCACGGCAATCGAGGACGACGAACCGTCCGTGATGACGACTACCGCATCCTGCTCGCATCTCGACAAAAGCTCGACAAGTTCACAAACCTTCATCTTCCTAACCAACTTCTCGCCATCTAACCTCCTACTACAACAGCTTCTGTCTCTCTTTGACATTTCGCATTGCTCGGCTGACTGATCCGCCCTCAGTCGGTCGTCACTCTCCTGTTAAATACAGAGCCCACCTCGAGGTCATCGGACCTCGCCACCTTGCGAGGCACCACCACTCGCTCGTTCAGCGCCCGGAAAGCCCGCCGAATGAGCAGACCTGGAGTACTCACCCGCGCCGCCTGGGACAACCATGCTTCGAACACTTGATGTGCCCGCTCGACTGCACTAGGTGCAGCCGAGCGGGCATCCGCTTCACAGGCGCTCGACCTGGCGCCGCAGCGCCTGTCCAGAGAGGATCATGGGCTTCAGCCCACCGAAAGGTTTATCACTCTTATCCTAAGAGGTTCATGGGCCGCCTCCCGCCATAAGTTCGGACCGGAGAATAGTCGCCGTGTTCAAGGCCGCAACAAGCGGGAGATCGCCAAAGGCCACTTGGCAGAGAAGATAGTTAGCTCCCGCTTGCTCCAGGTGATCAATAAGGACACTTCGCACAGAAGCGGCGGTTCCGACAACGCACAATTCACTTTCAATTGCTGCTTCGAAGGTTGGCGGAAGGTTCGGAGGGGCAGGTACCCCGCTGAGATCATAAAGGACCCTAAAGCTCGTGAGCCATCTGTCGTAAGCCGCTGCAGCTAGCGAATACGCATGAGCTTCCGAAGTGTCTGCTACAATCATGCGAAGCAAACCGACAAGCGGAGCCCCTCCGCGCCAATTGCACGCGCGGTACGCGTCAGTCGATTTCCGAACCATAGAGGCCGGGCCAATGCTCGCGATATTGGCACCGATCTCAGCGGCCGCTCGCGCAGAGCCGGGCTGGCTCACGGGAATCCAGGTCGGTGGATGGGGACGCTGATAAGGCGTAATTGCTAACGGCACTTCGTGGAGGCGATAATGCTGACCTTCGTAGGACAAGGTCCCGCCTCGCATCGCTCTGGTCAAGATCTCCATTCCTTCGGAATACAGCTCGCGAGCGCTCTCTGCGCTAACCCCGAAGTACCCCAATTCAATCGGTAGAGAGCCCCACCCGATACCGAGCTCAAGACGACCGCCGCTCAAATGATCCAGCATGCATGCCTCTTCATAGGCCCGAAGGGGGTGCTGAAGGCTTAGCAGCATGACCATCGGCCCGATGCGGAGCTGCTTCGTACGCTGCGCAACGCTCGACAGAAATACGTTAGGCGAGGGCGATCGCCCGTGCGGTGTGCAATGGTGCTCGGCAAGATGGTACGCGTGGTATCCCAACCGGTCACACGCTTCGGCCAACACCAGTCGATCGTTATACTGCTGCGATAAGTCGAGACCGTCTTCGTCCAAGTGGTCAAAGATTCCAAGCCGTATTCGACGTGATACATTTGTCACGTTAGTCCTCCCGATTTGACGAAATCGTTCTCATTAATCAGATCAGCCCCCCAGCAATGCCACTGACCACAGATAAACAGGTGTCCATCTGCTCCGCCGCACCTATTGAGATTCTTATGAAGCCCCCAAGGTCCCCCTCGGGAAACACCGCAACGTTCACATTCTTCCTCTCTAAGGCTTGCTGCCACCATCTACCGTCGTACCCAAGCGGTACGCGAGCCAATACAAAGTTTGCATGTGATGGCAGGACATAGAATCCAAGCGCCGACAGCGCCACCATAGTTCTCTCCCTTTCCTGAACAATGCATTCAATGCACTGATCGTAGGCATTACGATGCTCGAGGATGCTGACGCCAACGGACTGGCTAATCACGCTCATGTTGAAAGGGTTCTGTATGCTACGCAGTCTTGCAATCACCCGCGGGTTACCGAGGCCAAAGCCGATGCGAAGGCCCGCTGCAGCGTAACTCTTCGAAAACGTCCTTAGCAGCAGAAGATTCTGATATCGGTCGATCAGACCCAGTGCATTGTCTGGAGCAAAGTCGACATACGCCTCATCGAGCACGATAAGCTGATCCGTTTCAGCGACCAGTCGCTCAATTTCCGCGATCTGAACGAATGTCCCTGTTGGGTTATTTGGGTTGGCGAGCACGATGAACTTTGCGTCTCCTGCCGCCTGCCGAACACTTTGGCTCGCCGGCAGAGCATTGTGATCGGCCCAATCAACTTCAAGCAAGCGCGCTCCGTTCACCGCCGCCAATTTATGATTGAACGAAAAGCCGGGCGACAACATTCCGACAGTATCGCCAGCGGCAAGAAACCCCCGGTAAATAAGTGCGAGAATCTCCGATGAGCCATTTCCTGCGATCACCTGCTCGACAGAGACCCCATAGGCTCGCGCGGCCGCTGATCGTAAGCCGCCGCTGTCCTCCTCCGGATACCTATTGTGGGTTCCAATCGCGGCAAACGCAGCCCGCATGACTACGTCAGGCATCGGGAACGGGTTTTCGTTCCTGTTGAGGTTCACGCATGGCAGCGAGTACGCAGCGATCCCGGCGGATCTGCCTTCCGCGAGACTCCTGTCTGCCATAGCATGTCGATGAAGGTATTCCTCGTCACCTGACATCCAGATCCTCCTCTATGCAGCCCGACATCCGCCTGCTGCCGCAGGTCGCGCTGCTTTCCCTATCTCTGTTGCGGACCAGCCGCACCTCACCTCTTGGTTTGTTCAAAGCCGGTCACAGTGCCCCACATTGGGCTCTATGGGTTCGGTTGAAGACACTCGAGGCTGTCACACAGCAAGGCGTCAAAATGCAGCCCTAACCGACAGCATCTAGCGCGATCGCCATAGCCATTGCTTACCAATCGAGCTCACTCGGCACGCCTGTGCGCTTCCACCTTTTCCGTGTACAACCTGACCCTGCGGTCGATTCAAGTGGTTTATCCCAAGGCCGCTCCTGCAGACCGACATTAATCAGCTGGAAGCACACACAATCCGAACCAATAATGCCGCCGTTCACAGATCACTCCTTTCGCCACAGGGCCGCCAAAAGCAAACCGCCTGCCCCCCGGCCTGTTCAAATGACCTGTTGAGCCTCTGCCGCTGAATGCCGCACCGATCAGAAACAGCCCGGTGCCACACCGCACATTGGCTCCGGATATTACCGATCTCCCTTGTTGCACCCGTGAACCTCCTCCGAATTGATGGACACCTGTAGTAGGCTCGAAGAGCCAGGAGGTGTCGGATGGAAGGACGTCAGCGTCGGTCGCTTACGGACGACTACAAGCGGCAAGCGGTTGATCTCGTAACATCGAGTTGGCGCTCGATCGGATCTGTTGCCAAGGAGCTTGGCTTGCGAGAGTCCGTGCTGCGGCGGTGGGTGGAGCAGCGAGGGGTTCGGCTGCAGCCGACGGCGGCGGCGCGGCGCCCCACGACGCGGGCGACGCTGCCGTCGGCGGACCACGCGGCAGAGATCGCGCGTTTGCAGCGAGAGAACGAGCGGCTGCGCATTATGCCTGGCGCTCGCGCCCGGGGAGCCGACGATCTGCTGCCAATCGTGACCTCGTCGACGACATCAGGCGGGTCCACCGCGACACCCGCGGGCGTTATGGCAGCCCGCGTATCCATGCCGAGTTGAAGGATCAGGGCCGCGGGGCGAGCCGTGGTCGCATCGAGCGGTTGATGCGGCGTCACGGCAGCAGGGCCATCATGGCGCGGCCACGTCGGGTGCGGACCACCGACAGCCGCCACGACCTGCCGATCGCCCCCAATCTGCTCGACCGCAACTTCATCGCCACTGCGCCGAACCGGATCTGGCTGGCCGATATCACCTACATCGAGACCGATCAGGGCTGGCTCTATCTGGCTGCCGTCATGGATCTGTACAGCCGCAGGATTGTCGGCTAGGCGATGGCGGATCATTTGCGCGCCGAGCTGGCCTTGGCGGCGTTGCGGATGGCGATCGCGGCGCGGCGGCCAAGTGCCGGCCTGATCCACCATTCCGATCGCGGCGTTCAAGGCGGATTCAAGCGGTCGTCGCAACACAGATTGTGTTCACTCACGATAGCAACTCGTCAAGGGCCTCTGCCGGCGTTTTCTAACCCAGGGTTTTTCTCGGTCGAGCATTGAGGGCCGCGGCCACAGCGGCGATCTCGTCGGCGCTGTGGCCGCTCAGGTCGGTGCCTTTCGGGAAGTACTGACGCAGCAGCCCATTTGTGTTCTCGTTGGTGCCACGCTGCCATGGGCTTTGCGGATCGCAGAAGTAGATTTGGACACCCGCGTCGATCTTAAGACGATCGTGCTGAGCCATTTCAGCTCCCTGATCCCAGGTCAGCGAACGACGCAGCTCTTCGGGCAAGCTGATGATGGTGCGCGTAATCGCGCCGCGCACCGCTTCAGCTCCGTGCCCTGCGAGAGCAGGCCCATTCTTCATGCGCGGAGCTTCGCCATGCCCCGCAACCCGGGGAAGATGCAGCAGCATCGTGAAGCGCGTCGTACGCTCAACCAGCGTGCCGATCACCGAGCTGCCAAGACCAAGGATGAGGTCTCCCTCCCAGTGACCGGCACCGCGCGATCGGCCGCTTCGGCGGGGCGTTGTCGCTTAAACTCGCTCCTCTAGGCGGGGGCACCTGAGAGCTTCTCCGTGCCCGGGCCGAGGAGCCTGCGTTTTTTCAAGTCTCCGGTCCTACGCGCCCCAGGTCCGTCTCCGTTCTGCCTCATAGCAGCCAAACCCCTTTGTAAGGAGCCGCGCCGACGTGACGGATTTGAATACAAGCTAAGGGACCACGTTGCATATGCCAGGCCGCATCTATACTCCCGAAGACCTCTTAATGCTCGGACGTCTTCTTGATGAGGCCGTCGTTGCGCTCCCCGATTGCATGCGAACTCCTGCGAATCGCACAGCACTCGCGACGCTCATTCTTGAACGCACGTCCGCCGCGGACGATCTGCGTTCATTTGTCAGGCTGATGCAGCTTGTAGCGCCCTCAACGTAGTTCAGGCCGGATGCGCTATTAGCGCAATATTGCGCTACATGGCCTGCCGCAACACCCGCGTATCGCAAGCTTCGTTCGATCTACGACACGCCGCCGCCCTGCCAGGCAAGCGGTCCGAAAGCGCTTGAACCTCCCCTGGCGTCAGGTTGTACAGGTCCGGCTATGAACAGGCCTTCATTCTATAAGCGTCGGTGGCGGCGCATTGGTGAACTTGCAGATGCCACCGGCGTCACGGTGCGGGCATTGCGTCACTATGAGCAGACAGGACTGCTCACTGCTTCTCAGCGTACGTGCGGCGGCCATCGCATGTACGACGCCGACAGTTTGACACGCGTTTACCACATAGTCGCACTTCGCCGGCTCGGCCTTTCGCTTCAGGAAATCCGGAGCGCTCTTGAAGGACGCTCGTCTCTTTCGCGTTTGTTGAGCGAGCAGCTGGAACGTGCAGAGCGCGAAGTGATGCGCGCAACCGCCGTCCGCGATCTGCTGCGCCGCCTCGCTCAGAATGTCGACGCAGATGTCCGGCTAGACGAGCTACCCAACCATCTGAACCGACCTCCGGGTAAAGTCGACATGTGAGTACCTCTGCTCGAACGGCGCGCTCGGCGGCAATCAGAGTGGGGCCGTCGCCTGTCTGGACGCCGCTGCGCGACACCGTTTCCGACGACCAACAAGGGCATGCGGGTCATTTGCTGCGGCCAACCCGTGTCACGTGGAGGCCAGTAATTGAAGGCTTAGCGCGACATGCTCCGCCGCGTCTGAACGGCCCCAATTGGGGGACGCGCTACTCAGGAGCCAGGCTTGGTTCCTCCTGTGACGAACCGAGGCGAGCGGCTTCCTCAAGCAAGACCTGGCGCATCCACTTGCTTGCAGGCTCATTGTTGTGCAGTGCAGGCCATTGCAGCGTCTCCGTAAAGCCAGGCAACGGCAGGGGAAGCTTTGCAACGCGCAAGGGTAGCGATTTTGCGAAATGCCGCACCAACGTTGCCGGCATGGTCGCTACCCGGTTCGTCCCGACGAGCATGTGGGGCATCATGCTGAAGCCCTGAACCACGACCTCCACGCGCCGCTTAACTCGATGCTCCTGCATGAACCATTCGTCGATTGACGGGACGCGAGAACGGCCGAACCGGACAGCAACGTGCCCCATGGACATGTAGCTTGAGAACGTCAGCGGTCGCGCCAATCGCTTGTTGGAACGGCAGCCCACGCAAACCAGCGTCTCATCAAATAGCGTGGCCTTCGGATGCTCATCCGTCGTGTACACGTCGGGAAGAATGATAAAGTCGACCGCACCCCGCTGAAGGGGGTGGTCGAATGGATCGGCCAGTGGCATCAGCTCGAATTTGATGCCGGGCGCCTCTCGCGCGACGCGCTCAATCACCTTGCGAATAAGCACGATAGCCGCGAAATCGGACATGCAAAGGCGAAAACGGCGATTTGATTCGTCCGGCCTAAAGGGCTCGCGAGACGTGATGGAAAGCTGAATGTGCAGTAACGCTTCGCGAGTAGGTGAGGCGAGAGCCTCTGCGCGTGGGGTCAGGACAAGTTCACGGCCGCTCATCGTGAACAACTCGTCCTTGAAATACGCACGCAGGCGGGCGACCGCCGCACTCATTGCGGGCTGGCTCAAGTTGATGCTGCGTGCTGCTGCCGTCAAGTTACGCTCTGCTATCAGGGCATCAAGAGCGACGAGCAGATTTAGATCTAGGCCACGAAACCGCATTGTTCATTCATCCGCAGTGTAGATGTAACTCATCTAAACAATCGATTTTACCCGCGCGCGCCACGATGGAATAAAAGTGACGTGTCCGACGCAACACGTTAGATTTTGGAGACCACGATCGTGGCGCTGCGCATTGAACATAGTGAACCGCGAATCATAGCGACACCGCCCCAGGCATTTCTTGAAGCTCACATATGGTCTCAGCCCTGCAGACCCCTTGGTCTCGCGACCCAGTTATCAAGCGGCAATGGGCTCTTTACAACGATCAATCGGACAGCGCGCCCCATCCAATCGACACCACCATGCGTGCCCCTTGCAAACAGCAACAGGCGCTATCCCAGTTCGAGCGCGCCATGTCTTACATTAGTAGCCCGTACCAGTTCACACATTCAAACCACCTCGATCACCCCATCAAACATCTTTAAGGCGAGTAATACATCAGAGGTGCTTTGTCTCGCAACTCGCAGGACGCCGATATGTCCGCGAAAGGACGCCGATATACCATCGTATATTGTACAACCTGACCGCACCCACCTTCTTTCTAGCAGGATTCCTGTAGGGCTCCCGCGGCCTGCTACGCATTGCGCCGCATTCCCAAGTCGTTCTTCGCCGAACCGCAGGAGAGCGCCTGCAGCAGCCCCGTGCGCTCGATTCCGTGCGCACCCTGCTGTAGCGCCTCACCTCATGCATACACGGCAATGAAGCCAAACGTAGGAGATGGGTCGATGCGCCCCCCAATACAGTGGCGGACGTGCTGGGAGAATGAGTTGGAGCTATCGGATCATATCCAGCTCTCGGCATTCTTACGAGCGGCTTACGGACCGACCGGAACGTTCAATGCACGTCCCTTTGAGGGCTATCGGAGCTGGGCGGGTGCGAGGCCCGAGCTCCGATGTGTCGGCTACGACAGCAGGGGCGTTGCGGCTCATCTTGGCGCGCTGCGACGGTTCATCAAGGTCGGCGATGCCGACGTGTTGGTGGCCGAACTCGGATTGTACGCGGTACGCCCCGACCTAGAGGGTCTGGGAGTGCCACACTCTGTACGCGCAATGTATCCTACACTACACCTGATGGGCGTTCCTTTCGGATTTGGCACAGTCCGTCATGCGCTCAAAACGCACATCACGAGGTTGCTCGATCGCCCAGGGCTGGCCTCGATCATTCCGGGTATACGCGTCCGTTCTACGCTGGCGGAGGTCTATCCTGCTTTGCCGCCCACGCGAACAGACGACGCTCTTCTCGTCGTTTTGCCTGTCGGAAAGCCGTTGAGCGAATGGCCGCCCGGAACGACAATTGAGCGAAACGGGCCCGAACTGTGACAGGCCTCTCTATGCACTTAACAAGCGTTGGCGATGGCAGGCAGTATGCTGACTCACCAAGCGTCCACTTGACGTTCGACGACGGGCCGCACTCTTTTTATACCCCGCACATCTTAGACATCCTCTCCCAACATAACGTGCCGGCGACGTTCTGCGTCATCGGCAGATATGCAGCAGAACATCCGCACATTACGCGCAGGATAGTTTCCGACGGACACGAACTCGCAAACCACACCATGAACCATCCCGATCTCTCGAAATGCGAGCCAACGAAAGTCGCGTCGGAGATTGCACACGCGAACTGTGCCATTAAGTCGGCTTGCCCGGAGGCTCGGCTCCGACATGTGCGTGCGCCATATGGGCTCTGGACCGAACATGTGCTCTCCTGCGCCGCGAGCGCTGGGCTCGGCGCACTTCACTGGTCTGTAGACCCTCGCGACTGGTCTCGGCCTGGTGCGGATGCGATCGTCAGCGCGGTACTGAGCTCCATCCAACCTGGAGCCATTGTTCTTTTGCACGATGGCTGCCCTCCCGATGAACGCAATTGGGGTCATGATCAAAGGCTGCGCGATCAGACAGTATGCGCCGTCAGCCAGCTAATTCCCGCATTGCACAGTCGCGGCTTTGCAATTCGTCCCATTCCTCACTTTCACTGAGACCAGAATGAGCCTGCTTGTGACCGCCAGCACTGCCGCGATTGGATCATACACAATCCTTTCAGCGTTTTATAAGAGCGCTCAAATGATCTATGCAATAAAGAGCCGGGCCTCATCGCCGCCACTCACGGACGTCGATCACGAAACGATGCCCAGTGTCGACGTTATCGTTCCTTGCTACAATGAAACGCCAGACACCCTGTCGGCGTGCTTAGGCTCGATTGCCGCCCAGGATTTTACTGGACGACTGCGCGTCTATGTCGTTGACGATGGCTCTCAAAACCTCGCTGCTGTCAAAGCTGTCCACGACGCTTACGCGCAAGATACACGATTTCGCTTTATCATTCTGCGAAAGAACGTAGGCAAGAGGAAGGCGCAGATTTGTGCCATCCGGCAGTCATCTGGAGACCTGGTTCTCAACGTCGACTCTGATACGACGCTCGCAGTCGATGTCGTCACAAAACTAGCAGCTAGCATGCACGAGCCGGAAGTTGGTGCCGCTATGGGCCATCTGGTCGCGACCAATCGGGATCGCACTTGGCTCACGCGGCTCATCGACATGGAGTACTGGCTTGCTTGTAACGAAGAACGCGCTGCACAAGCCAGCTTCGGTGCTGTTATGTGCTGCTGCGGACCCTGCGCCATGTATCGCCGTTCGGCTCTTACATCGCTGCTCGACAAGTATGAAACGCAATATTTCCGCGGGAAGCCCAGTGATTTCGGCGAGGATCGTCACCTCACAATACTTATGCTGCAGGCAGGGTTTCGAACTGAATACGTTCCAGATGCGATAGCCGCAACCGTCGTTCCCGACAGGCTCGGACCTTATTTGCGTCAACAACTACGCTGGGCACGCAGTACGTTCCGCGACACGCTGCTAGCACTGCGGCTGCTGCCTCATCTTAATGGCTATCTCACATTAGATGTTATCGGACAGAACCTTGGCCCTCTTCTTTTGGCTCTGTCCATAATGACCGGGCTCGCTCAGCTTGCGACCACGCACACCATACCATGGTTGACGATCGTTGCTATTTCATCGCTAACGCTGATGCGGTGCACCACAGCGGCGATTCGTGCTCGTGAGGTGCGATTTCTTGGCTTCGCGTTGCACACGCCAATCAATCTGTTCCTAGTGCTTCCCTTGAAAGCCTATGCATTGTGTACATTGGATAACAGTAACTGGCTCTCCCGTACGACGCCTCCGGCATCACTCTGCGGGGCTCCGGAAACGATCCACGAACGTGACGCCTGTCACCATGATGCCGCTCGGCGACAGCCGGCAGCGCTGGCGGTCACCGGGGAGGGGACCACCCGTTAAGGCGCTCCAACGCTCGGCCTGTGATCTAGGACCGCGCTCAAACGCGGCGAAAACAAGCGCACTAAAGTAAGGAAGGGTGAATGACATTCGATAAGGTACTGCGCTTGCTCGAGCGGGAGATGGAGGCGGACGACCCGTGGCGGCTCAACGCGAACCCATTCGAGCAAGAGCGCCACGCGCACTTGCTCCGTCTGTGCCTCGCGGAAGGCGCGGTCGGTAACGCGCTTGAGGTGGGTTGCGCAGCGGGCGTCTTCACGGCAAAGCTGGCGCCCCACTGCCAGCAACTCGTAGCAATCGACGTTCTGCCGCGTGCGATCACTCGAGCAAGGGAGCAAGCTCAATGGCCTCATATCGCCTGGCACATCTCTGACGTGCGGGACCTCAACGCAACTAATCCATTCGACCTGATCGTGGTGGCGGAAGTGCTTTATTATCTTGAAGATACCGGCCAGATGGGTGACGCCATCGAGAAGCTCACGCGAATGCTGGCGCCCAGCGGACGGCTCGTTTTCGGATCAGCGCGTGACGCCTCTTGTCAGCGTTGGGGGCATCCTGCGGGTGCCGAAACAATGCTTGATGTTTTGAATGAACATCTGGTCGAGACTGAGCGCGTACAATGCCGTGGCGCGAGCATCGACGAAGATTGTTTGATTGCGTCTTTTCGCACTAAGTCGAACTTGCCAGACTAGTGCATTCGCTGCGGCGAACACGGAGTGACTATGCGAATCTGTGGAATCAAGCTGACACATGACGGAGCGGTTGCCGTTGTGGAAGATGGGCGCTTGCTCTTCTGCATAGAGCAAGAAAAGAGAGCCAATAATCCACGCTATCAAGCCATCACCGACCTCTGCGCAGTCACTCTCGCGCTGGCCGAACACGGCTTAAGGCCCACGGATGTTGACCGATTTGTCATCGACGGCTGGGACGGGCTGACGCACTCGCAATTTGATGTCCTAAGTGAAGGGGTGCCGCTCACCATTAAGGGAGCGCCATATATCGAGTCCCACGAAAACACGCTCCTCACGCCCTATGCCGGGTCGGGCCTCGTCCTCGATCGGGTGCCTTTACGTTATCATAGCTATGCTCACGTAGCCGGCCACGTGGCCGGCGCTTACTGTACCAGTGCTTTCGCCAAAGCCCGAGCCCCTGCATTGTGCTTAGTGTGGGACGGCTGCATCTTTCCGCGCCTGTATCATGTAGATCCGACCGGAGCCCGCTTCCTCGACACTCTTTTCCCTTTCATCGGCCATGCCTATGCTATCGCTGGGCAGCACTTCGGGCCCTATCGTCAAGCCAGCAGGGCAGGCTGGGATCTTGGTGTCGCAGGTAAGCTTATGGCGTATATCGGGCTAGGCGCTCTCGATGAGGGCATTCTGGCAGTCTTTCAAGAGATGTATGAAGCGTGTCTAGCCGGTCCTTCCGAGCGTGCTCGCGCTTACCGTGCCAGCATAAACGATCCTGAAGCCTTACTTGCCGCCACTGACTGGTTTTTCGAGGCATGCGGTCGTCGGCTCACCGGTACGCCTTCCGAAGATGTACTCGCATCTTTTCACGTTTTTCTGGAGCGGCTGCTGGAGCAAGAAATAGGACTTGCTCTGCTACGGCACTCAGGTCTTCCGGGCTTACGGCACCTGTGCATCGCTGGAGGGTGTGGACTTAATATAAAGTGGAATAGTGCTCTGCGCGCGACGGGATTGTTTGATTCAGTTTGGGTACCCCCGTTTCCAAATGATAGCGGCTCAGCAATTGGCGCGGCTTGCGCCGCCATGGCCGAGCCAAACGCTTTGACTCCTTTGGAGTGGTCAGTTCACAGCGGACCGGCCTTGACCGGAAGCAACCCATCAGGCCAATGGGAGGCTTTGCCCTGTACCATCGTAGAGCTTGCGGCTCTCATCGCTACAGGCAAGCCCGTAGTGTTCCTCACCGGCCTCGCGGAGCTCGGACCCAGAGCACTCGGCGGCCGCAGTATTATTGCGGCTGCAACCTCCAAGGAGATGAAAGACCTTCTGAACGATATCAAGCTACGGGAACGATTTCGTCCCGTCGCTCCTATTTGCCTCGAGGACCGGGCTGCTGAAATTTTCGATCCCGGCAGCCCAGATCCTTACATGCTCTTCGACCATCAAACCCGTCGCGAATGGCGGACAAAAGTTCCCGCTATCGTGCACCTGGATGGTTCTGCCCGATTGCAAACAATCTCCCGAACGTCTCCGCAAAAGATCGCTGCTCTTCTGGTCGAGTATGAGAAACTTACAGGAATTCCGCTGCTCTGCAACACGAGCGCCAACCATCCTGGCCGGGGGTTTTTTCCTGATGTTGCTAGCGCTTGTGACTGGGGTCGCGTCGACCATGTTTGGTGCGACGGCTTTCTCTGGCAACGATCCGTCGAAGCTGGTCTGACATTATCCAATTCCGCTCTGGTCACTGACTAAGACAGCCTATGTCCAATCCAGCGATTCAACTGACTGACGTCCAAAAGACTTATCATGATCGAGGCGTCGTACGGGGTCTGACCTTTAGCGTCGCTAAGGGAGAGTGTTTCGGGCTACTCGGTCCAAATGGGGCGGGTAAAAGCACGATCGTTCGGATGATCCTCGGCCTCATATCGCCCGATGCCGGCCGGATCACTGTTTTGGGTGAGCAGGTGCCGGCACGCGCCCGTTTGGCGCGCGCGGGCATCGGCGTCGTCCCACAAGTTGATAATCTCGAGGATGCGTTCACTGTGCGCGAAAATCTCCTCATATTTGGACGGTACTTTGGACTGAATACGCGCGAAAGTGAGGAGGCTGTGCCTTCGCTGCTCGAATTTGCGCGACTTGAGGGTAGAGCAGAGTCACGGGTCGCGGATCTGTCCGGCGGCATGAAGCGACGTCTCGTGCTGGCCCGTGCCCTGATCAACGATCCACAACTGCTCATCATGGATGAACCCACGACCAGCCTCGATCCCCACGCCCGCCACTTGATTTGGGAACGCCTGCGTCTTCTGCTCGCTCGAGGAAAGACTATCCTGCTGACGACCCACTTCATGGAAGAGGCTGAACGACTTTGCGATCGCCTCTGCGTGCTAGAGAATGGACGTAAGATCGCCGAGGGTGCGCCCAATGCTCTGATCGACTCTCAGATTGGCTGTGATGTCCTCGAGGTCTACGGCGGAAACCCACTCGAGCTCCGTGCGATAATAGAGCCTCACGCTTCGCGCATCGAGGTGAGGGGAGAGACGCTGTTTTGCTACGCGCCGGATCAGGCGGCGGTGCGGCTTCGGCTTCGTGGATGCACCGGTCTGCGCCTTCTGGAGCGGCCGCCTAACCTGGAAGACGTCTTCCTGCGGTTGACGGGACACAGGATAGACGCATGAAGACGATATCCAAAGCAGCCTTGCCATCGGACGCACTCAGTTGGATCAGCGTGTGGCGCCGCAACTATCTGGCATGGAGGAAGGCCGCCGCTGCTTCGCTGCTTGGCAACTTGGCCGACCCGTTGACCAACCTCTTGGGTCTCGGCTTTGGGCTCGGCCTGATTGTCGGCAATGTAGACGGTCACTCATATGTCGATTTCTTGGTCGGCGGAATGGTGGCAACCAGCGCTATGACCGCGGCAAGCTTCGAAACTCTGTACGGAACGTTCGCTCGCATGCGCAGCCAACGAACCTGGGACGCAATGATGTGCACTCCGCTCACGCTGGGTGATATCCTCCTCGGTGAATTGGTTTGGGCAGCAAGCAAGGCCACTTTGGCGGGCACCGGAATCGCGCTTGTTGCTACGGGGCTTGGCTATGGCACCTTATTATCCACGTTCTATTGTTTCCCCGCTCTCGCCCTCACCGGCCTTGCGTTCGCGAGCGCGGCGCTCGTCGTTGTCGCGATTGCCCCAAGCTACGACTATTTTGTGTTCTACCAGACTCTCATCTCGACCCCTATGGTGTTCCTATCCGGGGCAGTCTTTCCCGTTGCGCACCTTCCGCCCGCTCTCCAGTTGGCTGCAGCCGCGTTACCTTTGGAACATTCGATTGCGCTAATACGGCCTGCAATGCTCGGGCTACCACTCGATAGCATCGGCGCGCATGTTGGTGTCCTTTTCGCTTACGCAGTACTGCTCTTCTTACTGTCGGCAAAGCTATTTCGGCGACGCTTATCACACTGACGATGCCCAGCCGCTTAATGAACGCACACCCTGTTTCTCGGCCTGCGCTTGCCGGCCTATTCGCGTTCAACGTCGCGGACGTTTCATTACCCGGCCGCCCTAAAGATCATGATTACTACCACACTTGCTGGAGGATAGAATGCTGTGTCTTGGATTGAGCGGCGGATTGGATAAGGTCCATGAATATCGACCTGCACTCTCGCACACATTCTTGCATGATGGCGCAGCTGTCATGGTGCGTGACGGGCGTGTGTTAGCCGCGGTTGAAGAAGAACGCCTAAACCGAATTAAGCATTCCAACAAATTTCCCGCCCAGGCCATCCGCTACTGCCTGGCTGCTGCGGGAGCGCAATTAAAGGACATCGATCGCATCGCATTCTATGCAACCGAGTCCTATTGCAACGCGATGCTTCGGCTTTTGTTTGGTTCGGAGACGCAGAGTGGCATCCCTCTCGACGCCAGAACCCTTCTACAGCTTATGCTATCGCAGGAGTTTGATACAGAGATCGAGCCATCGCGCTTGTCATTCGTCAGTCACCATCATGCGCATGCAACAAGTGCTTTTGCTGTGTCCGGCTATGACGAAGGTCTAGTCTTGGCAATCGACGGCGGCGGTGATTTCCTCTCCGGGATGGTGGCCATTGGATCGGGAAGTCGTCTTACTCAACTACATACCTTCCCAGAGGACGGTTCCCTCGGATTGTTTTACTTAGAGGCAATCAAGTGCCTCGGTTATGGCTTGTTCGACGAGTACAAGGTTATGGGCCTTGCTCCGTACGGGGACTCCTCGCGTTTCCGAGAACTATTTCAGCAATTCTACGAATTAAAGGAGAACGGTGGCTACAAGATACATTTGAACGACATCGCTCCGGCGTTAGAGCACGACATACACGTTCGCGGCAAGGGAATGCCGTTCACCCAAGAGCATAAAGATGTTAGTGCAGCCTTGCAGGAGGCCTTGGAACGTATTGTTTTTCATGTTCTCAGGCATTACCGTGAGGTGACCGGCATGAAGCGGCTATGCTTGGCTGGTGGTGTCGCCCACAACTGCACCATGACCGGTAAGTTGCTCTATACAGGACTATTTGATGATATCTTCGTGCAGCCCGCGGCGCACGATGCTGGATGCGCACTCGGCGCTGCTCTCATGGTTTCCGAAGAACAAGGACGTCCCGCACCCCGTGAGCGGCTTCAGCATGTCTATTGGGGCCCGGCACTTGGGGATGACCATGCTGTAGAGCGAGAGGTTGCTGCATGGCGCGGGCATATCGACGTGCAAAGAAGCGCGAACGTGGCGAGCGTGGTAGCTGAATGGATAGCCAACGGTTCGGTTGTTGGCTGGGTCCAAGGCCGCTCCGAATTTGGACCGCGCGCCCTCGGTAACCGCAGCATTGTTGCTGACCCCAGACCAGCAAAGAATAAGGACCGCATAAACGCCATCGTTAAAAAACGCGAGGGCTACCGGCCGTTTGCACCTTCCGTATTGGAGGAACATGCCGCTGAGTTTTTCGATCTTCCTAAGACCGCGGGAGCTTTTCCGTTCATGAACTTTGTCGTTCAAGTTCGTGATTGCAAGCGAAGTGTGCTTGGTGCGGTTACGCACGTCGATGGTACAGCACGGCTGCAGACGGTGTCACGTAGATCGAACCCGCGGTACTGGGAGCTGATTAATCAATTCCACAAGCGGACGGGCGTCCCTGTCCTCCTCAATACATCTTTCAACAACAATGTCGAACCGATCGTGCAGTCGGTTACCGACGCAATGGTCACGTTCCTTACGACAGATCTTGACGCCCTCGTGATCGGATCGCTTCTCATCACGAAGCGCGTCGCCACGCCGGAGGACTGGGCTGCGCTCCGCGTTTCCTTACCGGCCTACACTTCACTTCGCCGTACCCCGGATCACGTCACCGCAGAGTGTCGGGAGATCGTCTGCGAGACTTATACCACCTTCTCCGATGGCGGCGCTGTGCGCATCTCGCCCGATCTATTCGAGTTGCTGCATGGAATCAAAGGGGACGCCGCCCTCGGCGAGCTTCTCGCTCACGTAAAGGGCGAGCGGCGCGACGCAATCATCCTTGAACTTCGGCAGTTGTGGGAAAAGCGCCGCATCTGCTTGCGTCCCGCCGCCAACAATCTGGGAGATCTGCGCGATCAGGCGCATGCGACTTGATAGGTATCTCTTTGTCTAGCTAGCGAACGGCAATCCATAACCGACCTCTTGGTCGCGAAGCGGACAAGCTCTCGCAACCTAACATACGGCTCGCGACGGCCTGGCGGACGATAACACTGCCGGTACTTTCCTGCCGTCCAGGGTGAGCAACTTATTCAACTGCCGGAGCAATGGATTCAAGATGACTCATCAACAGCGCTTCGTCATTTCCAGGCGTCGCACCGGTTTCGGCGATTGCTTATGGTCGCTCGCGTCAGCCTGGCAATACTCCAAGCGAACAGGGCGCACTTTGGTCATTGACTGGCGCGGATCTTGCTATCTCTCTGACCCCTTTACAAACGCCTTCAGCGTGTTCTTTGAGCCGCTCGACAACATCTCGGGCGTACCCGTTATCTGCGACGATAAGATCAATCAACTCTGCTTTCCTGGGCCGTTTTTTCCACATTGGTGGAACAGGCCTGCAATTGACGGCGTTTACCGGTCGGATGACCAAATTTTCCACGAGCGTGATGAGCTGCGCAGGTTGTTGGTAACGTCAAGGGATATCCAGGCGAATACTATCGTTTGTGACGCTTGCTTAATGTGGGGCTGTGATCAGGAGGCCGAGCGCAACATATTCCAAAGCATCACACCACGCCAGGAGATCAGGCGTCGCATCGACGATGTTTACCATCGAGCGTTTGAGGGGCACGATGTAATCGGGATACACGTTCGGCACGGGAACGGTGAAGATACTATGGGTCATAGGCCTTATTGGACCGACCCACGAGTCGCTATGGAGCAGGTATGCGCTGCAGTTGAACGGGCAAAAGCATTGCATCATACACGACCGACAAGGCTCTTTTTGTGCACTGACAGTCCCAGCGTCGCTGATCACCTTTCGGCTGTCTATTCTGAGCTCTTCAGCATTCCCAAACGCTTCCGAGCGAACGATGCTGGCCCGCTGCACACTGCAGATCTTGGAGTCGAGGGCGGATTCGCTGCTCTCGTGGAAATGTACCTCCTGGCCTACTGCCATACCGTTATCCGATTTCCGTCGACAAGTGCTTTCTCGCGCTACGCAAGCCTAGTCGTCCCCCAAGTAATCGAATTTAGCTTGGACGATCCAAGCCACTTGATCTTAGCCGAAAGGTCATCCGCCGAGCACGCGCCAGATGCGCGCTCTCTCGCCGGTCCTCACGAGCGGCGGCCAGCGAAGCCGGCCTTTTGATGCTTGCCACAGGACGTCAAGCCCCACCAGCGCCAAGAAAGGCTTAAATGAGCCTAGCAC
The DNA here is from genome assembly GCF_004114975.1 of Bradyrhizobium guangdongense. Classification (NCBI taxonomy): domain Bacteria; kingdom Pseudomonadati; phylum Pseudomonadota; class Alphaproteobacteria; order Hyphomicrobiales; family Nitrobacteraceae; genus Bradyrhizobium; species Bradyrhizobium guangdongense. The sequence continues at coordinate 303,769 of NZ_CP030052.1, forward strand.
TTACTTCAGCAGTCACCAGGTACAACGCCTCGGTGCCATATCTGGACATCGGTTCGAAGCCATCCAATGGACTCCGCGCGAAGCGAGGGTGCGACACTGCTGTCGTAATGTCTCACCGACCTATGCCGTTCTCCGACGGAGCCGGCTCGGTTCGTATCCCAAGCACCTTGTTTGGTGAAGGCGAGTGCTGCGGATGAAGGTGCGGCGGGAGTAGATTTCTCAAATGAGTTACCGATGCCCATACCTGGAGATAAGGTGGTCACACATTGTGCTGGACCTCTCTATGCACACGAGGGAAGGGCGCCGAGCTCACCTCGCGCGGGTTGATGCCGGATGCAGGCCTCCCAGGATCGTTAATTCAGGCCCCAACGTACTTGGTATTCCTTGCTGCTTTCACCACACAGCGCCTTGCCAACTTCTCCACGGCTGAGAGATGGTGGAGCCAGGGCGCGCCGCCACACTTCCCCGGAATATGAGCACTAGCGCCATAGTAGGTTGACCACGCCGGACGATATGTCAGAGGGACAGGCTTCGGCCGTTGCTGGAAGTCGGTAGGCCCCTGAGGCATTTGGGAGCATTTGTGAATATGGCTGAGCGCGTCGCTCTCATCACCGGCGTAACCGGGCAAGACGGGGCTTATCTCGCCGACTATCTACTGTCGCTCGGCTATGTTGTGCACGGCATCAAGCGCCGCTCGTCCTCGTTCAACACAGCGCGCGTCGATCACCTTTACCAGGATCCGCATGTCGGCAAGGTCCCGTTCCTGATGCATTACGGCGACATGACGGATTCGACCAATCTGATCCGCCTGATACAGCAAATCCGGCCGACTGAGATCTACAATCTCGCCGCCCAAAGCCATGTTGCCGTCAGCTTCGAGAGCCCGGAATATACCGCTAATGCGGACGCAATCGGGGTGCTGCGCCTCCTGGAAGCAGTCCGCATTCTTGGAATGGAGAGGCACACGCGGTTCTATCAGGCTTCGACCTCGGAGCTTTATGGCCTGGTGCAGGAGATTCCGCAGAAGGAGACGACCGCATTCTATCCACGCTCGCCTTATGGCGTCGCAAAGCTGTATGGCTACTGGATTACGGTAAACTACCGCGAAGCCTATGGCATGTTCGCCTCCAACGGTATTCTGTTCAACCATGAGAGCCCGATCCGTGGCGAGACCTTCGTGACCCGCAAGATCACGCGTGCCGTCGCGCGCATCGAGGTCGGCCTGGAAGATGCGCTCTATCTTGGCAATCTCGAAGCCAAGCGGGATTGGGGCCATGCCCGCGACTATGTGGCGGGCATGCATTTGATCCTGCAGGCCGATAAGCCAGACGACTTCGTGCTTGCCACCGGAGAGATGCATTCCGTGCGGGAGATGGTCGAGCTGGCCTTCGCGCAGGTCGGCCGCCGCATCGAATGGCGGGGCGTGGGCGTCGAGGAAACCGGCCTCGACGCTAGAAGCGGCAAGACCGTGGTCCGCATCGATCCGACCTATTTTCGCCCCACCGAGGTTGATCTTTTGGTCGGCGATGCCAGCAAGGCGCGCACCAAGCTCGGGTGGAAGCCAAAGCGGAGCTTTGTCCAACTGGTTCAGGAAATGATGGCGAGTGATCTGGCCGAAGCAAAACGGGACGCCGACAATGGCAGCCACTTCCTTTGAGCTGAAGGTCACACGCGTCTACGTCGCCGGTCATCGCGGCATGGTCGGCAGCGTGCTGGCGCGCCGGCTCGCGCAGGAGGAGGTTGAACTTGTGACTGTCGACCGGCACGGTCGACCTCTGCAACCAGGCCGCCGTATTCGACTGGTTCGCAAAGAAGACGCCGCAAGTCGTTTTTCCTTGCCGCGGCCAAAGTCAGCGGTATCCTCGCCAACAATACGCGGCGCGCTGAGTTCATCTACGATAATATTGCCATCGCGCCGAACGTGACCCATGGCGCGCATCTGAATAGCGCCGAGAAGCTGATGTTTCTTGGCTCCTCCTGCATCTATCCGAAGCTGGCGCCACAGCCGCTTCGCGAGGACTCACAGGCCAGCTGGAGCCGACCAATGAGCCCTACGCCATGCAAAGATCGCCGGGATCAAGATGGCCGAGGCCTATCGCAGCCAGTATGGCAGCGACTTCGTCAGTGTAATGCCGACTACTCTGTACGGCCTTGGCAACAATTGTCATCCAGAATACAGCCACGTCGTAGCCGCGCTGATCCGGCGCTTTCACGAAGCGACGCTTGCCGGCGCGAAAAACGTTGTGGTCAGGGACACCGGCTTGCCACGCGCAAATTCCTTTATGTCGACGACATGGCGAATGCCTGCCTCCGTTTGATGAAGCGCTATTCTGAGTCCGAGCTCGTCAATATCGGGAGCGGCGAGGACATCATCATCGCCGAGTTCTCCCGCCTCGTCGCCGAGGTCATCGGTTATCGAGGCGAGATCAGCTTCGACACCTCGCGTCCCGGCGGCATGCCACGCAAGCTGCTCGATCTCCGCCGCCTTGACAAGCTCGGCTAGCGGGCGACGACGTCGCTTCGCGACGGCTTGATGCGCGCCTATGAATCCTATCAGGCGTTCACTCGGCTCCCGCCGCAAACCTAGATACGATTACCACAAGCAGGAGTTAGCCGCAGGGAGCAGGAACGACATGCCACACGAGGCTGCCACGCGGTCGTGGCGATGATGCTCACGATCATCTAGGCGCTCATTCTATCGCGTGATGCCTGGGTCTCGGTGTCGTTCGACTCGTCCTGCTGTCCCATGACGCACCCCCTCAGGGTGGAACCGCGGACGAGCTCTATCCTGAGACGCCGCTCTGCGATTCGCTTCTTGGCAACGGTAGTAGCAATGAGAGGCGCTCCGTGGTTGCGGACCAACGCGCACCATCGCCTTACACTCCCTCGTTTGACCTTCTCGCCATTGCGACGTGCCGGTTCCAGACTCAACCGCCCTGACGGCCCTCGTCAGCGGACGTTTCGTAATCGGCCATGCTGACATACCGGGCGCCCTCCAGTGGAGACACGGGATCAGTCGCATCAAGCCGTTGAGCGAACACGCGGAGGACCGCGTCACCGGCCGCGCAAAGCGCCTTTGCCCGACCGCCTCACTCTGCCATTTTGCATGCAGCCTGTCAGTAAATCACTCTAGGTCGACGGCACCAATGCTTCGTCAATAGGCCTCCGACCGTGAAACCACCGCTTACGGGCGCGGTGTTGACGGCTCGAGGCGACCGAGTCAGCCGGCCATTGCGAATGCTTCGTCAGCGTCCTGCGAATCCGGCACAGCTTTAAGCGTCGGAGCGACGCGCTGCGGCCAAAGGAGGTCAAGGAGCACGACGACCTCGCAAACCAGTCTGGTGCCTGATTACGTGTCTCGAGCGAAACGTCCCGGCTCCTACAGCTGCCTCTACAGCTGTTACGGCCATTGTTCTCGCGTAAATCACAGTACCCGGACCTCGTCCGAACGCACTTTTGCCCGACTACGGCTGAGCTCGCATGCCGCGCCTCTCGCAGCCCTCCCAATGGGCAGCAGCGCGCTGAAAGCGATTTGCGGTGGCACCTTCATCGGTACACCAGTCCAGGACGAGCGGAGCGAGCTGCATGACCACGACTTTGAAAGAAGTCCGATTGTCACCAATCGGAAATGGCGGCCCTCGCAGCTTCGCCGAACCTGTTCACCTGAGCCTAGATGCTGCCCGCAGTAGGGACCGGCATGGACGACAGACGACCTGCTATCTCTGAAAGCACTCGAGGATCATTTGCATAAGATGCGCCAATATGGCGCACTCCTTGCGTTAAAGGACCTCACATATTCAAACTGGCGACGCTGCACCGGAGCAAATCTCTCGTCCAGGGCTGACTCTTTAATCATGGTTGGCCTTGTCGTCGCTGCACGAAACGTTGTTAGGTCCGCGACAGCGCAGGCGCCACGGCCGGCGTAACAACGATCGGCGGAAACCGGACAATATGACTAGCGACATTTTGTCTTCAACATCACAGTTCAAGTCACCGGGAGCGGAGGCCTCTCGCAGCGACGCTCAATGGGCACACCCGAAAGTGCCTGAGATCCTGCTGCGCATAGCGGAACAACTCGCCGCGCCCTTTCGGCTCGAGCTTCGGCTGGAGGCCGTCGTCGCGTTAATACAGTCTCAGCTTCAGATGCAACATTGTGTGGTCTGTCTGCATGCCGGTCACAACGCTCCGGCGATTGCCGTGGGCGCGGGCTGGACTGAAGGGAGCGATCAGCGTTTTCGACTCCGCCTGCCGCAAGGAGCTGTCGAGCGCGTGCTCAATACGGCCACACCCCTTATAATAACCCCTACGCAACCGAACAATTCCCAGACCACAAGCGATTCAGGTTCATCTGACGCCACGGCACATAGTCGATTGTCGTTCATCGCCGTTCCAATCGCTGTCGAGAGCACGACCGTCGGGGTGCTCTCGGCCGAGCTGTTCCGGGACGGGTCCCCATCGTTAGATCCCAATTCACACGTGACCCTTCTCCTCGCTATCGCGAACATGCTCGGCCACTTTCTGAGGTCATACCTCTCCACGGCCCACGATGACAGCGAGCCGCCTCTTGCGACCGATGGCAACCAGACAACGTTGCCGCAGGATGATCAAGCCGAAGCGGACCGCAACCTAACGCTACCTGGCGTAGTTGGTCGCAGCCCGGCCCTGCGCAAGCTCCTCCGCAAGATCAATGTGGTCGCTAAATCAAATGCAACGATACTCTTGCGAGGCGAGTCCGGTAGCGGAAAAGAGGTTGCTGCACAAGCGATCCACGACCTATCGCCCCGAGCCAACCGCCCATTCGTCAAACTAAACTGTGCGGCATTATCGGAGACTATTTTGGAATCTGAGCTGTTTGGACACGAGAAGGGCGCCTTTACCGGAGCCATCAATTCGCGCAAAGGGCGCTTCGAGCTGGCTGACAAAGGCACGCTGTTTCTCGACGAGATTGGTGAAATCTCACCTTCTTTTCAAGCGAAGCTGCTGCGAGTGCTACAACAGCAGGAATTTGAGAGAGTCGGCGGTACACACACGATAAGAGTTGACGTTCGACTCATAGCAGCGACTAACAAGGATCTAGAGGTCGCCGTTTCGCAGACACAATTTCGCGCGGATCTCTACTACCGTCTGAGCGTCATCCCTTTGCTTGTCCCACCATTGTGTGAGCGCCGCGACGATATTCCGTTGCTCGCTACTGAATTTCTTCGCACGTTCAACTCCGAAAACGAGCGCTCGTTGACTTTCGAACCAAGCGCGTTCGACGTATTGAAAAGTTGCGAATTTCCCGGCAATATTAGGGAGCTTCACAATTGCGTTCAGCGGACTGCCACCATGGCGGCCGGTCCAGCGATTAACAGTCGCGATTTCGCCTGCAAATCCGATGGTTGCTTCTCCGCTCGACTTTGGAAGAGTAAGCAGCCGCTATCGATGCCGTCACAACCGCTGCCGCATACGGGGCCATGCGATGCTTCATCCGAACCCGCTCACGGAACCACGCTCTCGCACCTGCAGGTTACGAGAGGTGAGCGAATAATTGATCGCGAGCACCTTATCGCGGCCATGGAAAGGGCGGGCTGGGTACAGGCGAAAGCAGCACGGCTACTCAAACTGACGTCGCGCCAAATAGGCTACGCACTCAAAAAACACGGAGTCGAGCTAAAGCACTTATAATCACCCTTGACTGCAACCGGGGGATCGTTTGAAAGCACAGGTTCACGCTTCAGCTTACCGGGCCACTAAGGCACGAGCAAATCACACGCAGACTCCGCCGGATGCTTCTCGTAAGATAGACCGCTTTCAAGGCAGAGGCGCAGTTCAACCGATCATCTACACCACGGTGCGCCAGCGACAGCTCACACCGTTGCTCATCTGATGCTTTCGTGTGGCGGCCCACCTTGACTAACCACTTAGCGACTCTGCTCATCTAGCACCCGACCACACTGGTTCAATGAATTCGCTCCGCCAGGCGCCTTTACTTCGACGATACATCAGGCCCCTTAGGCTGGATACTCGCTTGCAATCCGACGCCACGTACATCTCCTGGACACGCTGCTCACCGTGCGTCGAACGCCGGACGTAACCGACCGCGCTACTTAGTGTCAGCCAGCGCCAACACCGTACGACAATCTATATGATCGCCGGCTCACTTTGATACACCACTCGGCCGCTCGCGGGTTGACAGAACCAAGCGGCATTCCGCACTCACACCGGCCACGTTTGACTTCAGACACGAAGTGATTGCGTTCGCATCAGGTATGGCCGCGCTACAGAGCCGAAAGACGTCGGCGATACACGCCTGCTTTTCCTGTTCCGTGGGTAGAGGCCCGCCGGCTTTGGCGTACATGAATGACAACGAGTTTAGCGCGGCAACAATACTAACCGTTAGCATATAGTACTTGAATCTGTCGCTCCAGCAAGATGAGTTGAGCTGCCTTCGACGCATGATATCCTCTCAAGGTAGGTCGGCTTAGGTGGACACGGTGTGCTATAACGTTTGTAGGTCGCAAGTCGACGACTTCGAGTGCTACCGAGAGGGTATGGCTCGAACGGTTGCTTAGTGGGCCATCGTAACCTGATTGAATCCATCTGCACGGACGATGACCATCAATTCATTGATCCCGGTTTATCGACCGCACGGCCAATCCAAACCACGAGCAGCGCCCCTGTTTGTGGAGCCGCCCGATCTGGCTCACGATGCCCGGTACATCGCCCAAAGATAACACCATTGCGGCCTCGCGCGTCTCGTCTCGAACTGCTCATTTGCTTCACATCGTACAATCTCTCGCTGCGTCCGATTCAACCCCTCTCTTAACCAACTGAGCACATTTGTAAGCAGCCGTGCCCGCGCCCCACACTCGCCGCCCCGGTTCAACGAGCCGGCACCTCAGAGAGTTCTCAACGGCCACCATCATTGCCTCGGGAGCTGTATCTCGCAATCAACAGCCAGCACCGGCCACGTTGGCCTGACTATAGCGCCCGCTTTTCGCAATGCCCTTTCGCTCGGACCTACACTTAGATCGGCGCGGGTCGTGGACAGAGCGCACAGCTGATCCGTTGGATCTGCGCAGGATCTTCTTGATTCTCTCGTTACGTCACGTTGTACGCATCATTCGCCGAATTGCGAAAGGGACACTTCGATGCTTCAGCAGAAATTCACGTTCATCGGGAGCACGCGATCGCGTCAACTTCCATCGCCACTCTCCATTGATCGGCGTGCTTACAACTCAGGTGGGCACGAGCCACGTTCTGACAGTGTGCGCGAGGAGGCGCAGTACGTCTGGCAATTGTGCCTTTCCCCTCAAGAGCGGATAACGTACATTCGAAACAATCGCTCGTATTTTGCTTTTGACAGCTATCGAGAGATGATCGAGGTTGTCCGCGGCCGTCGCTTCAGCGGTTGCGCGCCGCAACTTGTGAATTGGCGCCGCCGATTCAGAGCGGGAGTATGGCGCTTCGCCGCACTGTACTGCCTTGCGACATGGATATTTATTTTTTTTGCGCTCCGCTTGCTTCTCTCCTGATGGCAATACTGCGAGGTTTCCGATCCATAGACCATGAGCGGGCGTACGGCCGTCCGCTCTGAAGCGATTCTCCAGAGAGCCAGGGAGGAGGCGGCGATCCAACATGCGCAGCACCGGAGCGCAGAAAGGTTGTCTGCCCGCTACGACACTATGCGATTGCAACCCGCCCTGCCCAGTCGACTAACAGAAAACGTCAAAGCCGAGCACATCGGCATCTCCTCACAACGCGAGCAATCGCGGCTGCGCTACTTCGGAAACGATGTTAGGTACAGTCACATCTCTTCGGCGGCGGCAGCAATCGCAGCGACGCACTTGATGAAACGATTAAACTCGACTTTGGTTTCAGATGTCCGGCCGAGGATAAGTTTAGCTATATCTGTTCTATGGCATTGCGTCCGCAAACTCGGAGTTAACGCCGATACCGCTTTGTCAAAAAGATGGCCCAATCTCAAGAGCCTTTCCGGCTCATAGATGTCGCTCATTTCTACCGGAGCACGGTTAGCGAAGCGATCCGTCGCCTCAGTAGTGACGCATTTGACTTTGGAAACAATCCCGAGCTGCGCGAGTATGAGTTGATTTGTCAACTCAGTGAGATGGCGGGTTGCTTCGCCTGGCGCTTCACCTCCGCCCACTAACCTGCCAATCTCCGCAACTTGCGCTTCGATATTTTGCCTGAGACGTTCCTGAGAATCGCTCGGGTCAGCCGCATCAGGCGGGTCAGCAAGCGATTCGAGGTGGGGCCGCCGGGAAGGTAAGGGGCTTGTAAACAGTCGCCACCACGACAGATAGTGCCTCAGTTTCGGCAACCACAACGTTAAGGCCTGATCTCCCATGCTGATTTGTTCCGCCGAGGTCGAGTTTCTGGTACTGTTCATCATCATCATCACGTCCACCCGTTATATGGTTCTGTACCAGGACGCGCGCCGTGAGTGAAACGGCTAGTCAGCGTATAACGCACGCCATGCGGCCCCTGCGACCTGAGTACCAGGCTTGATCGACATCAGTGAAATCGATTGTTCTGATAGAGCGCATTCATATTCTGAATTGGTCGGCCGCACTGACATCGAGGCCATGCAGCGAACGCCTCCTCCCACCCGCTCGCGTCTGCCTTTCCCCCAAGACACGCTTTTTGCAAATATGGCAGAACAAATGGTGGTGCAGCATTGCGAGCATGGCCAGCGCTATGCAGTGTTTGGTCCAAGGCGCTCTACGGACGCAGGGAGCGGCGCTGGCCGTAGCTCTGATCCGCCGCAATCGCATTCGAGCGATTAGGGCCGTAACCTCCTGTCCGCGCCAACGTAACTCGTCACGATCTCTCGATCGCTCCGAACCTGATCGCGCTCGACTTCACCACCACAGCTCCACACCGGCTCTGGCTGGCTGACATCACCTATATCCCGCCTGTCGAGTGCCGGCTGTATCGCGCCGCCATCACCGACCGGTTCGGCCGCAAGATGGTCGATCGGCCCATGTGCTATCACATGCGGGCTAACTCCCCTGTGCTGTGATAACGACGATCCGCCAGCAGCCTCTGACGGACTGATCCATGATTGAGGTCGGAGCGAGCAGTACGTTCCACATATCGCGTGCGGAGCCCTGCGGCTGCGGGCTGTAGCGCGGCAATCTGGGTGGGAAGTGCGCGGCAAACAGGATGGCGAGGCAGTGTCGCGGCCTGATGATGATTGCCGCGATGATTGTCGCGCGCAAGAGTTTTGTTGAACTCTGATTGTCGCGCAGCGTCAATCAGCGACGGTTTTGGGTGTCGCGTGCGATGGTGGCCGTCCTGGACCGCGTTTTCGTTCGAGGGCGGTCCGTCTGCGATAGCTCTCGACGTTCATCTCGACGATGGTGGCGTGGTGAACGAGGCGATCGATAGCGGCGAGGGTCATGGCGGGATCCGGGAAGACCCTGTTCCATTCGCCGAATGGCTGATTGGCGGTGATCAGCATCGAGCGGCGCTCGTAGCGAGCGCTGATGAGTTCGAACAGCACGCTGGTCTCGGCCTGATCCTTGGTGACGTAAGCGAGATCATCTAGGATCAGGAGATCGAAGCGATCGAGACGATTGATGGCCGCCTCGAGGTTGAGCTCGCGTCGCGCCAGCTGGAGCTTCTGCACGAGATCGGTGGTCCGGGTGAAGAGGACGCGCCATCCGTTCTCGATGAGGGCCAGGCCGATCGCTGCCGCCAAGTGGCTCTTTCCGCCGCCGGGCGGGCCGAACAACAGCAAATTGGCGCCCTTGCCCAGCCAGCTGTCACCGGCGGCGAGCGCCATCACCTGCGCCTTTGAGATCATCGGCACGGCTTCGAAGTCGAAGCTGTCGAAGGTCTTTCCGGCGGGCAAACGTGCTTCGACAAGGTGTCGTTCGATCCGACGGCGGCCGCGTTCGGCGATCTCGTGCTCGGCGATGGTCGCGAGGAAGCGGCCGGCCGGCCAGCCTTCCTTGTCGGACTGTTCGGCAAATTGAGCCCACAGCACCTTGATGGCAGGCAGCCGGAGTTCATTGAGCAACAGATTGAGGCGCGCGGCATCAACCGTGTTCGTTACGCTCATGCGGCACCTCCGGTCTCGGCGGTACCGATGAGGCATTCGTAGGTCGCAAGCGGCACGAGCTGCACCACGACGTTCGGCAGGTTGGCGGGATCGGGGGCGAAGTGAGCACGTAGCCGGTTGAGGTCGGGCAGTCGGCCGGCGTCGAGGTCGGCGGTGAGCTGATCGGCGAGTTCGGCCTCGCAGCCGCGGTCATGAGCGAGCGCGAGGAGGTCGACCATGATCCGGCAGGCTTTTTTGTCCGGCAAGCGTTCGCGCAGGCGATCGAAGGTCTTCCGATAGGCATCGCGCGGGAACAGCCGATCTCGATAGACCAGATTGAGAAGCGCCATCGGCTTGCGCCGCAGGGAATGGATCACGTGCCGATAATCGACGACCTGGTCGTACTTGCCATTGGGATGCGGCCGCCCACGCGGCAGGGTGACGAGATGGGTGCCGCCGACGAACACGTCGAGACGATCGTCGTAAAGGCGCACCCGCAGCCGGTGACCGATCAGGCGCGATGGCACTGTGTAGAACACCTTGCGCAGGGTGAAGCCGCCGGACGATGTCACGCGGACGATCACCTCTTCGTAGTCGGAGGTGCGCCGATCGGGCAGCTCCTGCAACACCACGCGCTCGCTATCGATCCGCTTGGCGTTGCGGGCATTGCGGCGGCTGACGATCTCGTCGATGAAGCCGCGATAGGTGGCAAGATCGTCGAAGTCGACAGTTCCGCGCAGCAGCAAGGCATCCGCGATTGCTCGCTTGAGATGACCGTGGGGCCCTTCGATCGAACCATTCTCGTGAGCAACGCCTCGATTGTTCCGGGAAGGCCGCATGCCGTAGTGGTCACAAAGGGCCTCGTATCGCTGCGTCAGATCGTCCCGTGCATCGCGATCGAGATTGCAGAATGCGGCCGACAGACTGTCGGTCCGATGCTCCCGCGGCGCCCCACCGAGCGACCAGAGGGCATTCTGCAGGCCTTCCGCCAGGGCAACGAAGCTCTCGCCGCCAAGCACGACGTGGGCGTGCTCGAACCCGCAATAGGCCAAACGGAAGTGATAGAGACGATGATCCAACGGAGCACCCGCGATCGTAACACCCAGTTCGTCCATGTCTGTGAAGTCGGAGAGGCCGAGTTGGCCAGGCTCGTGGGTTTGGCGGAAGATCACCTCCTGCTCCTCGCCGTGGACCGCCCGCCATGCACGGATCCGACGTTCCAGGGTACGACGGATACCGCTGCCGAGATCCGGATGACGCCGTAGCATCTCCTCGAACACCGCCACCGGGCGTAAGCCAGGTGCCGCCTTCAGGATCGGGACGATCTCGGTCTCGAACACGTTGCTCAACGGGTCCGGTCGTCGCCGGCCGCGGGGAGCCTTCCTTTGCGATGGAAATCGGGGGTCTCTCTCGATCCGATAGGCGGTCGACGCACTGAATGACGCCTTGGCCGCCGCCACTGGCGGGCTATCGGTCTGACGGTACTTCATGTAGAGCCTCATCTGGTGATCTGTGATGTGTCGGCCGGGCAAGCGAGTGATTCCTCTTGGCGGAAGAACCACTTGCATAACCCCGCCGGCCGCGATCACCAGTCGGCGCGGTCCTCCTCGGGATCGCGCCGACGCTGGGCCCGTAACTCCGGTCGGGCTACGCCCTCCCTACGTCACGGGCCCAGCGAAACTCTCTCACCTTGATTGACGCTGCCTTCCATCCTGATTGCCGCGCGACAGCGGGCTGTACCCGATCGACGCGCCACAAGGGCGACTGCTTCTACAATGCTTTGATGGAGAGCTTGTCCACCACCCTGCCGAGCTCGTTCACGATCGTCAGGAGGAGACTCGTGCCGATGCACCGCGTGTATATCTCCGCGTTCGTTCGTGACTGCTACATTCCCGCCCGGCTCCATTCCACCATCGGATCGCCCCTCCGATCATCGCCTCAAAAGCCAAAGTGGCTACGATCCATCATTTAAATGGGCCCCATCCAAACACTCAATTTTACTAAGCTCGGACAAACGCGCATACGCGAGACGGGCATTCGACAAGCTGCGCGGGGCGCGACCCAGCTGTTTTCTGATCGGTCACTTGAGGGACTTCGATGCAAGCCAATTGCGTAAATAGGTCGTACCCTCCGGGTGACTGCGACGGGCAGACCGGAAGACAAAGGCAAATACGGTCATAGTATGCGGACGTAGCAGTACATTCGGATGGCTAAATGACCCGCCAGCGATTTCGTTCGACTCCGGGAATAGGGAGACGTCTGCGGTCGTCGCTTTCCACCAGCGCACTTCCGCCGGATGGCCATCCGTTTCACCACGCGGCAATTGCACCCGCATCTACAGGTTACGAGACTTGCACAGCCGTAGCGACCGCCCGCACTTGCCTGCCTATGAAACCAATGGAGTGGCAATGGCCGCCCGTTTCCGCTACCTAGCCGCAGTTTTCATACTTGCGGTCGGGCTGCTTTCCGCCGCGTCTCAGGCAAAGGATCGCCGCAATGTTCGCGAACCGGCCGCGCCTAAAGGGGTATGCGCGCGCCTAGACCCGTCAGGTGGAAATGACACTGCCAGATTGCAAGCCGCCATAGACCATTGCGTCCCAAGCGCCGCCGTATATCTAGGCCCAGGGCCGTTCCTTTCGGGTCCAATCGAAATGAAGTCCGGCACAACACTGTGGCTCGCTGGGGGCGCGATACTGACGGCTGTAGCCGACCCAAAAGCATACCAAAAGAGCTCGGGAAGCTGTGGCCACATCGATCGGAGCGGTGATGGCTGTCGGCCCCTCATCAGTTTCACGAAGACTAAAGGCGGCGGTCTCTATGGATACGGTACAATAGACGGCGGAGGCGGGACCTTGATGGCGGGCACGGCTGAGACTTGGTGGCAACTGGCCCGTCGTGCACAAAGTGAGGGCGCAAAACAAAACGCGCCTCGATTGATCCAAATGGACCGTGCTGAGGACGTCTCTGTTCATGGCATCACCTTGCGCAACGCAGCAAACTTTCACATTGCGATGAGCCACGTGGAACGTGCTACCATCTGGGCGGTCATCATTGATACACCCGCTGATGCCCGCAATACCGACGGAATAGACCCAGCCGCAAGCGAGGATGTGACGATAATCCACTCCTTTATCCGCACCGGAGACGACAATATCGCGATCAAGGCTGGCACAAGCGGCCCTGCACGCCACATTTCCATTTTAGACAACCAATTCGGCTGGGGGCACGGCATGTCGATTGGTAGCGAACTGAATTCCGGTGTCAGTGACGTGCTGGTTCGCAACCTGACCTTGGACGGCACGACATTTGGTCTGCGCATTAAAAGCGATCCCAGCCGAGGCGGCTTAGTTGAGCGGGTTAATTACGAGAATATATGTATGAGAAATAACAAATGGCCCATACACTTCGACACGCGCTACGGCCCCTTCGCTGGCAATAACTTGCCACTTTATCAACAGATCGTCCTAAGGCACGTCTATGGGACTGATGGTACGCTCGTAATGCGAGGCTTTGATCAACAGCATCCGCTCGATATTGCGATGGAAGATGTGCGCTTTTCTCCCCGCGCAACTTGGCAAGTGGAGAATGCAACAGTGACCGCGGTCAATGTATTTCCATCTCCGCCAGGTGCCGCCGCTACTCCACATTACGGCGCATCGAACCCGTGCGTAGTTGCCTTCCGCCCGTTCCCTGAAGCCACCAGTAGCAAAAACGGTGGCATTGAGCGCGACCCTCGGGCCGCAGCTCCAATCGATCGCTGACGATCACAAAGGATTGGCCGGTGTAAAAGCCGGATTGCATGGTTGCGGTCAGCTTCGTACCCGCCGTGCTTGGTACGCAACTCGCACCAGTGCTTCCTGATACTCACGCTCCCACACAGATGGTCCCAATTCGGGCCCGCCAAGACAGCCCGTCTGCAGGCCTGTCGCTAATCGGCACCGGCGCGCTGCTATTGCGGGCACTCCCGCTGCGTTCTATCGCGCTTGCGGGATCCAGCTCGTATCGTGCGAGAAGAATGTCTGGAGCGACCATTGCATTGCCTCCCGATCGCTTAGCTGGCGCGCATATCTTTCTCTTCCTCTAGGATCGGCACCAGTACCGGAGGATCTGTATTCAGCATAGTAGGCGTTCATTAAGCGGCGGCTCTTGCCCGGGTCCCATTCCACCCACCCCTCAGCCATGACCGGCGCATTAATCTGCGACGATAAGAAGATCACCGCAGCATAGGGACGCCATGGACGCCCAAGAGCAATGTCGCGCGCGCCCTTGTCGGCTGTCAGCGTGCAATGATCAAACACAAAGGCGCTGTCTTCGTCCGGGAAGGCTCTGCTTTGTGCGGTATAGACGACTGCGTGGTTTGCAACACCGTGTAGCTCACATTGCCTAAAGTAGGCCTTGGCGTTACCAAATATAAAATCGATATGGCCTTCGACGTAGCAGTTTACGAAGAACTGACGACTGGCGTTCCTGTTCGGCCCCTTGTTGACAAACAATGTGTCTTGCGCACCAAGTATTCTGACGTTTGCAAAAACATCCTTGTCGCCGGTGACAGAAAGTGCCACTGCCTGAGATGCTGGATTGCCCGAATTGGCAGAATAGTCGTTCCAAACAGTCAGATTTTCGAGCCGGAAGTTATCGCCCGACGCATCTAAGGTCGCGGAACGGACAGTCCCACCCGCAGTGACGGCGCTATCACCGTAGACAATCACCGCTTCATCCGGCCCACCACCGGCGCCCTTGATATTGACATTGGGTTTCGTCACTCTAACCTTTCCGCGATAGGTACCCGGCGCGACTACTATACTTCCACCAGCCTGAGGTAGCGCGTCTACCGCGTCTTGTATTGACCTATACGCGCCCTTTTCAGATAACGATACCTTCAGTTGCTCGGCATCGCCTGAGCGAACACTCGCAATCGTTGCCATTAATGCGACGACGCACAACACCATCTTCAACTCGATCTCCTCCTGTTTTGGCTTGCGGTGGGGCTTGATTATCCGCTTGCCTGGAATAGCGCAATGACACTGCTCGCGACCACTCTCCCAACCGGCTGAGCTACTCGTCGAACATGGCCGCGCGTATGTGGCGCACTTTAGATTCACGTGACTAGCTAGTCATCTGGAACGCAAGTTCGTCACATTAGTTGATAGCTGAACTTCCTCCCGAATGAGTGGACACCTGTAGTAGGCTCGTTGAGCCTGGAGGTGTTGAATGGAACGTGCACGACGGTCGTTTACTGAAGAGTACAAGCGCGAGGCGGCAGGATTGGTGGTGTCGAGCGGCCGCTCGATCGGGTCGGTCGCCAAGGAGCTCGGTCTGCGCGACTCAGTGCTGCGGCGCTGGGTCGATAAGCTCCGGCGCGAGCCGGCATCGGCGGCGTGGCGCCCCACCACGCAGGCGACGCCGATGTCGGCGGACCAGGCTTCGGAACTCGCCTTGCTGCGCCAGGAGAACGAGCGGCTGCGGATGGAACGCGACATTTTAAAAAACTGTCCAGCGTCGTGGCGCGCCTGCGCGGGATAGAAACAGCCTTGTGCTATCATTTAGCTCGGAGGGTAGCGGCCGGAGAGTGGTGACGCCGTTTCGACGGCGATCCCGATTAGGAAGATGACAAATTGGCATAGCCCAGACCCTCCAGCCCATCATCGGACGGAGGAGTTGCGATGCCTAACAGGACAACCGACCGCGGCCCGGACCTAAAGCTGGTCAACCTCGGCGCGGCCGCTATCGATATCGGATCAAAGATGCACATGGCCGCGGTAAACCCGGCCTGCACCGACAAGCCAGTGCGTGCATTCGGCACATTCACGCAAGACCTGCATGAACTGGCGGACTGGTTCAAGATGTGCGGCGTGACCAGTGTCGCGATGGAATCCACTGGGGTCTATTGGATCCCAGTCTACGAGATCCTAGAACAGCGCGGGTTTGAGGTCATTCTGGTCAACGCGCGGTACGCCAAGATTGTACCTGGCCGTAAAACCGATCTCAGCGATGCCGCTTGGTTACGCCAGCTCCACTCCTATGGCCTGTTACGGGGCAGCTTCCGACCCGATGCCGAGATCGCAACGTTGCGAGCCTATCTACGCCAGCGCGAGCGGCTCGTGGAATATGCTGCCGCCCATATCCAACATATGCAAAAGGCTCTGATGGAGATGAACCTGCAGCTCCATCATGTTGTGTCGGATATCACCGGCGCGACCGGCATGCGGATTATCCGAGCCATTGTTGCAGGCGAACGCAATCCCGACCTCCTGGCAACCTATCGGGACGTGCGCTGCCACTCATCGATCGAGACGATCCGCGCAGCGCTCGTAGGCAATGACCGCCACGAACATGTTTTCGCGTTAGCTCAATCACTGGAGCTCTACGACGTTTATCAGGCAAAGATGCTCGACTGTGATCGCAAGCTCGAAGTCCTGATCAGTGCATTGAACACCAAAGGAGCAAGACCGGTCGGAAACCTAGCCAAGCCGCGCGTAAAGACCAAGCAGGTCAACATCCCCACCTTCGATGTCAGGACCGCACTGTACGGAGTGCTGGGCGTCGATTGAGGCGGTGACGGCGACGGCTCGCAAGATTGCGGTTTTATTCTACAACACACTCCGGCACGGCATGAGCTACAAGGATCCTGGCGCCGACCAATATGAGCAGCAATATCGTAGCCGCGTCCTCGCCAACCTACAGCGCCGGGCGAAATCGCTAGGCTTCGTGTTGCAGGCCCTCCCGGGCGACGCCAATCCGGCTGTTTCTTAGGAAGTCGATCGCGATCTTTGCCGGAACCCGGACATGAGCTTTCGCTTCATCGAGGACCATCGCGACACCTATCCGGTGCGGCTGATGTGCGCCGTGCTCGAGGTCTCGCCGGCCGGCTACTACGCTTGGCGCGACCGCCCCGTGAGTGAGCGGACAAAATCCCATGCCGCGCTGCTGGCCGAGATACGGCAGGTCCATCAGGACAGCAGCGGCCGCTACGGCAGTCCGCGCGTCCATGCCGCCCTGCGCAGGCAGGGACGCAGCGCCAGCCGCGGCCGGATCGAGCGGACGATGCGCCGGCATGGCATCCGCGCCATCACCGCAAAGCCACGCCGTGTGCGCACCACCGACAGCCATCACGACCTGCCGGTCGCACCGAACCTGATCGCGCGCGACTTCACGGCGGAAGCCCCGAACCGGGTCTGGCTCGGCGACATCACCTACATCCCGACCGCCGAGGGATGGCTTTATCTGGCCGCCGTCATGGATCTGTTCAGCCGAAAGATCGTCCGCTGGGCCATGCGCGATCACATGCACGTCGAGCTCGCCTCCGCAGCCCTGACGATGGCAATCCGGGAGCGGCGGCCGCAGGCCGGATTGATCTGCCACACCGACCGGGGTGTGCAGTACGCTTCGCACGCTTATCGCAGCACCCTTATGGAGGCCGGCATGACGGCATCAATGAGCCGCAGGGCCGATTGCTACGACAACGCCCCGATGGAAAGCTTCTTCCATACCCTGAAGACCGAGCTCGTCCATCATCGCAACTACAAGACCCGCGCCGAAGCTCAACGCGATATCTTCGCCTTCATCGAGGGATTCTATAACCGGACAAGGCTCCATTCCGCACTCGGATATATCCCCCCGATCGAGATGGAGCTAAAAGCCGCTTAACCCGTCCACTTTATCGGGGGAAGATCAGATCCAGGTCAATGTGTTGGGCGCCGAACGTCGGCGGGATAGAGTTACTTCGAGTAGGTCTGCCCGGTCGAGGAAATCTTGCAGGCCGGGGAGAGGGTCTGCGGCATCATGCGGCTGGGATGGCTCATAGGTTCTGTTCACATGGTGTCGGATAACGCCCTATCGATCAGGACGGCGCAAATGACTTACATGCTAGCAGGCATCGGCTGGCGGAGTTCCACATTGAGTTAGCAGCCGCAGAGCGCAGGCTGAGCGCGGACTCTGTCGCTTCTTGCATTTTGGTGAATCCCACCGCGTCCAATTGCTTATTCACTGCGTCGCACAAATGTAGATCGCGACGCTGTTCGGGATCCCGTTCCCACCCCGAAAGCGGCGCTGGCAGCCGAGCGTGCGAAGGTTTGGCGATCGGCGCTGAGCCGTTCGCTGTGGCCTACGCCCAACAGCTACCTTACGGAAGAATGTCGGAACCAAAAGAACTCGAGCCATTTTCTGCGGCCACCACAATGTCTGAAGATCCTCGGCATTCATTCAGTTCCCGAGAACTGCCGGGCGCCGGGCCGGCCTTAGCGAGGCACCTATGTTGTATGCCGCATGAGAGCTCAAGCCCGCCGAACTCCCTGGGAAGCAGCGATCATCACTGCAGGATCGATGCGCCTTTGAAGACTGCTCAGAGACGTTCGGCGGATTTTGCCGGCGCGACGATCACGATGTTCGCGCGCCGGGGACCTTCAGATTGCCGATTGCAAGACACAATCGGTGGCTTGATCGGCGCAATAGCAAAATGGCAGCTCCTGGCTCGACGAACCCACGGCTTGACATCTGTACTACTAGCGCCACTCTTTCCGCTCGCTGGCCTCCGGCCCAAAGCAGCTTTTTTAATAGACAACTGTGAGACCTTCTCACTTATGATCAAAACGCCGATTGGCCATTCCACGCCCACGCGTCGAGCCTATCTAGCCGTCACTTGCACATGAACTTCGCCTCCAGCCGAGCTCTCAATGATTGCGCTTCAAAAGCACAAGGCCATAGCGGTCGGCCGGCTTGTCCGCAAGTCAGCGGCAACAACATCTTTGTGCAGCAGGAGACGGCCGTGATGCCAAGACATACACAACTACCAGGAACGAAGGCGGACACCCGATGGCATCGATGACGGTGCGTCGGGACGCTGCGGAGAAACTCTCTCGCTCGTGTCCTCGGGCGTCCTGTAGCGACCGCTGCGGCGCCGGGTACGCCAGCGTGACCCGAATCGGCGCTTACCAGTAAGCTGACAGGATCATACCCAATGAGCGCCGGTTTTCAGTTTCATGTAGCGGCCGTGCCGTGCCGTCTAGACGCCGTTCTGTTCAAGCGGGATCTGTCGACGAGCCTCGCTTGTTGGAGTGTGATGACGCGGCACGCCACGCTCCGAATCAAAGCGGCCCGCCTCGTCCTACACTCTACATGTCGCGTAAGCGACATCGAGCCGCGCACATCGCGACTACCGGCCAGGAGACGCGTGGCCCGGGTCCTGCAGGGCCACCTGCTAGCATCATTAGAGTGCGCCCGCCGAGGCGCTATCAGGAGCTTCGCGTGACCCTCAATCTGCTGGACCGCCAAAATGTAACAGATGGCGCGCCAGCGCCCGCCGCGTGCCCATCTAGCAATAAGCGGCGCACTCAAAATGCCGAGGGGAAGACGCTCGTATTGACTGGTGCTTCCCGCGGTATAGGCCACGCGACCGGCAAATTGTTTTCGGCAGCTGGATGGCGGATCATCACGTGTTCTCGGCAGCCATTCGAGGGTAGCCGTTGTCCTTGGGAAGCAGGATTGGACAACCATATTCAAGCCGAACTTAGCGACTCTCGAGCGTTGCAGCACGCGATCGCGGAGATCAAGGAGCGGCTCAATGGCGGCCCTCTGCATGCGCTTATCAACAATGCGGGCATTTCCCCGAAGGCCGCTGACGGCACCCGATTAAATTCGCTGAACACTCCGGTCGACACCTGGAAGAGCGTGTTCCATGTCAATTTGCTCGCACCCATCATGTTCTCGCAGGGGCTCTTCCATCAGCTAACGCTCGCTTCTGGTGCAATCGTGAACGTCACCTCGATCGCCGGATCGAGAGTGCATCCGTATGCCGGTACTGCCTATGCGACATCAAAGGCGGCACTTTCGTGCTTGACCCGCGAGATGGCGCATGACTATGCGCCTTACGGGATTCGCGTCAATGCTATTGCACCAGGCGAGATCAAGACAGACATTCTGTCGCCGGAGACAGAAACCAATTTGATCCCAACTATCCCGATGCACCGGGTCGGAACACCGGACGAGGTCGCGAAGGTTATCTTCTTCCTTTGCTCGGAGGCTGCCAGCTATGTCACAGGTGCCGAAGTGCCTGCAAATGGAGGGCAGCATGTGTGATCAGACACCAAGAAGAGTTACTCACGCGCGATCGATTAATTGGCAGCTCCCGCATGGAGCGTTGAGCGCTCGCGTTACTCCCGACTAGCAATTCCTGATTCCGCAGTTTCGATCCAACGGCCACGCCGTACGAGCCAGGATAGCGCCGTTGCTCGCACGCCGCGGCGCGACCGCGATGGCACGCCTCTCGCCTGAGAGATACCACGTTTTGGCCCACGTTCCATTCCGGCCGCAGGAACATTTTTTATGAGCTGCCACATAGACGCTAGCCCCGATGCCCAAGGGGCGGCGGCCAGAAGGTGAAATTTATTAAGCGCGGCCTTTATAAAACAAGTCCCGCTAATATGGCTCGACGGGGCATGTCACATTTCGAACAATGCTACGAGTAAGAACATATCAGCACGCGGCTACGTCCACTTTGCGACAATCGGGTGCATCGACGCTGTCTGCCTCCGACCTTTTTCCTTCCTATCCGTCGGCACACTTGTTGCAAACGCCTTCTAATGCAGCCTCGCGTTAATAGATCGCCAGAAGCGCGCGCCGCGCAAGGCGCCCGATCGTTCAAGCACCGCATCCGAGGAATTCGTATGAGCATAGTCACTACCCAGAGCGCCGCGGAGATGAAGGCCCGCAACAAGCAACTGATCGATGAGGCCTTAAAAATCTACCCGGAAAAGACCGCCAAGCGCCGCGCCAAACACCTGAACGTACACGAGGCGGGTAAGCACGATTGCGGGGTTAAGTCGAACCTGAAGTCGATCCCCGGAGTAATGACGACTCGCGGCTGTGCATACGCTGGCTCCAAGGGGGTCGTGTGGGGCCCGATCAAGGACATGATTAACATCAGCCACGGTCCGGTCGGCTGCGGCCAATATTCCTGGGCTGCACGCCGCAATTACTACATAGGCAAGACCGGAATCGACAGCTTCGTCACCATGCAGTTCACCTCCGACTTCCAGGAGAAAGACATCGTGTTTGGCGGCGACAAGAAGCTCGGTAAGGTCATTGACGAACTTCAGGAGCTCTTTCCGCTCAACCACGGCATTACGATTCAGTCCGAGTGCCCGATCGGCCTTATCGGCGACGACATCGAGGCTGTGTCGAAGGCGAAGTCAAAGGAACACAATGGCAAGACCATTGTACCGGTTCGCTGCGAAGGGTTTCGCGGCGTCTCGCAGTCGCTTGGCCACCACATCGCCAACGATGCGCTGCGGGACTGGATCCTGGACAGAGTGTCGCCGGAAGCGACACCCGCGTTCGAGTCAACGCCCTACGATGTCACGATCATCGGCGACTACAATATCGGTGGGGACGCTTGGTCATCGCGTATCCTGCTCGAAGAGATGGGCCTGCGTGTGATTGCGCAATGGTCCGGCGACGGCAGCCTCGCCGAACTGGAAGCAACGCCCAGGGCGAAGCTCAACCTATTGCACTGCTACCGTTCGATGAACTACATCTCCCGACACATGGAGGAAAAGTTCGGCATTCCATGGTGCGAGTACAACTTCTTTGGCCCTTCCAAGATCGCCGATTCGCTGCGCAAAATTGCCAGCTTCTTCGACGAACGCATCAAGGAAGGTGCCGAGCGTGTGATCGCCAAGTACCAGCCGCTGATGGCCTCGGTAATTGAGAAGTACCGCCCCCGCCTCCAGGGCAAGACAGTGATGCTGTTCGTCGGCGGCTTGCGTCCCCGCCACGTAATCGGCGCCTATGAGGACCTTGGTATGGAGGTCGTAGGAACGGGCTACGAATTCGGCCATCATGACGACTACCAGCGCACTGCTCAGCACTACTTAAAGGACGGCACACTGATCTATGACGACGTCACGGGCTACGAGTTTGAGCGTTTCGTCGAGACCATTCAGCCAGATCTCGTCGGCTCCGGCATAAAGGAGAAGTACGTCTTCCAGAAAATGGGCATTCCATTCCGTCAAATGCACTCCTGGGACTATTCCGGTCCTTATCACGGCTATGACGGCTTCGCGATCTTCGCTCGTGACATGGACATGGCAATAAACTCGCCCGTCTGGAAGAAACTCAAGGCACCTTGGAAGGATACTCCAGCGCCAGGCCTAATGGCCGCGGAATAAAGGAATGCACAGATCTGGCTCCGCCTATGCGAGAAGGCGGGCCAACCTAGTCGATAAACCAATCGCCGAAAAGGAGAGTGCCGCGTTGACACAGAATGCCGAACACGTCCTCGATCACTTGGATCTATTCCGAGGTCCGGAATATCAGCAAATGCTCGCCAAAAAGAAGGCGCTGTTCGAGAACCCGCATGACCAAAGGGAAGTCGAGCGGATCAGCGAATGGTCAAAGACGCGAGAATACCGCGAGAAGAACTTCGCGCGTGAAGCATTGACTGTGAACCCCGCCAAGGCCTGCCAGCCACTCGGTGCGGTGTTCGCTGCCTCCGGTTTTGAGGGCACGCTGCCCTTCGTTCACGGCTCACAGGGTTGCGTCGCATACTACCGAAGTCATCTTTCGAGACACTTTAAGGAGCCAAGCTCCTGCGTCTCTTCCTCGATGACTGAGGACGCCGGGGTGTTCGGTGGTCTAAACAACATGATTGACGGGCTCGCTAACGCTTACAACATATACAAGCCCAAGATGATCGCGGTTTCCACCACGTGCATGGCCGAAGTGATCGGGGATGACCTGAACGCCTTCATCAAGACAGCGAAGGAGAAGGGGTCAGTCCCGGCACAATATGATGTTCCCTTCGCTCATACACCTGCCTTTGTCGGCAGCCACGTGACCGGGTATGACAATGCGCTGAAGAGCATCCTTGAGCACTTCTGGGATGGCAAGGCAGGCACCGCCTCCAAACTAGAGCGCAAGGTGAACGGCAAGATTAATTTCATCGGTGGGTTCGACGGGTACACGGTCGGGAACATCCGGGAAATTAAGCGCGTCTTCGAGTTGATGGGAATCGAATATACTATACTCGCCGACAACAGCGATGTCTTCGATACTCCGACCGACGGCGAGTTCCGCATGTATGATGGCGGCACCACGCTGGAGGACGCGGCTAACGCGATCCATGCCAAAGCCACGATCTCCATGCAGCAACACTGCACCGAGAAGACACTGTCCTTCGTCGAGGGGCACGGTCATGAGGTTGCCGCCTTCAACTACCCCATCGGTGTCAGCGCGACGGACGAATTCCTAATGACTGTGTCCCGCATGACCGGCAAGCCGATCGCGAAGGCATTGGAGCGGGAGCGCGGCCGTCTCGTGGACGCCATGGCAGACTCCAGTGCGTATCTGCACGGCAAGAAGTTCGCGATCTACGGCGATCCGGATCTCTGCTACGGGCTCTCTTCATTCCTCCTGGAGCTCGGTGCAGAGCCGGCTCATGTGCTGTCTACGAATGGTGGCAAGGCTTGGGCAGAGAAAATGGAGGAACTGTTTGTTAGTTCACTGTTTGGCAAGAACTGCTCTGCATATCCCGGCAAAGATCTCTGGCACATGCGCTCCCTATTATGCACTGAGCCGGTCGATTACCTGATTGGCAACACCTACGGGAAGTACCTCGAGCGCGATACCGGGACGCCACTGATCCGCATCGGTTTCCCTGTGTTCGATCGGCACCATCAACATCGGTATCCCGTCTGGGGTTATCAGGGCGGCATAAACGTTCTTGTCAAGATACTGGACAAGGTCCTGGACCAGATGGACAGGACTGGAGCGGACTATAGCTTTGATATCATCCGCTGACGTAAATGATTTGGTCTAGCGCCGGCCAGAGCAGGGTCGACGGCCGGTGTCTAGCCAGAAAGATCCACGTCGCGGCACAAGGCTCGCGCGGCGGGTCGAAGAAAATAGGAGATACGTATGAGCGTCGACACGTCCGCCATCGAGGACGTCTTCAACGAGCCGGGTTGTGGCAGAAACGACAACAAGACGGCGGCCGAACGTACTATGGGGTGCACTAGGCAGTTGAAGCCAGGAGAGGCGGGCGGCGGATGCGCATTCGACGGCGCCAAAATCGCGCTACAGCCGTTCACCGACGTTGCGCATCTGGTCCACGGCCCAATCGCCTGCGAGGGCAATTCCTGGGACAACCGAGGCAGCGCCTCCTCAGGCTCCGATCTCTGGCGCCGAAGCTTCACGACCGACATGAACGAAACCGATGTAATCTTTGGCGGCGAAAAGCGCCTTTATCAAGCGATCGGGGAGGTGATCGGCAAGTTCGATCCGCCGGCTGTCTTTGTTTACCAAACCTGCGTGCCAGCCGCGATTGGCGACGACATCAAGGCCGTGTGCAAGGCTGCCGTGGCCAAGTTCGGTAAGCCTATCATTCCTGTAAATTCGCCGGGGTTCGTCGGGTCCAAGAACCTCGGAAACAAGCTTGCCGGCGAGGCGCTGCTTGAGCATGTGATCGGCACTGAGGAACCGGACTATACCACTCCCTACGACATCAATATCATCGGCGAATACAACTTGTCCGGCGAGTTCTGGCAGATCAAACCGCTGCTCGATGAACTTGGCATCCGCATCCTTTCTTGTATCTCCGGCGATGGGAAATATCACGAGCTGGCCTGTTCGCATCGCGCAAAGGCTGCGATGCTAGTGTGTTCCAAGGCGATGATAAACGTCGCCCGTAAGATGGAGGAACGCTACGGCATTCCCTACTTCGAGGGCTCGTTCTACGGCGTGCAGGATTCCAGCAACTCCTTGCGGACGATCGCGCGCATGCTGATCGAGCGCGGCGCGCCGCTGGAGCTTGGAGGGCGTACCGAGGCTGTCATCATGCGTGAGGAAGCAAGGGTACGCGCGGCGATCGAGCGCTTCAAACCACGATTCAAGGGTAAGAAGGTTCTGTTGATCACCGGCGGTGTTAAGTCGTGGTCGGTGGTCGCGGCGCTGCAGGAGGCCGGTCTAGAGATCGCCGGCACCTCCGTGAAGAAGTCCACCAAAGAGGACAAAGACCGCATCAAGGAGCTGATGGGCCGGCACGCCCTTATGATCGAGGAAGCGGCGCCGCGCGACATCTACAAAATGTTGATGAACTCCCGGGCTGATATGATGCTCTCCGGCGGCAAGTCGCAGTTCGTCGCGCTGAAGGCGATGATACCTTGGCTTGACATCAACCAGGAGCGTTCTCAGGCGTACATGGGGTATATTGGCATGGTCAAGCTGATGGAGGAGATTGATAAGGCGCTCTACAATCCAATATGGACCCAACTACGCCGTCCCGCGCCTTGGGACGAAGCGGAGGTCAATCGGCAGACCAACATCCCGCACACGGATTCGCACGCCGCAGAGAATTCCACCGCCGTGCGAGGTCATTCCAGCGCCGCCGGATTCAAGGAACGCGCCAATGCCTCGGGCAGGTGGGTCGTTGGGCACATTTCCGCTGCGCAGGCAACATGCGCCGTCCAGGCGTCGGAATAGGGCGTCTGCCAATGGCCATCGTCTCCACCTCCGAGAAATCCTGCACGGTCAATCCGCTCAAGATGAGCCAGCCGATCGGCGGCTCTTTCGCCTTTATGGGCCTTCGCGGCGCGATGCCGCTGCTACACGGCTCCCAGGGCTGCACCTCGTTCGGCCTGACCCTGTTCGTGCGGCACTTCAGGGAGGCAGTGCCGATGCAGACCACCGCAATGAGTGAAGTCGAGGCCGTGTTCGGCGGTCAGGAAAATGTCGAACAGGCGATACTTAACATCTACAATGGTGCGAAACCGGAAATCATCGGGATCAATTCGACCGGCCTGACCGAGATAAAGGGAGAGGACGTCGAACGATTCATTTACCTGATTCAGCAAAAGCACCCACAGCTCGAAAGGCTTCCGCTGGTTTACGTCTCGACCCCGGATTTCAAGGGCGCGTTCCAGGACGGCTGGGACAAGACGGTCGCACGAATGGTGGAAGTCCTGGTCCATCCCGTCGAGACGGGTCGGGCGCGGGATCCCGCTCGCATCAATGTTCTGCCGGGCTGCCACCTCACGCCAGGCGATCTCAATGAGCTGCGGACGATCCTGGAGGATTTCGGACTGAAACCATCCTTCCTGCCGGACCTGGCCGGTTCGCTCGACGGTCAAATTCCCGATGAGTTCACGCCCACCACGATCGGCGGCATCGGGGTCGACGAGATTGCGACAATGGGGCAGGCGGCATGGACGATCGCGATCGGCGCGCAGATGCAACGTGCGGCGGAGGCCATGTATGCGAAAACAGGCGTACGATTTCGCTTGTTCGAACGCCTCTGCGGCCTCGTTCCCAACGACGAGTTCATCGCGTTTCTGAGCAAGATCAGTGACCGGCCAGTTCCGCTAAAGTACCGCCGGCAGCGCGGCCAACTCGCGGATGCTATGTTGGATGCGCATTTCTACATCGGGGGCCGTAAGCTGGCGATCGGCGCCGAGCCGGACTTGCTCTTCGATCTCTCCAGCATGCTGTACGACATGGGTGCCAATATCGCAGTCGCCGTGACCACAACAGCCTCCCCCGTGTTGCAGCGTATCAGGACGGAGGAGGTCCTGATCGGAGATCTCGAAGATCTCGAGGAACTTGCCAAGACCCACGGCTGCAATCTCCTCATCACCCATTCGCACGGCCGCCAGGCGGCCTCGCGCCTTAACATCCCGTTTTTTCGCGCTGGCTTCCCGATGTTCGATCGTCTTGGCGCCGGCCACCAGCTCTCAGTCGGCTACCGCGGCACGCGCGATCTCATCTTCGGCCTCGCCAATCTTGTCATTGCCGATCGCGAGGCGAAGCACCAGCCGACGCCCGATACTTGGCGAAGCGTTGACCGCGACTTCAAGACCGTCCCGTCCTACCCGCAATAACCCAATAAGGAGAATAGATCTTGAAAGTCGCTTTTGCCACCCAGGATCTGAAGTGCGTGGATGCGCATTTCGGTTGGGCCAAGAACATCGCTATCTACGACGTCACTCCGGACGCTCACCGCATCCTTCAGGTCATCGAGTTCGGTGACGATCTCACGGAAGATGGCCGCAAGGATAAGCTGACGCGGAAAATCGACGCCATCAAGGACTGCACGATCCTTTATGTCGCTGCGATCGGCGGCTCGGCCGCGGCACGCGTCGTTGCCAACAAAATCCATCCGTTAACGGTGATCAAGCGCGAGGCGATCGAGACCCTCTGCATCAAGCTCGAAGATGCGCTGAAGGGCTCCCCACCACCCTGGTTGCGCAAGGCGCTCGGAGGTACGAGCAAAGCCCCCCTCCATTTTGACGACTGCAGGACGCTTCCATGACAGACGCTGCTTAACCCGCTTTCTCCCGCACTGCGACTCGAGTCGGCCGCGCTCGCAATCGAGAAAGCGACTGGCGTCATGATCTTGACGATACTTAGAGATGCACCTCGAAGAATTTGAGCGCATGGACCTGCTCGGCGGCCGGTTCATCGTCATCAACAAACAACCGCGCGACGTGAACCGCTTAGACTTCGACGATTTCGGCACGCTCGCAGCCACGGTTAATATGTCTGTCGGCCGAGCGGCGTAGGCCAATCGGACCTGCACGATCTATCGACGGCGCTTACGCCGAACTTGGCCTCGATCCTGAGCGTCGCGCAGAAGGCTCATGATGCCTTCACCAAGCTTGATCGCAAGCGCAAACAGAAGAGACAGAAAACAGCGCAAAATGATCGCAATCATGTCCTACGTAACCCGCGACGGACGCGCCTGGATACCGGACTATCTGGTATCAATCGATACCCAGAAGTGCATCGGCTGCGGCCGCTGCTATAAGGTTTGCGGCCGGCAAGTCATGACGCTGAAGGGCATCAACGAGGATGGCGAGGTCATCGGCCTCGATGATGATGATGGTGACTTAGAGAGGAAGGCCATGGTGATGCAAGACGCCGGTGCATGCATCGGCTGCGGCGCCTGTTCGCGGATCTGTCCTGCGAACTGCCAGACTCACACCCGGCCGCTTGAACTCGGGCCGGAGTGGACGAACCCGCAAGTCGATCCGCCGCCGTTTTAGGCAGCGTTCTTGGCCTCCGCAAGCCATCTGTCGGCCCGTGGGCGGCTCGGCGCCGGACATCACTGCGACGAACCCGATCGCACCCGTTCCCCCGCGTAACTTTTCTACTTGGAACTGTGAACACACCGAGCCCGGTGAACCTGACGACGGTCTGCTCTCTCGTGCGACCGTGCTCTGAGCCTCGAGGGCTTGTCCTTGAACAGACCGAACCCGCTAGCCGGCGTTGTGCGCCTGTACCACCATGCTCCGGTGCAAGTTGTTTTGCCGCAACCAGTGGGCAGCTCCTGAGCACGTTGTTCTTAGTGCTATGGAGCTTAGGTTAGCGCGGATGTGCTTAATGCCTAAGGCTCGGCAAACGCATCGCCGACAGCGAACTATTCGTCACCACGCCGATCATCGCTTACGACGCCCTGACCGTGACGCCCTAGCTTTGGGGTACGCCACGGCAGCGTTGAGACAACGAAAAAGAGCCGTTCGTGTCTGGTCCGATCGACCTCCAAGAAGGCGACGCGGGATGGGATGATAGTACACATCTATGGACGAGTCCGCCGACAGCGCCAGAGTTAGCGCCGCCGACCTGTCACAGGCGCGATGGTTTTCGGCCGCCTTAGTCCGCCGGCGTCGACGAACGTTTCCATACATGGGATTCCGGACTGCTGTGTGCGGTACGCCCGGTACAGCTGTGCCATTCCGCTTCTCGTGCGCCACCGAGGCCGGTTGTCGCAGATCCGACACGCGAGGCGGAGCAACGGGCGGTGGCGGCGAAATGCCAGTGATTTCCGTCTTCTGTGTGCTCTGGCACGAGAGTTGCGATCTGTTGAACGATCCATAACAGCGGGACGTGCGATGATTGATTTGACGGAGAGCGCGGTGAATGCGGTGAAGGCAGCGATCTCGATGGCGCCGCAACAAACGAGCGGTTTGCGCATCATAGTCGAAACCGGCGGCTGCGCCGGGTTCAAGTACGTGATGGCCCTCGCCGTGGAAGCCAATCCGGACGATACTGTTATCGAGCGTCACGGCGTCAAGCTGTTCGTCGATCGCAAGAGCCTGACGCACCTCAACGGCACCACCATGGACTTCGTCGTGGGTCTAGATGGCTCCGGTTTCACGTTTGATAACCCCAATGTGAACTCACACAACGACTAACGAAGTAGCGATGTGATGCACGCACTGCCCGAGTCCCTATGGAATCAGAGAGCATCGCATCCGCCGTGCGAAGAGCGCACGAGCAGCGGCTCCCGCAACCAGAAGTTCAGATCATGAAAGTCACGATCCGCCGCTCAACGGAGACCGGTCTGTCGATTTACGTGCCGAAGAAGGATCTCGAGGAGCCAATCGTCGAAGCCGAGCACGAGACGCTGTGGGGCGGGTGGATCAAGATCGCCAATGGCTGGGTGCTCGACCTGCCGCACATGGCCTCCGACACCCAGTTGCCCATCACGATCAGCGCCAGGAAGCGGGGCGGAGAGGGATAGGAGTGATGAATGCGCTCGCCCCATACACGAATTCGCCGGCCCCACCCCGGCGCTGAAGCACATCAGAAGACCTCACCAAGTCCGCCCATGCCCCGTGAGAAGGCACCCCTGCAAGCGCCTTCGCCAAGCCACATTCGTTTTCGCCGCTTAAGTTGCCGCCAATCAGAAGAGGCTAGTAAAATTGCGCAACGGGAAGCCCTCTTCGCCGGGCGCTGCCATTTGACCCCGCCCACCTGGCGTAGCCCGCACCGATCTCGGCGATGATCGCTGGTACGGTTTTTTTTATGGCAAGCCGCGAAAGAAGGATGGACCACAGTCATAAGGCGTGCTGCATCGGCTACGGTCTTCACGTTTTTCGCCTGCAGCAGAAAACGGGCAACTCCTGCGCACCTACCGGGCTGTTGAAGAACTCAGCCGCGTCTACAGCGAACGCAAAGTCGTCGCCAATGTGGATCTAGAAGTGGCTCATCGCCGACACATGACAACTCGGTGCGGGGCGATCCGTGGCGGGTGACTTGGCAGCCATCAAGGAAGCCCTTCAGGGCAGCGAAGGCACATTTGTTGTCGGGCTTGTCCTCGAAGGTGAGATGCGCCTCTTCGACAAGATCGAGAAACTCTCTGTCCCGGTTGTCCATCTTGACAATGTTCGTCAGCGACCGGCCAAGCCCCAGCCGAAGCCGTGCACCTTAGCCTTCAGCCCGGTCCCGCGATAAGATTCGGCAATCGCACCAGCTTGTAGGCGGTGGCAACGAAGATAGAGGCCCATTTGGCGCGCTCACCACCATGAAACCTGTCTCTTGCCCGGCAACCGTATTGATCCCGCCGAATGCCTCCCGACCCGCTTGCAGATGCGCTGGCTTACGGCTAGTGACCGACCCAAACTCAGAGCTACGGCCGCTGGTATTCTGTGAAACATGCGCGTCACGTTCATCGAGCGCGGCTCATTGACGAACTCTTCCGCATCGTGGGCCGGCCATTCAGCACGCGGCTCCATCATGTGCAGCGCTGCGATGCATTCGGCATGCCCGCCAGCATGAGGCAGGCGTCGGCCAGCCGGTCGTGGCGGTTCTGCATCAGCCCGTGTCCACAGTGGCGTCCTCTTGCCTTTGCCCTTCCTGCAGCGCGGTAGCGCCTAGCATCGGGACTGGTGGTCGACGCATGGAGGTCCTTCCAGCGTGTTTTGGCTATGGAAGTCGGGCCGGCGGCTCGCCAGAGTCGTCCTTCGGACTGCCGATTGAGCACCCGGCCGCCGTTTTTCGAGAACATCGAACATCCCGGACCACGTCGTCACCCCCGATTGCGACAAACCAGCGGACAGCGGGCGGGTATTCCAGCCGCTCTTCACAAGCCGTTCCGCGCGGATCAAATAAAACGCCTGCAACAGCGTCGCCCGCAGCAGCTTCACTCTGCGAGATCGCAGCCCGTCCAATCGTCGAATAGAGCGCAGCGCAGTCCCGCTCCAACGCCGACAGCGCCTCGTTCACAATCGTTAGAATCGCGGCGGATGATCACGCCGCACCCGCGTCTCCAGATCAAGCTAGCTATACAGCTCGCCCATTCGATTATCGCCGCGACCCAGGCACCATCTCCGAAGTTTGTCGGAGCCGCCAATGGATCACGGTACCACCATCAGCGGCGAGCGACTTTTTTTCAACGGCCTGCTAGAACGCGACGGACGCCCCTACGCTTGGCGGGCGTCCCCCTTCGGCGCGCGACCAAACGCTGTCTTTAGAGCGAACTCCTCTTTGCGCCCTGGGCTTCAATTCGATTCATTTTAATTTGCGCGCGCGGCCAGGTTCGGGCTGACGCTCTGGCTCATGATAGCCAGATACGATCGGTCGAACCGGGGATGCGCAGACCATTTTCGTAAAAGCGCTCTCTGGTAACGCCAAATTCGTCCATTTTCCAACGTGCGTCGGCTACCCGACATACTCGACTTCTGTAACGACCAATCTTGCAGGCGCAAACCAGCGCATGGACCCAACGCTGGCATAGAGGTTGCTGAAGGCCGTTCTAGAACGACGCATCAGACGCTTGGCAAGATCCGAGCTTCCAATCTATTCGGTCTCCAGGGAGAATGACCAAATGTACGCTTCAGCTCAACACGGCGCTAGCAGGAGCGATATCCTCACCGCTCTCGGCGATACCAAGCAGGTCGGGCGCAAGAGCTGCAGCACCTCAGGTTGTTGCGGTCAAGGAAAGTGCGGATCGCAAAAAGGGCAGGGAGATCTGCCGTCCGGACTCTGGGACAAAGTGAAGACCCATCCATGCTATAGCGAGGAGGCGCATCATCACTACGCGCGCATGCATGTCGCGGTGGCACCCGCTTGCAATATTCAGTGTAACTACTGTAATCGCAAATACGACTGCGCAAACGAGTCGCGCCCTGGCGTGGTCAGCGAGAGGCTGTCGCCCGAACAAGCTGTCAAGAAAGTACTGGCGGTCGCCTCGGCCGTCCCGCAGATGACGGTGCTCGGCATTGCTGGCCCGGGCGATCCGCTGGCGAACCCCAAAAGGACGTTCAAAACCTTCGAGCTAGTCAAGACCGCGGCCCCCGACATAAAGCTGTGCCTGTCCACAAATGGGCTTATGCTGCCGGATTACATCGACGCCATTTCCAATTTCAACGTCGACCATGTCACGATCACCATCAACACGGTCGATCCTGAGATCGGCACTCGGATCTATCCTTGGATCTTCTATAAGCACAAGCGTTACACCGGCCATGAAGCGGCTAAGATTTTGACTGAACGCCAGCTTCAGGGGCTTCAGATGCTCACCGAGCGCGGTGTCCTCACCAAAGTCAACTCTGTAATGATACCGGGGATTAACGACCATCACCTTGCGGAGGTCAACAAGGTAGTGAAATCGCGCGGCGGTTTTTTGCACAACATCATGCCGCTTATCTCCTCACCGGAGCACGGCACTGCTTTCGGCGCCAGCGGTCAGCGTGGCCCGAGCCCTCAGGAGTTGAAAGCCGTTCAAGACTCCTGCGAAGGCGAGATGATTATGATGCGGCACTGCCGTCAGTGCCGCGCTGACGCTGTCGGTCTGCTTGGCGAGAGCCGCACCGCCGAGTTCACCATCGAGAGGATCATGTCAATGGAGCTGAACTACGATATGGACACCCGTAAGGCTTACCGAGCCAAGGTCGAGAAGGAGCGCGCCGCTATGATTGTGGCAGGGCATGACGCGCTTGTCGGACTGGCGGATGTGTCAAGCGACATCAAGGTGCTGGCTGCGGTCGCGACTAAGGGCTCTGGTCTGATCAATGAGCACTTTGGCCACGCTGCGGAGTTCCAGGTTTACGAGCTCTCGAAGGCAGGGGCGAAATTCGTAGGCCACCGCCGCGTCGATGTCTATTGCCAGGGCGGCTACGGCGAGGAGGGCAGCTTGGCTTCGATTATCAGCGCAATCAATGATTGCCACGCAGTGTTCGTGGCTAAGATCGGCGCCTGCCCGAGGGAGGCCCTGATCAAGGCAGGCATCACGCCAGTCGATCAATTCGCCCATGACTTCATCGTCAAGTCGGCGATCGTGTGGTTCACAGCCTATCTGAAGAAAGTCAACAGCGGCGAGATTGCACACGTGCAGCGCATTCAGGCCGGCAGTCGCAACGCCACGGTTATTTCTGCAGCTTGAGGAGACATCAATGCCATTCAAGATCGTTTCTTCGCAATGTACGGGCTGCTCCGCCTGCGAGCTGGAATGTCCGAATGCAGCAATCTTTGAGAGGGATGGCTCTTTCGTAATCGATTCAAAGAAGTGCACTGAGTGCATCGGGCACTTCGACGAGCCGCAATGTGTGGCCGTTTGTCCTGTGGACAGAACCTGCGTCATCGATACCTCGCTACCGCGCTACCAAGCGCCTGCTAGAGGGGAAACAGCATGACCTTCATGGTCATACCGACAACGCGCCAATCGACGTCAAGAATGCCCCGCAGCGACCGCGGCATTGGAGGCAGCTTTCTGCTCGGGCGACTGCTCCCAGCCTGGCAGCCGCCCGAGCGTAACCGCTGAGCCCCGACCGGCGGGCCGGGTCGCCGAGCGGCGGCTCGAGATCCAGGAGCTACTGGAGCTCGACCCCAGCGATACAATCGACGCCAAGGTTTTGCTGAACGTGTTCGAGAGGACAGACACTATGATGAGTTATGGCGGCGTCGAGGCTCTCGACCGGAACGCCAGGTCGACGCAATCGTTGTCTGAATTGGCGGTCCATGGCGCGGGCGCCTACCAGATCAGTCGCGCTTAGGTGTACCATTGCTAGCACCGCACCGCCTTTTCCTCGCCCAGCGCCTCGACGAGGCCCACCCGCCATATTCGCGTATCGTCGCTGCGCAATCGCAGTAGGGCTCTCATTCTGGTCTTGCGTCACCTCTGCTGGGCGATCTCGTCAACAGATCCGCGGGCATCCCCTCAACGCCTGGCCGAGCAATTTGGTGTGCCGTCGCGAAACGCTCCGCATCGCGCGACGAAGATGCGAGTTCGAAAGCCGATCGAGAATGGCAGCCTGCAGCCGATCGTTGCCGGCGAGGCCGGCGAAAACTCAGATGCTAGCATGTACCGGCTAACACCGGAGCTCCCTGGAGGGATAATCAAGACGAGGCCAATGTCCACCCGGTCGTGGCCCAAGGCATTTTACGCATGGCTACCCGGCATGCTTACCTAACGCCACGCTGCAGTGCACTTGACGGCCCGCCATCCGACATCCATTTCAGCGTTACGGCTCGTGCCGTGGCTGGCGAGCTCATGGTGCGGGGCGAAAGCCATGATAGCCTCGTGCAAAACGCGCGCGGCCGCCGGCCACCCCTCCGCTGGAGCGAGGAAATGCGAGTATGAGCGACCACGTGAACGACGACGACTTTATCGAGCTAACGGCCCAGCCGTTTTTCAGCTATGGAGAGAAAGTGCGGGCAACGCGCACCATTCGAAATGATGGGACGTATGCTGGCAAGGAGATCGGCGAGGTTCTCGCTGTGAAGGGCGAGATCGGCTATGTCGTCTCGATTGGCACCTTCCTCCAGCGATTCTACATTTATGGCGTCGATTTCATCGAAAGCGGTCGCCGCGTCGGGATGAAGCGCAAGGAGCTTGATCGCGTTGCGCCGCGCGACGGCATCAGGCACGTCCAGTTACCGGACGAGTGCTGATAGTCGCGCTGGATTGACAATTGTTAGTCGCCGGCACGTAAGGGGCAGTCGATCGGCACCACGACCGCGTCTTTTCCAAGAATCGACCGACGATGTCTAGGCGCGCGCCGACCAACTAGGCGCATTATGTTGCTGACCGACACTATGCAGACCTGTCGATCCAAATCGTTGATTCCGCGGGTGGCGGTCGGTCGCCTCCCAGGCGAGAAAGCGGGCGGTACGCATGCGCTTGCGGCACGAAGGCATCACCGGATGCACATCGAAACATGAGAGGGCACACGAGCGACGCATCTACGTACGATTATTCCAGTGAGAACGTGCTTTTATGGAAGATCGCACACACGGCGGTGCTTCTGCACGGCAGGACAACGGCGGCCGGTGCACACTTCCGGCTCTTCGCTGGCCAATGGCCGGCCTGAGGCCTCGCGATCGACGCTCGCTTCAGCGCTCGTCAGCCAGGGGTAAGACCAGAATATCCCAGAGCATTGGCGTAACTAGGCGCCGCCGCATCCGACCCGGCTCGCTCTATCTCGGCTCTCGGGTTTCCCTGCCGCGGCCAGTCCAGCCATAACGTGACAGGCGTCTTCCTAAGGAAGCCGCACCATCGCTGTGCGGTCCATTGCTCGCGCCAGAAGCTCCTTCTTATCGCGCTTTGGCGAGGCGCCTGCAGTTCAGGTTGCCCGAACGTCTTCAAGCACCTGCATGATTGCAACAGCCGTTAGCGCCAGTATTCATCGCTTATCCGTGGCTTCGTCGCACTTGTCGACGACAGCGAGATGTTCGCGCCGGGAGCGCGCTTCCTGCCTTAGGCGATCGGTTTAACGCTGCGCTCCATCAAGAAGGCGCCGAACAGCAGCCGAGCAGGGTTCAGCCAGCCCACGCCCCTTTCGGGAGAGTCGGCCTCCGCCCGAGGCGAGGCTGTCGCTCTCGATTCCCGCATGCGACAGGCTCTGGGCGGCATAGCTGATCCACTTTCGTCCGTCACAGACATTGGACAATGGCTCCTTAACTGTCGCAATACCGATCTGCACCGACGCGTCTAAACGCTAGCGCCCAACCTGAAGCAACCTTTCCCCCGCCTATGGCGGCGCAGATACGCTGTGATCTTACCATGGCGGCGCTCCTTTGTCTGGATCCTCACACTGGCCTGACTTTCGTAGAGGCGACATCCCTTCCAACTTCGGCTCCGGGCGAACCACTTTGCGAGCGTACTCAGCGCCTTAGTCCGCGCGGAGCCAACGGCACACCAGTTGCACTTCGCATACAGCAACACGGTGGGAGCTGAGAGCTCGGCTGGCGGCTCCAAACTCTCCCTACCGAATCCTCGGGTCGCCGCTTCTGACGGTGGCTCAATGCGAC
Source organism: Bradyrhizobium guangdongense (assembly GCF_004114975.1). Lineage (NCBI taxonomy): Bacteria > Pseudomonadati > Pseudomonadota > Alphaproteobacteria > Hyphomicrobiales > Nitrobacteraceae > Bradyrhizobium > Bradyrhizobium guangdongense. The sequence goes on from NZ_CP030052.1 coordinate 339,836, forward strand.
GCGAGACTGCGCGGTGCTTTTGGCACCCGCTTAATGGAGATGAACATGTCGTCACTGAGGCAAATCGCATTTTACGGCAAAGGTGGTATCGGAAAGTCGACTACGTCCCAGAACACGCTCGCAGCGCTTGCTGAGATGGGCCACAGAATCCTTATCGTGGGATGCGATCCTAAGGCGGACTCTACGCGCTTGATCCTGCACGCTAAGGCGCAAGACACCATTCTCAGCCTCGCCGCCAGTGTCGGCAGCGTCGAAGACCTTGAGATCGAGGACGTCATGAAAATCGGATATAAGGACATCCGCTGCGTGGAGTCCGGTGGTCCAGAGCCTGGCGTCGGTTGTGCTGGGCGGGGGGTCATCACCTCCATCAATTTTCTAGAACACAACGGTGCCTATGAGGACATCGACTACGTATCCTACGACGTGCTCGGCGACGTCGTCTGCGGCGGCTTCGCAATGCCGATCCGCGAGAACAAGGCGCAGGAAATCTACATTGTGATGTCCGGCGAGATGATGGCCATGTACGCCGCCAATAACATCTCCAAAGGCATTCTGAAATACGCCCATTCAGGCGGCGTCCGTCTTGGGGGGCTTGTCTGCAACGAGCGTCAGACCGACAAGGAGCTGGAGCTAGCGGACGCGCTGGCGAAGAAGCTGGGAACTCAGCTCATCTACTTCGTGCCGCGAGACAACATCGTGCAGCATGCTGAGCTGCGCCGCATGACGGTGCTGGAGTATGCGCCGGACTCCAAGCAGGCGGATCATTATCGCAACCTTGCATCCAAGATACACAACAACGGCGGGAAGGGCGTTGTTCCGACCCCGATCAGCATGGACGAGCTGGAGGATATGCTGATGGAACACGGGATCATGAAGGCGGTAGACGAGAGCCAGATCGGCAAAACCGCGGCCCAGCCCGCGACGCCATAAGGATCCTGCCGGTCTCCTCGTCTCATGGGGCCGGCTATCCAGCGGTCTTTCCAATAGCGGCGGGGCATTTCTTGGCTGAGGTGCAAGCGAGTAACATGGAAGTGTCGAACTCTCGATCGGCTGAGCCGAGCGCCGTTGTGCAACAGGTCGGAATCGCGCTCTATCGACTGCTCACGGGCAGCAACCCAGCGGAAGCCGAAATCAGCGCCGACGATGATTTCGATCGTCATGCACTGGCCTCAATCCTGGTCGCTGCCGCGTTGGATGGCGGCTCGATCGTAGAACGCGTTGGAATTCCAGAGCATGCCCTGAGAAAACTGCTCGCCGGCTTTTTCCCGGCGGCCGCGGCCCGCGCCTTCACATGGATACCAAACTCATCCTCCGACGTCCATGACGAAACCGCTGTCCTGCGCGAGCTCCTGCTCGCGCAGCGTTCGACTGCCGGCGACGTCGGCCATTGGCTCGCGGCAATGGTAGCGCGACGTGCAATGGAGCCTCACCACCTCTGGCAGGATCTCGGGCTGCGCGGGCGTACGGAGCTGTCCCGTCTCCTGACGCGCCATTTCGCGCCACTGGCCCGCCGGAACACCGGGAATATGCGTTGGAAGCGCTTCTTCTATCGCGTGCTCTGCGAACGCGATAGTTTAGGTATGTGCAGGGCGCCAGTCTGCACCCAATGCGCCGATTTTGGTCGTTGCTTTGGCGAAGAGAGCGGTGAGAGCCGCCTGGTCGAACGCAAGCTGTAGCTGAGGTGGCACGTGCATTGCTCACTTCGATGATTGGAATGAATATGGAAAGACCCAGATGACGGCACCCCGCCCGACACCATCAGACCTTGATCAGTCCCGATCTCTCGTCGACCAACAACATCATCTCGACCGATGGCACACCAAGCGCCAACCTCCAGAAAGCAAGACGGTGCCGATCGCATCAGCGCTAATTTCCGCAAGCATCAACAACGCCACAGCTTCATGGGGAAGTGACGGCCTTGCGCGAACACCGGTCCGTCGTGCCAGCCAACTCGTCCGACGACGGTCGGCTCCGGACTACCAGCATCGGCCACTGTTGCCGACGCCCGGAGTGAGCGCGCCGATGCGGACTCGCGGCGTGCAGATCGCCACCAATTAGATCGCACCGGGCCGGACGTTGAGGCGCAACGCTCGCTCGGCATATCAGCGCACCCGCGAAGCAGACCCGGCCGGTAGAGACCGCAGAGTATGAAGGAACTTGAATGTCTGATGGAATTATCGCGCGCCTCAGCAAAGCCGCTTCTGCCGAAGAGTTCTTCGCTCTGTTAGGCGTCGACTACGATCCTAAAGTGGTCAACGTTGCGCGGCTGCACATTCTCAGGCGCATGGGCGAATATCTTGCTAAGGAGAGCCTTAGCGATCTGGCGGACGACAGCGTTGCTAAACGGTGCAAACTCGTGCTTGAGCGCGCATATTCAGATTTCGTCACGTCACCGCCGATTGAACAGCGCGTGTTCAAGGTCTTAAAGGACGCCGCGCCCGACACCAAGCCTGTACCCGTACTAGTGCAGATTGGTAACGAAATTGAACTGCCCTCTGTCGGACTGGCTACGCCTAGTCGCAGCGGCGTACTGCCCTCCGGGCGCCTAGCGGTTACACCCGAAACCTCCGCCGACTGAAACGTTCTCGTTCTCGTTGGTGTGATTGCCATTCCACTCTGAACTGTTTTGGGGAGATTAGTCTTGGAGAAGATCATGCACTTGCTCGTTTGCATCAAGCAGGTTCCAGACTCCGGACAGATCCGCGTGCATCCCGTGACAAATACCATCATGCGTCAGGGCGTGCCGACCATCATCAACCCGTACGATCTCTTTGCATTGGAAGCTGCCCTTGAGCTACGCGATCAGTTCGGCGGCGAAGTCACGGTGTTGACTATGGGCCCCCCTTCTGCCGAGGACAGTCTTCGCAAGGCGCTCACCTTCGGCGCGGATCGTGCGGTGCTCCTGACCGATCGCTTTTTCGCGGGCGCGGACACCCTAGCCACAACCTACGCTTTGGCGACAGCGATCCGTAGGATCTCGAGCGAGTTCGGCGCCCCTGACATTGTCTTCACAGGAAAGCAGACCATCGATGGAGACACCGCACAGGTCGGCCCTGGCATCGCAAAACGGCTTGGCCTGTTTCAGCTCACCTATGTTGGCAAGATCAGCGCACTGGACTTGCATGCCCGCACCATCGACGTCGAGCGACGCTCTGAGGGTGGCGTCCAGTTGCTTCGGACACGGCTCCCCTGCCTGGTCACGATGCTCGAAGCGACGAACCAGATCCGCCGCGGTGCGATGGCTGATGCGCTGCGCGCTGCCCGCGCGACGATCCTGAAATGGAGCGCGCAACAGGCGGGGGTTGATGACATTTCACAATGCGGCTTGCGGGGCTCGCCCACCGTCGTCAAGCGCGTTTTCGCACCAGCCGCCCGCAACGAGAAGGCCACGATGATAGAGCCTGACGAGCAGCCCGCGGAGGCATTGATCAACGCTATTTTCAGGTGCCGGCCGGCCCTCGAGATCGAGCTCGCGGCACTGGCGCGCGGCTATTGAGCTAAAGAAAGGCGCAACATGAATACCGCATCTGAAATCGGCGCTTCCCCTTCGAGTCGCGCCGCGGCTAAGAAGCAGCTGTCTGACCGCTTCAAGACCTACAAACATGTGTGGGTCTTCATCGAGCAAGAACGCGGCCAGGTCCACTCTGTATCCTGGGAGCTAATGGGCGTTGGCCGCAAGCTTGCTGACAAGCTCAAAGTTGATCTCGCCGCAGTGGTGATCGGGCAAGAGGGCGAGGCATCGCAGGCCGCCGCTACCGAGTCGTTCTGCTACGGAGCCGACCTTGTCTATATGGTCGCCGATGATCTGCTCAAGGACTATCGCAACGAATCCTATATCAAGGCGCTCACCAAGCTCGTCAATAGCTACAAGCCCGAGATCTTGCTCCTAGGCGCGACCACTCTAGGCCGCGACCTAGCAGGTTCAGTCGCAACGACATTGCGCACTGGTCTGACTGCCGATTGCACAGAGCTCGACGTCGATGCCGACGGTTCCCTCGCCGCGACGCGTCCGACCTTTGGCGGCTCGCTGCTATGCACGATCTATACGCTGAACTACCGTCCGCAGATGGCTACAGTCCGGCCGCGCGTGATGCCTGTGCCAGAACGCTGCGCGCGCCCGATCGGCCGCATCATCACCCTCCCGCTTGGACTTGTCGAGGACGATATCGTAACGAAGGTGCTGTCGTTCCTACCGGATCGCGATTCCGCACGATCCAATCTCGCTTATGCCGATGTTGTCGTTGCCGGAGGCCTCGGCCTTGGTTCGTCTGAAAACTTCCGGCTCGTGCGCCGGCTCGCCGACGTGCTAGGTGCCGAGTTTGGCTGCTCGCGCCCCCTGGTGCAAAAGGGTTGGGTCACATCCGACCGGCAAATTGGCCAAACCGGCAAAACCATCAGGCCAAAGCTCTACATCGCCGCCGGAATCTCCGGAGCCATTCAGCACCGCGTCGGTGTCGACGGCGCCGACCTTATCGTCGCCATCAACACCGAAAGGAACGCGCCTATCTTCGAGTTCTCGCATTTAGGCATTGTCGAGGACGCGATCCGGTTGCTGCCAATCCTGACCGAGGCGTTTCGCGCCCGGCTGTCGCCGCATTCGCGCGACCGGATCGCAGGATAGGACAAGGAGAGACCTCGTGACCGCGGAAACATTTGACATCATCGTCGTCGGGGCAGGTATGGCCGGCAATGCAGCGGCGCTCACGCTTGCCAAGCACGGCCTGAAGGTTCTTCAGCTCGAGCGTGGCGAATATCCCGGGTCGAAGAACGTGCAGGGTGCGATCCTCTATGCCGATATGCTGGAGGCGCTTGTCGCTAACTTTCGACAAGACGCGCCGCTTGAGCGGCATCTGGTCGAACAGCGCTTCTGGATGATGGATGACCGCTCTCACACCGGCCTGCACTACCGCTCCGACGACTTCAACGAAGAAAGGCCGAACCGCTATACTATCATCCGCGCTCAGTTCGATAGGTGGTTCTCGCAGAAAGTTCGCGAAGCTGGCGCCACGGTGCTATGCGAGACAACGGCAACCGAACTAATGCAAGATGCTAACGGCAAGGTGGTGGGTGTGCGGACTGACCGCGCCGATGGCGAGATCCATGCTGGCGCGGTGGTCCTCGCGGAAGGCGTCAACGGCCTTCTTGGCACGCGGGCCGGCGTACGCAAGCGGCCTACGCCGGACACGGTCGCACTCGCCGTGAAGGAGATGCACTTCCTACCGCGCGAAGTTATCGAGGCCCGCTTCAATCTTAAGGGCGATGAAGGGCTCGTCATTGAGGCTGCGGGCACCATCTCCCGCGGCATGACAGGCATGGGCTTCATCTACACCAATAAGGAATGCATCTCCCTTGGCATCGGATGCCTGGTCGCGCACTTCACAAGCACCGGGGAAACACCGTATGGTCTGCTCGATCGCTTCAAGCGGCATCCTTCGGTCGCTCCGCTGATCGAGGGATCGGAAGTCAAGGAATATGCCGCTCACCTCATTCCCGAGGGTGGCTTCAAGGCCATTCCGCAGCTATATGGCGAGGGCTGGGTCGTCGTAGGCGACGCCGCTCAACTCAACAACGCTATGCATCGCGAGGGCTCAAACCTCGCAATGACATCGGGGCGACTCGCGGCCGAAGCGATCATCCAAGTCAAGTCGCGCGGCGCCCCAATGACAGCGACGAATCTGTCAATTTACAAGACGATGTTGGACCATTCGTTTGTCATTAGGGACCTAAGGAAGTACAAAGACATGCCCGCGCTGATGCACACCTACTCCCGGAACTTTTTTCTGACATATCCGGAGCTCGTCTCGGAATCGATGCAGAATTTCTTGCGGGTCGACGGGACACCAAAGGCCGAAAAGGAAAAGCAATCACTAAACTCCTTCGTCAAGAGCCGTTCGTGGAGCGGCCTGCTCGGTGATGCCGTTCGCCTCGCGCGCGCTTGGCGGTAACGCTTCTCTCACACCCCCATGAGGGCTAACCATGTCGACCGACCGATCCGCGCGCGTCGAGGACAGGCTATTCTACAACCGCTACCTGCTTGATCCTGGGCACCCTCACATCAAGGTGCGGCCACACACGATGCCATCCTCGGAGCTCGTGAGCATGCTGACAACCTGCCCGGCTCACTGCTATGTAGCTAACGACAAGCACCAGATAGAAGTCGCCGTGGACGGCTGCATCGAGTGCGGCACTTGCCGCGTGATCTGCGAGGAGAGAGGTGACATCGAGTGGAGCTATCCGCGAGGTGGTTACGGCGTACTGTTCAAGTTTGGCTAATAATTCGGCTCAACGTAGCTGTGATCTTTCAGGAAGTGCCCATCCGTTCTGAACCGAGAAAGCTGAGTTTCCGAAGCTGCAGTGTTCTGGGAGAGACCGGATGAACACCCACAAGAATGCGCCGTTGATGCCCAAAGGTCGATAGGCGATGCTGCGGAGGAGTAGGCTGCCGCAAGCCGATGGCTGACCTGTGAAACATCTTGCCGAAGACGATTGAAAATAGGTCAAGCGGTTCCGCGCGGAAGGTGTTGCTTGGTTGCGCAATCGCTCCTCCAGACCCTTTCGTCGCCAAGTCCCGCCAGCCACATGTGCAGGCTTCGACGCATTGCGCCGACATCTACACCGGCACGCAGATCGCCGACCAGGTCGAAGTGTCGACGGCCGCCGTCAGCCATCCTCGTCGCTTAGAATTGAACCGGATCGCGAGGAGCTGACTGAGCGGGGAAGGCCGATATGAGCGTGAAAGCCCAGGCGAGATCATTCACATCGACATCATAACGCTGTGGCGTTTTTGGAGGGATCGGAGACGGCATTACCCGGCGCTCCCAGCCCGTCTACATTGACGACCACTCCCGTGTCGCCTTTTCCGAGATCAAGCCATTGGCGCCCAAGGGACGCTGCTGCCTTTCGGACGTCCCTAAGACCCGCGCGGCATTTTTGGTTCGGCGTGCAATAGACGTGTTTCTGTTGCCTAACCTCGTCTGCAATGTCCCCGGCCGCGCGCCGCAAGCCGTCCATCACCGGAACAGTTGCGCCCCTCCACGTGCTCAACGCCGCGGGATTTGGTTACGCGAAGAAGTACTCACACCATGATCGCGCAATCATCAAAACCTCCGGCCTGCTGATGTTGCCATTCAGAGAGACATTTTCTCTTTCTTAAATTGACCATTGACCCATTTCTGTCGTCTCCCCTAAGAAGCGCAGCTGCAACGAATGCGGATTGAACACAACCGGGGATCGCAGATGAGCCACATATCTCAAGCGCCCAGTGCGCGAGTGACGATTCCGCTCCTTCAACAATGGAAGGAGGAACGGCGGCGCATAACGATGACCACCGCCTATGACGCCGTGACAGCGCGGATTGCCGATTCCATCGTCGATATCCTCCTCGTGGGCGACAGCGTCGGCAATGTCTGTCTCGGCTACGACAATACCCTTCCGGTCAGCATGCCGATGATGAACTATCATCTGGAGGCTGTCGCGCGCACAAGACCTCGTGCGCTGCTCGTGGCTGATATGCCGTTTCTCAGCTTCCATGTCAGCCCGCAGGAAACTATCCGCAACGCAGGTGGCTTCCTGCAACGGGGAGCAGATGCCGTCAAGCTGGAAGGGGGCGCCAAGCGCATCGACATGATACGCGCGCTGGTCCAATGCGAAATCCCGGTGATGGGACACCTCGGCCTCACCCCGCAAAGCGTCAACGTCATGGGCGGCTTCAGGGTGCAGGGTCGCACGAGCGAGGCTGCATTGCAACTGCTCGAGGACGCGCACCGGTTAGAGCAAGCGGGATGCTTTGCGCTCGTGCTCGAGGGCATTCCGGCCGAGCTTGCAGCGCGTGTGACCGAGATCCTGAAGATTCCGACCATTGGGATCGGCGCGGGAGCGAAATGTTCGGGCCAGGTACTCGTGTTCCACGACGTGGTCGGATTGACGGAGGGGCACCGGCCGAAATTCGTGCGCCCCTATTCGAACGGATTTCAGGTCTTGCAGGATGCCCTCGCAAGCTGGGCGACCGATGTCCGGGAGGGCACATTTCCGGACGCTCAGGAGTCCTACCGTTTGCCGGAATCCCTGGCGGAGGTCGTCGCAAACTGGACGCCAGGCGAGCGGGACGGAATTTAGCGTCGTGCGCACCATAAAAACCGTCCGCGAGCTGCGCCGCGCCCTCGCTGGTCACAAACCGAATGGTCGCGTCGGATTTGTGCCCACAATGGGATACCTGCACGATGGTCATCTCGCGCTTGTTAAAGCGAGCCGGGCACGCTGCAACACCACGGTCGTCAGCATCTTCGTCAACCCGGCCCAGTTTGGCCCGAAGGAAGATCTCAGCGTGTATCCACGGGACTTCCCCCGAGACGAACGACTGTGCCGCGAGGCTGACGTCGATATTATCTTTGCTCCCGGGGCGGAGGAAGTGTATCGGTCGGGGTTCGACACCTTTGTCGAACCGGGTGCACCGGCACAGCCCCTCTGTGGCCCGTTCAGGCCCGGCCACTTTCGGGGTGTTACGACCGTCGTCTGCAAGCTGTTCAACATGGTGCAGCCTGATCTGGCGTTCTTCGGACAAAAGGACTTTCAGCAATGTGCCGTAGTGCGGCGGATGGTCACCGATCTCAATCTCCCGATCGAAATCGTCACCGTCCCGACGGTTCGCGATCCGGACGGGCTCGCCATGAGCAGCCGGAACCGCTATCTCAGCGCTCCTGAACGCAGCAGCGCCCTTTCCATCAGCCGCGGCCTTTTCGCAGCAAAGGCTGTCTTTCAGGCAGGCGAGCGCGATTCCATCCGGCTGTTGTCACTCGCCAGGCAGACTATAGAGATCGACGAGCTGCAATACCTGGAAATCGTCGATGCCGAAACGCTCACGCCAGCTACAAGCGAGCTGACGCGTCCTGCTGCGATTTGTGTCGCAGGTTATGTTGGCTCAACCCGGCTGATCGACAACATCCTGCTCGATACCACGGAGGCTCGCAGGCTGACCGCGCGGTGATAAGCGAGCACGATCTCCGTCGCGCCAGGAGGCAGGGCGGTGCTCCAGCGCGCGTGCTGATCCCAGCCGCGCTCACTGCGATGATGTTGCAGCTCGTTCGACCTTTTGCACCTTGAGTGCACGACGCTTCATTGTCGCCGTCAGCTTTTTTGCTTTTGCCGGGCGAGGTTTCTTTGGAAAAACGATGCCGGCTTGAGATAGCTCCTTCGGTCCGCGCTTCGTCATCATCATTCTCCGAACATATCTGGTTGATTTCGGGACGGCGCCGCAGCAGCTAACGCCGCACACCTGGCCGCTCGCCAGCTCGCGGCGGTGAAGCTGGATGTCGCGCGCCGCCTGGCGCGCTGAGCAGCAAAAACAAAGCCCTGTTAGCCTCATACCGGGCGGCCAGCCGGCTACGTTTTGAACCTGCCATGACCAGCATCCCTTCATCCGTCGAGAGCGACCAGAACCAGCCGCGGCCACGGCGAGTGAGCAAAATCTCATAATAGGGAAAACGGTCGGACATCGAATCCATTGTTCGTCTGCGCGCGGCGAGTTCCGGACCACCCGCTCGGCCGCGCCTGCCTAGCGGATGGGTTCACATCCAACCGTTGGGGGGCGTGCTGAACAGCTGGATCGGCCTGTTGCAATCCCGCTGCGGTGAAAATCATCAACAAATCCCAGTTCAACGCCGAATTCCGCCAGGACAGCCGGGTCCGTTCTTGCCCCTAGTTGCGCAATGTCGTCCGTGTTCGTTGACACCCGGCCTGGGTGCGTCATCCGGGCTAACAGTTTATATTGTCCTACTTTCAGACGAAAGATCAAATTTGCAACGTGCCTGCTCGTGCCCTTATTTTCCTTCACGTTTTCGGAGTCGCCCGTGTTGGACCCAGCGACGAGTGTCCTTCTCCGCGCCGTGCTTGATGAGGTCTGCCAGGAGATCTCCCGCAGTGAAACTGGCCTTCGTGCCCATGTCGCCTCCAAGTTGATCGAAGCCGCAACCAAGGGTGAGACAACAGCGGAGCGCCTAAGGCAGGTCGCGCTTGAGGCACTTCGCTCGACGCCGACGATGTGGCGCTAGGGAAGGGCGTGGCTGTGACTTTCAAGGTTCGTGTTGAACATCCTGGCCACCGGCAAAGACGGCCTCGCACAGATGCCGGATCTCAAGCAAATATACCAGGTTTAGCTACGGTGGATCCGATTAGGCCAAGCGCTCGAGAAGAATGATCGCATACTTGAGCTAGCCTTTTCTCAGAAGTTGATCGAGCGCATCGATCGAGATAGCGCGTCACCGAACAGAGCCCCGTGCCCTGGAGGCGATGGAAGTAAAGTCGCCTGCTGTCAGCGAGGGCACCAATATCAACAGCGCTTTTCTCGATGCGATTGTAGCTGGCGAGCCGCAGCGCATGACAACAAGCAAGCCGGTGTTCTAGCGACGCCTTTGGCTGCACGCGGATGGAGCCGGTCGCCAAGGCGGCCGGCAGCGGCCCGCACGTCTGCATCTAAACGCATCATACGCTCGTGAAGGTAAGATCGTGCTGAGGGGAAATTTAGCTAGGCCTTCCGGCCTTCTGAGGTTGGAGCGCGCTAATTTTGCTCGGGCGCATCTCATGCCTCGCCCTGGTTATTGGAACATGCTGGCTTCTGGGCGGTTCAATGAAAGGGCCCTTGTGCCCCCACGGTCCTGCCGCATACCCCCAAAGCCCCCCAAAGGCGGGACCGTGCCCCCGCGGAGTCCGCCATGGCATTCCCGACCGAAGAGCAGATCAAAAACAAGGCCCACGAGCTCTGGGAGAAAGCAGGCAGGCCGGAAGGGCGCGAACTCGAATTCTGGCATCAAGCCGAACGCGAGCTGCAGGAGCAGGCAGAGCGCGGCGCTCCGGAAAATGGCTCGCCTGACGCGATTTAGCCGCCGCCGTTTGGCACTCTCTACACGGGATCATGTTGTGCGTGCCCGCAAGACCGCCCGAGCGGAGTGAGCGACGAGCAGACGGGTGGAAACGGTTCGGCCGGGTTATTCGTCAACGTCAACTCTCATCTCGCGTGAGCTCTGCACGTCTGATTGGACGGGCCTCAAACCGCTGGCCATTCAGATCCACGTCCGTCTTCCTCTTCTTCAATGCCGGTCGTTGTCGATGGCGTCGTTCGTTCCGCGCTCGCTCGGCATGTTTTCTGGCTTGGAGCGCGGATCAATCGCTCACGCGCACATTAAAGCGCGATGAGAATGAGATGAATCCTCGTCGCGCTTTAGGTTATTGTTTGAGCCTCCGAAAACCGCTGCACACTTCTCGGGATCATGCTCTAGAAGTTTTCAGTGTTTTGGCAGTGGTGAGGATAACCCGAGCAGCCCCAGAATTTGAAATGGGTTGTGTGATTCTCCCGGATTTTCATAGAGCGACCGCAGGCGGGGCAGGTCTTGCGAGCAAATACCCGCTGGTCCTTCGCCAGCGTCATGATCCTGACTTCGCCGGCGCCGCTGGCGGCGAGTGTCCGGACACATTCCCCGGTGGTCTCCCCGGTCGTGTAGACATCGTCGATCAGCAAGATCTTGTTATTGTTCCATCTGAAATTAGAATGGAAAGCGCCTTTGATTGCTTCGGCGCGCTCCAGCGAATTCATCTGCTTGTAGCCCTCGATTTCCTTGACGACACGCAGGCCCTTCAGCTCCAGTTCGATGTCCTCATCGAAATGATCTGCTGCCTCATTGAGCAGCAATTCAAAGCGATTGCGCTGTTGAGAAGGCTTCATCGGAACCGGCACAACATAGTCCGGTGCCCAGTCGAGGGTTGCGATGGCTCGACCTACGGCCTCACCGAGAATCTTGGCGTGGGTATCATCACTCTTCAGCGACAACACGGCTGCGCTCACGCTTCGCCAATATAGCCGCGGCCAGGAATGTTCGCGTCTCAGCAAGGTGGATGCCTTCGACATGAAGACGTCCGGTGCACTGGAGGAAAGCTCGAAGATTGACGTAGGCCCCCATCGGACCGCAACAGAAGTCACCCCGGCATGGTAACTGGCTTCGATGTCACCGACATCATCACCGATGTAGAGCGTTTCCGTCGTCGCAGCCACGCCGACACGACGTAGCGCTTCCAGGATCGGCTCGGGGTCGGGTTTGTGGTTCTGGGTATTGCCGTAGCTGACCAGCACGTCGTAAGGGATGCGGAATTGCTGGAGGACTGAAGTCGCGTACCATTCAGGCGAAGAGGTGACGATGCCGATCCTCTGTCCGTCCGCCCTGAGAAGGGCGGGAAGCTCATGAGGCGCCGCGCGGCCTTGCGCGGGGAACGGCCGGATCAGATGCATATTCTGCCGGACATTGTCCCACATCTGAAAGCGACGTTGCTGCGCAATGGCCGAGCTATCGAAAAGCGTCATGTCGAGGTCAAACAGGAACATCCCAGCCGTTAGAGCATCGACATCTGCGTGGGTGACGACGGCGGAGCGACTGTTTGGGTTTCGCCACCAGCCAAGCGGCTTTCCAATAAGCCAAGCATGGAGGCGTAGTCTTCCTTGCTGGCTAGCGGCACAGCCACCGGGCGGTTGCCATACCTCTCGGCGAGTATGCGTCGGTAGTCACCTTCAGCCCGCACAGCTTCGGCGAAGCGGCTCGCGGGCAACTGCGTCATGGCCAAGATGCCCTGGCTCTTAGGCTCTGTGGCATGACGGCCCTGCGGCACTGGCGCAAACAGCACGCGGTCCTGTTGGATCGTGAAGCGCACCGTGTGCATCGAGCCGCCCTTGATGTCTGTCTGCATGACAAAGGTTGCTATCGAAAGCCCGCTTTGCAGGCGATCGCGCTGCACAAGATTGCGCGGGGATGGCGGCACGCCGAAAGGCTGCTCGCTGATCAGCGCGCCATCCTTTTCCAGAATCTCTTCGGCGAGCTTGCTATTCTGCTTCGGGTAAATGCCCTCAAGACCACCCGCCATCACAGCGACGGTCCGCCCGCCGTGATGCAATGCGCTTTGGTGGCTCAACGTATCGACGCCGATCGCAAGGCCACTCACGATCGCCCAATTGGCGCCGACCAGTGTCTCCACGATCCTATCGCTGACGATTTCGCCGAATTCGGACGGCTCGCGCGTGCCGATGCAAGCGACGCTGCGGCGCGGCGGAAGCTGGCCCTTCACAAACAGGATGGGCGGGCGATCGGCAAGAGAGCGCAGAGCCACTGGATAATCCGTATCGAAGATCGACAGAACACGCACCCCACGCCGATCCGCCTCGTCGAGCACTCGCTGTGCCTTCTCGCTGGCTTTAACAATGGCGGCGGGCTCCTGAAGGCATTCAGCCACCGCGGCCGAAACGACCGATCGAAGCTTCGCAGGCTCGGCGCCCAAAATCGCTTCAAGAAGCGAGAATCGTTCAGCGAGACGCTCGGCCGTAGCAGGGCCGATACCGCGCAAAGCGGTGAGTGTGAGAATGCCGGCTGCAGTTCGTGTCTCGGTGCCAATCATCGCATTCAACGCCTTTCAAATTGCCCTACTTCGGCGTTCTAGAACGACAGTCTCTCTTAAGGACGAGGATGAACGAGTCCGAGGTTAACGCAGTAAATGGCGAGCACCCTAGGAGATCGGCGGCGGCGAAGGATCAAGATTGCCGTGAACACGAACTTGCGCTTGGCATCCGCACATCGATGGACATCTGCACAATAGGTCATCACAGCGTAAGCAGGCAAGCCGGCCTACTCGATCAGCAGGTTGATAGAGCCGATCACCCGTGTTGAGGAAGCCTCAGCAACGAGAGTTCTTGTCTCGACGAATTAACGACGTCGATGTTGCGGTTAAGTTGCGTTGAGAGGATCTTCTCAAATGCTTCTTCCTCCTCATCCTTCCCGTTCCGCCATCAGCTGTGTGTGTCAACGAGCGAGTAGCTGGTGCTTCTGCCCCCGGCGGCATCTTTCTTAAGGATGCCATGTTCGATCAATTCCTCAATGTCCCTTGCCGCCGTCGCCTGGGAGACCTTCGTTAGCTTTGCCCACTTTGAGGACGTTAGCTTGCCCTCAAATCCATCGAACAGGCAATTAAGCACAGTTCGTTGACGTTCATTGAGCTGGCGAGCCGCATGACGATCCCAGAAGTCCGCTTTCTGGAGAATTCTCCCGAGAATGGCATCCGCGTTGTCAAAGGCGCGATCTAAGCAATCCAGGAACCACGCCATCCAATCGGTGATGTCGAGGTTTCCTTTCTGGATCCGCTCGAGAATTGAGTAGTAGTCGTTCCGCTCGCGCCGAATCTGCGCGGACATACTGTAAAACCTTTGCGGGCTCCGCTCTGATCTTGCCAGCGCAAGGTCAGCGATCGCACGCGCAATACGACCGTTGCCGTCTTCAAATGGATGGATGGTCACGAACCAAAGATGAGCGAGAGCGGCCTTCAACACGGGATCGATGCTAACGATATTACGGTTAAACCACTCCAAGAAGGTCTGCATCTGCGCATCGAGACGCTCGGCCGATGGAGCTTCATAGTGTACGCGCTCGCGACCCATCGGGCCCGAGACAACTTGCATGGGTCCAGTCTCGACCGTCCGCCACGCGCCGACGACTATCTTGGTCATACCGCTGCGCCCAGTGGGGAAGAGCGCGGCATGCCAGCCGAAGAGGCGTTCGGCAGTTAGCTCCTCGGCATAGTGTTCGGTGGCGTCGAGGATCATCTCGACCACGCCTTCGACGTACCGGTCGGCAGGGATAAGGCCCCCAATGTCCATACCAAGATGACGAGCGATGGAGGACCGAACCTGCGCATGATCGAGGATCTCACCCTCGATCTCACTCGACTTCACCACTTCTTCAGTGAGGGTCTGAAGAGTAGCCTCAGTTTTGAGGGGGAATCCGAGCCGCTCCATCCGGCCGAGCAGGCGGCCCTGCTTATGACGGACCGCCGCCAATCGGTCTGCAATCCGCTGCATATCCCAAGTGAATGTGGGCCAAGCAGGCAGTTCATGAATGTAGGCCATAATCTCATCATCTCTTGCAGAGATTATGCAAGCTAATCATTGCGCTGACAAGCTATTCTCTGCAACAAATGATGAGAAAATTGCCATAATCTCAGCAAGAGAATTCGGGGACCTGCGTAATGAGAGTCCGGAGAAGATAACCGTCTCGGGCGGGCGGTAATCGCTTCGAAGGGTTGGATCACACTTCGCCAGCGCCGGAGAAGAGCACCGTCGGCGGCGTTGCGCGGGGCGGCGGGAGGGACCGAACGCCTGGCGATCCCGGTCTGCTCTTCAGATCGTAACGCTGGGCGAGGTCGAGAAGCCGCCGCTTGGTGAATGGGTCGGCTTTCTCTGCTAGATCGCGCGCCCGCTGCGCAAAGCCACTATAGAACTCTTCCACGACGCCCCCCCGCAACATCACTGATAACCCGAATATCATTGCCGGATGCGCGTTCCGTCAAGGGCCTGCTGATGCGTCGGACGGATTTAAAGGATCTGCTTGAGCTCACGGCGCCAGAGAAACTAAGCTCACAGCGGAGGTGTAGCGCGGCAATCTGGGTAGGAAGCGCCTTCCATCCTGATCGCCGCGCGACACGGGGGGAAATCCGATCACAAGGCTCTACGCAAGCCGAAACCCTGTGCCCGACCTGCGGCAAGCCGATGACGGCCGTGCCTGACGACGAGGCGCCCGGCCGGCCGGGCTACGTCTGCCTCGCCTGCGGAGGCGATCCCCTGCACGATCCAGCTGCGCGGAAGTGGGCGGATAGCCCGCTGTGGCCGCCGTCCAAATAGCGCAACAACGAAACCGTCCCCGAGAGCTGGAGCCGACGGTCCTCTCATCTCGTCCAAATGCTTCGTCGTCGACTGCATTTCCAGCCTTGGTTTCATCAAACGAGCTGGCGGTGCTGTAGCAGCCGACGCCACCTCTAGGACGCAAATAAGGGCGCAGAAATATCAAATCAACGGCGGCGTTTCGCGTTGCCTTCGAGAGATGAACAAAGTTGTGATCGGACGCGTCTGTTGGTCAACGCTCGCCTCACATCACGAATCTCCAAGTGCATCCTCAAGGATGGCTTTCAATCGCGCAGCTCCCTTTGCCAGCTCGCCATCAAGATCTGATTTGACGGCAGCGGCATACTCCGCTCCGAGCTCAATGGGATGACCAGCGTCGTTCTGCTCCGGCGCACCTTGAGGCAGAAGCTGATAGGCCCTTATCCCGAGCGCATGGGTGTCATTGGCCCAAGCAGCGATGCGTGCCTCATCATAGGGAGCGGGCTCAACCGCCGGCAACGATGCACCGTCGATTGCGTCCGCATAGCTTCCCCACGAATAGGCCTGAAGGTCGATCAGAGAATCATCCCACATGCTGTGAAACGTCGATGCGCGCGTGTATGACGTTCCATCCGAGCGTTTGGCACGCAATATGACGTGCAACTTGTTACCACCCTGGTCGCCATCCCGTTCACTTGCGTGAAGCGGTTGCTCAAGATCACCCGCAAGATGAACCACCAGCTTGAGCGCACGCAGCCTGTCGTCCTTACTGCGCGAAGTGTCCTTTAACACCGCAATCGCCTCAGGCAGGCCCCGCACGATGCAAGTGCCCTGATTGTTTGCCTCATTGCAGTCCAGCGCGGAATCATAAGTGGCGCGGGCGACATCGATGTCGACGAAGTGCCAGCGATACGTGTTCTTCCCTTCTGCCGTGAACTTGTAGTCGTCAGCCCAGTTCGAGATCGACGCCAACGAGGTCTCTCCGATCAGGTCCTTGAGCTTGGTCGTGGCAGCCGGGGTGAGATGTCGCTGCGCGAGCTCAGCAATCACGGAATGCCCGAGCTGTCCCCACGCGAGCGCAGTCGACGTGCTGCCCGCCAGGATGGTAATGCAGGCGGGAAGTAGAACTCTAAGCTTTGTCACGGCAACCTCCAAAAAACGCATCGCATGTCAAACAGATGGTTGTGTCGGCTCTCGCCGCATCTCGCGGGCACGGCGGAACGTTTCCGCGGATTGGGCTGTCTCAACGCTTCCGATAGCGCTGCTCACCGCGCTCTGCCCTCGACCGGCGCCGGCGGATAGTTCTTCGAATCTGACTGACGAGATAAACGCCCCAAATGATCAGCATCTTGCCAACGCATTCCTTGCTCCCGCCAAGCCTTAAGGTACGTTGACAGGCGGCATGGCTTCCGTCGGACGCAACGCGACACTCTCACGCTGGTGTCCGCGCACGGCCAAGATAATTGCAAAGATGGCAAGGACAATCAGAGACCCACGCATGTCGAAAGGATACTCCCGAACTCTTATCGCAATTATGAAGCCGCTCACATCTACCTGGACGGAGGTTCTGGACCATCTTGTACGGCCAACGTCCAAGCAGCTTAAGTCGTATGCCAAGCCTTAAACGAGGCCTGCTGCTGCAACACGCCTCAGTCGTCTCGAGCAGTGTCCAAAAAATGCATTTTCAACGCGCAATAGCCGAAAAAGTGCGAGCAAGCGGGCTAACAACAGCCGCTCCAAACCTGCTCTGATTCGAAGCTGGCAGAGACAGCTGAGGCACTCATGCGCGAACATGATCTCATCTCAGGAAGCTTCCTGGGCCTGACTGGAGCGGGATTTGTCCTCCTGTGCGCAAGCCTGTTTGCATTCACCTTTTTATAGAGAACCGCTAGATCGGAGCCGGCGCGGATCAAGCCACAGTTACTTTGATGTTTCGGTCTGGGCAGAGACGTGCGCTGGCCTTCTGCTCTTCGACTTCTAATTGCAATGATTTTGTTTGAAGGCGCCGTCAGGCGGAGTCTTGATGCTCCCGACCAAGAGAGGAACCCGATTCGTCCGTTTTGAACATGAACATCGGATGACCCTCCTGGCAGCGGACGGGCGATGGTGGCGCAACTGTATACTAATCGAGGCGTCCGAAACTGGCGCCCGCGTTCTTATCGACGGATCGCCAGACGTGCTGCGATCACGGCATTTTTTCTTGCTGCTTTCAACGACTGGCTTGGCGTTTCGGCGCTGCGAATTGGTCAGGCTGGACGGTTCTGAGGCGGACATTCTGTTCAAAACCGGCAACGCACCTTGCTGAAGAGACGACGTGCGCACGGCCCGACTGGTTTTCCACCCTCACGCAATGGCCCGCACGGCGCCCGAGAACAGGCTGGCCGGGCGGCTCAAACCGTAGTGATCGCGCAGACTGCTGCCCGCATAATCACGGCGGAAGAGGCCGCGCTTGCGCAAGATCGGCACGACCTGTTCGGCGAACAGGTCGAACCCGCCCGGCAGCCACGGAGGCATGACGTTGAAACCGTCGGCTGCGCCGTTCTCGAACCAGGTCTGGATGTTGTCGGCGATCTTTTCCGGGGGGCCGGCGATGACCCAATGCCCGCGCGCACCGGCGAGGCGCTGCACCAGCTGGCGGATCGTGGGCTTTTCGCGATCGATGATGTCGACGATCAGCTTGAAGCGGCTGGCAACGCCATGCGCACCGTCGGTATCGATCAGGTGACGTGGGAAGGGGCCATCGAGATCAAAGCCGGCGAGGTCGAGCCCGGTCATCTGGCGGAGCTGGGCGAGCGAGAACTCCGGCTGGATCAGCGCGTTGAACTCGTCCTGAAGCCGGTCGGCCTCCGCTTGTGTGCTGGCGATGAACGGCGAGATGCCGGGCAGGATCTTGATCTGGTCAGGGCTGCGATCGAACGCACGCGCCTGCCGTTTGATGTCGGCATAGAACTCCTGCGCGCTCGCCAACGTCTGGTGCGCCGTGAAGATGGCCTCGGCAAAGCGCGCTGCGAAGGCGCGTCCGTCCTCGGAAGAGCCGGCCTGGACATAGACGGGCCGGCCCTGCGGCGTCCGTGAGACGTTGAGCGGGCCGCGCACGCGGAAGTATTTCCCTATATGGTCGATCGCGTGGATCTTGCTGGTATCAGCGAAAATGCCGGAGACGGGGTCATTGACGAGCGCATCGTCCTCCCAGCTGTCCCATAGCGCGGTGACGACATCGAGATATTCGCGCGCCCGCTCGTACCGCTCGTGATGCGGAGGATGCTCAGGCAGGCCGAAGTTCTGCGCTGCCTGTGGCGAGCTTGTCGTCACGATGTTCCATCCTGCACGCCCGCGGCTGAGGTGATCGAGCGACGCGAACAGCCGAGCGAGATTGTAGGGTTCGGTGTAGGTGGTTGAAGCGGTCGCGATCAGGCCGATGTGCGTGGTAGCCGACGCGATCGCGGCGAGAAGCGTGATCGGCTCGAGCCGGAAGCGCTGCGCGTAGCGGACGTTATCCGAGAGCACCGGCCCGTCGGCGAAGAAGACCGCGTCGAACTTGTGCGCTTCGGCGCGTTGCGCCAGTTCCTGATAGTAGGTGACGTCGAGAATGCGGTCCGTCGTCGAGGCCTTGTGCCGCCACGCGGCCTCGTGATGACCGTCCGGATAGATGAAGAAGTTGAGGGAAAGCTGGCGTTTGCTCATCATCTGGCTCGCAATGGTTGGTTATCTCCGGATCGCGGCGTCACCGCGCGCGTTGCAGTTGACTCTATGTCGATGCTCGCAAAGCTGTCGATGTAATGAATTTGCGTTGTTGTCGGCGAAGCGAGCATGAACGATACGAGCGCGTCGCTAGCGGGAGATGAGTGCGTTCGTGCTGGTGATCAAGGCAAATGAACCGCGTCGTTTCGTGCGTCCGTTGGCTCGATTTTGCTCGTCTTCGCGCATGTGAGGCGCTCGCATGGGCCGTCATGATCGCAAATCTTTCCGTGCTCGCCGTCCCAACGAAGCGATCATTGCGCGGCGCCGAAAACAACGCTGGTTTCGTTTCATTGACTGGAGCGCCATCGCTTTTACCATCGGCAACGTCCAAGCGAGGTCGTTCACCATGCGGCAATCCGATCCAAACATCGTTCGCAATGTGGCCCGGCTAATGGTGCTGTGCGCATCGCTTCGCACTGCGGCGATGGCGGAGAGCTGTACCGCCGGGATCCGCCTGCTGCCGACTGTCTAGCCGCCGACGTGATCCCCTAGGGCCAACCAGGAAACCACCCGTCACTGTCCGCCGCCGCCGGCATGACCGGCGTATGGCGGAGCTTTGTCCACGAATTCAATGAGAGATACGATCATGAGCAACCCGATCACCATCGACAACGTCATTCCGCGCGCCGATATCGTCAAACGTGCGGCCCGGCTCGGTGCCGAAATCCGGAACGTCAAATTATCAGGCGATTTGTCCGACGACGTCATTCGCGCCATCAATCATGTGCTGCTGGAGCACAAGGTCACCTTCTTCCGCAACCAGGGGCATCTCGACGATGCCGAGCAGGAGCGCTTTGCTATCAGGCTCGGTAAGCTCGTGCCGCATCCGACGGTCGGTGCGACCAAGGGCACTTCATCGATCCTGGAGCTCGATTCAGGTCGTGGCGGCGGTCGTGCAGACCAGTGGCACACGGACGTCACCTTCGTCGATGCCTATCCGAAAATCTCGGTGCTGCGTGGCGTTGTGATCCCGCCATACGGCGGCGATACCGTGTGGTCGAACACGGCGGCGGCCTATCTCGACCTGCCGGCGCCGCTGCGCAAGCTTGCCGACGAGCTCTGGGCGGTCCACAGCAACGCTTACGACTACGCGGTGAAGACGCCCGCGAGCGAAGCGGATCGCAAGCATTTCGACGAGGTTTTTACCGGCACGATCTATGAGACGGAGCATCCGGTCGTGCGGGTTCATCCCGAAACCGGCGAACGCACCCTGGTGCTCGGCAACTTCGTGCAGCGCTTCGTCGGCTTGCCGAAATATGATGGCCAGAAGCTGTTCGAGCTTTTCCAGTCCCACATCACCGCGCCCGAGAACACCGTACGCTGGACCTGGCAGGCCGGTGACCTCGCGATCTGGGACAACCGGGCAACCCAGCACTACGCCGTCAACGATTATGGCGATCAGCACCGCGTCGTCCGCCGCGCCACCATCGATGGGGAAGTGCCTGTCAGCGTCGACGGTCGTCACAGCGTGACGCGCGTCAAGGCGCCGAAGGCGCAGGCGCCCAAGGCCGCTTGATCTCCAACACTTGACCGGGTTTGACACATGAACTCTCTGTTTCAATTTTTTCAAGCGCGGCATCGTGCTGCACGGAGCGCCGCACGGCGGCTGCTTGTCAGCGCGCTGGCATTGGGCCTTGCCGCTCCCGCCTTCGCCGAGCCGCCGCTCGACAAGAGCGAGATCCGGTATCAGGGCTGGGCGGGGCAGGTGACCTTCATCGAGCTCGCCGACGACCTCGGCTATCTGGCGCCCCTGAAGCTGAAATGGGTCGGCAACACCATCAGCGGCCCACAGGACATCCAGACCGTGGTGACCGGGGATATCGACATCGGCGGGGCTTTCTACGGCGCGATCCTCAAGCTGATCGCGGCAAAGGCGCCCATCAAGGCCGTGGTCGGCTATTACGGCTCGGACGCCAACACCTATAACGGCTACTTCGTCAGGGACGACAGCCCAATCAAGACCGCGCGCGACCTGATCGGCAAGAAGGTCGCCGTCAATACGCTCGGTGCCCATCTGGAATTTGTGCTCCGCGAATATCTCGCCCGCAACGGCTTGACATCAGCGGAAGCCAAGCAGGTGACGCTGGTCGCGATCCCGCCGGTCAGCGGTGAACAGGCCTTACGCCAGGGCCAGGTCGAAGTGAGCACCCTTAGCGGCGTGCTGCGCGACAAGGCACTGGAGCGTGGCGGCATCCACTCGCTGTTCAACGACACCGGTCTGTTCGGCAATTTCACCGGCGGCTCCTACGTCCTGCGCGACAAGTTCATCAAGGACAATCCGGAGGCCTCACGCAAGCTGATCGAGGGCATTTCGCGCGCCATCGCTTGGGCGCAGTCGACGCCGCCCGAGGAGGTGCGCGCGCGCTTCGGGCGCATCATCGCGGAGCGCAAACGTAATGAGGACGCGACGCCGATCAAATACTGGAAGAGCACGGGCGTCGCGAGCAAAGGCGGGGTGATCTCGGATGCCGAGATCCAGGTGTGGATCGACTGGCTGGAGAAGGACGGTCTGTTCAAGCCGGGCCAGGTCAAGGCCTCCGAGACCTACACCAACGCCTTCAACTATTTCCGTCCCGGCAAGACGGCGGAGGCCCAGTGACCCAAGCGAGCCCGATCAAAATCAGCTTCGAACACGTCCGCAAGGAATTCGTGACGCGCGGCGAGGGAGGCGGCCCGTTGGGCCGTTTCACCGCCCTCGAGGACATCACGCTCGATGTTCGCACTGGTGAGTTCCTGGCCCTGGTCGGTCCCAGCGGCTGCGGGAAATCGACCCTGCTCGATCTGTTGGGTGGGCTGACGACGCCGACCAGCGGCCGCATCCTGCTCGACGGGCGGCAGATCAAAGGGCCCGGCCGCGACCGCGGCATCGTGTTCCAGCAATACGCGCTGTTTCCCTGGCGCACCGCCCTGGAGAATGTCGAGTTCGGGCTCGACATCGCCGGGCTGAAGGCCGCGCAGCGACGCGAGATCGCGCGGCATTTCCTCGACCTCGTTGGCCTGTCCGGATTTGCCAGCCGCTATCCGCACGAGCTCTCCGGCGGCATGAAGCAGCGCGTCGCGATTGCCCGCAGTCTTGCTTACGATCCCGAGGTGCTGCTGATGGACGAGCCGTTTGCCGCGTTGGATGCCCAGACGCGCGAGACGCTCCAGACCGAGCTGCTGCGGATCTGGCGCGCCACCGGCAAGACCATCGTCTTTATCACCCATGGCATAGACGAGGCCGTAGCGCTTGGCCAACGCGTGGCCGTGATGACCTCGCGCCCGGGCCGGATCAAGCAAATCTTCGACATTCCGGCCTCGCTGCGCAGCGAAGATGAGGACGTGCGTTCGCTGCCGGAGTTCGGTCAGGTCAGGCACGAGATATGGAGCCTGCTCCGGGAAGAGGTGCAGAAGGCGCAGCAGGGACAATCGAGCCGCCCCGCCGATGTCCGTCGCGGCAACAGTGACGTGAAGGAGATCGCGCATGTCTAGCCTTGAAACGCTGACGCTGCTGGAGCTCGCGCATGGGCGTCCGAACGCGTTGTCAGGCGGAGATCGCGCATCCCCACGGATCGCCGGCCGGCTTCATGCTGCCCTGCGCGCGCTCGGCGCATTGGGGCATCGCTCGCTGCTGCTCATCGTGCTGCTGTCGGTGTGGGAGGTTGCCCCGCGACTTGGGGTGGTCGATCCGGTATTCCTGCCGCCGTTCTCCGAGGTGATTGCCGCCGGCTGGCAGCTCGCACAGAGCGGCGAGCTCTATGACGACGTGTCAGCAAGCCTGCTGCGTGCCTTGAGCGGGTTTCTGATCTCGGTTGCCTTGATCGTTCCGCTTGGCCTTCTCGTCGGCTGGTACGCGCGGCTCGGCAATCTCCTGAACCAGTTCATCGAAATCTGCCGTAACACCGCGCCGCTGGCGCTGCTGCCGGTCTTCATCCTGCTGCTCGGCATCGGCGAGATGTCGAAGATCACGATGGTAATCTACAGTTGCGCCTGGCCGCTGCTGCTCAACACGATCGCCGCCGTCAAGCAGGTCGATCCGCTCCTGATCAAGTCGGCGCGCACCATGGGCGCGAGCCCGCAGCAATTGTTCCGCAAGGTCATTCTTCCGGCAGCGCTTCCGACCATCTTCGTCGGCATTCGCCTCGCCAGCGCCTCTGCCATGCTGGTGCTGGTCGCCTCCGAGATGGTCGGGGCGAAGGCGGGGCTCGGCTATCTCATCATCAACAGCCAGTACAGCTTCCTGATCCCGCAGATGTATTTCGGCATCCTGGGCATCACTGTGATCGGGCTGGCGTTCAACGCTGTGCTCGAGGTGATCGAGCGGCGCTTCATGCGCTGGAAGGCGCCGGTTTCGGCGTGAGCGCGCCAATTGTAATGGTTCGAACTTGGGGACGTGTTCAATGACCAACCAAATCCATCGCGCCGAGCGTAGGTCCGCACCTTCAGGATCGGTCGAATATGATGCAGACGTGCTGGTGCTGGGTGGCGGGCCCGCGGGCACCTGGGCAGCGGTAAGCGCGGCCGAACGCGGCGCGCGTGTTGTTCTCGCCGATAAGGGCTTTTGCGGCACCTCGGGCTCGACCGCGGCGGCGGGAACCGGCGTCTGGTACGTCGATCCCACGCCGACTGACCGCGAGGCGTCGATGGCGAGCCGCGAGAAGCTCGGCGGATATCTTCAGGACCGCCGCTGGATGGTCCGCACGCTCGATCTCACTTTTCAGCAGAGCAATCGCCTCGCCGAATGGGGCTATCCCTATCCCGTGGATGACCACGGCAAGTCGCAGCGCAACTCGCTGCAAGGCCCCGAATATATGCGCTTGATGCGCAAGCGGACCAAGCAGGCCGGCGTCACCGTCCTCGATCACAGCCCGGCGCTGGAATTATTGCTCGACGAGGCCGGGGCGGTTGCGGGCGCGAGCGGCCTGCGTCGCCAGAAGCAGGATCGCTGGACCGTGCGCGCCAAAGCGGTGGTGATTGCGACCGGCGGCTGTGCGTTTCTGAGCAAGACGCTAGGTTCGAACGTGCTCACCGGTGACGGCTATCTCATGGCCGCCGAAGCCGGCGCCGAATTCAGCAGCATGGAGTTTTCCAATCCCTACGCGATCTCGCCGGCGTTCGGCTCGGTCACCAAGACGCTGTTCTATGGCTGGGCCAACTTCACCTATGAAGACGGCAGCTGGTGCTGCATCCAAAGGCGGTCGTTCCGCGATTGCCCGAGCCCTGCTTCGGGGGGCCGGTCTATGCGCGGCTCGACAAGGCCGACGCGGACGTCCAGCTGCACATGCGGGCCTCGCAACCGAATTTCTTCCTGCCCTTCGACCGCACCGGAATCGATCCGTTCAAGGATCGTTTTCCGGTTACGCTGCGACTGGAAGGCACCGTGCGTGGCACCGGCGGCCTTCGCATCGTCGACGAGACCTGCGCAACCACCGTCCCCGGGCTCTATGCCGCCGGAGATGCGGCGACGCGCGAATTGATCTGCGGTGGCTTCACCGGCGGCGGCAGCCACAACGCCGCCTGGGCGATGACGTCGGGGACGCTGGCCGGGCAGGGCGCCGCGGACTACGCGCGGCAAGCCGCTGACGGTCGAGAGCTGTCCTCGGCTGGAACGGTCGGCCTCCGGAGCCGGTCGCGGCGCGCATTCGAGCCGGCCGCGCTGGCGCGAGCCGTCCAGGACGAGGTCTTCCCCTATGAGCTGAATTATTTCCGCGAGGCCTCACGGCTCGGTGGTGCGCTGGCGCGCCTCGATGCCGCCTGGCGCGATGTCTCGGAAGCAGGCGCTGCCGGCGCGGCCGAATTGCTCCGCACGCGTGAAAGCGCGGCGATGCTGGCCACAGCGCGATGGATGTACCGCAGCGCACTGGCGCGTCAGGAAAGCCGCGGCATGCATCGTCGTGACGATTTCCCCGAGCAGGACCATCGGCAGCGCCACTACCTGACATCGGGCGGCCTTGACGAAGTCTGGACCGCCGTCCGGCCCCATGCCGAGGCGGCTTACGCGGAGGCTGCGGAATGATCGAGGTCATCGATAGCGAGCGCTGCACCTCTTGCGACATTTGTGTCGCGGTATGTCCGACCAACGTATTCGACAAAACGGACGGGCTTCCGGTGATCGCGCGGCAGAGCGATTGCCAGACCTGCTTCCTCTGCGAGCTCTATTGTCCTGAGGACGCGCTCTACGTCTCCCCTTTTGCCGATGAGACAGAGCGGGTCGATCTTGTCACCGTCAAGGAGGCCGGGGTGATGGGCAGCTATCGCCGTGCCGTCGGCTGGACCGACGAGACGAGCAATCGGCGCAACGCTGATCGCAGCTACCTCCTCTTTGTGCATTGAGGACAGTGCATGCATTCGCTCCCGCTCCGCCATCAATGCGACTAACGTTGCGGCGTAGGTGCGTAACGCGATGGAGGCAACTTCGCTGGGATCGACGCATAGATCTGATAGAAACCGTCAATGACGGTCTACTCGCAACTCAAGAATTTCATATCCAGCGCCGGGCGAGGCTCGCCTGACCCCACAGTCCGCGCGCAGGGACTTCATCGAATTCAAATAACCAGTGGGAAGGAAGCGTCTCTCACTCTATTCTGTCAGAAACCCCGGCTATTCAAGCCTTAGAGCTCCTTGTAGATCGGGATCGTCTCGGTATGTGCATCGATGACTTCGATGACTTGTCGTTGCAGCGGGAGTTCTGTCTTGCGCTCCTTCCAAAGTTTCTTGAAGCGCTGCACCGTTTCCGCAGCCGTTTCGAGCGCAAGCGTCTCCGACATCTTCGCCTTGGCAGCCAGATGCGCCAGCTCGTCCTTTGAGAATTCGGCCATCTTCTTCGTGCGCGAATAGTTCAACGCCATCTTGTCGTCCGGGATGTACGCAATAGTCGAGAGCAGATCGTAGGCGGGCGACAGGACGGGTGTCCGCCCATCAGGGTAGATCAATGACCAGTTCTTCAGGTGCATGTCGGCGTTGCCGATCAGTGTGCTGAATACGAGTCGTCGGACGAACTCGGCGAGGTCGGCCTCACCAGTCTCAATGCCGAGGACACGCGCGATGCTTCGGTAATTCGCCTTGTCGTATTTTTCATCCGGAAAGACGCCGAATACCTGAGCGAAATCCTCCATGTGGACCGGAGCATCAGCCGTGCGGTCGAACCGCTTCACGGCAAACGCCCGCCCCTCGAGTTCGCCGATTCCGTCCGGAAGACCTTTGATTGCCTCGACGTCGATCAGTTGAAGCTCGGGCACATCCATGCCGATGTCCTTCGCCAGGGTCATCATGGAGTATTCGTTCTCAGGCACGCCGATATACTGATGTGACGGTAGCTTGACGATCCATGAACCGCCGACACCTTCGACCGGAATAGTGAGTCCGCCCTTCTTGGGATCATTCTTGAGCGCGGAGAACTTCAGCTGCACGCCCGCAAGCGAGAAGCGCATCATGTTCTGCCGTTTATCGGGCGTAAGATTCTCCTCGACCTGGGGGGGCAGCGCGTCTCCATCGGCCGGGTGGACCGACAGGGCACCCGGAAGGTCTCGGCCCAGCATCCACAGGAGGAAGAACTCGCGCCGTTCCTTCACGCCCGCCCGTTCCGCAAGATAGCGACGAAGCGGCCCTTCCGGCAGAAGATTGGAGAAGAATGGCGCGAGAACTTGTTGATACGGTTTGAACGAGGTGAGCAGATTCCCGAACGAGTCCTTGAAAGACAGGCTCAAGGTGGAACGGTGGGCGTCATCGATGTAGGTCTGATTGAAGGCGAGCAGCGAACGATCGCCCTGCACGAGTGTGAGAGTCGCGATCGGGGTATCGTGCAGGTGGACATTTAGAACGGATACGTCAGGCATCGTCGTCCTCATCGTCGAGAGCGTAGGCGGGGCGAGGGGCTTCTTCGGGATGAGCGACCCTGTTGCGTACACCCTGTAACGCGCCTGCAGAATCTTCCAGCAGAGCCCTGGGTATAGGTTCGACGCTATAGGGACGCAGGCTCTCGACGATATCTGAGACAAGTGCCAGGTCGGTTTTTGAAAGATGGACCTGTTTCAGAAAGCGAAAATATTCGGCGATGCGGTCGAGGGTGGCTGAACTGCCATAGCGTTTCCTTTGACCAGAGACGATGCGTTCGGCCTTGCTGAAGACATCCGACGATCCTTGTTCGGACGAGAATTCGGCAGCGTTTGATCGCAGTAAGCCCTCTATCGCGGGAAGAAGTTTCTTCGGCACAAGGACGAGCTCCAGGTCGAGCGCCCGCGCCATCTGCATGAAGCTCGACAGGCCCGGTTCGAGGCGACTGGTCTCGATTTGCGAGATGTGCGCCTGGGTCATACCCGCGCGGGCCGCCAGCGCGCGTTGGCTCATGCCCGCCTTTGCGCGCTGAGCGGAGGCGGCTTTGATGAGCTCTTCACTTTGGTAAGTCACAATATATTATCCTGATCAAATAAGTCATTCGATCTGTATTATATATCGAAACGCCGACATGTCTCAAGCTGACCGATCAGTATTGTTATCAAGCAGCCATCATGATAAGTAAAATTATCGATGAAGCGCGGACGAATTTCGCTTGCGCGCGGCCTTCGCCGGGCCGGCTCTTGACTAGGCCGCCCGGCCCAGGCCCTGCGGCGTTCCCGCCCGCGCAAGAAACTGCGAAAAACCTAGCTGCCTAGACGATCATCGCTGCCATAGCCGAGAGGCGAACGGATCCATCGTGGACCGATAACGAAAGAGACTTTGAGAGCCTCAGATCCATCAACCCGCTTTGCAAAGGCCGGAACTCATAAACACGAGGGAATTGCTTCCTTGCGAACCAAAATAAAGCCTCAGCGATCGCGGTGTGTTATGGTTTTTTGCAACAACCCAAAATATAACTAGCAAAATTAGCCTCTTAGTTTGGGTTCCATGAAGCGTAGCGATCTCAGCCGCACCATCCGGGAAACCCTAAAACGGCTTCCGCCACCCTACGATTCCCACTACGGGATCGTTCCACCGGCACCTCCAGAGGACGGCGTATTCGCCCCCGGTGCAGCGAAAGCCCTGGAAGCGGCACAAGCGGCATTCGGGACGGTCAACGCCATCCTTACCAGGCGCGAGGCGGTCAGTTCCTCGTCGATCGAAGGCACCCAGAGCACTCTCGACGAACTGCTTTCCGTCGAAGAGACGGGCGATGACGGCGCCCGCAACGAGGCACGCCAGGTCTGCAGCTACGCCGTCGCCCTCGATAGGTTTGTCCCGCGGGCCACCGAGCTTGGCTACGGCGTCTTCACTATTGATCGATCAAGGATCTCCATCGCGCGTGATGAAGGACGACCCGGATTATCAGGACGATCCCGGCGACTTCCGAACGCGCGTAGTCTGGATCGGCGGGAACAAAGACATCGCATATTCAAGTATAAATCCTCCACCCCCACCCGACGTGCCAGATTGCCTCGCTCAGGCGGTCGACTACCTCCGGAACGAGGGCATGCAGCAGATGACTCAAGGGTTCATCACGCGCATGGCCATTGCGCACGCCCATTTCGAAGCGGTACACCCCTTTCGCGCCGGCAACGGTCGCGTGGGTCGTCTCCTCCTCCCGCTCATGATGGCGGCGGAGAAGCGTGTACCGCTGTACCTTTCTCCCTACATCGAAAGCAAGAAGGGCACGTACTACGCATCCCTCAAGAACGCCCAGCAGCGGCTCGACTGGGAGCCGATCATCACGTTCATGGCCGACGCCGTGACCGCCACCGTTGAAGAGCTCATCCGCACCCGGCAGGCGCTGTCGGAGTTGTCCGAACGCTGGAGGGGTCGCCGGAAATTCCGTAAGGGTTTCTGCGGCTCTTCGGGCGCTGGACGAGCTTCACAACTATCCGGTCGTGACGGCGAAACGGCTCCGCGAACTTCTCGACATCTCTACCGCCCAGATCAACCAGGGCATCGCGCAGCTGGAAGAGGTGGGCATCCTACGGGAGCGGACCGGCTACGCGCGCAACCGCGTACGCCGCCTCGGAGGCGCTTGCCATCATCAACCGCCCGTTCGGCGAAGAGCCGGTTCTCGCAAACGTCAGTCCCGAGGTCGGTCCTGACAAGATCTCGGTCGGCCCCAAGGGGCCATAGAGCGAATTCCGGAAGATGGCTGCGGCTCAGAATCGAAGAGGCGCTCCGGCTGCTTCATCGAAATAAATCCGTTCTCTTATGCCGGTATTGGCGGATGAAAAATTTAGAACTGGCAAATTTGGAACTATGGGCAGGCAAACTATGCCGCGAGAGCTAAGCGGATCGTCCAGGTGGTCCACGGCCATGGATGCTCGCGTCATGTTCAACCGCGGCCTTCTTCGCATCCGTCGCAACTGGCCGACCACTGTCCACGCCGCCGGCCTTTATTCGGTATTGGCTATCCGTTGAGCCTACGGCTGGCCGTCTGACAACGAAATCGGCCCCCGCAACCGAATTGCTGCCGGAGCCGGAATTCACCTCGTCCAAATGCTTTCGCCATCAAACTGCAATCCCACGCCTCGTTCCATCGAACGTGGCTCACGGTGCTGTCGACGCAGATCAAGGCGCGCAGGCTCGGAGTGCCGAGGAGTCCGGGGGTGCAACGTAACAGTGCCGGGGACCACGCTCGTGCCGATCGGCAGAATTCAACCTGCGTCTCGGCATGTCGCTTTGAACAGCGTCAACATCGCATCGGCCCACATAGCGGTGCCCATTCCGCAATGCGTCCGTCTGATCGTATTGCGGTCTTTTTCGAATGAACTCAGAGCCTTGATTTAGGCTGCTTCTCCTATGAGTCTCTTCGCGGCCTGAGTTAGGAGGCCCGATCTCGTAAAGCCGTGCGCTTCAGCATATTTGTCGATCTGATTCAGAACGTCCTCAGGAAGGGTGACATTCACACGTATAGCCTTTGGTTGTTCGGGTTTGACCGACACCAAAATAGCTACCCCAGTTCGATGATCAGGATCTGCCATAACATCCTCTAGAGTAGAGGGCTCCGGAATGGCTTCTCCATCTTCAGCAAGACCCTCGATATGAAGGGTGAGGGCTTCCTCTGCCATAGCACGAGCGTCATCAAGGCTTTTGCCTGCCGTGATCACTCCGGGGAAGTCTGGAAATGAGACGCCGAAATCGCTGTCGGCATCCTTATGGATAAGACCAATATAGTTACGCATGGCGCTTACCTCAGTTTGAGACCTGACTGCTTTTCAATACTCTTCAGTGTCCCGAGTGGGACATCCCGTTCGGGGTGCGGAACAATTACGCGACCCTTCTTGAATGGATGTTTGAACTGCACATGGCTGCCTTTCCGGCCCACCTCAAACCATCCATCCCCTTGAAGGATCGAGATAATTTCCCGGCTTTTCATAGTGTGTATTTATACACACTATGTGTAGACTGTCAACCCAATGGTAACCGGTATGAGCTCCCACGTCTGCAGTGATCAGCCTGTGCGAGCGTAGCGGGTCGGCATCCAGTACTGACGCATGGCCTCGACGACGTCCGGAATGTCGGCATGGGCGTTGCGCAGGAATTCCTCGGTCTCGCGGCCTTTCCTTGGTGGTCCAAGCAGTGGACGCCCTTGATCGTCGACGCAATGCAGCAGGATGGGCAGGAGCAAGCCGTGGTGTATGTTGCTGACGTCGAGCAGTGGGCCCCAGGCTGATAGTCGCAACCGCATGGCGGCATGGAATCCCTGACACCACGGCCGCGCATCAACGTCGCCATTCGGCTTGCGGCCATGGACCGGTGCGAACCGATGTGGTGCGGTGGAAAGAACATTACTGATGTCGTTGTGGCGCAGCGCGACGGCCGAAATCGCGGCGAACTCCGGCGTGCCGCCATGGTTGAATGCGTCGGCGTCGATGGCGAGCAGCGGACAGATCCAGTCGAGCGGACTCATCGACACCGGCCCGGCCACGATCGCGGCGACATAGCCGTCGAGCATGGGAAGACTGGTGGCGACGGGATGCTGCTCGGCACGAGCCTGTAGCCAAGGCTCAAGTTCGTCGAGCGGCATCGCGGCTGCCGCCATCGATGATGAAGATGATGAACGGCGGCGGCGGGTCATGCGGCCACCCGTGCGCTGAGCTCGCGGGTCGCCTTCCAGTTCCAGGGGAGAAGTTCGTGCAGCTGGTGGCTCTTGGTCTGACCGGAGACGATGCGCTCCAGCACATCGGCCAGATAGGCCTGCGGATCGAGTTCGTGGAGCTTTGCCGTATTGACCAGCGACGCAAGGATTGCCCAGCTCTCGGCGCCGCCCTCGCTGCCGCTGAACAATGAGTTACGGCGCCCCATCGCAATCGGGCGCATTGAACGCTCGACGGTGTTGCTGTCGACCTCGACGCGGCCATCGCGGAGAAATAGCGTCAGTCCGTCCCAGTGATTGAGCGTATAGTTGATGGCCTCCACTAGCTTCGATTGGGAGAACAGGTGGTCGAGCATCGAGGTCAGTCGCGCCTTCAGCACCTCCATCAGCGGTGCGGACCTGGTGCGGCGGGCGGCAAGCCGCTGTTCGGCGCTCAAGCCACGGATCTCGGCCTCGATGGCGTAGACCGCTTGCAGGCGCTCGATCACTTCGTGAGCGAACGGCGACTGCATCGTCTTGTACACCTCGACGAATTTGCGTCGGGCATGCGCGAGACAAAAAGCCAGCTGGATCGCCCCGCCTTGACCGCGGGCAAGCGCTTTGTAGGCGGCATAGCCATCCACCTGCAGAATGCCGGAGAAGCCGGCCAATTGCCCGGCGATCTCCTCGGTGCCGCGGCCATCCGCAAACACATAGGCGACCGCCGGCGGCGATGGGCCACCCCATGGGCGATCATCCATCGCATGCGCCCAGAACTGGCAGATACGAGTGCGATGTCGTCCGGGATCGAGCACCGGCATCGGCGTCTCGTCGCAGAACAGCCGCGGCGAAGCCTGGATCGTCCGCAGCTGAAGCTCATAAAGACTCTTAAGCCACCATGCCGCACGCTTCACCCAGCCGGCGAGCGTCGCGCGGTCGAGATGAAGGCCCTGACCGGCCAGGATCTGCACCTGGCGGTACAGCGGCAGATACCAGGCGAACTTCGAGATCACCACGTGAGCCACGAGTGCCGTCGATGCCATGCCGCTGTCGATCAGACGCGGCAGCACCTTCGCCTGCACCACGCCGTCGGTGCAGCCGCGGCAGGCGTATTTGGGACGAATCGTGCGCAGTACCCGCAGGATCGCCGGGATCACGTCCAGTACCTCGCTCACATCCTCGCCGATCCGGTGCAGAAGGCCCTGGCAGCACGGGCACGCTGTCGTGTCTGGCTCGAGCACCTGCTCGCAGCGAGGCAAATGCTTGGGTAGCGCGCCGATGTTGCGCCTCGCCTTCTTGCGCGGCTTCCCAGCCGGCTTCGTCGCAGGCAAATCGTCGTTGGCTGGCGCAGGTGATGTGACGCCAGTCGCGAGATCGTCCAGTTCGAGCGCGAGCTGCTCGGCCACGATCGCCGCCAGCCGCTCTGAGCGCTTGCCGAAGATCATCTCCTTCAGCGTCTGCATCGCCACACGTAGCTTCTCGTTCTCGGCGTCAAGCGCGAGCACCATCTCGGCCAGAGCCGCTGCATCGGTCGGAAGAGCTTCGGGACGAATCGCCATGATCGAACGATATATCCGCCCATCACAGGCTCCAGCAAAATCTTCGCCTCTCAGCCGACAACGGCCGGCTGCTTCACAGGCTTGTGTGAAACACGCGTCCACTCAAGTCCGTCGAGCAGCATCGCGAGTTGTGTCGCACTCAGATGCACCACGCCGTCGCGGACCGGCGGCCAGGTGAAGTGTCCCTGGTGCAGCCACTTCGTCACCAGCACCATGCCGCTACCATCCCATGCCAGAAGCTTCACTCTGTCCGCGCGCTTGCTGCGGAACACGAAGATGTCGCCGCAATACGAGGTTCGCGTGCAACGCTTCGCTCACCAGCGCCGACAGCGTGTGCACCGACTTGCGAAAGTCGACTGGCTGTGCCGCCAGCACCACCTTGAGGTCAGACCGTAATGCAATCAACGGATGCCCCGAAGCGCCGATAGCACTGTCGAAAGCGTCGCCAGCTCCACTCCGGGCTCGACCCGGATGCGTGCCCCGCCCAGCTCGATCTCGATCATTCCGCCAAGCTTGCCTGGAGCCGATGCCATCTGCGGCGGCACCTTATGCGCGCACGCTAACCGGTCCGACTCGTCTGCCGTCGCCGGACCGCTCTCGGAAGCGATCCGGACCGGCACGAAGCCTGGCGCCTGAAAGCTCACTGCCGTCGCGAACTTGCGCCGCCACACCGTCAGCAACCCACGGACAACGCCATGGCGCCGAGCGACCTCGGAAATATTGGCCCCTTCCTCGAAGCTCTCGGCCACGATCCGAGCCTTCTCTTCAGCCGTCCAGCGCCGTCGTCGACGCTGCCCTGTGATCACCTCGATCCGACGATAGGAGCCGCTTTCCTGCCTGGCATCAAGCCTGGCTTCATGCATGGCATCTGCCATAGCCCACCTCCAAAAAACAGTTCATGCCAGGCTGTATCGCAGCTCATTCGCGCGATGCCCAGGTGGGGGGCTCATGCCGGTTACACCCAATGTTGACCCCAGGGTTCCGCCTTCGATACCGGAATTTCTGAGGCGGCGGTAACAGGACCGAATCTGCAGCGGGCTGGCGTGTGGCTCTAAGCGGTTGGCTGATACAGTGTTGGAAACCAACGATCGACAACCGCAGTTGGGAAGCCGAGCTTCACCGGCGAGCGTGTTGTGGACGAGACGAGGTAACCCTTTTCAATAAGGGAGTTGAGCACCGCCCGCGCCTGGCGCTCTTTGTAGCCGGTGAGGCCGCGCGCAGGGCCCCGAGCATATTCGCCCGCCATGACCGCTTCGCGCAGCAAAGGCCATGAACCCTTTGGAAGGCGCTTTGCACGCGTCTCCTCCTCGGTCCAAATCTCCATCCGCCTCAGTAATTCTTCCGGCTCCAAAAGCCCGGCCATGAAGTTGACCTGGTCAACACAGGTGGCCAGGAAGAATTTGCAGAAATCAAGAAGCCCTGCCATCGTAAGATTGCCTCGGCTATCGAGGTCGCCGCGACGCGGCTCGTCAGCAGCCTGCAGATAGGCGTGGTATTCCTCGTGAAGCCAAGTCAGTCGATTACCTCCACGCTTTCCTATTCGATCGCATCAAAGTCGATCGCCCCTTCGTCGCGGAGCTTGGAACCAACCAGCGCTCCGACGCGATCATGCGTGCCATCGTGAGCAGGACCAGGAGTCTTGGAATACCGCTGCTGGCCGAGGGTATCGAAACGGAGCAGCAATGGTCGTGGTTGCCCAAACTCGGCTGCAACGCAGCACAAGGCTATTTGATCGGTAGGCTAAAACTGCCACACGCCGTTTTGTCCCACATGATGAGTGGCAGGTCACGTCGACGAAAGATGGGGCTTGGGCACTCCGTGTAATGCACATTGTAGCATACCGTTCGGGACCGTGAAGATCATGAAGTCTGCTTGATTTGCCGATGACAGCAGATCTTTCTGGTCGCTTTCCGTGACGCGCCTTTTCTTATCATTTTTCGAAATAATTTCGATCGGGAAGTGGGCATTGCGACGACGGCGCCGGAAGGCGCGCGACCAAAAAATTCGACGGTTGCGGGCGAGGGGGCCAGACGGCTTGGCCGGCAGGTCACTACACCCCGAAACACGCCAGTTGGCTCATCATGGTCGAGTGCGAGATCAGCGTGTTTCAGCGCCAGTGTCTTGGCCGCCGCATCGACGACCCCAAAAGGTCCCGAAACGAGATCGCAGCATGGCAAAGCCGGCGAAGCAAAACTCGAGCTCGCATCAAGTGGATGTTCGCAACCTGACAAAGCACGCGCCAAACTCGGCCGCGCCTATCCAGCCACCGCAAAGAGTCAAAATCACTGAGCTGAACCACTAGGTGCTCGCGCATTTTAGTCGTTCCAAAAAACGTTAGGGTGATCCCGCTCAAATTTCGGAGTTTCAGTCGTTTCCGACACCGATAAGCCGGGCTAGTAAGAGCAATAACCAGAAGGCACCGTTCATTCGAACACTCCCTTCTTCTCTACGCCGAAACGACGCACTCCATCCTGCTTCGATCCGTCGCGGAACGAGGAGCGGAGCTCCTCGCCGGGGGCGCTCGGGAACGGCATGCATGCCTATCTGTAGGTTCAATCCTAATTCGGACTCCGTAACGATGAATTAGGACACCGCGGTTAGGCGGAGATCGTCGGGTGCTTCCTCAGTCCCACCCGACACAGCTTAAATGCGTATATCGGAAAAGGGAGGTCCCGGCGGCAAACCGGGGCTTTTTCGTTTGGCTCAAGGCGGTAAACACAAAAAGGCAAAAACGCCGCCCGCTTGAAAAACCGATGCGAGCGGCGTTTAGCCAGCCAAGGGAAGGTGATGCAAAATCCCAGCGAGCACTAGTATGCACAGACTGTAACACGATTTTGTGTCGGGGAAAGGGACACCCGCCAGACGAGTACCTGCTATCTCGCAGCAGGGTATTGTGTGTGAGCAGACTTGGTGGAGACGCACGCATTGCTAAGCGCTCATGTCACGGCATGCACAACGTCATATTCTGGCCGCCGCCAAAGCTCCCGCGTAAATACCCGCTCGATCACCTCGATTGCTCTCATCACTTCGGCCTTGCCGATATAAAGCGGGGTGATACCGAACCGCATGATGTCGGGCGCCCGAAAGTCGCCGATCACGCCATGGGCAATCAGGGCTTGCATCGCTGCGTAGCCCCTTTCAAATGCGAACGAAACCTGTGAGCCTCGCTCTTCATGCGAGCGCGGCGTCACCAGCCTGAGCTGCGGGCAGAGACGCTCGACTTCGCCAATCAGCAGATCGGCGAGCTCGAGCGAGCGAGCGCGGACTTCATGCATGTCGATGCGGTCCCAGATATCGAGCGAGGCTTCCAGCGCTGCCATAGCGAGCACGGGCGGAGTGCCGATCCTCATGCGCTCAATGCCAACTGCTGGTGCATAGCCGAGATCGAAGGCGAAGGGCTTGGCGTGGCCCATCCAGCCCGACAGAGCAGGCCGCGCGTGATCAGCATGGCGCGGCGCAATGTAGAGAAACGCCGGCGCCCCAGGGCCGCCGTTGAGATACTTGTAGGTGCATCCGGCCGCGAAGTCGGCGCCAACGCGTGCGAGATCGACGGGCAACGCGCCGGTAGAATGTGCGAGGTCCCAGACAGTGACGATGCCCAGTGCGTGGGCTCTTGCGGTGAGCTCGGCCATGTTATGACGCCGCCCCGTGCGATAGTCCACCTCCGTGATATAGAGCACCGCGATTTCCTCGGACAGCGATTCCTCTATCTCCTCAGGCCGAACGAGCCGCAATTGGTGCCCGCGTCCCAAGGTCGCGATCAAGCCTTCGGCCATATAAAGATCGGTCGGGAAATTGCCGGTATCCGACAACACGATTTTGCGATCACGATTCATCTCGAGCGCGGCGGAGAGCGCCTGATAGACCTTCAACGACAGCGTATCGCCAACGGTGACAGACCCAGTTTCAGCGCCAATAAGCCGTGCAATCCGATCACCCAGCTTGCGCGGCTGCACATACCAGCCGGCAGTATTCCAGGCGCGGATCAGCTCGACGCCCCACTG
Source organism: Bradyrhizobium guangdongense (assembly GCF_004114975.1). Classification (NCBI taxonomy): domain Bacteria; kingdom Pseudomonadati; phylum Pseudomonadota; class Alphaproteobacteria; order Hyphomicrobiales; family Nitrobacteraceae; genus Bradyrhizobium; species Bradyrhizobium guangdongense. Next base: position 376,823 of record NZ_CP030052.1, read on the forward strand.
CTGCTGGATGACGCGGCCCATTCGATCAGCCGTGCTAAGCGGCAGCGGACCAAGCGAATTGCCATCCAGATATGTCACACCGTCCGGAATGTTGAACAGCGGCTTTGTCTGTTCGTAAACGCGCAATCTGTTTTCTGTAGTGCTCATAGGACCGTTCGGACGCGCCAGAGTTCCGGGAATAGTTCGACCTCCAGCATTCGCTTGAGATAGCTGACGCCGCCGGTGCCTCCCGTACCTCGTTTGAAGCCGATGATGCGCTCCACGGTGGTCACATGGTTAAAGCGCCAACGGCGGAAATAGTCCTCGAAGTCGACGAGCTTCTCAGCAAGCTCGTAGAGCAGCCAATGCGTTTCCGGCGCCTCATAGACACAGCGCCAGGCCTCGACCACTGCATCGTTGAGGCGATGCGTTTCACGGACATCACGTTCCAGTACGGAGCGCGGAATCGCAAGCCCCTTGCGGTTGCCGAGGCGCAGCACCTCGTCGTACAGGCTTGGGATTGTGAGCTCCCTCTCAAGAAGCCGTGTCGCCTCCGCATCATGCGCGTGCGGCTTCAGCATGGCTGGATTGCGATTGCCCAAAACATATTCGATGAGGCGGTACTGACGGGATTGGAAGCCGGACGACTGTCCGAGCTTCGCCCGGAAATGCGTATACTCGCTTGGCGTCATCGTGCGCAGCACGTCCCATGCGCTGTTCAACTGTTCGAAGATACGTGAGACGCGCGCCAGCATTTTCATTGCCGGCGCGACGGCGTCGCGTGCAATCGCGTCGCGGGCCGCACCCAATTCATGAATGGCAAGTCGCATCCAGAGCTCCGAGGCCTGATGCTGCACAATGAACAGCATCTCATCGTGCGCATCCGACAGCGGATGCTGCGCGCTGAGAATGGTCTCCAATCGCAGATAATCGCTATAGGACATCCGCGCAGCGAAATTCGTTTCTGCGCCTTCTGCTGTTGGATCGTAGTCATTGTTGGCCATCGCGGGCGTCCTTAGTCAGACCGATCAGACAAGGGGTGAGCTCTGACCAGGGATCTCTTAGTGGGACGACTGCGCCTGCAGGGGTTGCGATTTGGCTCGACGACGAGACGACTCGGAACCTCCCGCCTGATCCGGACATCCCCCATCAGCTCGGCTTGGCAACTTAAGCTGAGACGTTCACCGCCGCCCACCCGCGCTGCGAGCGTGCCAAATTGCGCATTCATCGTCGCTGTTCCATCATCTGCCGGTCGACGATTTATGCAGATCTTTCGAACTGCGGCTGCCAACGCAAGAGGTATGATTGCAAATATTGTACAAGCAGCGCCAGCATGGTTCCGACGATCATCATTATAAAGATCGCGACCATCATTTCGCTGGCATTGGCGCGTGCCTCTGCCTCAATGATGAGCTTGCCGAGGCCACGTTCAGCGCCGATAAACTCTCCGACGATCACGCCGACAAGTGCAAACGACACTGCAGGGAGCAGAGACGCGAACACCCAGGCCAGCGCAGACGGAATGACAACGGTACGCAAGATGGTCAGCTCGCTCGCGCCCAATAGGCGGGCGGCGGCAATTTGATCTCTGTCGACCGCCCGCGTGCCTTCGAACGTATTAAAGAACACGATGAAGAACACGACGAGTGCGGCGGTCACCACCTTCGACACATCGCCAAGGCCAAACATGAGAATGATCAGTGGCACGAGCGCGATGCGTGGGATCGAATTGAACGCCAGAATGAACGGTCCAAATATGCGCGCAAGAACGTCCGAGCGTCCGAGGAGGAGGCCAACGACGATGCCGGCGGCCGAGCCGAACAGAAATCCCCACCAAGTATTCTTCAGCGTGACAAGCGTCGCTATCCAAAGATTGTTATCGGCATTCCTGAAGCAGACCAGAAAATCCGATGGGTCGTTGAGGCAGCTAAGCCGCAAGAAGCTCTGCCAGATCAATGACGGCTTCGCCACGAAATACGGGTCGAGAATCTTGGGAACATAGGCTCTTGGCAGAACTGCTTTGCTCCATTCAAAGCCCCATTGCCAAATCACAAGCAGAAAAGCGAAAATTGCGATCTGCCAGAGCACGATCACCTGACGACGGGTAGCCATGATCAATCGGCCTTGGTACGGCGAAACTCTTCGCCAAGCGAATGCCAGATGTGAGAATACAGGCGGCCGAATTCGGCCGTTTCGCGCAACCCGACTGGATCTCGCGGACGAGGAAAGGGCACCTGGAAGTCATCCTTCAGCCGTCCGGGCCTTGCGGACAGGACGATGATGCGGCTGGCCAGTGTAAGCGCCTCGCCGAGGTCGTGAGTTACGAACAGCACAGTCTGCCGTTCGCGCTCCCAGATATCGAGCAATGTCTTGTGCATTTCCAGCTTGGTATGAGTATCAAGCGCGCCGAAAGGCTCATCCATCAGGAGAATTTCAGGTTCGAGGATGAGGGTGCGCATTAAGGCCACCCGCTGACGCATCCCGCCCGAAAGCATCCGAGGAAAGCTCTGGCCGAAGCCAGTCAACCCGGCCTTTCCAATCGCATCGGCAACCCGCGCGGAACGCTCCGTCTTCGTGATACCGGAGATTTCGAGCCCGTAGCCGATATTCTGCTCGACCGTTCGCCAAGGAAATAGTGTGTCGCGCTGAAACACGTAACCGACGTTGGAATTTACCTTGCCGGTATCAACTAAGTCGCCGTCGACGAGAATTCGGCCGCCTGAATGTGGCAAGAGCCCGGCCACCATGTTGAGGATCGTGCTCTTTCCGCAGCCGGAGGGGCCGAGCAAGGCAACGAATTCGCCTTGGCGAACCTCGAATGATACATTGTCGACGGCAGCAAAATCGCCTCGACCGGCGCTGAAGCGCTTAACTAGTCCTTGCACAGCAATCCGAGTGCGACCAGCGTCCGCATTCGTCGTTTCTCGGGCAACGGCGAGGCTGGGGCCAGGCGCGGACATCACTTGTATTTTGCCTTCGCTACATTGAGAAAGCTCATATCGACAACGTCCTCGTATGCAGTCTCCGGAATTTCTGTACCCTTGCGGGACCAAATTCTGCTGCCCCGATCATAGGCGGCTTTGTCGATGTTTCCGTCATATGCCCAAGTCAATTTGTCAAAGCCAAGCTCTGCGCTAACGGCGGTGGGATCGATTCCAGAAAACCACTTGGGCGCAACCAGTGCCTGGACTTCGGCGAGCGGCGTCGTTTTGACCCACTTCATCGCCCGATAAATCGCGTTCACGAAGGCCTGTACCGTCGGCTTGTCCTGCTCGATCGTGTCCGCCAGCGTGTAGACGACCAGCACCGGAACCGTGCCCCCGAAATCTTTCTCAAACATCCCCGGTTGGGAGGTATCGTAGATCAGAGTGCCAAAGCCCTTTTTCTTGATTTCGATGATCCAACTTGGCGGTGCCATGATGGCATCAAACTGCTTGGTTTCGAGAGACGGAAACATGATCTCCTGCCCGCCGCCAGCGACCCAATTCACTTTTCCGCCAAGCCCTCGTGCTTCAAACAGATAAGTGCCATAGACCCAACTGCCCGATCCGATGGCCGTGGCCGCGATGATCGGCTTGGCCCCGTCTGGGCGCTTGTAGGCCGCTAGCTTCTCGAGCGACGTGATGCCGCTTTCATAGAGGTCTTGCCGCACAACAACATTGGCGTACGAGCACGCCATTTCAGTTGCGAGCAGAATTTTGCATGCCTTGCCGCGCGCCGTGAGTTGAAGGGGGTGACTGGCGTCACCGTGGGCGAACATCGCTTGGTCCGAAGCGAGCATCTGGCGACCGAAACTGCCCGAGTTGCCTGTAATCAGTTTCGAATTGAGTCCTTCATCCCTGAAATAGTTCTTGAGCTCGGCGATCATGCCGATGGCATAGATTGGCGTTGTGGGGCCGAAGGCGAGGGTGACCGGCTTGCCTTGAGCGCGCGACTGGCTCGGCAGCAACGAGGTGCCCGCAAATGCGGAGCCCGAAACAAGGACTCGGCGCCGTGTGATGGTCATGCATTACTCCCCTGCTGCTTGTTGCGAACCAGGCGCTTAAGATCCGTCATACGGCCGACGAGGCGATTGTCCCCGCTTTTTCTAACGCAGCGATTTCGTTTGTCGAAAACCCGATATCGCCGAGGATGTCGTGTGTATGTTCGCCGACCTGAGGCGGGTCATTGCCATTTGCGAGGCGGCGGCCGTCGAGCGATATCGGCAGCAAGGGGGTTTTGGTGTTACGGCCATCGGGCAAGCGGATCTCGGTCAAACCACCCGATTTATTGAGGTGGGGATCGCTGAACAAATCACCCGGTTTGTTCACGGGCGCATAGGGCAGCTCAAGTTCTTCCAGCTTCGCGGCAAGTTCGGCCTTGTTCCAGCCGCCAAATATCTTGGCGACTTCCGGGATCAGCCAGTCGCGATGATCAACTCGACCTTGAGCCGTGATGAAACGCGGATCGCTCAGCCAGGCAGCCCGATCAAACGCGAGGCAGAACGCCTGCCATTGCTCCTCCCCAACGACAGTGACGAAAAGCTTTGATCCGTCCTTTGTATCGAACAGGTCATAGATCGGCCAAGGACTGTCCTTCACCGAGTACGGAATTGAAGGGCGTCCGGTGACGACCTCGCACATCATCGCCTGTGCCATTAGAAAGACGTTGTTCTCGAAGAGGGCGCTTTGGATGTAACGACCGCGGCCGGTGCGCTGTCGTTCGGCGAGCGCGGCTTGGATCGCGATCACCCCAAACATGCCACCCATGACGTCATTCACTGAGGCGCCCGCGCGCATTGGCTGGCCCGGCAGGCCGGTCATGTAGGCGAGCCCGCCCATCATCTGAACGACTTCATCGAGCGCAAGACGGTTCTCGTAGGGTCCGGGGAGATATCCCTTGAGTGAGCAATAAATCAGCCGCGGCGCGAATGCGGCCACTGAATTGTAGTCGAGACCGACCCTCTTCATCAAACCCGGTCGGAAGTTTTCGATCAAAACATCGCTGCGCTCAGTGAGCCGGCGCGCCACCTGTTTGCCTCCCGGGCTCGACGTGTCGAGCGCGATGCTGCGTTTGTTCCTGCTGTATGTCGCAAAAAAACCCGCGGCAGGCCCCTTGAAATAGCGAGTGCGATCGCCCTTGAGCGGCTCGACTTTGACCACATCGGCGCCCAGGTCGGCGAGGATGAGCCCACAGGTAGGGCCCATGACCATCTGACTGAATTCAACGACGCGCACGCCTTCGAGGGGGCGGGGAATTGTCGGCCCTGATGTGGGATTGCCGCCCATCATGCCACCCTCCGCAACACCCTTGGAATTCCAGCCTCGTGCAGATGACCTGTCAGGTGCTTCTGCTCAACGTGCCGGGCGAGAATTTCGCGTGTCGCCATCAACCGATCCAGATCGATCCCAGTGGAGAGGCCCATCCGTTCGAGCATGAACACGAGATCCTCAGTCACAATATTGCCCCGTGCGCCCGGTGCGAAGGGACAGCCGCCAAGCCCCGAAACAGCAGCATCGAAGCGCCGGACATCCGCTTCGAGCCCCGCGACGACGTTGGCAAGACCGGCGCCAAGCGTGTCATGCAGATGTAGCCTGAGCATCATTTTTGGGCCGGTCTCGTTGCGAACCGCGCGTACGATCCGCTTAACCTGCGTTGGGGTGCCGTAGCCGACGGTATCTGCTAGTCCGATCTCGTCCGCACCCGCCTCGGCGAAACCCTGCACAAGGCGACACACCGCGGCCTCACTGACGTCGCCTTCCATTGAGCAGCCAAAAGCTGTCGCTACAGCGCCCACAAGATGCGGCCGCTCAGGAGCTTTTTGCGCGTTGATCCTCGCACGAACTACACGGAATGCTTCGAGCTGTTCCTCAATCGTGCGGCGCACATTCGCCCGGTTGTGCGTTTCGCTCGCCGAGATCACGAAATACATGCTGTTGACTCCGGCCGCGAGCGCGCGCTCAGCACCTTTAACGTTCGGTACGACCGCGCCGATGGTCGTAGACTTATGGGTCAACGCGTGCGCAACAACTGCTCCAACGTCGCCGAATTGCGGCACGACCGTAGCCGGTACAAATGAGCCCGCATCGACCTCGCTCACCCCCGCGGCGACGATCGCACTGATCAGCTCGCATTTTGCGCCTGTTGGCACAATGACATCCAAGTTTTGAAGGCCATCGCGCGGTGCAACTTCGCAGATGTGCACATCCGGTGAATTGTCCATTGGCGCCCTATTGTATATTCTTGCATTAAAGAACAATATGTGACATCATCTGTCAATGAAGATTCCGAACCGCTTCGGGGGCCCCGGAACGAGGCTCTGCCGGTGGGCGGCCAGGACATGATCCGCTCGCATTCCGCGGAATTCTATTTTCGGGTGAGGTTTGCATGGATTATCCTGTTGGCTGAACTGCCTGGCGCTGCCTGTTCGCGCGCCGCGCGGCGATATTCATCGGGCGTCCGCTTCAGGGGTGCATCCCGACGGAATCCTTTCGCCCTGCGGTTCTGGCGTAAGCCAAATAGCGTTCTTGGTGAAACGGAAGCGCCGCACCAAGAATGCCTTTCGTCCACGAAGCCACGCCCGTGCCCGATTGAAGAGGCGCGCCAACTCCAGCCCTCATTGCATAGAGCCAATGAGCCGCACAAACGATCGTTCAGTAAGGAGAAGCTATGTTTCAAGCCCTGCCTGATCTGCCGGCCGACGCCGTGTTGGCGTTAGCCGAGGCATGCCGCAACGATCCTCGGCGGGACAAGATCGACCTGAGTGTGGGGGTCTATCGAAACGATAACGGCGTTACGCCCGTCCTGTCCGCGGTGAAGGCCGCCGAACATCTCTTGGTCGAGGGACAGGACACCAAATCATACGTAAGCCCACTCGGTGACACAAAGTTCGTCAGCCTTATCCGCGAGCTCGCGATCGGAAACATCGAGGTGGATCGACTAGGTGGCGTTCAGACACCTGGCGGCGGCGGTGCGGTCCGGTTAGCTTGCGAGGTCATAAAGCTGGCGGCACCCTTTAGCCGGATATTTGTGGGCCTGCCGACATGGGGCAACCACATTCCAATCTTTGAGGCCGTGGGATTGGAAATAGGTACGTACACCTATTACGACGTCATTTCTCAAACGCTTCGCTTCGACGAAATGCTCTCATCGCTCAAGAGCGCAAGGAGAGGGGATATCGTGCTGCTTCACGCGACTTGCCACAATCCATCGGGCACGGATCTTAGCCTTGATCAATGGCGGGCGATCGCGCAACTTGTGGAGGAGAGAGGCCTCATTCCTCTCATCGACTTTGCCTATCAGGGATTCGGTGATGGTTTAGAGCAGGATAGAGAAGGACTAGAAATAGTGCTGTCCAGCGTGAGCGAAGCGTTCGTCGCTTATTCTTGTAGCAAAAACTTCGGACTGTATCGGGAGCGGACCGGAGCGCTCTTCGTCTATGGCACGAACCCGGTCTCAGTAGGGCGGACTGTTCAAGCCATGGCTGCCCTAGCGAGAGTTAACTGGTCCATGCCGCCCGACCATGGTGCTGCGGTCGTCGGCACTATCCTGTCGAACACCGCCCTTCGTCAGGATTGGCTTCGCGAGCTCACGACGATGCGGGAAAGAATTTTAAAAATTCGTGCGGCCGTCGGACGGGGTATGCCCGAATTTTCTCAGCTCGGGGCGCAAAAGGGAATGTTCTCCACCTTACCCTTGCATTCTGCCACGATCGACCGTCTCCGCAAGGATGATGCGATCTATATCGTTGGAAACGGCAGGATCAATCTGGCCGGCCTTACAACTGACGACGTGCCACGCTTTGTCGACAGTGTCCGGCGAGCAGTTTAAGCTGTCGAAATGCAACTCGGAAACGGATCCGCCTGTGGCACCTATCTGAAGACGTACACCTTAAGCGGGCGTCGAATATGACGCATCATCAGAGCCGATGCATCAGCATACCGGCGGGCCTCCAGGACGTCGAGCAGCCTCAGGTGTTCCTTCACGTGCCGGCGCATGCCGTCGCGATCAGCGAAGCTTCGGTATGCAAACAAGCGACGAATCGAATTTACGCGCTTAAGTGACTCGACGAAGAAGGGATTCTTGGCACCGCGCGCGATCTCCTCATGGAAATCACATCCCCATTGAAACACTTCACCTATCGTGAATTTTTCCAGCTCGCCATCAAAAATGCGCAGCTGGCGCTCGCGAAGTCGCTCGATGACCTCTGGCGCCAGAGCGTAACCAGGTTGAGCAATTGCTGCTGGTTCGATCACCGCGCGGAACGCCATAACTTGTGTCTGCGCTTCGGGACTTGATACAGTTTCAGCAAAACGCCACCCGTAGCCCGGTGAGCGCGCGATCCACCCTTCCGCTGCGATCCGATCCAGCAGTCGTTGTAATTCGGTGCGTGTTAGATCGTAACGGCGCAGCAATTCGGCTTCCGTGACATCGGCGGGAAGGCGCTTTGCGACCACGTCCGTTGCAATCGTCGCGTAGGCCTCTTCCGCGCGGCTTACCGCCGCCAGTGTGGATTGTGCGGCTACGCTCGTAGGGTCTCTTGTCAAGACAAAGCCGCGGTGCAATTCACCGCGCGCGAACCCCGCCTCTTCTAGAGCCTTTAAGCCTAGGCGAATTGGCGCGCGCGACAGGCCAAGCGCATCGGCAAGCTTTTGCTCGATGAGGCGATCGCCGGTCTTCATCCCATCGCGACGGACAACGGACAAAATGAGCCCAGCCAAGTGCTCGGCACGACCGAGCGGGCTCTTTTTCTTGGGCCGTCGTGAGATGGGCGACAACGGCCGAGCATCTCGATTCAAAGGTCTTTCTTTCCCGTTTGCCAGCATGTGGATGTAACTCGTGGCCAAGAGCGAAGTCAACTTGGAGCTATTGTACTAAGGATGCGAACATTGCCGCTGTGGCAAGGCTCCAAGTCCGCCGCCTTCCAACTTAAGGAGGCGCAACGCGAAGTTTGGCGAAGCCAGTTGCGGCTTTCGGATGGACGCGTCTGATTTCGCGCTCAATCTCGTCGAGGCGCACTTCGATCCGGCGTACTCCTGGTTCGCGTCCTCCTTTCTACGTAGATGCATCGACAAACTCGGTAACAATCTTATGCGCGAGATGCTGGCATAGCCCTCCTAATCTTGAACGCCTCAAGCCCATCGAGGTAGATTGCGCGACCGTCAACACAAGCCTTCGTCCATGGATCGAGATGAAGCGTCGGCAGATAGAACAGCCGGCGTTCCAGTTCGATGTCCTCTGATGCGGTACTTCCGGCTGCGCTCATGGCACCCCTCAACGTAACCTAATTTTTTGCGAGCAGCGTCAGCTATTTCCCGGAAGGGTATTGCTGCGGCAAGATCGCCAAGAAAGTGCCAGATCCCGAGCTGTCGTTCCAGGAAAGCGGACTTGAGGATGTCAACCATCTGGTTCGGCTGCACCCGTCCTCGGAGCTTGGGTTGCGTCTATGGACTTCTGGCCTGGGCTGCCATTCTTAATGCCGCCCGACCCGCGGGCGCGTCTCACCGCGCCCCAAATACAACCCTCCGCGGACGCACACGCCTGAAGGGGCGGTCGGCTCGGCGAGCCACGGTGAGGAGCAGCCGAATAGTCGCCACTGGTCTGCTGATCTTTCACCGGGAAAATACGGGACCGACGGCATTCATCTCCTGCTGAAATGGCCAAGATTCTGGAGAGGGTAAGATCAAACCGGAAATCAAACGGAATATTTACGCTTCGCCGAAGTGGTCCGGTAACGCATAGAAACTATACTGCCGCTTGTCCGAGTGGCAGGTTGGAATGAACGAGATCGCAGTAACATTAGCTTCCGTCGACGCCTGCGTGAACGGGCGACGGACGCGATCGATCAGATTCCCCCCGGACATCGAACGGCAATTTGAAGCCGACATGCACGACAAGCGGTGTAAGCGCTTGACGATCGGACTGCTCGTTTCGGCTCCCCTCTATAACCTTTTTCTGCTCGGAGATTGGCTGCTGGTCCCGGACGTCGTGCGGCTGGCCATGTGGGTACATTTCTCAATAGTGACTCCGTGGATGCTATTGGTCGCCTGGCTCGTATCGCGCAAACCGAGGCCCTTCGTACGGGAGCTCCTAGCAGCCAGTGTTCCGCTACTCATCATCTTGCAGATCGACCTCGGTTTTGCCCTGACGGCGAGCGAGAGCGCTGCGCACTACCAGTACGTGGTGATTCCAACTTTGCTCTACACCAATGTCTCACTGCACAGACTCGAATTCCGCTTCGCTCGTGTCGTGACTGCCGCGATCCTGTTGCTTCACACCGCGTTCGTCATATCCGCAAGCTACATCTCCGCCCCGATAGCGGTGACCATCATCGTTCAGCTCCTCATCTGCGGTTACATCACTCTGATCGCAAACTATACAATGGAGCGCGATCTCCGTAGAGCCTACCTCTATTCGCTGAGAGATCGGCTCAGGCACGCCGATGCGGACGCCGCTTCACGCCGCGATCCATTGACGGGGTTAGCAAACCGGCTGCATCTTGATGATGAACTGTCGCGAGTTTGGTCTCGCCCCGAGTGCCGAGCATCGCCCGTTTCAGCTGTCATGATCGATATCGACCATTTCAAGCACTTGAACGATCGCTACGGACATGCTGCAGGCGACCTCTGCCTGAAACGAGTCGCCGCCATACTTCAGGCAGAGATACGAAGGACGGGTGACCTCGTCGCCCGATATGGAGGCGAAGAATTCCTGATAATCCTGCCGGATATGGCGATGATGGATGCCGTGCGGCTGGCCGAACGCATTCGCCGATCGATCGAAATTGCTGCGATCCCCAATGAAGGCCGGAGCCTCTTAGGCATCGTCACCGCCAGTTTTGGCGTCGCAGCTTGTTCGCCGTCGGATTTGTCTCCTCTGGAATTAATTGCTGCGGCCGATCACGCCCTGTATGCCGCCAAAGGCAAAGGACGTAATCAGGTCTGGCCTCCACTTGTGGCCGACGCCACCGTTCGCTCGTTGACTGAACCATTGACGTTTATGGCGTCGTCCTCAGAAGCAGCACGAGGGGTTTGATTTTCCTGCTTGGGCAAACCCGTGGGAAGCTGCGTAAGCCAGGGACATACGCTAAGCTCTCGATTGCTTCCGTGCCTCCCCCGATCCGGGCTGGGGTAGCCGATCTCGCGTCGAGTCTGATCCACTTGAGCAGTCATATTCAGATTCCAGGATCTGAAAAAGCGATACTCGCTCGCTGCACGGCAGAGACTTGGCTACGGCTCTGCTTTGCCAAATGAACCTGCGTATAACTGTTCAATCCTCTCGACTTCCTCTTGGGTCAGCGCCGCGAACTCATTGGCTCGTGCGCGGTTTGATAGCTTACCTTGATTTTGCCGAAGAAAGCCGAAGAGGTTATTCAGCGTCCTCTCGGGCATATCGACTAAACGCTCGACGCCGGCGCAGAACGTGTCGAACCCTTGAAGAACTCTGGCTTCATTCGGAAGATCTTTCTCAGTTCAGCTCTCGACCGAGCAGCCACTCATACAGGAACCAGATGCGACGCCTGTAAAGACCGGTCAGCTTCTGTTTGACCAGCTCGACGATTTCGCCTTCGGCCACAGCAAGAAAAAGCCGCTTCAGGACGGCAAGATCCACGCCCTCGTATTTCAGCGCAATGTTAGATGCGCCTCAAGGGAAGCTTCTGGGGCGTGCCGAGGTGTGTAAAGGCGCCAGCCATCCTGCTCTAGGATACGATGCTTGGTCCCGATCGCCGAGAGCGTCCGTGGAATTGGAGCGGAGAGGTGATAAGCGTCGATGAGGGCGGCATAGCCGGCCGGAGCACCGGCTTCGGGCAAACGCCGGTCATGAAAAATCGTCCCTGCTCCTGAAAACTGTGCGCTCAACGACATATTCCCGAAAGTTCAGCGGCATTAGAGGAGGCGGACGTCGCCGATCTTACGAGATGAGATTCTTCAAGGCCGGATAGCTCGCGCCGAACACGAAACCGTCCACGCTGCGGGAATCGAAGGCGAGCAACCAGAGACCTTGGGCTTCATTGCCTGAGAACCTGAGAATTTCAAAGGTGCAAAAGCTGCGCCGTTTGGCCCGGGATTTCAACCTCTTGGATTGATGCGGCACCTCCGGGCACCTTAGGCAGGCCCATCGCTGGTGAGATCCGTCTTTCAAAGGTCGAGCACAATCGAGCTAGCGGACCGGAACGGCAATGGGCGGCGCAATCCGCGCTCGAGCCTCATTGTAGACCTCAATGATGCCTGGCATGGCTACGGTTACAGCAACGCCGAACGGAACTTGCTCGTCTATCTTGCTGCCTCTGTCAGGCTCGCGTTGAATGATCAGCTCGATTTCAGAATCGACTGTCAGAGCCGGCGCCTTGTCGCCCAGCCAGCGCCGAGAGAAAACGGTCCCCTTGCTTGCCTGATTGACATCAGGCTGCGTCTTGGATGGCTGCACGCGGAACTGATCGATCTCATCTGAACTCGCCAAAAGCGAAAGCTTCACTGAGCGATACGATTGTCGACCGGGATGCACGGGCGTGAACCATGCAAGCGTTGCGGTCACCGAGTGGGGGAGAGATTGGCCGCTCATGCAAGCCGGTAACGGAACAACAACCGAACGTCTTGTCTCCTGCGCCAGCGTTCCGACGGCCCAAAACGTCGCCCTGTCGGAAGCGCAATAAATTGCATCGTCCGGACTAACAACGCCGTAGCCTAAGAAGCGCCGGATATTATCCTTCTGCCTGACGAATTGCTTTGCATCAGCTGGACCTAGCACGCTCTTGATGAGCTCGGCGCTATCTTGCGGCCACGAGGCTGTATGCACTAACAGCGCCTTGAGAAGCGCGGCGCGCTGATGGTGGGGCAGGGACAGAAAGTCCTGCCCGTACGTGTCTTCCAAAGCGTCATGAATTCTGTGAGCCGTCCTGGAGGCCAGAGCTGCCGCAGCACTTGTGCCGGAAGTGTAATGCTCCCAATTGCTGCTGCCCTCGCGCGGCGGAGCTGCAACCTTGAGCCCATGCGGTCGAGCAGGTCCACTTGGCCTTACAGCAAGCGCCGTTCCACTGGCCACCATGGTTAAATGCTCACGAGAGCCAGGCATCAAAATATCCGGTTTGACGCCGTTTGCAAATCCTGGACCCAATCCGCTGGATGGATTGGTGATGATCATCGGATGATACGGATCGACCCTGCCTCTAGCGCTACGGCGATCGGCTGCGCTAACGGCGTCGATATTGGCGGAGCCTACCGTGATCCCGTTCACTGTTTCCGACGGTGAAAGCAGCCGGCGAGAAGTGATCAATCGCGACAGCGCGGACAACGTATGTCTGGCCCGATCGGGCTGGTCCGTCGCTTCATAAGCAGCCATGGTGGGGATGGATGCTATCTCGAATGAGCCGGCGTGATTGCCGGCACTCACGCAGAACAGAATTCCATATCGATGGGCCAATCTGTCGACCAACCTCGCCCAGGGCGACAGCCGCCCATGAAATGGCTTTCGGACATTGCCGAGCGAAAGATTGACGATCACAACTGACGGAGCGCTCGGATCGTCGTTGCGCCGCATCGAGACCACAGCTTGATAAACCAGGTCGACAATCAGCCGGTCCTCAGGAAATTGATCAGCAGCCCCCAAGAGCGGTATGCAATGGATGCGGCGCGCCAGCGGCGGCTCATTGGTGTTTCGGTCGCCATGCACGATCAGAGAAGCCATAGCTGTGCCGTGAGCCCTTTCAGCCACGACGGCTGCGCCCTCTAAATCGAATTGATCGTCGACATTCATTCGATCACGAAGCAGAGGGTGCTGGGAAACGGGCACGCCATCCAATAAGGCCAAAATTGGTTGGCCTTCAGAAGGAAGCGGTCCCAGTCCGCCTTGGAGCTGACTGGCGTCTTCGACTTGCACCGGCGCAACAATACTCTGTGGCCGAATGTGCATGACCGGGTCCATGCCGCTCAACCCGGTCGCGGAGCGCTCGGTAATTTGCCGGATCGCGGCAACTGGCAGGTTAGCCAAAAGGGCATGATAGGCGATGTCCGGGATCCGGCACTGCGTCACAAGAGTGCCACCGACCGCCCTAATCTCGCTGATGACTCCTTGTTGGTTCGAAGCCGCCATGTCCTCCGACGATCGAAACACAAGCTCGATCTCAACGGGGAGAATTTCCTCATCTCCCATGAGCTCGATCTCGTGCGCAAGGATCTCTCGATCACCATCTTGAACACGATCTCCCGGCCCCCATACTCTGATGTCACGGAGCGTCGCAAAGACATCCCGCCAGGGTGCGAACCCCTCCCCAATTGCTTGCCCGGATACCCATCTCTTCCAGAGCGACAGGATGTTCTGCAAAGCCGTGACATCTGGCACAAGAAGATAGGCCTCAGGCGACTTGTCCTTCTCATCGCCCTCCAGCTCCTCTTCATCGATGAGCTCCAGACCAGGCACTCTTCGGATCGCATTCGCAAAATTCGCAACTGCCCCCCGAACCTCAAAAACCAGCAGCCGCTCTGGCGCCAGCGCGGACGGGTCTGATCGCAAAGTTAAGCCGCTTGGGTCTCGACCCAAGACTTGTTCGAGGCGACGGAAGCGGGGGCCAAATGCTGCATTCTGTGCAGCAGCCGTGAATTTAGCCGGCCTGGGGATCGGTTGCGGCCTGCCTTTTGGTCTTGCCGCCTGATTGCCTGGCGTCAGTCGCAGCAGAGGCTTCGTTGGATCGGCCGCCATGCAGGTTCTCTGGCTTTACTCTCGATGACCAAAATTCGAGTTCAGTCTTGACCGCAGAATCGATCGAGATCTCACCAAGACCAAGAATTTGTCGCCGTCGAACGTTCTGACAGAAATCAAGCACTTCAGCATAGGAGGTTGCGTCAATCTTTTGCGCGAGTTCAAAAGCCGACAGCGAAGGGCGCTCGGGCCAGCCCATATAAATTCGTTCTATGAAATGTGCGATTTCCGCAACTTGCGGAGCGGGAAATGCAATCTTTATCTGAAAACGTCTCCATACGGCTCGATCAAGCAATTCAGCATGATTCGTAGCCGCTATTGTTACCACGTAACTGGGAAGTTTATCGATCTGCATCAAGAGAAACGAAACAACGCGCTTGATTTCGCCCGTTTCGTGATCATCTCCACGCTCTTTTCCAATCGCATCGAACTCGTCGAAAAACAAAACGCAAGGTTGGGTTCGCGCATAGTCGAATAGCGCGCGAAGACGCGCGTTTGTTTCGCCTAGATAGCTTCCTACGAGCGCGTCGTACCGCACCACGAAAAACGGCAGAGAAAGGCCCTCTGCAATCGCTTCTGCAAAGGAAGTTTTGCCGTTGCCTGGAGGACCAGACAGGAGAACCCGATGCCGCGGCTCATATCCGCTTGCCCGCAGCACGTCTGCCCGCACATGCTCCTCGATCAGCTGCATCCCTTCGGCGCGCGCAGGCAAGGGTAAAACCAGCTCATCGAGAGATATGCGTGGCGTAACTTCTAAAATCGTGTCGCGCCCAGCAGCTTGCGGAGACCGCTGAGAGGCAACCAGACTTGGCGGCGTCACAGCTATCGTCTGCAGCGCTCGCTCAAGCCGATCGGCCAGCGCGTGATGACTCTTTGCGCGCTCATCAGCCACAATCGCTTCGACCGCCGAGCGCATCATTGGCCGATCGCCGGTCACACCGGCGCGCACGAGAGATATGAGTAAGTCGCTCTTGGCCATGACAGACAGCCTATTACAGGATTGCGCGCCCACGCTGCTAGAAATGGTCCCAGCTTGTGAACAACTCGCCGATAACCAAGGTTCCTTGCCGGGGTCGCTCGGCGAGCCTATCCGGCGGGGATTAACATATTGAAAAGCTGCAACAAATAAGACTTCTCGTCCGCCGTCATGACTGGTCGAGTCTGTTCTGCCTGCTCAAGCATTCCCCGTCATCCTGTTGACTGCCTGCCTCTGACAAAACTAGCCAGCCTTCATAGCTAGCGCCGACCGAAAGTCCGGCAGAGCCTTCGAGCACTCGCCTCGCGCGCTTTGGCGCTTTATGCCCATCCGAGAGGGGTCGTCAGGGGATTGTTCACTTTTTGTTCAATGCCGTCAAGTCGCAGTCCAATACCGGCGTTCGACCTGTTCCGGAGCGAGAATCGTGAGCAAATGGATCAAGCCCACCGGGGGCGCCGATGCTCGTATCCGTGCATAGTCGAGCTGCTGCAAGCAATGGATGACCCTAATCCCTAAAAGGCGTTGGAATCGCATGCGCTGAACTTTCTCGCGTCGATGCAAATATTCACGGCCGCCGAGCAAAGTAGCCCCCTATCGAAAGTCATGGTCCCGATTGACCTAAGCCGCAACACTTCCGCTCGCGGAGATCAGCAAATCCGCTGGAATATGGAAACGTTCGCGCAGACGCTTCACCATCGTCATGCTCAATTCGCGCTTGCCGGACATGACCTCACTGACGCGACTAGCAGTGCCCAGAAGCGGCACAAGATCAGCGCGCGTCAAACCATGTTGTTCCACCAGATAGGTTAGCAAATCGGGCAACGGCGGCGCTTTGCGCGGCCAGCGTGCGCGTTCATAAGCCTCGATAAGGCGAGCCTGAGCTACCATACGCGCTCGATCGGCAGCCTCGTTAGATTGCATCAGCTTGCCGACAAGCGCCTTGGCCGCCTCATGATCGGCCTGGTTCTGGATAATTATCAATGTTGCCTTCATCACACCGTCTCCGCGTCCACCTTGTCACAGTCTTCATGACTGCCGAAAAAGCGGATCATCAACACGCCATCACGATATTGAACCATGGCGATCAGGCGGTAGTCATTGGCCTTGATGTTGAACACCACGCGTCCGCCTTTCAGGATGCTTGCCTTGGGATGCGATCGCTTCACCTGTTGCGGCGTCCGCCAGTCCGAAGCCTCAGCAATTGCCAGCCATGCCCTGTATTGAGCGCGCGCTGCATCGATGCCCCGATGACCAGAGCGTTCGGCAAAATAGCGCTCACCAAGGTCCGTGCCGACCACCAGCATGAAGGGATACTACCGTCGATTTCCCAAAAATGGAAGAGGGGAATTTCCATTTTTGGGAAACGCATGCCGCCCGCCGACAGTAAGATAGTCTTGCCACTCGGGGCTAATTCACGATCCGATCGGCTCGCACTTTCGCGGCGAAGCCGAAGCCCGCCGCGAACGCTTCTAGGCACGCCCCGCGGTTGATAAATCAAAATCGCATTTCGAACTCAGAATGACGCGGTCAATTGCGACTGGACAATTTTGTGCGTTAGAAGCAAAAGAATCGTCTCGCCGCAGATGCTCTCAAGACTTCCGCTAGGGAAGATTGGGCGGCTGACCAATTCGCTCCAGATCGGCGAGACACTTGTCCAGGTTGCTTTTGGCGTCCTGCAGGAACCTGCTCGTTTCGGCAAGCCGCCTGAGATCAGGCTTGACCGGTCCCTCGCTCACAGCGCTCAGCTGGTGGCAAACAGTTGCAAGATCACCCGAGATGTCTTCGAGGACGAAGGCGAGGTTTTCCAGCGGCACGAGCTCCGAAAAGAAAGACTTCAAGGCGCTTTCGTCCTGGCCAGAGGGACCTTCGAATCTGACTTCGACCAGTGGCACCAACACCTCGCGGTTGTCGCGCCCGACCCTTCCCATGCTCATGATGAGCGAGCTGAACGTCGTCGAAACAAAGGTCAACCGATCGAGCAGGGTGTTTCCATACAATACTAGCGATTCCGATTCGCCTTGCGCCTGCTCCGTTGTCGAAGCCCCGAGATCCTCATTCGACATGCTCGGAGTCCTCTCCTGCGCTCAAGTGCAGCATACCCGAAGGGAACGAGACGGGCTTTGGACTGTTCACCGCCTCAATCGATGTGGAGGCGCCGTGACCTTCGGCTTTCTTCACCTGCACGACCGTCACCGACGAGCCATGATACGAGCTCTTCGTTCGCGCCTTCATATAGCCGGGAGCTGTCGGTGCCGGCGGATGAAGCAGGTAGTCCTCCATCACCTGACGGACGCCAAGCGGGTCACGCATCACTAGTCCCGCCGCATGCAACGTAGGATGCATCGGGCTCGGCAAATCAAACAGGCTGCGAAGAACGACATTTTCTTCAGCCGTGAGGGCAGGGTGGGTTCTGAGACCCATTTTCCTGCGCATAAGCTGCGCCAATTGGCCAGCGCCCCTTGCTGTGGGCCCTTCGTGCCTTTCAAGCGCCATAAGGCCATCGCGCGTCAGCGCGAAATGAGCAAACTTTCCAGCCGCCGTTCGTTCCACAAAACGCGCATTGGTCATCAGGCGAAGAATGCGGCTGAGATTGGCATCCTTCAGATCCAGTTTCTTAGCAATGACCGTCTTCTCCAGCTGACGCGACGGTGCATCCCGCAACAACCGAAGTATCTCGACGACATGCTGACGGTGCATGACCTCGCTTGGACGAGCAACCTTGGCGGTGTTGATCGACATCTGCAGAAGATCGTAAAACGCTCTGAAGCGCTCGGCATAGGCGGCATTCTTCGGCGCGAGCGAGGCGCTCACCCGACGCAGAATATCAAACCATTCCCGCAGCTCCGGATCGCGGCGCCGGCTCTCCAGAGAATTCCAGAGCCAAGCCCCAAGTGTTGCGTAAATACGCTCCAGGCTGCTTTCGGATCCCTCTTTAAGGAATTCCGAAATGACGCTCCGCGCCTCAGTCGCGGTGGCCTCGCCGCTCTCTATCTTTTCCAATGCTACGTCCGACATGGCCATACCCTACGTCACAACCCTTAAGATCATTTTACAACGCTTTACTCTGATTTTAGTCTCTGAATCTAGGGTGTCACCGGCCCCATTTGTAGGCAGTCCAAACGGTCTTTTGACCGAGTTCCCGGGCGGAAACAGCGTTCGGCTCTTTGAGGAGGGGTAATATAGTACCAAGCCGGCCATCCCCGTAGCGGTTGTGGGTGGGATGTTGCACGACAAAACTTCGCGTGCCGAACTTCACTTCCACCTGGCTCGCAGTCGTCTGGTGGCCCTGCATGGTGCGGTCGTTCCCCATCGAGGGGACCAGCATCACATCGACATCCAGGTCCCTGAAGGGCGTGTCGCAGACGTCACAGAAGTCGAGGCAAATTGCGACGCCAATCAGGGCGCCTTCAGTCGCAAGCACGCACATCCGCTCGCCAGCAGTTATGTTTTCGATCCCCCAGTCGTCATCGGCGTAAGGGGCGATCTTGTCGTAGACGAGCCGCTCCTCGCCATAACCGTCATAAATCCGGGCCCGATTCACAATCTCCTTGCCTGCCACCTCGTGCCACGTTCCCGGAATGACGATCTCCGGAGGCTCCAGCGGGTCGGCCACATCTCGCTCGCGGATGAACTTGACGATCTTTTCTCGCAGTCCTGGTGGTACCGTGAGCTCGGGCCAGACGATTGCGATGCAGTTCTCCTGCAACGCGTTCGCCATCTGAAGCAAGACCGCGTTCCCCGCCGCCGGCGCATCGACGCCGCTGACGATGAAACGCTTGTCCCCGTCTACCGTTGCGAACTCCGCCTCAAGCTTGAGCGCCTCGAAAAGGCAGGCGCCCATTTTCCAATTCGTGGGGTCTTGAGCGGCACTATGCAAGGTACGGCTATCGACCACCTCGACGGCATAGCCGTCAATGAAGGTGGGCAGGATCCGATGAAATAGCAGGCCTCGCTTTGAATAGGCTTGGCTCCGCCGGGCAGGGCGGCCGGCGCTCACGCCCTGTCGCGGAATGAACCAGCATCCGAGCGCCTCCAGGCGCCACTCGCCCGATGCAATCGGCCATTGCGACCGCCGCTCGAGCAGCACGCGGTCGATGGCCCGGATGAGACCTCCAAGCGACACAGCAACCTGCTCGGGGGTCTCCTCGGAAACGGACCAAAGGAGGCGGCCTTCTCCGACGCTGTCACCGAAACTCCGGGCAGATTCTTCAAGACGCCGCTCCGAAAGATTGCGGTAAGCCTTGTACACGCTCGGCGGCGCCTTGCGGAACAACTTGTCGAGCTCGATCAGAGCCTTCCTCAGTTCGTCCCTTCTGGCATGCGTCATCGAGGCCTGTGATTGAGCAAGCTCACCAGCTGCCTTCTTCCACTTGCCGAACTCCGTTGTCTTCAGGCGGCTGTCCGCAGGCCCAGGCAAACGACTCGTCCAAACGACTTCGCCAATATGTGCCATTGATAGGCGTACGGTTCGCTATTTGCAATCGGCCCGACTGTGACTTACGCGCGTCTCATCATCTAGCTGCGGGCGCAGTTGCTCTGAATGTCAGAACGCGCAGAAACTCTGCATCGAATTATACGATGGCAACGAAAAGCTGCATATGGCTTCCGATACTCTTGACGAAGCACGAGCAAAGCATTTCAATCTGGGCGGGAGATCCGCGCGCGAGCGACGCGAAGCGGACAGGGGGCACAATCGATGTGGAAGATCAGCCGGGCCGCGGCTTGCCTTGGCGCCTGCTTTGCGATGGGCGGATGCACCAGCCTGTACTATGTGCACGATCCGCAGACTGGCGTGATCACAGCCGGCGAACTGCCATATTTTCTCAAATCGATCCGGTGCGAGGTCGTCACCTTTTATCAGATCGAGCGCGAAAGGCGGAAGCACTACCTCAAGATCTACAAGACCAGGCCGGAAGAGGCGTTCGACCGCTTCGCCCATTTCGACATCGACCCGTTCCTATACGGCACCTTCTTCCTGGAACTGAAAGTAACCGATACCGGCGGTGTCGGGTCCGGCACCGCCTTCGACTATAAGCGCGTTCTAAGTGCCACCACCGCCGAAGTGACCCATGTCGGCCCCACGGCTTCGGCGCAGGACACCTACGACCTGATCTGGTCATTTCTCTTGAAACAGAATGCCGAGCTTGCGTCTGATACCTTGCCGCTGGCATCTAGCCCGGCAACATATGAGCGCGGCTGCTACCGGGGAACGCCGACCGAGCTCCTCGAGCTCGAAGCTCTCGCCGAAAACAAATATCCGGAACGGGCCGCTTTCAAGCGCATCACCGTCGATGCCTCCAAGCCATTGGCGGCCTGGCTGCGCGACAATGCAATTTTGATCGCCGCCAACAACCTGACGCCGGCTATGCCATCGGAAATAGCTGAGCCAGCGCAGATGACCTATACTTTTTCGATCCAAGTGACCGGAGGCATCGAGGCCAAATACTCCCTTACATCGGCGCGCTGGACACCGGCCGCCATCCAAGCCTCCGCATCTGCGCAGCAATTCAGCAATCTCGGTATCTACATCAATGGGCCGAATGCCGTCTTGGCCAACGGAGCAAAGTCTGGCTCGGCCAGCTATGCAGCCAAACAGCCGGCGCTCGGATCAAAGGACAATCCGATTTACACGACACCAATCCCGGGAGGGGAAAAGTCGCAGGAGTTGCCGGAGAGCGGGGGGGCCGCAGCCCGCCGGCCAAGGGCTGGTGGTGGCCCGCGGACGAACGGCTTTATCTTCGCGCCGGTGCCAGTCTTCCCGCCATCTCCAACGCCTACTCAATAAAACATGACTCGTTACTGCCTGCTCGGATTGCTGGTTCTTCTCGTGCTCCTCCCCTGCAGCAGCGCGAAGGCTCAGCCTGCGCTTCCCTCAGGGGTGTCGGAGATGGAGCTCTTCGGAACTGTGATCCGCAGCTCCAAATGGGACGTGAAGGAAATCCCGGTCTGCTGGGAAAACCTCAATCCTCATGACCAGAAATATGCAGAACTCGTCCGAAAAGCCGTGGCCGAGACCTGGGAAAGCGCAGCACAAGGAGGCGTTTGGTTCGCCAAGACCTGGCCTGCCTGTAAAGAGGGCGCAGCCGGCGTCCATGTGCGCATCGCCGACGAGGGCGCGCACACCGACGTCGTCGGCAAGTATCTCGATGGCAAGTCTTCGGGCATGACCTTGAATTTCAGCTTCAATCATTGGAGTAAAGGATGCATCAATAAGCGCGAATTCTGCATTCGTGCGGTCGCTGTCCACGAATTCGGGCACGCGCTCGGCTTTACTCACGAGCAGAACCGCGACGATGCTCCGGAACAGTGCCGCAACGAGAAATTTTCAGGATCGGTCGGCGACTACAAAGTCACTAAATACGACCCCAATTCCATCATGAACTATTGTAATCCAGCATGGAACGGAAGCGGACAACTCAGCCCACTCGATATCGCAGCCGTCAGAACGTTTTATCCGTCCTGACCCTCGCCTTGCTCTTTGTCATCTCCGGGCAGGCGCTAGCCGATCGCGCCGCGGTGCAGATCGCCGCGCGCTATAACGTCAGGACTGTTCATGTCCAGTTTGTCGGCGTTATGTACAACGGCAAGCAGGAAGTCGGAGGCGGCTCCGGCCTTCTGATCGGCGACAACCTCGTGCTCACCAACAGCCATGTGGTCGGACGCGAGGAAAACTACAAGAGCTTTGAGGTCGATGCTCGCCTTGGCTCGCGCAACGCAAACCCAATCAAAGTCAGCGCGATTCACCGCGACGACGCCAACGATCTTGCCCTTCTCGAGTTGGCCCAGCCGGCCAGCAACAGCGGCGGAGCATCGCGCTGCCCAATGCCGGTCATCAATGAAAGCCAGCAGGCCCCAATGGGAACCCAACTCTATCTGCTCGGCTATCCCCTCGACCTGGATCTGAGCATATCGAGCGGCCTGATCAGCAATCAAACCAGCCCAAATGGGCGCTGGCAAACCGATACTGTCATGAACGTCGGCAACAGCGGAGGTCCCGCGTTCAACGAGTTCGGCGCGCTCCTCGGTATCGCTGTCGGCGGCATCGTCAAATGGAACGATGCCCAGGTCAACGGAGTGAATTTCATCATTCCTGCCACGGTCATAGCCGCGAGTCCGCTCTACAAGCTGATTGCGGCTATCCCCCAACCATCCGTCTGCTGGACCAAATGGGTCGACACTACAATCTCATTCGAGAACTGGAGCAAGCTCAACTCGACCCATGTGCAGACGCAAGCCAATCAGGGCGTGAAAATTCCCGAGATCCTGGCCGGCGCGCTTCACACGTTGCTTCCAGAAGACCGGCGGCTCATCGTCAATGTTCCGCTATCGCAACTCGTCGAGCTCAAGCAGATCGAGCGCTCATACACCGTCGACAAGACCAAGGATGATCATCCCGTCGTGTTTGCCGAGCATTCGGCCGACTACGCCGAGACGTTCCCAGCCGAGCCGGGCTACCGTATCACCGGCTGCTCCTGGCATGTCGAGACGGCAAACGGAGCCGGCAACATTGCTTGCGCCATCAACGATGGCGGTGCAGAGGCGCGCTTCACCTACAAGCTGACCAGTGGACCCGCCGTCGATCGGTACCGTGGATGGCTCGGTGCTACCGTCAATCTATCTCAAGTTCTTGCGAAGTAAGGAGGAGGGGCCATGGTCGTCTCGACATTGCGAGCCGATTCTTCAAATGCGCTGCACTGGCTCTCGTCGTTCCGGCAGCTCCGCGCGGCTTTAATTGCTCTGGTCTGCATGTTTGTCGTCGGCTGCGCTCATCAAGCACCTATCTCGAGACCGTCAAAGCCCCAAGCCCAAAACACGCATCAGCACCACGGGCGTGCATTGACAGGATATCACCATCATGCCGCAAGGTATTACGGCCCGAGGTATTATGGTCCGAGACGCCATGATTATGGCTATCATCGCCCCACAACGGGTGAGGCAAGTGAGGAAGCACCTCCCGAGAAACCGACGCCAACTGGCGCCGAGGCTCCCAACAAGCCCGCCATCAAGGGCTTGGTGCCCGTTTATTTTGCGACCAACCGCGAGGTGATGGGAGGCCCGAATCTGCAGCTGAAACAGATCACCTATGATCGTTCGGCCACGAATACCTATGGCTGCGTGACTGTGAGCATACCGATCGTTCACAAGATGGGCGAAGTCGAAACGCCAAAGACATATCTGTACGGCATTTGGACAGAGGCCGAGCAGGACGGAAAGCACTTTCGAATCCAGACTCTATCGAAGCTCTCACGAGAGGAGTTTGCCTCCGCGATCGCCAATCCTGCCGACAGCCTGATGCTGTTCGTCCATGGCTACAATGTTCCTTTCTCGGATGCAGCGTTCAAGGCCGCTCAGATTGCCTTCGATGCAAATTACAAGGGCCGCGTCATGATTTATTCCTGGCCCTCGAAAGGCGGGTTGGCGGATTACGATTACGACCGCGAAAGTGCTTTGCATGCCACCGATGGATTGTTCGATCTTCTCAAGCTCATCAAGACGGAGGGGAACGTTTCGCGGATCATCCTGATCGCACACAGCCTTGGCAGCGAAGTGGTATTGGGCGCCTTGCAGCAGGCAGCGCTGAGCCAAACAGCGCTTGGCATTACCGAGCTGATTTTCGCAGCACCCGACGTCGACCGTGACCTCTATCTGGAGCGGGCTAACCAGATCAAAGCGGCCGCGGGTGCGGTGACCGTGTACGCCTCGTCAACTGATCTGGCTCTGCTCGCCTCGATGAAGAAGGCGCAGTCGAAATCGCGAATGGGCTATGTGACTAAGAGCGGTCCAACTCTCGTCTCGGGCATCGAGACGATCGATGTCTCTGCGGTCGGAAGCGAAATGTTCGCGCTCAATCATAGTACCTATTCAACGAGCCGGGCGGTCCTCGACGATATCGGCCGGATCATCTCCTCATCTAGCCACCTCAAGCCACCGCAGCGGACCCCAACTTTGCGCTCGATGCCTAACGAGCTCAACGCGACCTATTGGATGTATCCTTACTAGTCATCTGGAACGCAAGTTCATCACATTAGTTGATGGCTCGAATCTTTGTAGAGGAGAGCGCTTGTGGGGAATGCAGGTGTGAGAGGCCGGCCGATCGCGCCGTTAGTGCTCAGTCCGCAGGAGCGCACGTACCTAGAGAGGCAAGTTCGTCGTCATCGTGTCGCGCGGTGCTATCTGAGCGATGCCGCGCGATCCTGCGATGTGCGGATGGCCTGCCAAGCAAGTCTGTGGCTGCTGAACTCGGCATCCATGAACACACCGTTGGCAAGTGGCGCCGTCGGTTTTTTTAGAAGGATCGCTGTGATGGCCTGCTTGATGAAGCCCGCCCGAGCCGCCCTCGCACCATCGACGACGATCAGGTTGCTGAGGTAATCGAGCGGACATTGCGTACGACGCCGGCCGACGCGACGCACTGGTTGATCCGCTCGATGGCTGCGGAAACTGGCTTTTCCCACACCACGATCCGCCGAATGTGGTCGGCGTTCAGCTTGCAACCGCACCGTAGCCAGACATTCAAGTTGTCGAGCGATCCACTGTTCGTCGACAAGGTACATTGTCGGCCTTTATCTATCCCCACCGAACCGAGCCGTTGTCCTCAGCGTTGATGAGAAAGCCAGATCCTGGCACTCGATCGCGAGCAGCCGGTCTTGCCGATGATGCCTGGGATGCCAGAACGTCGCACGCACAGTTATGTGCGACATGGCACGACCACACTGTTTGCCGCGCTCGATGTCGCTTCCGGCTTTGTCATTGGCAAATGCTACAAGCGTCATCGGGCGGTCGAGTTCTTGAAGTTCCTCAAGGAAATCGACGCTCAAATCCCCGAGGGGCTTGCGGTCCACATCGTCATGGACAACTACGCCACCCACAAGACACCTAAGATCAAGGCGTGGCTCGCTCGCCGGCCGCACAACCATGTCCACTTTACGCCGACTTCCGCGTCATGGATCAATCAGAACGAGCGCTGGTTCGCTGAACTCACCAGAAAGCAGATCCAGCGAGGTGTTCACACCTCCGTCAGACAGCTCGAGGCCGACATCCGTACCTTCATCGAACTGCACAACAATAACCCGAGGCCCTTCAAATGGACCAAGTCTGCAGACCAGATCTTGGCTTCCGTCAAACGCTTCTGCCACAAAGCCCAGCAGACTTTATGCGGCGAACTTTAGATTCACGTGACTAGGGGGGCGTGCGCATTAATCCTCGTTGATGTGCGGCTCGTTCCTATTTCGAAGCCTTTATGTAACGGCAGCAAATGTCGCGCAGCTTTCGCGGAATCGAGCAGTCTTGCACGATAGTGAGAAGCGGGCCGTGGTGAGATCGGGGACCGTACATGCATGCGCCCGGGAAGACCACAGTTTGGATCGGGATAGCGCGCATCTCGTCGTACGAGTGCCGCTTACTCAGTTGATGGTAAAAGTCCGTTCGGGCTTTTGATGTTTGAGCGTGCGACGCTCCATCATAACAGCCAGCCTTTGCGCTTTTTAGGTCTTGCCGAAGGAGGCGCCCTCTGGGTCCTCTGGCCGGGTCCGCTCTTCAGCATGAAGCCCATCAGAATGAGAGCTGAATACAGGGCTGCGCCGTCACCGCACTTGATCGCGGGGCGAGCATCTCTGAGGGGCCGCTCAGTCCGTGGTGGCGGCGCAAAGATCCGGCAGGCCAAAAGCATGATGGGCAACGACTGCAGTGTCCGAACGGATCCTCCGCTATTAATACTTCCATTATAATGGGTTGATTCTTGAGCTCACCTGCCATATACATCCCTAAAGGGATTTGTAAATGGACCTGACTGTAGAAACTTTCATAGAAGGCACGTGGCACGAGGCGGCCATTGTCAACTTGGAAGCCCCCGAAAAGGGCTACACGACGCCTTCCAGAACTAGCTACGAAATGGGCTATTTTGCCAAGTTCGGCGCCATTCCATTTGCGGAAGACCGTCCCCTTAAAGGCGTACATGCTTACTCGATCAACGCCCCAGTCGATCTGGTGGATCGCGCAGCAAGCACCTGGCCAGCTTTTCTACTGGACCTAATTCCTCAAGGTCACCACGCCGAGAGGATCGCGCGATTTCTGAACCTTCCGGTCGAGGCGCCTTCTACCCAAGTCCATCTTCTCATGAGAGCTGCGAGTTCTCCCGTCGGCAATATTCGCATCAAAGAAGCATATGATCAGGAGGTCGAACGTCTTCAGGACATATCGGTCGCGGGAATCACTATGGAAGAAATTCTCGATCGGAGCGATGCGTTTCTCGAAGTTGCTGATCGCTTTTCCTTGCTTGCCTCGGGTTCGAGTGGGCTGCAAGGTGACTGGCCCAAGGTGTCACTGACTCGCTCCCGAGACGGACTTTGGTATCCGAATTCGATGGTCCCGGACGCGGACGCCCTCGAATTTATCATCGTAAAGCTTCTGCGTAGTGATGAGCCGGTGGATCAGCGGATCCTGGAGTCTGAATCGGGCTATTCGGTGGTCGCAAAAGAGTTTGGCGTCAACGTCGAACGCACGAGCACCTACGGCAATGGTGTGCTTGTCATTCCACGGTTTGACCGCAGGGTGACGTCGGGTGGTCTAATCCGCTACGGACAAGAGAGTCTGGTCTCTGCGATTGGCGTTGCGGAGTTTGCATTTCAGAGCAGGCACGAAACTTATCTGAAAACAATCCAACAGGTCTCGTCGTGTCCGCTGGAGGACACGACGGAGTATCTGCTGCGAGATGTCTTGAACCTGGCTATGGGCAATCCCGATAATCATGGTCGAAACGCCGCGCTTAGAAAATTCCCGGATGGAAGCATACGTCTCGCCCCCTTGTTCGATTTCGCACCAATGAAGATCGCGACAGCGGGCATCGTCCGTTCCACAAGGTGGGGGTGCATGCTCGATGGTGGAGGACAGGACACCAATCCTGATTGGAGGCTCGTCTGTGAGACAGTTTCTAGCCCCAAGGTGCCCGCCCACAAATTGATGTCCGCTTTGGCAGCTAAGGAAGATCTTCTCCGGGCCCTTCCAGAGATTGCAAGAAAGTGCGGCGTGCCGGTCTCCGTCGTGACGAATGCAATCATTCGCAACGAAGATATGGCGAACGGTGTTGCCAAACTGCGCAATGTGACAGATTAGGCGAGCCTCATGGCCAGATGGCGTAAACCTACGAAAGAGGAGATCCGAGATCGTCGCGCCGCAATTGCAGCCAAAGCGCGCGCGGGTACTCTCCGCTTGCCGGAGGCTGTCGCCGAGATGCGTCAAGCCCTCGGGCTCACCCAGATTGAGTTCGCCCGACTGTTTAAGCTGACACCGCGCCAAGTCGCCGACATTGAAAGAGGAGCGGCCAATCCTACTGCGCAAACGCTAGACAAAATAGGTCGCGCATTCGGTTTCCAAATCGGCTTTATTCCGATCGCTGCTGGGGCGACAACGGCCTCTCGCGAAGATGAGAAATCTGCCGGGCCACATTGATGATGAGCGCGTCTCGAACCGAATAGATTCTTCCGAATGGCCATTCGTGAGGAATCTCTTTGGCGTGTTCGCAAACGGTCCGTAATGCTCTGGAGTTTTGAGGAGGCGCAAATCCGGTACGCTGGTCTATTTCAAGATGACACTGCCGGTGTGCCGGGCGAGCCCTTGGCCGACCAAAGGAGCGACGCTGATCGCAAAAAACAGCGGCAAGAGGTTGCGTCGAAGTGCAATTCTGCGAGATCTTGGCCTCTTTTCATCCACCTTGGTCGCCTTCGAACATCTTCGGCCGGTCGGCTTCCCCGTGGCGTTGCTGCAAGATCTTCGTTCAAACTTGACTGGAGGACGAATGTCTTGAACTGAAGAACTGACCTCGTACCCAGGAGGACAATGTCATAATCTTGAGCCGTGGGGTTCACAAACAAAGACAGCGCTCCATATCCCCAGCGAAAGTCGCGAGGCTTTTCGCATAGGAGAGAAGCCGAGCCCGGGCTGGATGCGCGTTAAACCCAAGCTCGCTCCAAGAGATTCGTATCATCAAATGTCGTGGAATGCGTAACCATTTGCGTCTTTTCGTTTCCGCTAGCGTTCACCGGACGACAGAGCCTTGAATTGCCAAGGCTCCCACCACGAAACTGACGTCATCAGCTCTACGGCGATCGGCCAAAAGATGACGTGGGGCGACGCATCCATGGCCGCGCGACCCCGTCGAAGGCCTCGAATGCGTCGATATCGCTGACATAACGCAGCGTCAGCTGGATATCGTCGAGCCCTTCAAGCAATGCTGTCCGACGCGAAGGCGACACGACAAACGGTATCGATAGCGAACACGACATCCTGATCTCACATCGCTCAAGATCGACCTTAATTTCACGCCCGGGGTCTTTCGCAAGCGCGCCTAGGATTTGCTCATAGTCGGCTTTGGGCAATGTGATCGGAAGAACGCCATTCTTGAAGCAGTTCTCGAAGAATATTTCCCCGAAGCTCTCGCGATAACGCAGCGAATACCAAATTGCTTCAGCGCCCAGACTGCTGCTTCTCGCGAGCTGCCGCAGCCAAAGTTATCGCCTGCCACGAGGATCGAGCTGCTCCGAAATGGCGGAATATTCAGCACAAAGTCGGCGCGTTCGGATCCGTCGTCCTGAAATCGGCTGTTGGCGAACAGGGCCTTACCCAAATTAGCGTTCGCAGAACGCATGAAGCGGGCAGGGATAATTGCATCTGTATCAATATTCGGGTCCGCCAGCACTGCGGCGACACCTTCCAACGTCACAAACTTTTCCATTTGCCGCCTCTATGCGTGCGCGAGCTTGCGAACGTCGGTGATGACACCCGTCACGGCGGCCGCCGCCACCGATGCCGGACTTGCAAGATGCGTGCGGCTATTTGGTCCTTGGCGATGCTCGAAGTTGCGATTAGAGGTCGCCATGCAGCGCTCACCTGGCGCGACTTGGTCGTCGTTGATCCCCAGACACATTGAACACCCGGCCTCTCTCCAGTCGAAGCCTGCATCGAGAAATACTTTGTTTAGACCGAGGGCCTCAGCCGCGCGCTTGACCGACGTCGATCCAGGCACAACCAGCGCCCGCACGCCTTTGGCGACCTTGCGCCCCTTGACGATGGCCGCTGCCGCCTGAAGGTCCGATAGGCGGCTGTTGGTGCAGGATCCAATGAAGGCGACGTTGATCGGAATGCCTTCAAGAGGCTGATTAGGTTTGAGGCCGATATAGTGCAGCGCCTGCTCCGCCATGGCGCGACGGACAGGATCGCCAATCAACACGGGATCTGGGATGTTTTCGTCGATACCTACGACATCGCCAGGTGTTGTCCCCCACGTCACCTGGGGGGCAATCTCGCTACAGTTAACCCTGATTTCCTTGTCGAAGAGAGCTTGCTCGTCTGTGTTAAGAGTGCGCCACTGATCTAATGCGGCCTGCCAATGCGCACCTTTGGGAGCATAGTCGCGGCCAGCGATATATTCATACGTGGTATCGTCCGGCCCGATCATGCCAGCACGTCCACCAAATTCAATGGACATGTTGCAGATCGTCATCCTGCCTTCCATGGACATCGCACGAATGACGGGTCCGCAATATTCGATGGCATATCCGCGCGCCGCCTGTGTTCCCTCTTTGCCGATCAAGTAAAGTATGAGGTCCTTGGCACAGACATCCTTTCCCAGACGTCCGGCGAACGTCACCCGTAGCGCCTTTGGCTTGCGCTGAAGTACGGTTTGGGTTGCTAGAACGTGCTCGACATCGCTTGTGCCAAAACCCCACGCATAGGCACCGAGCGCGCCATTTGTTGGTGTATGGCTGTCTGCGCAAACAACAGTCATCCCTGGCGTGATAAGCCCGAGCTCCGGCGCCACGACGTGTTCGATACCCTGCCTGGCATCAGCCAAGTCAAACAGCTCAATTCCGTGTTCGCTGCAGTTCCGTTCCATCAAGGTGATTAGCTCGCGCCCCTCGGGGTTCGAATCGACCGTGCGCCCAGGACGTGTCGAAACGATGTGATCCGTGACACCGAAAGTGAGATCAGGTCGACGCACAGATCGCGAGGCGCGCCGTAGCCCATCAAATGCTTGTCCGCTCGCCGATTCCTGGATGATGTGGCGATCGACATAGAGCAAGAAGACGCCGTCACCCATTTCCCGGATGACATGACTGTTCCAGATCTTTTCAAAGATAGACCGCGGTTGGATCATGTTACACCATGGCCGAGTTGCTCCCACGCTAAGAGCGGGTAGGCTTCACGCCAATTGCGTGATCGGCGACACCGGTCTTGATGCAGGAGGAGCTCGTCGACTAGTAAGAAATTGCAATTTCGAGCGGATGAGGGCTTATGGTCCGGTCGCCCACTTTTTGATATTTAGTCCTTACCCCTTCAGGCCCGATGCACCGGTAACACGGGACGGCTCTCGACTGAGCAGTCGAAACTTCTCAACCCAAGACTTGGCCTGGAACGCCAATGCGCGAGCGTCAGTGGAAAGCGTGACGAATCGAAAGCCACGCGTGACCATGCGCCACGCTTGTTCGGGACCAGGTGCGAAAATGCCTGCAATCAGACCCTTCTTAATGCACCCCTTCAAAACGCGATCGATGGCAGCGTCCACCTCGGTATCAAACTCCTCCAGCTGCGGCTTCCTGTTCAGGGACAGCGAGAGATCGCCTGGTCCGATATAGACACCATCCAGACCTGGCACATCAAGAATACTCTCGATGTTGGCGACGGCTTCAGCGGTTTCAATCATAGCGATGACGCTGAGCTCCCGGTTCGCATGCGCAGCATAGTCCTCGCCATAGGCCGTCGCCGCACGGACGGGGCCTAAGCTGCGCTGGCCCATCGGTGGATATTTGCAATATTGGACGAGGCGCTCAGCGTCCGCTGCCGTGTTGACCATAGGGCATGTCACACCAAGAGCACCTGCATCAAGCGCTTTCATGATGATTGCCGGGTCGAGCCAGGGGATGCGTACCAACGGGAGCACGTCCACGGCCGTAATGGCTTGTAGCATCGCGACGGCGGCATCGTACCCGATGAGACCATGCTGCAGGTCAAGCGTGATTACGTCGAAGCCTTGTCGAGCATAAAGTTCTGCCGAAAACGCATCGGGGATCGCGCAATAGCCGTTCAGTAAATGGCCATTTTCGGCCATGCGGCGATTTAGTCCTCGAAAGGGGGCCATAAGGAAGCTTTCTTTGCTGTGAATATGACGACTGGCCTCGATATCCTGTTGACGGCTGCTGGCATCGGAATGTCGTCGACGCCGCGCGCAACAAGTACACCACTGACCGCGTGATCACTTGACTGCTCCGATTGCGCCGGCAACCGCGCCTTGTTGTGCGCCGGAGCGGATTAGACCCTCAAGAACTCTAGACAAGCTTTTGCAAAAGGTCTGTCGCCAGTGGCGAACTTCTCATGCGCTCGATTTGCCAGCTAGCTGGTGGCTACCGCAACATAGCGCTTTGGCGTCACGCCGTGGACACGCTTGAAGTGCTTCGTGAAGTGACTTTGGTCAACGAAACCGACCTCGTAAGCTACTTGTGCCGCTGGCTCTCCCTGAAGAAGAAGATCAGCGCCGCGCGCGACGCGCCGTTTTATCAGATAGGCATGGGGCGTTACTCCCAAATCTCTTCGGAATGCCCTAATCAGTTGAAAGATACTTGCGCCCGTCTGACGCTCAAGATCGCGAAGCGTAATCCTGATCTCAGGGCTCTTCTTAATAAACGCGAGCGCAACTTCTGTAATGCTTCCGTCAGGGTCGCCGGGCGGAGCAGAGAATGCGTCTGCCGATACGACTGCCGTTTCCATCCCACAAGTCATGTCCAACTCTTGCTGCAGTGGACGAGTTTCATCGCGGGGCTGAGGATGAAGGCGATCAGCATGCCGCGCAAAGCAAGTTAACTGATGACTTGCATGAGTTTTTGCGATATAAGCGAAAACCTAGGGAGAATAATGGGTTATGGGCCAATACTTGCCCATGAATGCGCTACGAGCCTTCGATGCTGCGGCGCGTCATGGCAATTTCAGTCGAGCGGCGGAAGAGCTTTGCATTACCCAAGGGGCCGTCAGCAGGCATATCGCGGTACTTGAGACCCACCTCGGAATAAAGTTATTTGTTCGTAAGCATCGTCGCATCGAACTGACGGAAGAGGCTCGACGATATCATAAGCGGCTTCAGGTTGCGTTTGACGAGATAAGGTCCGCGACGTCCGAGATCTGCGCGTCGTCAAAACACAATGTCCTAAAGCTTAGGTGTTTACCCACCTTTGCCATGCGCTGGTTGATCCCTCGCCTCGCGAGGTTTCGCGAGCAATATCCGCAGGTGGAAATTCAGGTCTCAACCTCACAACAATCCCCTGCCAATTTTGAAGCGCAAGGCATCGATGCCTCGATCGAGTACGGATTGGGCCAGTGGCCTGGGCTCGAGGCCAAACATCTGTTCGACGAACTGCTCATCGTCGTATGCGGCCCCAAGCTTGCGAATGGAATGCCGGTCCCGCGCTATCCGCACGAACTCGATCATCACGTTCTTCTCCATTCCTTGCAGCGCCCGGATTTTTGGCGGCAATGGCTCCAGACTGCAGGCGCGCCGCAGGTCCCGGCCAACACGGGCCTACGATTTGAAAACTCGGGGCTCGCGTGCCAAGCAGCTATCGACGGCCTTGGTATTGCAATTGTGCATCTTCCCTTGATTGAAAGGGATCTCGAAACCGGCCGACTGATCGCACCGTTCAATCTCATTGTCCGCAACCAGATGGCATTCTATCTCGCTTATCCAACCGAAAAGAGCGATTTGCCGGCACTTGTCGCGTTCCGCGCAATGGCTGCTCGGTGAGGCGGCGGCAACCGTCAGATCCATCGATCTGAAATGGACGGGAAAGAAGCGACTCTCAGCCCCGGACATGGACCTTGTGACATCCGCGTAATATAGCGTGAGCAGCCCTTAACTGGTCTGCCCTCCGCGACCTGCGACTAACAGTCCCGGCGTCCCGCAAGATTATACAAGAATGCACTCCTCTAATGCCCTCTATCTGGGCCGAACGATGGGCGCAGTCGTCGCCTTGCTTGCGGCGCATGGCGGTGCACAAATAGGGGGACGGAAACAATGAAGCGCTTCAGCTTGCTGGCCTTCGCGGCGGTTCTTGCCTCACTGTCCATTTCTACAGATGCGCATTCTGCCGAGGTCAAGATCGGCATCATCGGCTCTTTTAGCGGCCCCTATGCCGAGTGGGGCGTCCAATTCAAACGAGCCGTTGACCTCTATGTCGAGAAGCACGGAGGAAAGCTTGGAGGCCACACCGTTGAGGTCCTCTATCGTGATTCTGGCGGCCCAAATCCCGCTCGAGCGAAACAACTCGCTCAAGAGCTGATCACCCGAGAGGGGGTACAATTTCTCGGCGGTATGGACTTCACGCCTAACGCGGTAGCCGTTGCCGATGTTGTGACGCAAGCGAAAATTCCCTTCGTCATTTTCAACGCAAATACCGCAGATACCACACGTAAATCGCCATATTTTTTAAGAGTGGGCTGCACCATCTGGCAATTGGCGTATGGCATCACGCGCTATGCTATTGATCAGGGCAAGAAGAAAGCTGTTGTCTTTGCCGTCGACTACGCCCCCGGTCACGACGCAATTGCAGCTTATGATGCCAATTACGGCAAGCTCGGCGGCAAGATCGTCGATGTCGTAAAGGTGCCTTTGGATACAACTGACTTCTCCAGCTACTTCCAGCGGCTGCAGGACGCGAACGCTGACGTTCTATTTACGTTCGTCCCGAACGGGCCCATCTCCGTTGCACTGTTCAAAGGGTATTTCGAGCGCGGCTTGGCACAACGGGGCTTGCAGTACTTTGGCCTCGGTGAAACCGAGGAGGCACCCCTCGCGGCATTGGGACAAACCGGCGAACTGGCCATCGGTGTATATTCCTCTCTCTTTTATGGTCCTCATTCGCCAGAAAGCACCGCGAATAAGGAGTTCGTCAATGCGCTGGAAGCAAAATACGGGAAGGGCGCCATACCTAATATCGGGACCGTTGAGGCGTGGGACGGCATACACCTGATCGCCCATATGACCGAAGCAACCGACGGGAAACTTGATGGTGAAAAAGCCTTGGCGGCCGCCAAAGGGTACTCCTGGGAGAGCCCGCGCGGATCGATCCGGTCGAACGGGACCTGATCCAAAACGTCTATATCCGAAAGGTCGAGAAGATCGACGGCGTCCTCGTAAATAAACAGGTCGCCGTAATTCCGAATCTCAAAGATCCCTGGAAGGAGGCCAATCCTGCCTCGCGCTGACGACGTTTAGGCGCGCGAAAATAGGGGAGTAGAATCAGGCCGCATGACTCCAGGCCAATGCGGCGGGACGTAATGGCCATTGGCAGCATGCTTGTGATGCAGGCGGTGTTTGAGGGATCAAGTGAATAGCTACTGGACGACGGGTATATCGCTTTTGATCGACGGCCTGTCCTTCGGGATGATCCTCTTTCTGATCTCCTCTGGCCTGACGATCACGCTCGGCGTGATGCGTCTTCTAAACATTGCACATTGTGGTTTCGCCATGATCGGCGGTTACACTGCACTCTCGCTCGTCAATCATTTTGGCCTGGGTTTGCTCGCCGCGCTTCCGATTGCTGTTGCAATCACGGCGATACTCGGGGCCATTCTTGAACGGACCGTATATCGATGGATCTATGAGACGAGTGCTCTCGGTCAAATCCTGATGACAATTGGCCTCACATTCATAATGATCGCCTCGATCAACGCCGGTTATGGCTCGCTGACGCATACATTACCAACGCCTGAATTCCTGGCGGGAGCATGGCATTTTGAAGAGATATCGATTTCTGCTTACCGTAGCTTTCTTTCAATCGTCAGCCTGACAATCGCAGGCCTGATTTGGTACGTCATCGAACAGACCGATTTTGGCGCCCGCTTGCGCGCCTCCGTCGATAATCCGCGCATGGCTCGCTGTGTCGGGATCAATGTGCGGCGGGTGTTCGCTCAGACCTTCGTTGCTGGGTGCGCGTTAGCGGCCATAGCCGGCGTACTTGGAACGCAGATGCTGCCGCTGCAGCCATACTATGCCACGAACTATATGGTCATGGTTTTGATCGTCGTTGCGGTTGGCGGCTTTGGCAGTCTCAAAGGATCGCTTATCGCCGCGCTCGGCTATAGCATCTTCGATACCTATTTTCGCTATCTCTTTCCGGCGGCCGGCGCTTTCGGCATCTACATTCTTCTGGCCCTCATTCTGTCCATTCGACCTTTTGGGCTTTATGGCCGTGCTTAAGGTAACTCCCTCAAAGGACACACCTAAACGGGACATCGCCGCGTCCTTTGGATCCCACCGCTTGGGACTTAGCGATGCGCTGGTGTGGGCGCTTGCAATTTTCGCTTATTTCTTCTTGGGCGCCTATCACCAGCTCGGCACCCAAGTCATCATCATGATCATCTTGGCTCTGTCGCTCGATCTCGCCATCGGTTACTCTGGAATCGAAAGTTTAGGTCATGCCGTCTTTTTTGGTATCGGAGCCTACGCCGCCGCCCTTTTTGCGCTCAATGTTTTATCTGAACCCTTGACCGGCCTTGTGGTAGGAGGGCTAGCTGCCGGCGCGTTCGGCTTCGTCACGGGTTTGCTGGTTCTTCGTGTTCGCGGCTTGACTCAAGTCATCCTCACGATCGCCATTGGTGCCGTCGTCCTCCAAGTTGCGACAACCTGGAAATCAGTAACGGGCGGAGATGATGGCCTTGCGGGGTATCAGGTCGCACCCATCTTGGGACGTTACTCGTTCGACCTCTATGGCCATACTGCCTATCTCTATTCGCTTTGCGTGCTGGCCTTCGTGTTTGCCCTTGCCCGGATCTTGGTAAACTCGCCATTTGGATATGTTCTGCGTGGGATACGCGACAACGACCAACGCATGCGCATGCTAGGCGTACCGGTCGCCGCACGGTTGCTTCTCATCTATTCGATTTCGGCAGCAATAGCGGGTGTGGCCGGTGCAATTTCCGCACAAGTCACCGGGCTTGTCGCAACCGACTCACTCTCATTCCTGCTATCCGGAAACGTCCTCATCATGTTGCTAATCGGCGGGATGGGGCGCCTGACCGGCGCATTCATTGGGGGCATTATTTTCGTCATTTTTTCTGATCGGGCCGCGGCGATAGACCCCTTCAATTGGTTGTTTATGCTGGGTGGACTCCTCATTCTCGCCGTCAGGTTTACACCTCAAGGCGTTGGTCCCTGGATTGATCGTATGGGTGGCTATCTCCTCGATCGCAGGCGGAAACCATGAATGATACGGTCCTCGAAATCGTCGGTCTGCACAAAAGCTTCGGTGCTCTCGCCGTCACGCGTAATATCAACTTCCGCCTTGAGATTGGTGCAAGACACGCTCTGATTGGTCCGAATGGCGCAGGAAAGACCACCCTTGTAAATCTCATCACGGGAGCGTTGGCTCCATCCTCTGGGTCGATCCGACTTGAAGGACGTGACATCACACGGTATTCGCCGCAACGCCGAGTCTCTCTGGGGCTCGCGCGAACGTTTCAAATAAACTCGCTATTCCCGTCCATGACGGTGGTCGAAAATATTGCCCTCGCGGTCGTTGCAAATATGCATATCGACGCAAAACTGTGGGGCGCGCTCAATAGGCGCAAGCAGGTTCTGATCGAACTCGAGCGGCTCCTAGACGTTTTTAACCTCAGTGGTTCGGCATGCCAATTGATTTCCAATCTCGCATATGGTCAACGGCGGCTCGTTGAGCTCGCGCTGGCGCTGGCTCTCAAGCCAAAGGTGCTCATTCTCGACGAACCTGCTGCTGGCTTGCCGAAAGAAGACAGCGGAAAACTTTCGGAATTGCTGCGGCGGTTGCCCGCCGACCTCGCAGTCATCGTCATCGAGCACGACATGCAGATCGTTTTTGGTTTCGCTGACCGTATCACGGTGTTGGCAGAGGGAAGCGTGCTGACGCAGGGAACCCCGTCCGAGATTCGAGCAGATGCTAAGGTACGAGAGGTTTACCTCGGACAGGCGCGCAATGACTGATTTGCTGAGACTGGAAGCTGTCACCGCAGGATATGGCTATGGCGCCGCGGCTATTGAAAACGTGGCTCTTTCGCTCCCGAGAGGGTCGTCATTGGCCGTGTTGGGACGCAATGGTGTCGGCAAGACGTCCCTGCTTGCGACCATTATGGGCCTAACGCAAATGGCCTCCGGCAAGATCACATTTGACGGCGGCGAGATCGGAGGCATCGATACCTACGAGCGGGCTCGCCTGGGCCTCGGTTACGTGCCTCAGGAACGAGAGATCTTTCCTTCCCTGACGGTAGAGGAAAACCTTTCCGTTGCAAGGGTTGATCGGGGAAAGTGGAACATTGAATCCGTGTTTGAGCTATTCCCCCGGCTTGCTGAGCGACGGCAGAACTTCGGAAATCATTTGTCGGGTGGAGAGCAGCAGATGCTGGCTGTCGGCCGAGCGCTCGTCAGCAATCCCGCTTTGCTTATTCTCGACGAGCCGTTCGAAGGATTGGCTCCGGTCATTGTTGACCAGCTTGTGGAAGCGCTCAAACGCATCAGAAAAGAAAGCGATATGACGTTTATCCTCGTAGAACACCATGTTGATCTAGCGCTGTCACTAACGGTCCAGGCCCTAATTCTGGATCGAGGCCAAGTGGTTTGGAACGGCAAAAGCAACGATCTGGCGGGCAATAAGTCCGTTCTATCGAGCCTCGTTGGCATCAGCTAGGGAGGTAGACGACCTCCGATTACATACCTACCGGCAACGATACCAGTGCCGAGGTTACGGTACGGGACAATTGCCTCCATCGACATTAATGGCTGTTCCCGTTACGAACGAGGCTAGGTCCGAGGCTAGAAAGCAGGCCACATTCGCAACCTCGGTCACAGTTCCAAGCCGACCGAGACGCACGCTCTTTCCTTTCTGCAAAACGAAGTCTTCGTAGCTCGCTTGCGGTGCGGTGGACCGGTGCATTCGTTTCCACTGGTCGGTTTCGATCGATCCAAGGCAGATGGCGTTGATAAGGACGTTATCCGGCGCGCATTCGTTAGCCAGCAGCTTCGTCATGGATAGGCCGGCCGCCCGGCTCAGCGCCGACGGAGCGGCGCCGGTACCGGCCTTTGCCGCAATGCTGAGAATATTGACAACTCGTCCCCAGCGTCTTGCTCGCATTCCAGAGAGGCAACGCTGAGTTAAGTAAAGTGCCCCTCCGACTTTCAGCATGAAATCGGACTGGAGTGCGTCCCACTCAACTCCCGATATTGGCTCGTGGGCAGCGTTGCCTGCGTTGTTAACGAGGACGTCAACATGACTGAAGTCGGGGGAGAGCCTCGACCAGGCCTGGTCAATCTGCAATTTGTTTCCGAGATCACATGAGATTCCAATCACGCGCTGACCGGTTGTGCTACTTATCTGGTCGGCGGTATCACTCACTTGTTGTTTATCTCGGGCGAGAATTGCAACAGAAGCGCCGGCCTCGGCGAACGCCAGAGCTATCGCTCGGCCAATGCCTCGGCTTCCGCCCGTTACGATTGCGGTTCGGCTTTTCAGCGAAATCTGCACTAAACTATCCTTGCTTGCTCTAGCACCGAGATTTCCATCGCAGCAGTCCGAAAATGCGGAACCGCGGACGAGTTACGTGGCGGGCGCAGAGGCCTGGGACCGGGCAACTTTGTCGAGCGCCTGCCAGTCTCGAAGTCCGACCGCCTCAGCAAAGGCCGCGCGAGCCGCCGGAAAATCGGCCAGTGCCGGGAGAGGGGACCCGTCGGCCGTGGACAACAACAACCCTGCGAGCGCGCTCGCCATCGCTTCTGTGGTCCGCAGCATCAAATAACTCGGATAAGCGATAAGATCGTAGCCCATCACAAAGAGATCTTGTGCCCGCGGCAGTTGCGCTTTCCCATCTTCAGTTAGGGCAAGCAGCTGGTGTTTCCCCCGGAAGGCACTCCCAACCGTCACGAGATCGTCATGTGCTTTCAATCCTGGAATAAATACACCATCCGCGCCCGCGGCTAAGCTGCGCTCCGCTCGCTTTAGGGCGCCATCTAGGCCAAGCGTTGTTAAGGAGTCCGTGCGGGCGATAATCAACATGTCGCCTGAACTGCGGGCATCAACAGCTGCCCGAAGCTTTGTTTCGAATTCTGCCATCGCGACAACAGCAGGAGCAGGATTATCGCCGGGTTGCTTGCTCGGGCGAGCCTGGTCCTCCAGGATCACGGCGCCAACACCAAGCGCCTCGTACGC
The DNA here is from genome assembly GCF_004114975.1 of Bradyrhizobium guangdongense. Taxonomy (NCBI): domain Bacteria; kingdom Pseudomonadati; phylum Pseudomonadota; class Alphaproteobacteria; order Hyphomicrobiales; family Nitrobacteraceae; genus Bradyrhizobium; species Bradyrhizobium guangdongense. The sequence goes on from NZ_CP030052.1 coordinate 416,663, forward strand.
GCGGATCATGCGAACAACGCTCTTGATGTCACCGTAGCCGTCATCGCCATCGGTGATGAAGGGTAGATCGGAGGCCGCCGCAATATCCTGAATACCGGCGACCATCTCGCCAAGCGCCGCAATGCCTAGGTCCGGCAACCCGTAACGGGCAGCAAGCATTGCCGACCCACCAATTGCAAACGCTTTGAACCCAGCCCGCCCTATCAGCCGGGCGGCAAAAGCATCTTGAGCAACCGGAAGGACGAGCGGTCGTCCGGCTTCCATGACCTTGCGCAGAGGAATACGAGCTTTCAAAAGACACCCAATGATGCGAGTACGGCAACGACGCGAGTCCGACAACCGTGAAAGCGGTTAGTGAAGGTCGCTCCAGTGCAGAAGACCATCGTTGGACTCAGCACGTTTCATAAAGCACGTGTACTATCAACCGACAGGCGCCGGCATCACTAGGAGAAAATTGCACGATGGGCTGCCCCGATAGCATTGCAATTTCTTGCTAGCGGATCAGCGCCTAAAACCCTGTACTCGCGCAAAATCCTGTGGCGACACGGCGGGCCTCAGGGCTAGTACTGCTCAAGCCAGAGGAGAACGTCGCACTCTTCTTTCATGGACGAGGTCGCATGACGAGTGGCCACCTTAGCTAGCCAAAGGGTGCGCCATGCCATAGTGCACTCAGCCAAGCGCGTGGTCTCTTGGTTCGCTGGGTCAGTGTCCGACGTGACGACATGGAGTAGATCTCGACAGGCGCCAAGGCCGGTCGAGCCTGGCCTTTTACTCAACCGAGCTCGCAAGGCACACATCTGGGCAGCTCAGACTAATGTTGCGTCCCGATGCGTGTGGCCGGTTCTGTCAACAATCCCATTCAATCGACCAGACACGGAGACTTCCACGATGACAGGACACACCAAACAGGAGCCTCGCCTGGCGGGAGGCGAAGATGCGTCCCTCCGGGGCAAGGTTGCGATCGTAACGGGCGCAAGCCGAGGCATCGGTGCTGCCATTGCGCTCGAGCTCGCGCAAGCAGGCGTCGATTCCGTTATCGTCGCCCGGGATGAGGCCATGCTCAACAGCGTTGCCGAACGCGCACGATCATTTGGAACAAGGGTAGAGGTCGTTGCTGGCGACCTGCGAAACGTGGAAACCGTTTCCTGGACGATCGACCGGGCCTTGGCCGCTTTTCAGAAGATTGATATTCTTGTCAACAACGCCGGTGCGACCACGCGGGGGCACTTCCTGGAGCTGCCCGATAGTGATTGGGAGGATGGTTTCGGCCTAAAATTCTTTGGTGCAATGCGCCTCTGTCGGGCGGCCTGGCCTACACTTGTTCAGACGAGTGGATCCGTCGTGAATATCGCCGGTGCAGGCGGCCGAACACCCGACATCTATTTCGCTATCGGTTCGCCAGTGAATGCCGCACTCAATAGTTTCAGCAAATTCCTCGCCGAGCTTGGCATTAGGGACGGCGTGAGGGTCAATTGTATCAATCCCGGCTTGGTGAGGACAGACAGATTGACAAAGCGCCTGACGCTGGAGAGCCGCGAACGACGCATCGACCCTGCCGAAATGGAATATCAGCTCAGCCGCGAGTTGCGCATTGCGCGAATCGGCGAGCCTGAGGATATCGCGGCGCTGGTTAGATTTGTCTTGTCAGATCGCGGTCGTCTCCTGCAAGGGGCTGCTATCGATGCGGATGCAGGTCTGACAAAAACGCTTTAGATTCGCCTAACCGCGCAACTCTGGTTCGTCGGCCCCACTCAGGGAGAATGCCGAGGTTCAGGTCGCGCGTATAACCAGGGCTGGCACGCTCGGCTCTTCTGCTGGAAGTCCTCAATGTCGGCGACGAATCTTAGCGTTTGACCAATCTCGTCGAGGCCCTCTAGCAGCGTTGCGCGACGGGCAGTTGGAATGTTAAAAGCGATTGTCCTGTCGTTCGGTAATTCGATGGTGCAGCTTTCGAGATCCACCGACATCGTCGGATCGTTCGTGGTCGCCAGGTGGTGATGGATCTCATCAACCTCTGCCTGCGGTAACGTGACGAGTAGCAGCCCGTTCTTGAACGAGTTTTCGTAAAAAATGTCGCCAAAGGTGGGTGCAATCACGCAGCGAATACCGAACCGTACCAGGGCCCAAACCGCGAACTCGCGGGAGCTGCCACAACCAAAATTGGCTCCCGCAACAATAACTTTGCTCTTGCGAAAGGGGGCGCGGTTCAAGATAAAGTCCGGCACCTCTTGGCCTTGCAGATCATACCGCCAGATCGCAAACAGGCCTTCCCCCGGATTGCTCTTCAAGCTGCGTTGCCAAGCGACCGAAATGATCGCGTCTGTATCGATGTTAGGGCGCGGGAAACTGGCCGCGACACCCTCGACACGTGTGTATTTCTCCATACGAATTCTCCGGCGGCCTAGGTTAAGTACCTTCTGACGTCCGTTACCGCCCCGGCAATCGCAGCGGCGGCCACCGAGGCGGGACTGGCTAGGTGGGTGCGACTCTTTTGGCCTTGGCGCCCCTCGAAATTGCGGTTCGACGTAGAGATGCAACGCTTACCGGGTCCTACAAAGTCATCATTGATGGCGACGCACATGGAACATCCGGCCTCCCGCCACTCAAACCCAGCTTCCAGGAAGACTTTGTCGAGCCCCAGAGATTCAGCGGCATGTTTAACCTGCGCTGAGCCGGGTACCACAAGCGCGCGTACATGCGAAGCGACCTTGCGCCCCCGCACGACTTCGGCGGCAGCCTCTATATCGGAAAGGCGGCTGTTGGTGCATGAACCGATAAACGCCACGTCGACGGTGAGCCCTTCGAGAGACTGACCGGCCTCAAGACCGAGATAAGTCAGCGAACGGTCCATTGCGGCGCGACGCGCAAGGTCGTTAACCGCCGCGGGATCAGGAATCGGATCGCTGACGCTGCCAACATCCTCGGGGGTCGTCCCCCAGGTGACCTGCGGGCCGATGCTCGTGCAATCAACATCGACCTCTCGATCGAAAACCGCTTCTGGGTCGGTCGGGAGCGAACGCCAGTAAGCCAATGACTGTTCCCACATTTCTCCCTTGGGCGAATAAGGCAGATCGTGGAGATATTCGAATGTGACGTCATCGGCAGCTATAAGTCCAGCTCTCGCACCGAACTCGATCGACATATTGCAGATGGTTTGGCGTTCTTCTATCGACAAAGACCGTATGACGCTGCCGGCATATTCCACAGCGTAGCCACGTCCCGCCGCAACGCCGATCTGACCAATCAATCTCAAAATGAGATCCTTGGCGTATACCCCTCGGTTGAGCTTGCCTTCGAAATTGATACGCATGCGTTTCGGCCGCCGCTGGACGATTGTCTGGGTCGCGAGCACATGCTCCACCTCGCTGGTGCCAATGCCCCAAGCCCAACAACCAAGTCCTCCACACGTTGCCGTATGGCTGTCGCCGCATACCAGTGTTGTGCCGGGCAAGACGATGCCGAGCTCAGGTGCGATTACATGGACAATGCCTTGCCGAGGATCGTCAACATCAATGAGTTCAATCTTATGAGCCTGACAATTTTCACGTAACAGCTGCACGAATTCCCGACCACCAGCGAACGTCTCTCCCGTACGACCTTTCGCCGTGGAAAGGATGTGATCGACAACAGCATAGGTCAGTTCGGGATTACGGGTCTTGCGGCCAGCACGCTTCAAGCCCTCGAAGGCGGCAGCCGATGTGCATTCATGAACCATGTGCCGGTCCACATGAAGAAGAAACACGCCATCTTCAATCTCCCGGATAACATGCGACAGCCAGATCTTGTCGAACAGAGTTTCGCTGTTTGCCATGGCGCTAATCGACTTGTCCCAAGGGGCTTGAATTCTCACGAGGTGAGCGAGCCGTACACGAGCTTTGGGAAGTTAAGAACCTCGGACATTGCCCAATAGGAGAAAATTGCAAACACCCCTTTTGCCCGGCTAGCAAATCGATGCTGTGCGTCAGATGCGCTTAAGTACTCGCGGTCCACGCAAAATAGAACGATCGGCCTGCATCAGGCCTGCGCTATCTACAAGAGCAACTTTCTGGAAACGCGGAGCGAGCCAACGGGTATTGCCTGCGCAAACAACTACGCCGGGCACAACGATTGCAAGAGGCGAAAGCTGCCTATTGACGTCCGTTCGGATGATCTTCTTGGCGAGCCAAACCGAAAGGTTCCAATATAGGCTGATCGCTTGTCCGGAACAGAATCGATTTCTCATACGCAATATATTCGCACCACGACCAAGCCGGCTCTGCGATCACATCGCGCTCTGACCATTCGTGCTTGACGCCATCGATAATGGTGGCACCGCTTCCCTTCGCAACAACACAAAGACTACTCGATGTGCGTCGTCGTGCCTTCGAGTGGAAGCCTTTACGGAATCCGTTCACGTGACAGGCGATTGTCGGCATGACATGCCCACCCGTGATAGGATTTACGTATTCGTAAACGACACCCTCGTACGGGTCATCATCGTCGCGGTCCAGTCCGGCTTGTATCATTGCTTCGGCGGCAGCCCATTTGTACACCAACTGGGGCGAGGCCGGCGGTTGCGCGCGCGTCCGACCTTGTAGCATTCCGAGCGCGCCAATATCTTCGTAAGAGCCCACAGTATTGGTATAGGGTTCTAAGGATTTGCTAGGATGCATCTCGAAACAATCGGCTCGCATGTATGAAACGAATGGGGTATCGAGCGCATCGAACCAAACCATTGGCTCCGTCCCGCCATTGTGCGCGTGACTATGCCAGCACCCTCCAGGCGTGAGCAAAAGATCAAGCTCGTGCATATCCGCGCGCGTGCCATCGACGACCGTGAACGCACCACTTCCCGACAAGATGAAGCGCAGCGCTGAATAGGTGTGCCGGTGCGCCGGTGCGACTTCGCCAGGTAGGATCATCTGCAACGCGCCATTGAGCGTAGGCGTTGCTGCTGCGGACCGTGGCATCCCGGGATTCTCAAACAGAAGAATTCGGCGCTCAGTGCCCGGCCCGGCCAATGATGTCTTAACAGCTTCCTCGAACTCAGCGTGCAAGTCGCGCCACCGCCATACATGGCCGCGCGCCTTGTAGCCCATCTCTTCGGCGACCCCGCTGGTATTCCAGATGGGAATGATACTCAGCCGCTTCATACGATCGGCCCGCTCGGCTGTGGGATCGGCATGTTTCGGATCTGGCTGAGCCGTGCTGTTCGACATTTTGGTTCCTCAACTTTAGTTCGAGCTTGCCGCCACGCTGCGGTTGATTAGACCTGCCGGCTAGCATGAAATTGCAGGACGAGGACTGCGCCTCCTCTAATTTTTGGCTATGCGCGGTGATCGGAGCATTTCGTCCGCCGACCAATCGCCGGCCTCGATCAGGAGCGTCATTTCGCCAATATCCTGTACGCCAACGACGACGCGGTCGCCCGGTACAATTTCGGATACTCCTTCGGGAGTGCCGCTCATGATGATGTCGCCGGGATGAAGTGTATAATAGGCGGACGCGAACGCGATCAGCTTGGGAACCGACCATATGAGGTGTCGCGTATTCGATCGCTGCTTCTCCTTGCCGTTTATGCTCAGATAAAGGTCAAGAACCCCGGGATCGGGAATCTCATCTCGCGTAACCAACCAGGGTCCCAAGACGGAATAGGTGTCGATTGATTTCCGCAGGCTCCGCTCTTCGGGACCACGGACAACCGCGTCGACAGCAACGGCGTACCCAGCGACATACTGCAAGGCGTCTGCCTGCGGGATGTTGCGACCCCGTCGACCTATAACAACACCCAACTCGGCTTCGGGGTCGTGCCTTCGCGTCGGATCGCCCAGTCTGATCAGCGATCCCGGGCCCACTAGCGAACTATTGGCCTTCAAAAAAAGACCGGCTCTGTCGATCGTCTGAACCTCCGATCGGCCCTGCCGCAATTCTTGATTGTTCGTCCCCTCGTCGAGATGGAGCTGATAGTTGACAGGGGCAGCGATGATCTTAGACGGATTAGCGACGGGGCTATCAAGCCGAACCGAGCTCACGGGAATGCGTCGAGCGCGCCCGGCCAGCTCCTGTGCCTTGGCGATGACGCGGTCCAAATGCTCGATCATGATGTCGTGCTGCGGAAACGGCCACTTGAGGCTGGGCAGCACGTCCAGCGCCTCGGTAACGACGAGAATTTCGCCATCTCGCACGATACCAAGCTGATTTCCATCGAAACGACAGAGCCGCATATTATTCTCTCCTATCCAGATAGAGCGGTTAGGGCAGCCAAGCCGCCGGCTTATGCCCTAACCCTATGGCGTCGCCCCGACGTAAGTGTTGGAGTGGGCGTGGCGCCGAATCGCGCGAAAGAACTCGTCCGTCTCCGGCAGAAACTCGAACAGCGCAAAACTATGAATGCTATCGTCGAACAAGTGCAGTTCGGCATCTCCGCCCGCCGATTTAGCAGCAGCGACCAATGCACGAGCGTCGTCAGCGAGGGCTTCTCCACGCGCCGCAAAGACGCGCATCGGTGGTAGCCCGGCAAGATTTCCGCGAAGCGGCGAAATGGCGGGATCATCGGGCTCTCGGTCTTGGATGAACGCACCAGCCAAAGTCAGTAGTCGCCGCCGGGTCATCCAGGGCTCGGTTCGTCTATTGCCGTCGATACTGGCCGCCGTCAGCGTGAGATCGGCAAAGGGCGACAGGAGATAAAGGGCGGCGGGCCGAGTGACATTCTCGTGACGGAGCTTTGCGGCGAGACTTAAAGCAAGACCACCGCCCGAGCATTCGCCACTGACTGCAACTGGGTCTGCGCGCCGCGAAAGCCACGCAAAGGCCGCTCGCACATCCTCCTGCATTTGCATTGGCGTATGTTCCGGGACAAGTCGGAACTCGGGTACCAACGCCCAGCCACCGATCGCGCGCGCTAGACCAGCTGCAAGCAAAACCGAGCTCTTAGCCGAACCAAACACATATCCTCCCCCATGAAGATGAAGAACGGCAGGACCACTTTTCCCGCCGGGGGGAATGACGCATAACGCAGGCACCCCGTCGCAGTCGACGGTTTCTACCGACACATCCTCTGGCAACGCACATAGACTCGACATGAACCGCTCGTAAGCAGCCCGTTCGCTCATCCAGTCTTCATCTTCGAACTTGAGAGCATTCGACCAAAGATCGAACGCGCGGGCGGCGGCCGGCCGCGACGGCCGCACCAATGGACTGGCGTTAAACAGGTCGAATGGCTTGTTTGATTCGGCGACTTCATCATAGCCATAGAGCCACGCAAACCGCTCATACCCAGCTTGGTCGAGCTTCAGCATGCCCCGCCCCATCCGTCCGTAAGCCGCCTGACGCTCGGGTGCCTTTTCATGAAATGCCGTAAGATCGCCGCGACTTTGGTGAAGCAACCGAGTGGTCCGCGGCTTCCGCCGCGCTTGAAACTCGGAAAAAGCGGCTTCCAAGTTGCTCCCGCTCCGGTGCAAACAAGCCGCCAACGCCACCGAATCTTCGAGCGCCATCGCCGCACCGGAGCCGGATGTCGGCAGCACCGGGTGGGCCGCGTCGCCAATCAGAACTATTCGCCCGCGATGCCATTCTGGCAGGGGATAACGATAATTGATCGCCGTGATGAAAGCTTCGGTTACAGCCTCAGTGATCTCTCGGACGTCTTTGCAGGCGTCCTTAAATGAGGCGCGCAAATCCGCGACATCCCCAGCTGTGGCCCAGTCCTCACGATGGATCTCATCGGCAGGTACGTAGAAGGCTGCATAAAACTGTTTGCCGCGACGAATCGGATAGCAAACCACGTGGCGACCCGCACCGCTCCACACATTGGTATCCAATGTTAGCGCTTTGCTGAGAAGCGTCGTTGGTAGAACGGTCCGCCAGGCGAGGAGGCCCGTAGATATCGACTCGCTTTCTCCAAAAATTGCGCTTCGCACCTTGGAACGCAGGCCATCGGCTCCGATTAGGAGATCGCCAAGAACAGCCTCACCCCTCTCGAGAATGACGGTAACACTTCGATCATCTTGCTTCACATCGACAACAGAGCAGTTGAGCCGGATCTCCGTTCCGTCCAAATGTCTTGCAAGAGCGTCGATCAAATCGCGGCGATGCGTCTTGTAAAGCGGGGCGCCATACAGCTTGGCTCCCGCTTCGCCCAGTTGGGTGCGATTGCGTACCTCACCGCTCACCATATCATAAAATGTAATCGTCTCGGGCGGCTCATCCGAGCGCTTTATCTCCGCCGCAATGCCCAGCGATTCAAGAACGCGCATAGCATGAGGTCCAAGGACAACACCTGCTCCAACCTCGCTTAACTCCGCCGCTCGCTCGATGACGGTCACGTCGATGCCGTTACGACGCAAAGCAACCGCCGTAGCCAGTCCGGCCACTCCGGCTCCGACAATCAGGGCACGCATAGCCATCCTCCCGTAGTTGGACATCTGTGACCGATATCCTTTATTCGCAGGTTAAGCTCACCAGTCGTCGAACCGACCAGAGCGCTGCGGGTTAAGGCGAGCTTTCCGGGCTACTCACTGCCCGGTCAATCATCGACCTACGTCGCGCTGCCGCCTTGTCATTTTGGTAAACGTGTTTCCTATTCTGTCGTTTGTCAAGCAGCGCCCAGTCCTGGCGGCAAACCCCAAGCCAAACTCTTTCCGTCGCACAAGTATGCGGCGCAGTATTGTCCTATTCCGCTAGTCGCACCGATTGTAAGTTCCGGCGATACCCTCAAGCCCTGCGGCATGCATACGCCCGCCGCTACACAACTTTTGCTGACCTATGAAACAGCTGATCTCTCCTGTTCGGTGCAGCTTTCCACTATGCGGGGCCGTTCAAAGCGCACCGCCGCCACATAGCAGTGCGACGTGCACCAATCGATGCGACCCTGCTGCGAGCGAGGTTAAACAATAATGGCTGGCCGTCTGGCTGGACGTCACATTTTGATCTCGGGCGGCGGAAGCGGAATCGGCCATGCCACCGCCATGCGATGCGCCGAGGAAGGAGCGGTGGTGACTGTTGTCGGACGGCGGCTCGATTGCTTGAAAGAGGTCGCCAGGTTGACGCGAGGACACGCTATTGCGGCGGATCTTACCGACGAGGCGCAAGCATTTGCCGCGGTGAACGACGCCGCGGCCCTTATGGGCTGTCTCGATGGTATCATCAATTGCGTCGGCAATGCCGAGGCCGCTGTTCTAGAAGATATCGACTTAGCTCGTTGGGACGCGAGTCTTCGCACCAACCTTACGTCTCACTACCTGGTCTGCAGAGCAGCATTGCCACATCTTCGAAAGACTCGAGCAGCAGCCATCGTCAACGTGTCGGCACTGGCAGGTATACGACCCGGTGTAAGCAGCGCGGCGTACGGAGCCGCAAAGGCCGGCGTCATCCAATTTACCAAGACACTTGCTGCCCAGTTGGCGCCCGATATACGAGTGAACTGCGTCTGCCCGGGGGCCGTCGATACTGAGATGATGGACCGATTTTTGGCCGGAAAGTCAGCCTCGCAACAAGACGCTTTTCTGGCGAGGTACGCGCTGAGGCGGCTGGCAATTCCCCTAGAAATAGCAAATCTCTTGCTGTTCCTGGTCAGTTCGGAGGCTCAGTACATCACAGGCAGCAACTATGTCTGCGACGGAGGTCGGGCCTATCAGTGATAGGGAGGTCCTACCGAACGGAACTTGTCACCTGTCCAGTCGACACTGGATCATGACGGCTAGGCTAAGGCTGGCACGCTTGGATAAGGCGACCAGCCTAATTTGCAGATGAGATCGGGCCTAGACAGGCCCGCGATGGCTCGGTGTCGACAGAGCAGGCATGGCGCGCTGCCAAGCCCGCTCAGCCCTTTTGAAAGATCTGACAGTGCGAACCGCGGGTCGGACCGCTTGAACTAGGTCGGCAGCCGCGAATTCGCGGGGACGATCCGCGGCGGCCCCAGAGCGCCACGCTGGGTGCGCGGCTTCTTCACGAAGTCTGCAAACTCGGCATCGACGCCGTATGGCCAGCTGCGCTTGAGAGGGTCCTCCACTAACGTCGTCAGCCGACCGAGCCCCGTTATTTCCTGAACGATGGTATCGCCATGCTGCATCGGACCTAAACCCTGACGGTTGCAGCCTGTCGCGATTATATCGCCTGGGAAGAACGTATTGAACATCGAGGCCTTGTGAATGAGCGCCGGGATTCGATGGGCCATGTCACTTGTGTGGTAGTCCTGCCGTAGCTCGCCGTTGGCCCAAAGCCGGACCTGCAGATCGTGAGGGTCCCGCACTTCATCCTTTGTCACGACCAAGGGACCAAGAGGCGCAAACGTATCCCAATTCTTTTGCGTGAAAAATGACATCTGACCGTTCGACAATATGCCGCGTGCGGACCCGTCTTGAACGATCGTGTATCCAAAAACATAATCCAACGCTTCGCTCTCCGAGACGTCCTTGCAGGTCTTGCCTATGACCACGCCTAGTTCCAATTCGTGATGGACGATGGTCACTTCGACCTTAGGAAGAATCATTGTGTCGCCATCGCCAATGATCGCAGATGGCGATTTGTGAAAGAACTCAAGATCGCTGATATTGCCTTCGATCCCCTCTTTATAGTTCGCTGCGGCGCACAGAATTTTAGATGGTCGCGGCAGCGGCGCTCTCAGCCGCACTTCGGAGACTGGGCGGCCCTTCGTGCGCGACACGTAATCCTCCAAGAGCGGCCGGTAGGTCGCCCAGTTAGTCATCAGACCTTCCATCAGGTATTGAGGCCCGCATTTCGCGAGCGCGGAAACCGGCTTTGTGATGTCGACAATTTCATTCTCTTTGATTGCCCCGGGTATGAACTCGTTGAACAAAGCTAGTTTCATCGAAGTACTCCTCGCATCCCGCTGAAAGCCGCCGCCTAAGGTGCATAAACCAAGGCGCATCCGACGCTGCACGTCGCGACCGACGCAATGTCACTAGGCGTCAAACCCACCAATCAAAATAGTATGGAATTTTGCAAGCGCTGGAACAGCGCAATTTTTTACTCGAATTGCACAGCGAAGCACCGAATACTCTGATGTAAAGCATGGCAGGTCGGGGCTTGCATGACGGTAAGGAGAGCGGCCTCGGAAAGGCGACCGGACCGTAGCTCGCGGCCAAGTCTCTGACGGGAGGGGAGTGAAGGAGCGAGCCCGCCACCTGCGCTCGGCTTCACCTCGTCTGCGGCCATTGGCTTCCATGACCGAATGTGGACGCTGCGGCGCGGCGTGTCGAGCGGCAAGCCAATGATTGGACTTCCACAACATTCGTCCAACTGCTGGCTCTTGCGAGACCAATGCTCCTAAGTTGGCGGCTCGGCTAGGCCGCCCAGGCGCCGCGAAGCTGCTTGCGCGGCGGCGCGGAGCTTCTTTTGAAGTGCAGGTTCGCTATTGATGGACGAACCATGGACTGACCCAAAAAACGTGAGGGCCATTGGCACACGGCCGCGATGATCGAAAATCGGCGCTGCTGTGGTTTCCAATCCTAGTCTGATGACTGTGGGAAATACGGGGTCGAGCAGACCATTGCGTTGCTGCGATGGAACCGATGCTGAGAGACCGAACTCGCGAACCGCCGCACACATGCGCGTCACGTCCTGGCGCCGAATCTGCTGTTCGGGGTTCTCGCGATTCCACACGGCAAGCTCTTGCTTCACCAGCGGGGCAATTTCCCCTCCCTCGCGATAGGCCATGAGCACGCGCCCGGTTGCCGACCATAAGAGCGGGAGCACGCGGCCTTCGTCGATCCGGAAATGATAGCCCAAGCGTCCGGATTGCCAACGCACCACCGTCGGACCAAATGAGCCCCAAACGGAGAGATGTCCGTCAAAGCCGGTCTCCTCACTGAAGGCGACGAGCGCATCCACGCCGATCCGAATGTGATCCAATTGACCGAGGGCAACCAATCCTAATTCGACAACGGCTTGCCCCAAAGCGTAATGGCCTGATCTGACGTCCTGCTCCATAAAGCCCGCCGCGAGCAGGCTTGACAAATACCTATGAGCCCGGCTCGGGCTGAGTCCGCTGACGGTGGCAACATCCTTAAGCGGAAGCGGCCGGCGCTCCTTCGCGATCGCCTGTAGCATTGATAGACCAACGAGCATGGCACGGATGCCGTTGCCGGCCTCTTCCCCGTCCTCCCGTTCACGCAGCGGCATTCCCTTTGACCGGAGCCTGCCGCCAGCTGGAAGGCCCTTAGCTTTTTTCGGATCCGAGCGGAGGTTCTTTTTTCGGGCCATGTCTTTGATAGCGGTGGCTGCGCCGTGGTTCGGATCAAGATCGTTATTCGGTTCCGTGCCGTGCTTCAAGCGGCGGTCGGTTGAGACTTGGGGAGCGAGTGGCTAAAAGCCCGAGAGAAACTAACCGGCCGCTGGGCTGTTTCAAGCGCCAGGCACAACTGGGCAGCCTATCAAGATTACTGCCGGCTGAATGGCCGTGTGAGAGCGCAAACTTTGGTAGCTCCTCTGCTGGAGTAGCCGATCTGGAAGCGCAAAAGAGCCGATGTCGCCCTGCGCGGTGGCAGGTTTTGCTAGGCTACGTCGGATCAACAAACCGGACCGATGATCGTGACAGCGACGATATCGCGGGCCGTGCCGAGCCTGGAAGGACACGAACCGACGTCACGAACGTCGCACGTAGAAGGCGCCCCAGCCAAGGCCGAGCGTCACGGCTATGGCCGAGCCCAACAACACGCCCAATTTTGCTGCCCTTAAAAAACCTTCACTGGAGAAGGCCAGCATCGAGATGAAGATGGACATGGTGAAGCCGATGCCCGCTAGCAGTCCGACGAGAAAGACGCCGCCCCAAGAAACCCCGGGAGCAAGGCAGCAGAACCCCGATCGTACGGCGATCCAGGCCGCTCCGAAAATGCCAAGCGGCTTTCCCACTATCAAAGCAAGTGCGGTGCCCATCGTCACCAGCAGGCCGGCAGCGGGTAGATCCGCGCCCTTTATGCTGACCCCCGAATTCGCCAGCGCAAACATTGGCATCACTCCGTAAGCTACCCACGGATGAAGTACCATCTGCACGCGCGACGCGGGCGGCAAAATCTCACGGTGAGCTATGCGAAGGTCGCGCAACGGCTGCTGCAACAAATGCAGATCTCCTGTTTTCATCGCATCGCCAGTTTTCAACTGTCCGAGCGCTTGCGACGCCACCTCCAGCGGAGGTTCTCGCATCGCTATGGGGCGAGCCGGAGTCATCAACCCGAGCACCACTCCAGCAAGTGTTGGGTGGACCCCGGCAACGAACAATCCGACCCAAACCAACAAACCTGGCACCACATATGGCGATGCCGCACCGATCCCCATCCGCTGGAATCCCAAGACCCCGAGAACGCCAACGGCTGCGATAGCAAGGCCGCCTAATTGCAGAGTTTCGGTGTAAAAGACGGCGATGATCAAAATCGCAATGATGTCGTCGATGATCGCTAGAGCGAGTAGGAACACTCGCACATTGACCGGGATTCTTCGTCCAAGCAGGGCGAGGACGCCAACAGCAAAGGCGATGTCCGTCGCGGTCGGCACGGCCCAGCCGTGTCCCCGAGCAGCATCATTGTTGAGGCTTAGATAGATAAGCGCGGGAACGAGGACGCCACCGGCCGAAGCAATCAGCGGCAGAACGGCCTGGTCAAAGCGGCTCAGTGCGCCCTCATGAACCTCCCGCCGAATCTCCATGCCCACAACAAGGAAGAAGACGGTCATCAATGCGTCATTCACCCAGAAATGCAGCGACTGGGAAAAGACGTACTCACCAAGGCCAATGGTGACAGGGAGAGTCCAAAAGAGGTGGTAACTCGGGGCCGCGGTCGAATTCGCCCAGATCAAGGCCGCGGCTGCTGCAACGAGAAGCACCGCGCCGCTTACTGCCTCAATATGCAGAAATCGGTTAAGTGTGTTCGCAGCCTGTTCTGCCAATCGCTGAGCTGTCGGAAGATCGCCGAATTTAGGATCGTGGTTCATAGGCGCAGATCGTCCGCGTGGCGGCCCGACCATCGCGTTACCTGACGCCGCCCCAATGCAGCGAACACCCATGCGTCCCTATACAGGGTAATGGTGGCAATTCAACGTCGGGACGAGACCCTGGAACAAGGGCCAGCGGCAGATGGCTGTAAACTGCCGAGGGTCTTCATTTTGACTGTGCTCTAGATGCCTTGGCTGGCTCAGTGGCGCGCGACAATTCGCCGGCCAATTTTCGATAGGCTTCCATAGCCGTCAGCTTCAGGTCGCGCGAGAGTCGAATGGCAGATAGCAGGCAGAATTGGCGATGATTGCTCTGTGCCGGCTCCGGCAAACGGAAACGATCAACAAAATCGACCAAGTGTAGGTTGATGGCCGCTATCTCTCCTTCAACGAGCTCGATTTGCCGGTTGAGCACGGCCACAGCTTCACTGGGCGGAAGCAACCGCAATGCCGCCATCTTTACGCTGAACTCGTCCCGGACAGGCACATGGGTCGGACCTTTTCTCGCCCACTCCTTGAGAGCTTCGAGGCCGCGCTCCGTAACCTCGTAGACCTTCTTGTCCGGTTTGCTTTCCTGCGCAATGTCCTCGAACGTGACATAGCCGTGTTCCGCTAGCAGCTGCAGCGTCGGATAGACTTGGCTGTGCTTGGCCTCCCACATGTAATTGCGCGGGGGGCCCATCAATTGAGTCAGCTCATAACCGGTATGAGGATGGTGGGCCAAGCTCGTCAGAATGACATAACCAAGCGTCGGAATTGCTGGAGGAGTTGCCGCAGGGGCCTTCCGTTTTACGGTCGTCTTCTTCTTCGCCATCGCTAGTTCCAAGCTCGCCTAATCTCCAAGCACAATCACGCTCTTACGGAGCATTCAGTGACCTTGCCCTGACCCTGCATAGTCTGGAGGGCGAGCTTTTACCATCGGCAACATTTGACATATGCACATTCGCCTGTTACTCACATATGTAATATATGACATATGGAGGAAATCGATGCTTCCCGGCGTCGAATGCCCACTAAGCCCCGTTGCGCAGCCGGCGTTCGGGTTATTGCGAGGGCCTCTGAAGAATGAGTGGCATGCCCGCAGAGGGACGTTCCGGAGAGCAGCGCGCCCGGCCAATTCTCAAAAATGCAGGGCAGGGGCATGCCTCTTGGAAAGCCTCGGTCGCTGCCGAAACACCACCTCTAGCGCCGCAGCCCATTGACCGGTGCGGCCAGACGGTCTCCGGCGAGCAGTTCAATTCAGGAGGAATGTCCGTGGAAACGATCGATACGCCCGTCTTGATAGTCGGCGGAGGGCCGGTCGGCTTGTCGCTTGCAATCGATCTCGGTTGGCGCGGTGTCGAAGCGCTGCTCATAGAGCAGGAGCGGCCGACGGCCCGGATGGTTCATCCTCGCATGGACAATGTCGGCATTCGCACTATGGAATTCTGCCGACGCTGGGGAATTGTCGAGGCCATCGAAATGGCCGGGTTTCCTCGCGATCTGCCGGTCAGCATCGTCTATGCGACGGGGGTCCTCGGCCACGAACTGGCGCGCGATGTCTACCCTGATAAAGCGCACGCGGTCCCGCCACCGTTTAGCCCGCAAAAGCACGAGCTATGCCCTCAAAATTTTTTCGACCCCGTACTCCAGAACGCAGCTTCGAGCTACTCGACCAACCAGTTGCTGTATCAGCACCGCCTAGAGGAATTCGAGGACAAGGGCGACCACGTCATCGCTCACGTGCGCCCGCTGCTTGGTGGCGAACCACTATGCGTGCGTGCGCAGTACCTTGCCGCCTGCGATGGGGCAAGCAGCACAGTCGCACAGCGACTCTCGCTTGGTCCGACAAACAGCAAGGTATTGAGTTGTAGCACGAACATCTTCGTTCGGTGTCCGGCTCTGGCGCAGAAGACGCTCGCCCAACGGGCGTATCGGTACGTGTTAGTCGGGCCTGAGGGGGTTTGGGGAAGCTTCGTCAATATAGACGGGCGCGATACCTGGCGGCTTCAACTGCTCGGCGACGAGACCTGGCCCAATTGGAGCGAGGCGCAGATCAACACTTTTGTGCGACGAGGAATCGGAGCCGATGTTGACTACGAGGTGCTCTCTTGGTTGCCGTGGTCCCGTCGTGAGATCACTGCGCCGAAGTTCAGCTCCGGGCGCTGCTTCCTCGTCGGCGATTCGGCCCATCAGCTCTCTCCGACCGGCGGATACGGCATGAATACGGGCATTGCCGAGGCGGTTGATCTGTCATGGAAGATCGCAGCTGTGTTGGAGGGGTGGGGCGGCCCCACACTCCTGGAAAGCTACGACACAGAGCGGCGCCCGATCGCCATGCGCAACGTGTCGCAGGCGTCCGCGAACCTAGCCGCGATGCGCTCGGTTCCTCCAGAGCCGATGCTGCTCGACCAAGGCCCTGCGGGCGAGACGGCGCGGCGCGCAACAGGAGCCTATACCCAGCAGGCCATGCAGCGGGAATGGAGGTCGTTCGGAATTCATCTTGGGGCGGTCTATCGCAATTCGCCGATCGTCGTCGCTGAATCGTTCGAACGAGCCGAGCCCGATGTCGCGAACTTCGTGCAAGTAGCCGAGGCCGGCGGCCGCGCACCTCATGTTTGGCTCTCGCCGGGCCACTCCACGTTAGACTTATTCGGTCGTGGGTTCGTGCTGCTGGAGTTCGCATCGGAGGTGGGTGCTGCTGTGGGCGGTCTGACCCGTGCGGCGCACGCGGTTGGGCTGCCAATCCGTCATCAGCTCATCCCGGAGCCAAACACCATCGCCGTCTACGGGCGCCGCTACGCTTTGGTCCGCCCGGACGGACACATCAGCTGGATTGGGGACGCTATTCCTGAAGAGCCGGCGCGGCTCATTGATCGCATCCGCGGCGCGGGCGGCGTGCAGGGCACGTCGGCATTAAGAACGCTTCCCTTGAGCATGGGCAGCGTGGCCTCATGAGTCTGACCGGCAAAACCCTGTTCATTACCGGCGCAAGCCGAGGCATTGGGCTCGCCATTGCGCTGCGAGCCGCGCAAGACGGCGCCAACGTTGCAATTGCAGCCAAGACTGTCGAGGCGCACCGGCATCTTCCCGGCACGATCTATTCTGCCGCCGAAGCCATCGAGCGAGCTGGGGGCAGGGCGTTGCCGCTGGCCGTCGACGTCCGTGATGAATCCTCCGTCGAGGCCGGCGTTGCCCAAGCGGCAAAGACGTTCGGCGGCATCGACATTTGCATCAATAATGCATCAGCGATCCATCTGGCCGGCACCCTACAAACGGATATCCGGCGCTTCGACTTGATGGCTCAAGTCAACGCACGCGGGACCTTCATCACTACCAAGGCATGCCTTCCGCACCTGATGAAGGCAGCTAATCCGCATGTCTTGATGATATCTCCGCCGCTTGACATGACGCCCAAGTGGTTCGCGCCGCACACCGCCTACACCATGGCGAAGTTCGGCATGAGCATGTGCGTGCTCGGCATGAGCGCGGAATTTGCCGATCGCGGTATTGCTGTCAATGCTCTCTGGCCCCGAACCGCCATTGCGACGGCTGCCATCCAATTTGCATTGCTCGGAGAGAACGGAATGCGTCATTGCCGCAAGCCGGAGAGCATGGCCGACGCAGCCCATGCCATCCTCTCAAAGCCTGCGCGCGCCTTCACGGGCAACTTTCTGATTGACGACACGGTGCTCTATGACGAGGGGGTGCGCGAGTTTACGCATTATAGCGTGGATCCGGCGCTGCCTTTGATGGGAGACATGTTCGTTCCGGGCGACTTGCCGGCCCCACCCGGCGTGCAGATCAGCTCCGCTATCGATACCGCACGGAGCTAATGCCGGCGTGCCGGAAAGTCTTTTGCGCCAGCGCATCCAATGGAGTTGCGAATGAGTAATTCCTCTATCTCGCTCGATGATCGTTATTCCAAGCGCGGCGGAACAGTTCTCCTCGGCGGAGTGCAGGCGCTCGTCCGCCTGATGCTATTACAGGCCGAGCGAGATCGGATGAATGGCTTGTCGAGCGCGGGTTTCGTCAGCGGTTATCGGGGTTCACCCCTTGGTACGCTCGATGCCGCGTTTGCCTCTGCGAAGCGGCTAACGAGCGACCAAAAGATTGTGGTGCAGCCGGCGGTCAATGAAGAACTCGCGGCCACCGCCGTGGCCGGTACGCAGCAGATCCATCAATCACCCGGCGCCCGGGTCGATGGTGTTTTTGCGTTGTGGTACGGCAAGGGCCCTGGACTGGATCGCGCGGCGGACGCGATTAGGCACGGCAACTCGCAAGGTTCTTCGCCGAACGGCGGGGTGGTCGTCGCCGTGGGTGACGATCATCTGGCAAAATCCTCAACGGTCGCCTGCTACAGCGACGAGACTGTCGCCAGTCTCCTCCTCCCGCTGCTCTACCCGGCTGATCCCGGCGAGATCGTCAGCTATGGACTCCACGGCTTTGCCATGTCGCGGCTGACGGGATCTTGGGTTGCGCTAAAAGTGCTGACGGAAGTGGCCGACAGTACACGCACCGTGCCGGCCGCAGAATTAGGTAATTTGCCCGTTCGGCCCGACGTCACTGTGCCGGACATTGGCCTGCATAACCGCTGGCCTGACTTGCCGCTCGATCAGGAACGGCGGCAGCATGAATTCCGTTTGCCGGCTGCGCTTGCTTATGTCCGGGCAAACGGTCTCGATCGCGTCGCGGTGAGGCCTAAGGACGCGCGGGTCGGTTTCGTCGCGGCCGGCAAATCTTGGAATGATTTGCGCGAAGCACTCGACCTGCTGGGCCTTCACGATTCACGGCTGATCGAGCTCGGGCTGGCTCTCTACAAGCCGGCGATGATCTGGCCGCTAGAGCCTCAGGGCCTCACAGCCTTTGCCGAAGGCCTGCAGGAGCTCGTCATCGTGGAGGAGAAGGCGCCGCTGATCGAGCGCCAAGTAAAGTCTATACTCTACGGCCGGTCACAGGCTCCCTCGGTTTGGGGCAAATGTGGACCGGAGCAACACCCGATGTTTTCTGCAACGGGCGATCTAACGCCCGAGCAGATTGCTGTCCAGATCGCGGCGGTCATCGCAAGGATATCCGGTGATCAGGTCGTAGCAGCACGAGGCGAACGCTTGCGCCGGCACACGAACCAACGCGGATTTGCAGATGTGCCCGCATCCCGGCGTCCATTCTTCTGTTCCGGGTGTCCGCATAACCGGTCGACAGCCGTGCCAGATGGCAGTCGAGCTCTCGCTGGGATTGGCTGCCACGGTTTAGCCGCGCGCAATCGCCCTGACACGTTCAGCTATTCCCAGATGGGCGGCGAGGGAATCCACTGGCTCGGCCTCGCTCCGTTCACCGACGAATCGCATGTGTTTTCGAATATGGGCGATGGCACGTATTTCCATTCAGGCCTGCTCGCAATCCGCCAGGCGGTCTCTGCTAAGCTGAACATCACCTACAAGCTGCTCTACAACAGTGCTGTCGCGATGACAGGCGGTCAAGCAGTCGATGGCGACCTTTCCCTCGAGCGGCTTCTGCGCCAGCTCCGGGCCGAGGGCGTCAGCACAATAATTTTGGTCACCGATGATCTGGCGTCCTATCGTGAGCATGCCGAGGTCCACTCCCTGGCGGGAGAGGTGGTGGATCGCGACGAACTTGATGCCGTACAGCTCAAATTGCGAGCCCAACCGGGTGTAAGCATCATCGTATATGACCAGATGTGTGCTACCGAGCGCCGGCGGAAACGCAAACGTGGCCAACTGAAGGAAACCAGCCGCCGCGTCTTCATCAATCAGCTGGTCTGCGAAGGCTGCGGCGATTGCTCGATCAAGTCAAACTGCCTATCCGTGGAGCCGGTCGACACTCCACTAGGTACGAAGCGAAGAATCAATCAATCGAGCTGCAACACCGATCTCAGTTGCATTCGAGGCTTCTGTCCCAGTTTCGTAACTGTCGAGGGTGCCCGTGTGAACCGCGGGCCAAAACCGCAGCTTACGATCGACCAACCATTGCTGCCCCTGGTGAGCGCTGCGCCGCCGCAACACAGCCGCATTCTTCTTGCCGGCGTAGGTGGGACCGGAATCGTGACGACGAGCGCGGTGCTGGCAATGGCCGGACACCTGGCAGGTCGAGGGGCCGCGGTGCTGGACCAGATCGGAATGGCTCAGAAGGGCGGGGCGGTTACAAGTCACGTTCATCTTGGCGGCCCCATTCATGCTTTGCGGATTCCAGCGGAGCACTGTGACCTTCTCCTGGCTTGCGACCAGATCGTCGGCAATGCATCGGACGTGATGGCATCTCTCAACCGAGGGCGGAGCCGCGTCCTCGCCAATGCTGACGTGTCCATCACTGGAGATTTCGTCACTAATCGTCAGGCCGTCGTGAATTCGAGTTTGCTGACGAGACGGCTGAGCACACAAGTTGAACCGGAACATTTCGCGGTGTTTCCCTTCACGGCTTTGGCACAATCTTTGTTCGGCGATTCGATCGCCGCCAATTTCATGATGATCGGGTGCGCTTATCAGAAAGGCTGGCTTGGCCTTAACCTTGAGGACCTCCACCAGGCGATCGAACTCAATGGCGCCGCCAAGGAGGCAAATCTCGCTGCGCTTGAGTGGGGGCGTCGGTTAGCTTCCGACCCTCAATTCGTCTTTGTTGCAGCAGGCCTGGCCGAAAAGACTGAGCAGCGCACCCCTGAGGCGGAGATCCAAGATCTTACGACATTTCTTCGCAACTATCAGAGCAATGACTACAGCCAGCGTTTCCTTGATGTCATCAACCACATCCGTGAGGCGGAGACTAAGGTTCATACTGGCCATTCGCTAACGCTGGCTGCTGCGCGATCCCTGTTCAAGCTGATGGCCTACAAGGATGAGTACGAGGTTGCCAGACTCTATACGAGCGGAGAGTTCGAGCGGGCAGTCCGATCTCAGTTTGATAGCTTCGCAAAGCTGTCAATCTATCTTGCACCGCCTTTTCTGTCTCGCCGCGACAAGACAACGGGAGAGCCGCGCAAGATCCGGTTCGGAGCTTGGATCTTGCCCGTCTTCAGAATCTTGGCGGCCTTGAAGATCTTGCGCGGAACACCCTTCGACGTCTTCGGAAGGAGCGCCGAGCGCCGCACCGAGCGTGCTCTGATCGCCGAATTCATCGATGCCTTGAACCGCTTACCCCGTCGATTGTCAGCGGCATCGCTTCCACAGGCTGTCGCCATTGCTGAGCTACCGCTCGAGGTGCGTGGCTTCGGCCACGTGAAGCAAAAGGCGATCGAATTGTTCCGGCGGCGCCTTGGGGAGGCGCTCGCAGGTTACGAAAATGCGGCGCCTCACTTGGACGCTAGCGCGCGCACTACGCTAAAGGCATGAAAACCGAGGTGACAAATGACGAAGCGTTTCCCTGACGATCCGATTTATCATGGCTTCGACGCTCCTGGCCGTGTAGAGGCACACGTGTTCGATCTTGACGTTGAAGGACGCATTCCAACCGATCTCGACGGCACCTTTTTCGTGTAGCTCCCGAACCACAATGGCCGCCGAGCTTGGCCGTGACATCTTTTTTAACGGCGATGGCATGGTTGGCGCCTTCCGTTTCAAGGATGGTCATGTCGACTTTACGTCGAAATATGTCCTGACCGACAAGTTCGTTGCGGAGCGGGCGGCGCGCCGCGCCCTCTACGGCGCCTACCGCAATCCGTTCACTGACGATCCATCGGTTGCCGGTACTATCCGAAGCACGGCCAATACCAACGTCGTCGTTCACCATGGGCTGTTGCTCGCGCTGAAGGAGGACGGACCGCCGGTCGCGATGCGGCCAGATACGCTTGAAACGATCGGTAACTACCGTTTTGACGGAAAGATGACCAGTCAGACATTTACGGCTCACCCCAAGATCGATCCGACCAATGGCGAGCTGATTGGCTTTGGTTATGCCGCCAAGGGTGTGACGACCACCGATATCGCCTATTACGTCATCGATCGCGGCGGACACGTGGTGCATGAAGCTTGGTTTAATGCGCCGCGGGCAGCGATGATACACGACTTCGCCGTGACGGAAAACTATGTCGTCTTTCCCGTGAGCTCGCTGACGTCGGACATCGAACGCCTGAAGCAGGGCGAACCGGCCTTTGCCTGGCAGCCGAATGTGGACCAAATCTATGGGGTTCTGCCCCGCCGCGGCAGCGGAAAAGATATTCGTTGGTTTACAGTGCCGACGAACGGCTTCCAGGGCCACACCATCAATGCATGGGACGAAGGACACAAAGTCTATCTCGACCTGCCCGTCGTCAATGACAACGTGTTCTGGTTCTTCCCAGAATATAGTGGGCACGTGCCTGATCCCCGGTCCCTGCGTCAAGCCATGACGAGATGGACATTTGATCTATCTAGCAACAGCCCCGTTCCTCAGGCCGAGATCTTTACCCAAACGATGGGCGAGTTCCCCCATGTGGACGAGCGTTACGCCACGCGGCCCTATCGTCATGCCTTTCTCGCCCTTATCGACCCCTTCGCTCCGTATGACGCGGATCGCTGTGGCCCGCCCTCGGTCAACGCTTTCCTCAACGGCCTCGCTCACCTGGATATAGCGACCGGAAAGAGCGAGCGCTGGCTACCCGGTCCCACCTCGTCTGTCCAAGAACCGGTGTTTGCTCCCCGATCCCCTAATGCGCCGGAGGGAGACGGCTACGTCATTGCGCTCGTCAACAGGCTCGACGAAAGGCGGAGCGGCCTCGTCATCTTGGACACTCAACATTTTGCAGATGGCCCGGTCGCAGTCGCTCACTTACCGCTGCGGCTACGCAACGGCTTGCACGGCAACTCGGTGCCTTCAAGCGAGCTCACTGCACCAAACTGACACGGCTCCACTACGGACAGCAACCAGCTGACCTCAGCCACAGGCAACCACAAGAGGATGTAACATCTCTTGTGGTGACCTGCCTGTGGCTGATTTCGCTCGTGAGGCGACCGTCGCGCCAGGGACGGCGATCTTGGACGGCCTTGCATGTTGCCGCTTCAGCATGACGGGCGTTTGATCATTCACGAACAAGCGCCCGCGCTCAACTCCAGACAAATGCTGCATGGCGCCATATGTAATAGTTGACATATCGTCGAGCCCTGATAACCTAGAACTATAAGTCAAAAGTGTCATATGAGGAATCTGTCCCCATGAGCGTCCAATCGCTACCCGCCGACCTGCACAAGGCAACCTCCGCGCTGCCTTCGCCGCGCGTTTCGGAGATCGTTCTGCAAACTGCACAGTACGAGCTGATGCGCGACTGGTACTCATCTGTGCTGGGATTGAGCTGGAGCATCACAAATCCTGGCGGTGCCCCGGAAAACCGGCGCCGTTTCGCCGGCTCGCCCAAACAGACCCGAGCTAGCGACGTGCGATCCTGTTTCATGTTCTTGGACCGCTCGCCGGTTCATGGGCAGGTCCTGGCGCTATTCGAGCTGCCAGAGCTATCCGACTCGCCCAGCCGCGATCCCGGCTTGAATCACTTTCAATTTCGTCACGCAAATCTGGCGGCGCTGCTGGATCGCGTGGAATTGTTGCTCGGCGCTGGTCTGCAAGCCCACCGCGCTTCCAACCACGGTCCAGTGACAAGCTATTATTTCTCAGATCCAGACCAGAACGTCGTTGAGCTTTGCTGCAACAATTTTGACGACGCCGAGAAACTCAAGGCCTTCATCGACTCTGACGCTTTCAAGAACAATCCCTCTGGCATTGATGTCGACCCGAAGGATTTCTTGGCGCGCTTCCGCGCCGGCGAGCCATTAGACCAGCTGCTTAAGATCTGAGGGCCCATGCAGCGGGATAGGCTAGAACGAGCGGCGGATATCCTCGAGGCTCAAGCGACGGTCTTGAGCTTCATGGAGCATTTTGACTATGGCAATGCCGAGGCCGCTGCAGGGCTCTTCACAGAAGATGGTGTCTGGCACCGCGGCGATGGCCTTGTACGCGGCAAGGGCATGCTTGTTGATCTTATCAATCGCCGCGATCGCAACCTGGTCGTCCGACACCTGATCTCCAACATCAGATCGGAATGGCTGAACGAAGATCGCATTCTTATTCACGCGTACGTAACTCTGCTCAGCCAGCGCAGTGAGACCACTCCTCAACAGTTTCCTCTGCCATTTGATGGCGTAGCAGGATTTGGCCGTTACGAAGACGAGCTGCATCGGAGCGACGGGCGCTGGTTGATCGCAAGAAAGAAAACGGTGAC
This sequence comes from Bradyrhizobium guangdongense, assembly GCF_004114975.1. Classification (NCBI taxonomy): domain Bacteria; kingdom Pseudomonadati; phylum Pseudomonadota; class Alphaproteobacteria; order Hyphomicrobiales; family Nitrobacteraceae; genus Bradyrhizobium; species Bradyrhizobium guangdongense. The sequence goes on from NZ_CP030052.1 coordinate 440,763, forward strand.
CGAACTCAAGAAAAAATAAAACATGAGCTGAAAAGGGGAGGAAGATGATGACGAGCGTTAATACGCCTGCGCTGCCGGCCGTTGGCGACCTGTCGCCGCAGGTTCAGCTACGTGGAATAGAGGCAACAAAGGTCGTGCTCGGTTCCGGAATTGGCATGTTGACCAATTTCGGGCCGATCGTAATCTATACTTTCGGAACATTCCTGCTGCCAATTGTCAACGATACGGGCTGGTCGAGGGCCAGCGTGGCTGCCGCTCTTGCGCCAGCTGCTCTCTGCTCCGGCTTCTCGCAGCCAATCGTCGGGTGGCTGGTCGACCGATATGGGCCGCGCGTCTTTGCAGGCTTTTCTTTCGCTTTGTTTGCGCTCGGCCTGATTGCACTCGGTCAACTTCCACGTGATCCCTTAAGTTTTGCAATCTTTATGGGCCTGCTCGGACTCCTTGGCGCGGGGCAAGGGATCACGGCTTTCACCTACATAGTCACTCGGACTTTTTCGACCTTTCGTGGGTTTGCGCTCGGCATCATTAATGCAGCCTCGGCCGCCGGCATCATGTTAATGCCCGCGATCGCCACCTTTTCCATTGCAGAATACGGCTGGCGCAACAGCTACGCAGCGATCGGCGCTGGGGTCGCAATCCTTGGCGCAGTAGCCGTCATCTGGCTCATTCCCGGCAAGGAGCGCTTTCAGAAGTCCGCCGCTTCCGCGCAATCCTCCAAGCTTGTCTTCGGTGAGCTTTTGTCTGCTCCAATTTTTTGGATGCTTGCGTTGGCATTCCTACTGATGACGCTCGCCATTCAAGGTATGATTGTCCACATGACACCGTTGTTGATCGATCGCGGCTTTCGGCCCGTCGATGCGGCGGCTGTGATGGCGACATACGGCATGACGATGCTGGTAGCCCGCTTCTTGCTCGGGTCCATGCTTGATCGATGGTCTCCACGGTTGGTAGCGGTCGTTGGTTGCCTCGGTCCTGTGGCTGCCGGACTGCTGTTGGTCTCGACACGGCAGACTTCTATGGTTTATTTGGCCGCAGCTCTTCTTGCGCTTGGAGCGGGAGCAGAGTCGGATCTCATCCCATACACTGTCGCACGGCAATTCGGCGTTGCCCAGCTGGGGCAAAAGATCGGGCTGTTTATCGTCGTGTTCGCCATTGGCGTAGCCATTGGCCCGCTGATGTTTTCCGCGGTTCAAGCCTTGCGGGGAAACTACGACATCGCGCTCATCGCCAGTAGCGCCCTGATGCTGGCGGCGTCAGTCATCTTTGCTTTGATCCCATCCGCCTCGTTAAGCCAAAACGGCGAAAAGAGCGGCTGAGTCAGCCTTCATCAGCGCCTCAAAAAAAGAAGGTATCTCAATGAAAGTAGCTCGATTTGCTCGGAATGGCTCGGTCAGCATCGGCCTTGTGAAGGGCGACGGCATCATCTCCCTGTCGCCGTTTGATAAAGGCCTATCTGATATCGATGAAGTAGTGGCTGCGGAAGGCTGGGCTCGCGCAGAAAAGCTTATGACACGCGAGCCTGACCTGAAGATTGGTGACGTTGAGTTTCTTCCTCCCCTGTCTGCTAGGGCCAGGGTGTTCTGCGTTGGCTTCAACTATAAAGCTCACGTAGACGAGACCGGAAACGAGGCGCCTGCTTACCCGACTTTTTTCCAGCGAACGCACGAGAGCTTCGTTGGGAATCGCCAGCTGCTGCTTCGGCCTAAAGTGTCTGAGCGCCTCGATTACGAGGGGGAGCTTGCTCTCATCATCGGCCGGACGTGCCACAGAGTGGAGGAGGGAAGGGCGCTCGACTACGTCGGCGGGTACACCTGTCTAAACGAGGGCAGTGTCCGAGATTACCAAAAACACTCTGCCACTGGCATGACGGGCAAGAATTTCGATTCGAGCGGATCCATAGGACCCTGGATCGTGGCGGCGACTGACGTCCCGCATCCGGACCGCCTCGCGCTTTCCACGCGCTTAAACGGCGAGGTGGTTCAACAGGCATCGACGAGCCAGCTGATCTATGGGTTACCGCGGCTTATAAGCTATCTGTCCAGTGTTCTCAGGCTCCTGCCAGGCGATATCATCGCGACCGGTACTCCAGCAGGAGTTGGGTCGCGTCGCGTTCCGCCGCGTTGGCTGCGCGCTGGCGACCGGGTCGAGGTGGAGATCTCAGGCGTCGGAATTTTGGAAAACGCGGTGATCGACGAACCGACGTGAAAGCTCGCCCGAAAGCGGCCGCTTAAAACCTTCCCGATAGGCGGACCCAACAATCTGCTTTCAACAACGGCCCGCGGTTAAGCGCGCCAATACGACCTTACCAATTCAGCGCACGGAGGTGTTCATGCCCGCAGCCATGATGAAAGCTGTTCAAGTCGAAAAGCCGGGAGGACCCGAGGTCCTCAAATACATCGATCTGCCAATTCCCACACCGGCGGCTGGGCAAGTCCTCATTCGGACCGACACCATCGGGGTCGGGAAATACGATGCGCTGGTCAGGACTGGACGCTACCCGTGGCCCGTGGAGTATCCGGAGGTGCCGGGGATCAGTGTAACCGGCTATGTTGAGCGGGTGGGAGATGGTGTTGAAGGCTTCTCCCCGGGCCAGCCCGTTCTCGCATGGAAGTTTTCTCGCCGATGTTACGCCGAATATGTCGCCTGCGATGTCCACGAGATCACGAAGCTGCCTGAAGGCATAGACATTGAGGGCGCGGTCGCAATTCCCGACTATCAGGTCGCATGGGGCATGTTGAATGACGCTGCAGATCTGCGCCGGGTAAAGGTCGCCTCCATCAACGGAGCTACTGGCGGCGTCGGCTGCGCCATGATCGATCTTTGCCGCGCTGCTGGGATACAGCTGATAGCTGTCTGCCGGGCCCCGAACAAGGCAGCGTTCGCCTTGGAGCGGGGTGCAAGCTATGCGATCGACAGCAGCTCTGAAGCGGTTGGTGCCCGGATCTTGGATATCACCAAAGGTACGGGCGTCGACTTGATGTTCGACCAATTGGTCGGTCCGGATTTCCGCGACAACATCAAGCTCGTTGCTCCCTTGGGACAGATCGTCACGTTCAATGCGCTGTCGGGACTTCCATCGTCCGACCTATTCGCGGACTTGCGCAAGAACATGGACCGCAGCATCTCAGTGCGTGCTTATAGCGTTCACGTCTACGATCCATTTCCTCAAGAGCGCGTACGGATTGCGTCAGAGGTCTTCAAACTCGTGGAAGCAAGAGCCATCAATCCGTCCGTGACGGTGCGATTGCCGCTTAGGGAGGCTGTGCAAGCGCATCGAATGCTTGATGGCCGGGAAGTTATGGGCAAGCTGGTGTTAAAGCCGTAGCGAGGGATGCATCACCGCACACCCGAGACGCCGTGATTCGCCGCCTTCCATTTCCTGTCGATGGCAAGGAGATGCGGCGCAATCGACGACACGACAATTCTATACATAGGCATACCGCCACCAAGATGCGTCCCGGACTTAATGATGAATTAGCGAGAGCGCGATAGGTTCTCGGAAACTTATGCGAAATGTGGGGTACGCATGCGAATCGGAAAGCTCTTTGCGCTGTCGATGCTGACGGTGACCACGTTTGCGGTTATTCTCGGCGCCGAGGTTCTGCTTCCGCAGACGCGCATCTTCGTTAGTCGCTCCGAATCCATCAAAATGGTCGAGGCTTTCGGCGCGGTGCTGATGGTCAGTCAACACCTGGCGGGCCTTCGTACACCCTACATCACGATCTTTCAGGAAACGCCCGCCACGCCGACCCAGATCGAAGCGATGGGCAAGGCGTCGAGCGCCGCCGATGCGGCCTTCGACCTGGCCCGCAACAGTTTGCTGGCCCTTGATGGTGGCGAACCGATGATCCAAAGCCTGGACCGTACCGGGCGCCGTTTCAAGGATGTTCATGCGGCGGCCGATCGGGCCGTGCGCGTATCCCTCGGATCGCGCGATAGTGCGGTGGTCAAAGAACTCCTTCCCACTGTTGCCGAGATGATCGGCGCGATCGAGCCGATCCTGAATCGGCTGGAGGGGCAGGTGGTCAGCGCCGATTCTTCACTTGCAACGCTGCTGAGCCTGGCGCGAACCGCGCAGGATTTGCGGGTGACCGCCGGCAGCCACGCCTCGCCACTGTCGCCGGCCTTGAGCGCCTCGCGTCCGCTCACTCCCGCTGAATTTGCGCTGATGGATCGTATGCAGGGCCGCTTAGATGCCGACCGAGAACGCATCGAGGGCACGATCGACCAGCTCGGCAATCCGCCCCGCCTTGCCACGGCCATGAAAGCGGCCGTCGAAGCCTATTTCGGAAAGGCGATTCCGGTCGTCGAGAAGGAAATGCCGGCGGCCAGAGGCGACGGCAAATACAGTCTCAGTCCCTCCGACATGGCCAAGGTCATTGTGCCCGCTATCCAGATGTTCTTCGGCGTCCGCGATGCCGCCTTGGCCGAAGCTGCCGAGCGCGCCTCGGCGGTCCGTGACGGCGCGCTGGGGATGCTGGTGCTTGCAGGAGTTGCAGTGCTGGCCCTGCTCGGTACGCTCGCTGGCGTGACCATAATGCTGCGCCGACGCGTGGTGACGCCGCTAGGCCAGCTTGCGGAGGTGATCGGCACTCTTGCGGCCGGAAACCATGACGTCGAGATCCCATCGACCGGCCGGAATGATGAAGTCGGCCAAGTTGCCGGCTCGCTACAGCATTTCAAAGACAAGCTAGTCGCCCAAAAGGCTGCCGACGCCGCGGCCGCCAGCGAAGCCGAGGGCAAACTCAAACGCGGCCAACGCTTGGACCAGATTGCGCGCGAATTCGAGGCCATGATCGGCGATGTGATCAGGACCGTTTCGTCCGCCTCCGCGGCGTTGGAAGCGTCGGCCGGTATGCTGACTAGCACGGCCGAGCAATCCAAACAGATCACGGCTGCCGTGGCTGGCTCCTCCGAACAAGCTTCGACCAACGTGCAGACCGTGGCGGCGGCCGCCGAGGAGATGTCGTCGTCCGTCGACGAGATTGGTCGCCAAGTGCAAGATTCAGCCCGCATTGCTGGCGAAGCGGTGCTGCAGGCGGGACGGACCAACGAGCATGTCGCCGAACTCGCCAAGGCGGCCCGTCGGATCGGCGACGTAGTCGAACTCATTAGCCAGATCGCAAGCCAAACCAACCTATTGGCCCTCAACGCCACTATAGAAGCGGCACGCGCCGGGGAGGCCGGCCGCGGGTTCGCGGTGGTGGCGTCGGAGGTCAAGGCTCTGGCCGAGCAGACGGCCAAAGCAACCGACGAAATCGGTCAGCAGATAACAGGCATTCAGAGCGCAACCCAGGACTCGGTCGGCGCGATCAAGTCGATCGGAGACACCATCGGCCGCATGTCAGAAATCGCCTCCACGATCGCGGCGGCGGTTGAGGAGCAGGGCGCGGCAACGCGCGAAATCTCCCGCAACGTGCAGCAGGCGGCGCATGGTACCCGACAGGTTTCGGCCAGCATCGTTGATGTACAGAGGGGCGCCAGCGAGACCGAAACGGCGTCATTCAACGTGCTCGCCGCCGCGAAGTCACTGTCCGGCGAAAGCAACCGGCTAGAGACCGAGGTCGCCACATTCCTGGAAGCGATCCGCGCAGCCTAACGGGCCTAACACGGATCACCTGTCCTCGCCGGAACTCTCCGGGCTGAACGTCTCATTGCTCGTCTTGAACGGGCACTCACCACAAGGTCACCTGGACACACCGTCGATAGTCATGTCGGGATAGCACTCAATATGTTTGCCTCGAGTTCGTTGCGGAAACCCCGCAGACTCTGATCGTCCGCTGGATAACAATTGAGTGACAGGTCAGCACCCACACTAGTCACGACCGCCGCCTCACAAACTTTGCTGGCGGTGCAGCTGTGAGCCGTGTCGTGGAAACGTTGCGATCACGACGTGGCTGGGCAGCCTCCTACTTCCTTTTGGTAAACTCAGGCGGCGACGACATTCTCTTTTTCGCCCGTCGATCGGCTACTAATTCAGCAGCCTGCTAGGCGTTTTCGGGACACATCACTGCGCTAATGACGGCGATCAGCTCCTTGCGGAATTGCTTGTCGTCTTTAGCAACCGGCGCAAATCGCGCGATGAATTGCCGGTTAGCCATGGACATCGACATCGCGCCGAGGGCGGCAAAGAATCGCAAGTTCGGATCGACTTTCCGGCTGTTGCCACTCCGATTGACTGCTGCGATCAAGGGTACCAAGGTTTCTCGGAGTGGCTTAGTTAGGGCATTGTGAAAGAACTCAAATCGCTCGCTCTGGTCGATCCCGGCAACCTCGTTGATGACAAATCGCGCAAATTGCGGCTTACGCTGGCCCACATTGATCAATTGTTCAATCGTAAGCTCTAGGCGCTCCCTCGAAGACACTTCTGCCCCATCCGATCGCACGGATGCGAGCAGAGCCATCGCCTCCCCCGAAAACGACTCGATTACGGCCTTCCATAGTTCGAGTTTTGATCCGTAGTGGTAAGAGATCAGGGCGACATCAACTTTCGCGGCAGCAGCGATTGAGCGGAGGTTTGCCTTTTCGAAACCGTGCTCGGCAAATGCGTCGAGCGCTGCATCGAGAAGGTTGTCGGCCTCTAGTTCTGAGCCCTTCCGTGGTCGACCGCGCGTTCTCACGGCTTTTCGAGACATCCCTCCTCCTCCATCGACCATTCCGACCTCTTGACGTTTAGAACGATGCAACTAAATATTCAACGCCTGTTGAATATTACGCCTTGGAGTTCTTTGGCGGGGCGCTCAGACAACTTGAAACTTTGAGTTAAATCAGCATGTTGCAAATGCCCAGCGAAGAAGGGGACCTAATGCCGCGGCTGGCCAACAGGGCGCAATTCCGCACGTCGCTCGCGCTCGTCGCGACCGTGCTTACAGCGTTCCCGAACTCGATGGCGCGAGCGGGTGACAAGTCTTCGGCGCTGTTGCGCGTGACCGTCGCCACCGCCCGCCGGCAACACATCACGCCAGACCTTCCCCTCACTGGGACGATCCAGGCTCGCATCCTTTCGAACATTGCATTTCAGACCAGTGGACGAGTTGTCCGTCGCGACGTCGAGGTTGGGCAGTATGTCAAAGCAGGTCAAACTCTCGCGCATCTTGAACGGACCGAGCAGCAGACCGATGTTACCAGTGCTGAAGCAGCGCTGAATGCTGCGAATGCGCAGTTGCTGGAAGCCCAACGAAATTTCGAGCGACAACAGTCTCTGCTTAGCAGTGGCTCTACCACACGTGAGCGATTCGATCAGGCGTTAGCCACGCTTCGAACAGATGAGGCGCAGGTCAACAGCGCACAAGCTGCCCTGAATACGGCACGCGAGCGGCTAACCTACACGGAATTGAAGGCAGGACGGGACGGCATCATTGTCTCACGTAGTATCGAAGTCGGCCAGGTTGTGCAGGCCGGACAGACGGCTTTCGCCCTTGCCGAGGATGGCCCGCGGGATGCGGTATTCCAAGTTCCCGAGATTCTTGTCACCAATCCGCCAAACGACAGGACTGTCGACATCACCTCGCAATCGATGCCGAATGTAACTGTTGCCGGCTCTGTGCGCGAGATCTCGCCGATTTTGGATCAGGCCACCGGCACCGTTACGCTCAAGGTCGCGGTCGAACGAGCGCCGGCCGATTTGACACTCGGTTCGGCCGTCGTCGGTAGAGCCCGTTGGGAGTTATCGCCTGCCTTTGTCATTCCATCGAGCGCGCTGTTTGCAGCCAACGGTAAGCCCGCAGTCTGGATATTGGATAGCGAGAACAAGGCCCGGCTTCGCGGGGTCGTCGTGCAGGAATATCTCACTGGAGCGGTCGCGTTGGCCGCCGGATTGGAAGAAGGCGAGCGTGTCGTAACTTCCAGCGTACAACTGCTGTATCCAGGGAAGGTTGTCGCGGTCGCCTACGGAGCCGAGCCATGACGTCGCCCGCACCCACGGTCTTGCGGCTGCTACTTTTCGCCTGCGCCGCGGCGCTTTCCGGGTGCGAGGAGAAGAGCCTCGAATCGCCCGTCATTCGTCCCGTGCTCACCATGGTTGTGCAACCGGCCTCGTAGAGGATCGACACCTTCACCGGAACGGTGCAGCCTCGGTACCAGGCCGAGCTTGGCTTTCAAACAATGGGGCGAATGAGCTCGCGCGACGTCAATGTGGGAGATCTCGTTGCCAAGGGGCAAAGACTCGGGTCCCTTGATTCGACCGTCGCGCAGCTCGCGATCGTCTCAAGCCAGGCCGATCTGGCCAACGCTCGAGCGGTCCTTGCCAATGCCGAGGCCACTCTGGAACGAAAGCACAAACTGTTCAGCACGGGCAGCGGGACACAGGCGGACCTCGATGCGGCAACAGCAGCCCAGCAGAGCGCCCAATCACGCGCCACGCAAGCTGAGGCGAGTCTGCAGAAGGCGACCGAACAACTCGGCTACACGACCCTAAACAGCAGCTATGACGGTGTCGTCGTCTCCTGGTCCACGGAAATCGGCCAGGTCGTCTCGGTAGGCCAGACGGTTGTCACCATCGCTCGCCCAACTTTTCGCGACGGTGTGTTCGACATACCGGACGACCGAATTGGCCAATTCATCGAAGGTTCATCCTCTCGGGCATCGCTCCTCGTCCAGGATAGCATCGCAGCCAAGGCGGTCGTCCGTGAGATCGCGCCGCAGTCGGACTCCTCGACCAGAACTCGGCGCATTCGGTTCACCATCGAAGATCCACCTGAAGCGTTTCGGCTGGGAACCACGATCCGCCTCGCGGCTGCACAGGAGGGCCAAATGGAGATTCCGGTTAGTGCTCTTTTGAAAATCGAAGGTCAGGACGCCGTCTGGATCGTGGGAGCAAACAAGAGGGCTCTAGCACGTCCTGTGATGCTCGGCGCCCACAGGGGAGACCGCGTGGCAGTTACATCCGGCTTGTCGATTGGCGATCGCGTCATCACTGCCGGCGTGCATTCCCTCTCCGAAGGACAACTCGTCAAACTTTTGCAAGAGAATCAGTCGTGACCTCCTTCAATCTATCTGAATGGGCCCTAAAGCATCGCTCGTTCGTTTGGTTCCTGATGATAGCGTCCGCGATAGCGGGCCTGCTCGCCTACCGCAGCCTCGGTCGCGAGGAAGATCCTCCGTTCACCATCAAGACTATGGTGATCCAGCAACAATGGCCCGGCGCGACGGTTGACGACATGCTCAATCAAGTGACCGACCGGATTGAAAAGGAGGTGAAACAGATCGGCGCGGTCGACTACGTCAAGAGCTACACGACGCCCGGTCAGACCACGATTTTGGTCAATCTGAAGGACACCACCAAGCCAAAGGACGTGCCGTGGCTATTCTATGAGGTCCGCAAACATGTTCAGGACATCCAGTACACCCTGCCTTCAGGCGTAGGCGCAGCCTCCTTCAACGACGAATTTGGCGATGTCTTCGGCAACATCTACGCGTTTACGTCCGACGGACTCAGCCCACGGCAATTGCGCGACTATGTCGAGCGGGTGCGCTCGGAACTTCTCACCGTGCCAAGCATCGGCAAGATCACGGTGATCGGAGCACAAGATGAGGTCATCTATCTCGACATCTCCACGCGCAAGCTGGCGGCACTCGGTCTTAATATGCAGTCGCTCATCAAGACACTGCAAAATCAAAACACAGTGCAGCCGTCAGGCGTCGTACAAGCGGGCCCAGAACAAGTTTCGCTGCGCGTAAGCGGTCAATTCGCTTCGGAAGAGGCCCTTCGAAGCACCAACCTGCGCATCGACAACCGCTTCCTTCCGCTTAGCGACGTCGCGACCATCACCCGTGGATATCGCGATCCACCCGATCCGCTATTTCGTGTCGATGGAAAGCCTGCGATCGGGCTCGGCATCGCGATGATGGCCTCTAGCAATGTGCTTCAATTTGGTGAGGCGCTGAGAGCAAAGATGCGCGACATCTTGGCCACGCTTCCGGTAGGCGTCGAACTCCACCTGGTTTCCGATCAGCCGAAGATAGTTGAGCAGGCAGTCGGCGGCTTCACCGAAGCGCTCGTTGAGGCCATAGCCATCGTGTTGGTGGTAAGCCTGATCAGTCTTGGAGTGAGGGCAGGGCTGGTGGTCTCGTTCTCAATTCCGCTCGTGCTGGCGGTCGTGTTCGTCATCATGCAGTATTTTGGAGTAACGCTGCAGCGCATTTCCCTAGGTGCGCTGATCATCGCGCTTGGACTGCTCGTCGATGATGCAATGATAACAGTCGAGATGATGGTGCACCGCCTTGAGCGCGGGGACAATCTCTATAACGCAGTGACCTTTGCTTACACCTCGACCGCATTTCCGATGCTAACCGGAACCCTGGTAACTGTCGCAGGCTTTATCCCGATTGGGTTCAACGGCTCATCGGCTGGCGAATACACCTACACTCTGTTCCTCGTAATCGCAGCATCGCTACTAACCAGCTGGGTGGTAGCCGTTCTGTTCGCTCCACTGATCGGCGTCATGGTCCTTCCAAAAACCATGAAACATCACGACCATATCGGTGTCGGCCGGCTATCCCGCTACTTTGTCGTTCTACTGGAGGCCGCGATGCGCTTCCGCTGGGTCACAATCGGCGGAAGCCTCGGTCTGCTCGCGGTGGCAATCGTCGGTATGGGATTTGTGCAGCAGCAGTTCTTCCCGTCGTCAGACCGGTCCGAGCTGCTCGTCGACTTGACGCTTCCGCAGGGCAGCACGATCCTTGAGACCAAGAAGCAGATCGACCAGTTCGAAAAAGGGCTGGCCTCCGATCCTGACGTCGAAAGCTGGAGCTCTTATGTTGGGCAAGGTGCGATCCGCTTCTATCTGCCACTCGACCAGCAGATGGCCTTTAACTATTTCGGCCAGGTGGTCGTCGTAGCCAAGTCACTTGAAGCTCGCAATCGGATCGAAAGCAGATTGCGAAAGACCGCGGCCGATCAATTCATCGGGATCGACGTCTTCATCCACCCGCTCGACCTTGGACCTCCGGTTGGACGTCCGCTGCAATACCGCCTCAGCGGGCCGGACATCCAGCAATTGCGCGCCAAGGCACTGGAGATCGCCAAAATCATGAGCGACAACCCGCATCTTGACCCTCCGACATTTGATTGGAACGAGCCAGGCAAGGTCGTTCAAGTCGAAATAGCGCAAGACAAGGCGAGGCAGCTCGGGCTCGACTCCGTCGATGTTGCCTCGATACTGAACGGCCTTGTCGGCGGGACGTCCATTACACAGATGCGCGATAGCATTTATCAGGTCAACATCGTTGGGCGCGCCGCAAACGACGAACGCAGCCGAATCGAAACGCTGCAGTCGTTGCAGATCCCGACTGGCAATGGACAGGTGGTCCCGTTGCTCTCGTTCGCAACACTTCGCTATGACCTGGAGCAGCCCATTATTTGGCGACGCGACCGTGTCCCAACAATCACGATTCGAGGCACCATCCACGATGGCACGCAACCGGCAACTGTCGTCCAACAGCTTGCGCCGGCTATCGAGACCTTCGCCGCGAACCTGCCGGCGTCGATGAAGATCGCAACCGGAGGCGCCGTCGAGGAGAGCTCAAAGGGTCAGGGTCCAATCGTTGCGGTCGTGCCTGTGATGCTGCTTGCGATGGCGTTCTTCATTATGGTCCAGCTGCAAAGCTTTGCGAAGCTGTTCCTTGTCGTAAGCGTGGCTCCCCTCGGCTTGATCGGCGTTGTGTTCGCTCTCCTCGTATCCGGAAAACCGATGGGTTTTGTCGCGATTCTCGGTACGTTAGCCCTTATCGGGATCATCATTCGCAATTCGATTATCTTGATGGCGCAGATCGACGAAATGCTTGACGAGGGTCACGATCAATGGTCGGCAGTCGTGCTGGCAACACAGCATCGCATGCGGCCAATCCTGCTGACGGCCGCCGCAGCAAGCCTCGGCATGCTTCCGATCGCGCCGCAGGTCTTCTGGGGTCCTATGGCGCTATCGATGATCGGTGGCATCATGGCTGCGACCTTCCTGACTCTCTTTTTCTTGCCGGCGCTTTACATCGCCTGGTTCCGTGTAGAAGCCCCACTAAAGGACTCTTCTTCGCGCCAGGAGGAGCCCAGCAGGCTCGCCAGGGCCAGCTCACCATAGGGAAGCCCGAGCGCGATGCCACAAGGCCTTTGGCGTCCTGCTTGGTAACCGCCACGCTCCGCGCCGGTTTGTACCGGGAGTTCGTGATGCCTTTCCCTGCACCGGATCCGACCGTAGAGCTCTTCGGGCTTGGCGATCCGGTGCACGACGATCGGCGATTGCCGGCAGCGTCGCACGACGTTCACCGCGCTTTCACAATCCACGAGCGTCGTGAAATGATGTCACCGCCGTAGCTGTCGAGCTACCGAGTGATGGTCCTTAGGAGAATCAAACAATCGATCGCGAGACCGAGCACCAGAACGACGTTAAAAAAGCTCGCCACATCATCGTCCTGAATGTCTCTCCCGTAGCGTCCACGGCTATCGAAAGCGCAGCGCCACTGAATTGATCAGGAGCGTGGCACATTGGTCTCGTCTCAGAATGCCGGTGACGCGTCGAACTCGGCCCAGCTACAGTCGACGTGGCTCGGACGTGCGTTTCCGACCGTGCTTATGAAAGCGCACGGCGCAACATGGGTATGGTCGAGAACAAGACCACTGCTAGCAATGTCGTAGACCTTCTTATCAGGTCTGCTCTCCTGCCAGACGTTGTCGAATGCGACGACATCAGCCGTCCCAATCGGCGTATTCTCGTGGGCACAACAAAAGCCCCAAGCTTCAAATCTGGCGCTCTTTGCGGTTCTGCATAGTTGCCGGCCACGCGCATCCATACGTCAGATTTGACATATATGTTCATGCCTGCTAGCCAGTAAGTAATAAATGACATATGGAGGAAGGCCGTGAATTGCCGCTCGGGGGTGGACGCACCTGACCTGTTCGGAATGACGTCCGAACTCTGCACCAAACGCTCTGACCGGTGCTGGGTATCCTCAATTGCTGATCAACGGTGAAGCCATTTTCGCAAGCAGCTGCGCTTTGTGCAGATGCCATTGGTAATTGGCCGCGATGGCTAGTTGAAGCAACGGGCAATCGTCCCGTCTAGAGCTCTCATCCATGATGCTCTCGATGGATAGCAAAGCACTCTGTGAGGCGCGCGCCGGCAGCTCAAGAGTTTCGATGGCAGTGGGGAGCGAGCGTCGCGGCTCTCCATAGCTGTCGGATGCCTTCATCATGCCTGCATCGGTGCGGAGCTGCAATTCACGAGGGCCGACTATCATACGGGAGGAAAAAATGGCGCAGATTAACTCGTTGGGGTCAAAGATTTCATTAGTGACAGGGCACATGGCTGGGATGATAGACCAGCCCGCACTTCCGATTTGGGTCGGTGTTCTGATCTCGGAATATGCGTTTTCACCGGCGCGAGCGGGGGCGCTTCCGACCCTCTTTCTAGGAGCCATGGTCTTTGCAAGCGTTACACTATCGCCATTCTTCCATCGCGCTCCGGGGCGCTGGATGCCGACGCTGGGCTTCGGCATCAGTGCCGGGACCTTCTATGTGATGGCCGGCTTCACCGAATTTAGCATTCTGGCAGTTGGCCACTTCGTCGCTGGATTGGCGACAGGAGTCGCACGGATAACCCACATCGTGTCTTTGCAATGGGGGGGTTAACGCTTGGAGTCTTCGCGGTAATATTGCTCGGCGCATCGGCGACTCTCATCACGAAATTCGGTCCACCAGCCATCTTTGAGGTCTTTGCCGCAGTTACGGCCGTGGCAGCCGCAATAGCGACTTTCTTCTTTCCCTCTGCTTCCATCAGCGAAGACCTCGTCAGGGATGCCGCTGGATTCACACGCCCTGTGTGGTTCATTATCACTGGAATCGTCCTGATGTCGCTCGTCCAGGCAATGATATTCAGTTTCCTACAACCGATGGGCACCGATCGCGGACTGTCGCCTGTCCAGATCCAAAGCGTTCTGGTCACGTTAGGTCTGGTGGCTATGACACCGACCCTGCTCGCCGCGTTTCTCCAAAAGCGGCTTCCGCCGATGCGGGTCGCGATGACTGGAACCCTGCTGCAGGGAGCGGTAGCTGTCCTAATCTCTTGCTCTAGCGGTTTCTTGCCGTATGCGGTCGGAGCGGTCGTTTTCCCGTTCATAATGTTGTTCACGCATACTTTTGTCTTCGGGCATCTCGCGCGCCTTGATCTCACCGGGCGCGCGGTTGCTGCGACCCCAGCCATGTTGGTCGGCAACATGATTGGACCGCTCCTGGGCGGGACATTGGTCCAGACGACTGGCTATCTTGGTCTCGGGTCGGCGGCAGCGGCCGTCGATCTCATTGCTCTCTGCTGCTTCATTGCTGCATCACAGAGAGCCACATCCGCTATCCAGCCGTTGCCGCAGCTAAACCAGTAGGCAGATCTCTTGGCTTGCCGGAGCCTGACGAGAGCCAACGCTACGCGCGGATTCGAAATGCTGAAAGACGTTGAGATGCCGATCTAGTTTCTGCGAGCAGCCAAGTTCTCATTCGCTTTTATCCAATTCGACGCAACCCCTTTGGCAAATTCCCCAGGTGCCTGGCACCGGTGCGAGCGAGAGATGTCGAAAGAGGTATAGGGGCCGGGCTCAAAGAGGCCTCTCCGCCAATACGTTCTCGCGGGGACGCTCTCTCGCCGCTGTTACGCCGAATAGGGTGATTGCGTCAGGCACAATCACGACCCTTTCCGCGACATGCACATAAGGCGCAGTCGCCATGATCGCTTTTGCCGAGAGGGCGGCATTCAGCTGATAATGATCCGCCGGCTCCGGAGACGGCATGGTTCGAATTGGAGCAGGGTTGCGAGCTTTGCTATCGACAACAACATCTCGGATGTCAGTCTCGGTTCTTCGAGTTGACCAAAGGTGTGAGCATTAATCTGATGTTTGACCATTTCGTTGTTCGGTTTTCGCGACGACACTCGCTGGTCGCATCGTTAAGTCAGATATTAACGTTCAACACAAGTCCGGACGTTCTTTCCTCGGAGCTGCGCAAGAACATCGACGGAGGCACCTCCGTCTAAGCTCGCATGAAGTGCGAAGTCTACGATCCTTTCGCCGAATAAAGTGACCGCATCGCCAGGGAAGTCTCATCGCCTAGGCGGCCATCGCGCCATCCGTGATCACGTCGATGCCGACTAAGGTTCGATAGGGCAATCGTGGTAACTTCTTCCTACCTTCTTGTTTGCCGCTACTGCTCGGCGGTTGCCACGGCGAATTCTTCGCGTTCATACCTTTCAATCAGGCAATCGGCGAGCGCGGTACACACCTCGCCGCCCCGCATTCGGGAATTCCGCTTTGCTGAGCAGAAACAGAAAAACATAAGGTTGGTCCACCGGCAGGTAATATGTAAGGATTGCCATATGCGATAACCTGATGTATTCTTACTATAAGTCAAAACTGACATATAGGAGGATCCGTCCGATGGGCTTAGTCCGCCTGTTCGAGCAGTCGAAGGCTCCGTCAGGCTCAAGTCGGAGCGTCCGGATTGTGTGTGCTGGTCTTAAGGATCAGCCAACATTTGGTTCGCTTGACCGAGTAGCTCATTTCGAGCGACGTCCCGATTGGTCGCCTGTTTCCGCGCGCTTTCGATTTTTCTCACTCAAGTCGATGCACAGCCGCCGGCAAGCTCCTCCCGCAGCTTGCGCAGGGCCCCGGCACGAGTTGTCGCGGCACCGCATTTTGCAAGAGCGCCGCCTAGGTGCTCAATCGCCTTTGCAAAATCAGTTTGAAGTTCGTGTCTGCGCTACTGGTTGCGCGCATTGGGGAAACGCCGGTCGACTCCCTGCGTATGCGATGCGGCTCTTTGTACAAGCCGAGCTCCGCGCCAAGCCGCGAAGTCATGGAATGGCGGAGTAACGATCATGAAGAAGGGCTACAAGTGGATCAACAGGAGGATCGAGCAACTCGATCCGCACGTCGATTATGCTGAAATTTGGCGGCTATCCAGCTGTTACGGCCTGACGGATTTCATACAGAATTTTTCGTATTGTTTCACATTTCCCAACTTCGTAGTGACTGAGTGGGGCGCTCGGGCCGTTTGGCGCGAGGATGGCGGAAAGCTTCTTTATAGAGCCACTCATCGCGCCGAACAGACCGGAATCAACAACACAACCTGGTGGTATTACGGTCCTCAGGACGATCGCACCATCAAATCCGTCGAAAACATCAACAAGCTCCACGCCCATTATGCCAAACAGTACCCGGGCGATTTTTCTGATCACGAAGATTAGATCTACACGCTTGCCTTCACGGCGATCGCCATGGATCTGGCATTCAAGGCGATGGGATTGAAGGGCTTCAACGAGAAGCAAAAATAGCAGCTCACAAGTTTTGGGGTGAGATGGCAAAGCTATTCGTCGCCGAAGGTGGCGTACCTTTACACGGGTATCCTAAGGACTGGGACGGTCTCGTTGCATTTTGCCGGGATTTCGAAAGCAGGGAGCGATCAGTGACCGAGAGAGGGAATCTGATCGTCAACGCGCTCTTCGATCAGTTCAGCTATCGCTATTTTCCGCCAGGCTTGCGGTGGTTGGGTCACCAGATGTTGCGATCAATGGCGCTGCCTTCGACGCTGAAGGCGCATGGCATTCCGCCGGCGCATCCCTTGGCTCAAGTACTCATACCGCGATCGTTGGGCTGCGTGGCCTGGATTGCAAAGACGCTCCTTCCTGATCCGCGGATCAGCTACATGGAACAAAGGAGCAGTATGCCGGCGGAAAACAGGAAGAAGCTGCGTAATCGGATCAATGTCCTTGATGAACAGTTTCCATCCTACTTTATCGGACGTCATGCCGAGGATCAGGCATGGGCTGGCTGTCCCTATCATGCTGCGCTGAAGTGCACCTGGACAATCCGCCCCCGCCGTTCAGGTGAGGGCTCTTGAGAAGCAGTCGAGCGTGCTCGACGCCAATTGACCCGGGACATTTTGGAGAATGAAAGAAATGGTTAGCGACAACATCGTGGCAGGCTCGGTGCTGACTGGGCAATTCTTCACGGGCGAATGGTCATCTAGCAAATCCGCCTTTGAGGCAGTCGAACCTGCGACCGGTGCGGTGATTGGTAAGGTTGGTCTTGCAAGCGCGGTCGACATTGGGAGCGCTTCTGCGAATGCACGGCAGGCGCAGGTCTCGTGGGCCGCGACGGCGCCAGATGCACGCGAAAACATACTTCTAAAGGCGTGCGAAGTCGGCGAGCGTTATAGGGATGACATCGTCACCTGGATCATGCGAGAGAGCGGCGCGGTCCGCTTGAAGGCTGAGATCGAGCTCGCAGGTACGCTCAAAGCAATCCGGCTTGCGGCTGCGATGCCCTCGCAAGCTCAAGGGAACGTGCTTCCAAGCCCGGGAGGGCGCATCAGCTTCGTGCGGCGACGCCCACTCGGGGTGATCGGCGTGATATCACCCTTCAATTTCCCGCTCTACCTTGCCGAGCGCGCCATTGCGCCGGCCCTGGCCGTCGGAAACGCGGTGGTAGTCAAGCCGGATCTGCGGACTGCTATTTGTGGTGGCTTCGTTATTGCGCGCCTCTTCGAATTGGCGGGTGTGCCGAAAGGCGTTCTTCAGGTGCTGCCCGGTCGAGAGGATGCTGGTGAGGCTCTGTGCAAGGACCCCAATGTGGCGATGATCCAATTTACCGGGTCGAGCAGGGCGGGGCGAATGGTCGGACAGGTGGCTGGACAGCATCTCAAGAAGGTGTCCCTCGAACTTGGCGGCAAGAACTCACTTATCATCCTAGACGACGCAGATCTGGATACCGCCGTTCGTGCCGCCGCCTTTTCGGCGTTCTTTCATCAAGGACAAGTTTGCATGAGCGCTGGACGCATTCTCGTGCAGAGAAACATCTTCGACGCTTTCAGCGATGCGCTCGTCAGATATGCGAAGACTTTGAAAGTTGGCAACCCTCTCGACCCTTCCGTTGCCCTCGGTCCGATGATCAATCAGCATCAGCTAAATCATGCACTAACCCTGATTGACCGCTCCGTCACCGAGGGAGCTCGGCTGCTAACGGGAGGCAAGGCGGAGGGCCTGTTTCTTCAGCCCTCCGTGCTGGCGGAGATCTCACCCACCAATCCGGCCTATCGTGACGAGCTCTTCGCTCCGGTCGCGGTGCTTGTCCCATTTGAGACGGATGTACAGGCCGGGCAAATGGCGAATGATACCGAATATGGGCTCTCTGCTGTGATCATCTCGCGCAACATCGGCAGGGCAATGGCAATTGGCGAGCAATTACGAACGGGTTTGCTACACATCAATGATCAGACGATCAACGACGATGTGGTCAATCCCTTCGGCGGCTCCGGCACATCGGGCAATGGCACATCGATCGGCGGTATCGCTAACTGGGAAGAGTTCACTCAATGGCAATGGGTGACGATCAAAGCTGAGCTGCAGCCCTATTCACTCTAAACTCGACACTCGATCACTGACTGAATGACCAATGCGCCCGTGGCGCTGATTGTTTCTCTAAGTTCCCGGCGGAGTGTTCACCAAGCTCCCTCCCACTTGGCCGTACTCTACTACCAAGAGTACGGCCTCTCTTTTCGGATCAAGGCAAGATCTGTTCGAAGGCTATCGAGTTGATCCGGACTCGTAAAGCTCGATCAACGTCTGTCTTCGACACACGCAAATCTTTTTTGGGTAGATTGGCCAAAGCCTTGGCCATCCCGATCTTAGCTTTGAGCAATAGCAGGAAGCGCTCGCTCGCGGCGGCTTGACCTGCCACTGAATTTTCATCCAGCAGCAGTTAGAGTCTCGGAGTTCGCGCCAAGTGAGGCTGCTGCGCGCGCGTGGAGAAAGAGTGCGGTTGCTACGATTAGGTGAAGCCCAAAGCGGAAACGCCAATGGTATCGCTATAGCGCACCGAAACCTGATCTCGCCCTGCACGCTTGGCGCGATACAAAGCTTCGTCTGCAAGGCCAAGTACTTTCGACAATCCCTCGCTTCCCTTGGAAACCGCCAGCCCAATGCTAACCGTGACCTTGGTCAAGGCACCATTTCGGGCAACTTCTCTCTGCCCGCAAGCCTGCCGCAACTGCTCAGCGAGTAAAACTGCATCGCTCGGAGATACGCCCAACAGCAGCGCCGCGAATTCTTCGCCTCCATGCCTGCCAATCACGAGGCTATGCTCCTTCGCGAACGACTTGAGCACGTCCCCGATTTCAACCAGCACCGCATCACCGAAATCATGACCGTATTGATCATTTATGCCCTTGAACCGATCGATATCCATCATCAAGCCTATAGCGGGAAGGTGACGATCGTATGCCTCTGCGAGAGCCTTGGCTGCAACCTCGTTAAATCCTCTTCGATTCAAGAGACCGGTGAGTTGGTCAACTCTCGAAAGTCTTAGGAGCTCGGCCTGGGTCGCGATCAACTTTTGCTGCAGCAGGTTGCTGCGCAGGCTCATGGCGCCTCCAATTCCAATGGAGGCGAGCGTACCAAGCAGAGCGACGCAACCTGTCGCATAAAGGCTGCTCACGTTGCCCTCCGGTCCGAACAGATAGGCGTATGCTAGCCAAACCAGCGGAACAGTTAAGACAAGCCCGATCGCAACGTCGCGAACCGTCCGACGGTACACATCTCCCAACGTCATTAAGGGATCATTCATCAATCGCGCTCCGTGACTTTTTGAAAGCCTAGGAGGGATCGACTGGTCGTCATCTTAAAATGCTTGGGGACTTAACAGCGTTACTAACAGGAGGTTAAATTCGGAGCCAGAAATAGGCATTGACGCTCTCCTGTCGAGTCGCCTGCCGGCACGCGCCCGGCGCAGGCCCGCTGCCACGACCGGTATGCGCAACATGCATGGGCTAATTTCCACTATTGGCAGGCCTCTAGACCGCCTGCAGCTTCCTTGAAGCCAGAAACTGCGTGAATCGCAAAGCCGAGCCATCGTCTGCCGAGCAGACGCGTCTCTAAATTCAAGCCTTGGCGCCGCTCTCGCGCGTTTGCAGCGCATGGTAGCGCAACTTCTTCCGTGTCTCGTCGAGGCGATCGCCGCGCAGCACGGCTTCGCGGATCTTCTCCTCTGCGGCTGCGATCTGTCCGGCGACTTCGATCACCTCTTGGACGCGGCTCGCCGGGATGCAGATCACGCCGTCGCCATCCCCGACCAGCCAATCGCCAGGCGCGATGCGGATACCGGCAATTTGCACGGTCACATTGTAGGCGTCGGCAGTGACGCGATCCTTGCCAGTCCGCATCGTGTTGGCCCGGGCATAGATCGGATAGTCGAGTTCGATGCTGCGGTCGATATCGCGGCAGACGCCGTCAATGACGGTGCCGCCGATGCCGCGGCGGTCGGCGACCAGGGTCAGAATGTCGCCCCAGACCGTGGCGTCCATGCGACCGTCATTGTCGATGACGACGATCTGGCCGGGCTGCACATCATCGATATAGTCGCCGACCGAACCGCCGCTCTGGCCGGTCGGTAGCATTCGGATCGTAAAGGCCGGGCCGGCAAGACGCATCGAGCGCGCAAACGGCATGATCCCGAGACACTGCCCCTCGATGCCCAGTCGATCCAGTGCATCTGACAGGGTCGTCACCCCGAATGTCTTGAGGTTTTCAGCCGCGTCCTGTGTCATTTGCTGCGCTACCCTTTCAGCATATCTTCGTAGTTCCCGGCCATGACGTTGCCGATCGCTTCGCCGCGATCGATGGCTGCCGCCATCGCCCGCTCGCGCCCAAAAATGTCCTCGGCTCCGTAGCGATGATCTCCTCGGCGCGGAGTTGGTCGACGAACACCACGCCGCTGCCATCGGCTAGGACATAGTCTCCCGGCTTGACGGCGACGTTGCCGAACGTGATCGGCTCCTGGAACGAATGCTCCGCGATCCGGCCGCGAGCGGTCACGGGTACGGCTGCGCGCGCAAAGACCGGAAGCCCGAGCGCGCGACTTTCATCAAGGTCTCGGCAGGCGCCGTCAATCAGAATAGCGGAAACGCCCTTCTTGACGGCGCCGAGGCTGAGCAGGCCGCCCCAGCCAGACACATCGGTCCGTCCGCGATGCTCGACGACGATGATGTCGCCAC
The DNA here is from genome assembly GCF_004114975.1 of Bradyrhizobium guangdongense. Taxonomy (NCBI): domain Bacteria; kingdom Pseudomonadati; phylum Pseudomonadota; class Alphaproteobacteria; order Hyphomicrobiales; family Nitrobacteraceae; genus Bradyrhizobium; species Bradyrhizobium guangdongense. Next base: position 461,785 of record NZ_CP030052.1, read on the forward strand.
GTTCTGCCGCCATCACCGCTCCCGCGCCGAGGTGGCGTTTCGGGAGGTTCGGCAGAGGTGCGCCGAGCTTCGTCGTAACGGCTCGTCCGGCGACTCGCGTCGGGCCGGTGAGGGCCGAGACTCCGATGACAGCGCCCGGCAAGTTGAGCTTGTCGAGCGCGTCGGACACCGCGCAGGTGTCGAGTTCCATCAGTCTGGCGACAATGTCAGATGTCGTTGAGGTGGTCACTCGAGAACCGCCATGGCATCGCATTGGACCAGCATGTTGGCCGGCAGATGATCGTTCTGGAATGTATGCCGTGCAGGTCGCGAAGCTGCATCGGGGAACGCTTCCAGCCAATGCTTGTTGACGGCCGGTCGGGCTTCCGGAACCTTGACGTAAACCGTCATCTTGACGATGCGATCCATCGCACCTCCGGCTGCCGCCATGATGCGCTTGAGATTGTCGAACATCAGTTCAACCTGTTTCTCGACCTCGTCAGGAATCTTTCCTGCCGCGAGATCCAACCCATAGACACCGCCGGTCATGACGATATTGCCGACGCGAGACGCTGCGGGTATCGGCTGAGCGCCATGGCTGAAGCCTTCGATTTCGATGCTGCGGCGTGCAGTCATTGCTGCTCCTCCCCAACCGGTCAGACGTCAAGCCGCGCGAACAGACGGCGCGCGTTGCCTTCGAAAATGCCCTTCTTGTCAGCTTCGCTGATCTCGGTGATCGATTCGATTACCGGCCTGATGTCGTCATAGGGCTTGCCCGAATTTGGATCGATGCCGCCGCCGCTGCCCGGCCGCTCGGTGCCGAAGACGCACCGATCGGCGCCGACCACGTCGAACAGCAGCTCCAGCGATTTCTTGTAGTGCAGTACCGTATCGAACCAGAAGCGCTTGAGCGTCTCGTCGAAAGTCTCGGCCTTCGCCCCCGAGGCGGCGGCGAACATTTGGCGATTCGAGCGCCAGCGACCGACTTGATACGGCACGGAGCCGCCGCCATGGCTGATCAGCAGCTTCAAGCTGGGAAAGCGCTTGAACACGTCGGACCGGGAGATCGAGGTGATGGCAAGGCTCTCTTCCGTGATGAAGTGCTCGTCATACGTTTCGCGGCCGCAGCAGGCGCAGCTGTGGATGTGACCAGGGATATCGTGCTCGCAGAGGAATTCGTATAGGGGATACCAATAGGAATCGCCCATCGGCGGCGACTTGCCGGCCCCCTCCGAAGGATCGGGATTGATCAACACGCCCAGAAAGCCGAGATCGTTGATGCACCGCTTGATCTCGTCGAACATCTTTTCAACCGGCACGCCCGTCGCTTGAGGCAGGCCGCCCACGCCGCGGAAGCGCTTGGGGTGCAACTTGATCGTGCGTGCGATCATGTCGTTGTTGTCCTGCGCCCAGCTGACGATGTCGTCCCAGCGGTTCTCGCCATGCAGCATCATGAAAGGCCGGGGTGAGAGAACCTGGATGTCGGTGCCGACGCCGTCCATGATCTGCACGTTCTGGGCTGCTGATTTCTCAAGCTCTGCATCCGGGATCTTGGCGTGATAGATGCCGTATTGGCCGCGCGCGACCTGGAGATTTCCGCGATGGGCGTAGAAGCTCGGCGGCGCGACGAGATGCGCGTGGGCGTCGATGATCATGCGGACATTTCTCCCTGGATGGATAGCGCGGGTCTTGCGACCACTAAATCTTCCACATGGTATAATTAAAAAGCGACCGTCGCAAGCCCTGGGAATTGCGTCGAGGCGATTGCCATTCGCGATCGCTCGTAGCAATATAGTCCATCTGGTAAAATTAAAAGAGAGGAAATGTCCAATGGCGAAAATCGTTCTCGGCCTCGCCGCGTCGCACACCCCCATGCTCGCGCTGGAGGGAAAGCGTTGGAGCGAGCGCGCGGCTGACGATCTCAAGAACAAAGCTCTCAATCTCTCCGATGGCCGCTATGTGTCCTACGACGAGCTCGCCCGCGAAAACGGCGCTCCTTATGCGGCGCTGGCGACCGAGGCGAAGTTCCTGGAGATCGAGGCCGCATCGCAGAAGGCTCTGGATTACATGGCCGACCGCCTGGCGCAGGTTGCACCCGACGTCGTGCTGATCGTGGGGGACGATCAGGCCGAATTGTTCAGCCTATCCAACATGCCCGCAATCTCCATCTTCTATGGAGAGGAGATCCTGACGCATGAGCGCCATCTCACGCCGCAGACGCCGAATTGGATCGGCACGGTCATGAAGGGATATGCCATGGATGCAGTCCATACGTTTCCGGGCTGTCCAGAGCTCGCCCGCGAGCTGATCCATGGTCTGATCGAGAACGACGTGGACATCGGAGCAGCAGCGAAGGTGGATGACCCGCACAAGGCCGGATTCGGCCATGCCTACGGCTTCATCATCGAGCGGCTGTTCAAGGGAAAGTCCATTCCGGTTCTGCCGGTCCTGCTGAACACCTACTTTCCGCCCAATGCCCCGACGGCACGACGCGCCTATGGCGTCGGACAGGCGATCGCGAGCCTCATTTCACGGTCGAAGTTGGATGCCCGAGTGGCCGTGGTGGCCAGCGGCGGCCTGAGCCATTTTGTCGTGGACGAGAAGCTCGATCGCAAGGTGCTCGATGCGATCAAGCGCAAGGACGTGTCCGTCCTCAAGTCGCTGACCAGGGGAGAGTTGAACTCCGGCTCTTCGGAACTCCTGAATTGGGTGATGGTCGCGGGCATGTCCGAGCATCTCGACAACGACTGGACGGAATACTATCCAGGCTATAGGACCCCGGCCGGTACAGGCACGGGTATCGGCTTCGCCGTCTGGTCCTAAATTTCCCGGCACAGCGAGCGACTGCCGCCGGCGAGGCGACTTGCCGGCGGAGTTCACGCCTGTGTCGCTCCGGTCTGTGTGTTCCGCTTGTGCGCGTCGGGCGCGGTGTTGACAAACCGGTCGCTCCGGCGGATAGGCTTCGTGCGGACATGGCATGCCACGCGGAGCTGTTTTGGCGACGGATCTGACCAAGGAAACCCTCGACGAGGTCGTGAATCAGCGCCGGCGCCAGCAGCGTTCCCTCGACACAAGGGAACGGATCCTGGAGGCCGCTTTCGAGGAATTCGCCGAGCGTGGCTTTGAGGGAGCGTCGACACGGACGGTTGCAGCCAAGGCCGGCGTTCAGCATCCGCTCGTGACTTATCATTTCAAGAACAAGGACGGGCTTTGGCGCGCCGTCCTATCAACGACGAGCGTGAATTTCAGCCGGCACTTCCAAGACTACCTTGCCGGCGTCTCTAAGCAGGACGAGGTGGGACAGCTCAGGGTTCTCCAGGAGCAGTTCATCCGCTTCGCCGCTGCCAATCCGAACTTCCATTGGCTGATGTCACACGAGGGAAAGCGCGAGAGCGAACGGCTGACCTGGCTAGTCGAAGATCGGGTCCGCAACTATTTCAACGTCGTCGCGAAGCTCATCCGTGCGGCTCAAAAGCAAGACCGTTACGTCGAGGGCGATCCCTATCATCTCCAGTATCTGTTCATCGGTGCGGTAACGCGTATCTTCATGCTTTCGGCCGAGGTCCAGCAGGTGATGGGCCACTCGCCTTTTTCAAAGAAATTCGTTGATGAGCACATCCGCACCTGCTGCGCGCTGTTTTTCCGCGAGCCGGCAGAGCAACCTCGCCGGCGTAAGCTCGCTCCGCGAAACAAAGACGCAAAACGCGTTACCAAGCGAGCGGCAAGCTCCTGAAGCCGCGCACCATCAGGTGACGAACACGAACTGCGCGGGCGAGGTCAATCTCGAAGTCCCCGAAAGTGCTCAGCACTTTCGGCAGAATGGTGCGGAGCATGGCGCGTGTCGCGGGGGCGCCGAGGCAAATATGCGGCCCCGAACCGAAGCCGAAATGGCGAACCTTGCCCCGGTCGACATTGAAGGTCTCGGCATTTGTAATTGCGCTCTCATCGCGATTGGCGGAGCCGTAAAGCAACACCACCCGGCTGCCTGCTGGAATGTCGGTTTCGCTGAGGGCGACCGGGCTGGAAGTGATCCGCGCGAAACACTGTGTCGAGGTATCCCAGCGCACACCCTCTTCGATGGTAGCTTCGACCAAGCTCTGATCGGCCAGGATGCGCGATCGCTGCTCGGGGTGGCGCCAGAGCGCATGGACCAGGTTGGGTAGAAAGTGGCCGATGGAGGCATTGCCGGCCAGGAGCACGGTCATCATGTTTGCGACGATCTCGGTATCCGTGAGGGGCGCTCCATCCTGTTGAGCAGCGATCAGGACCGAGAAGAGATCGTCCCCACGTTCGACACGCCGGCGTTCCAACTCCTCGGACAGCAGCGCAATGACCTTGGCGCGTTCTTCCTCGGAGAGCGCAGGCCCCGCGGGGCCGGAATTCCCGCGAAATAAACGCTCCGACAGCTCGGCTGCGCGCTGCGCCGAATCGGGTCCCAGCCCCAGCATCCTGCCTAGCGCGCCGAACAGCACCGGGCGGCTCACTTCGGCGACAAAGTCGCATCGGCGCCGGGTGCCAAGCGCTTCCAGGCCCTTAGCGAGAGTATCGCGGATCCAGGGCAGAACCAGCTCGATACGCGCCGGGCTCAGTCCCCGCATGATGATCCGGCGAAGCTCGTCATGCCGTGGCGGGTCGATCGAGCCGAGCGTCTTGCCCACGCGCAGCGGAGAATCGCTGAGGGCGTTCCCGGCGGAGGACGAGAGCAGGACGGGATTGTTCAGTGCATAGGCGATATCCGCATAGCGGCTCACGAACCAGAGCTTTGTGGTAGGGCAATGATAGACCGGACATTCGGAGCGCAGGCGACGATAGGTCGGATAGGGGTCATCGAGAAACCCATTGCCGGTGAGGTCGAACTCGCTCACCTCGTTCACCAGCGGATCGTCAGCTTGTAAAAGCCGCGTACCATCATGTGAGCGACGCGTTCGGCGTTCGCGACGTCGAGCTCATAGTCGCCGAGCGCCGGCAGCAGAGGGGTCATGACCGTTCGCATCATGGCCCGTGCTGCGGGCGCCCCAAGGCAGATATGGGGGCCGGAGCCGAAGCCAAAATGCCGGGTCTTTGGCCGGCTGATGTCAAAGCGGTCCGGATCCGGGATAGCGCGTTCGTCGCGATTGGCGGCCGCGAAACAGACCACGAGCCGGCTGTCTGCCGGAATTGCGATTCCGTGCAGCTTGACCTCCTTCGTGGTCTGCCGTCCGAAAGCCTGGGTTGACGTATCCCAGCGAACGCCTTCGTTCACGGCGGCATCCAGCAGGGCCGGATCGGCCTGCAACTTGCGACGCTCGTCCGGATTGGTCCAGAGCGCGTAGATCAAGTTAGAGAAATAATGCCCGATGGACGCGTTGCCCGCGAGCAGGACGGTCGACATGTTGCCCAGAATCTCGCCGTCGGAAAGTGGTGCTCCCCCCTCCTGTGCGTCGAGCAGGAACGAGAACAGATCGTCACTGCGGTCCTTGCGACGTCGCTCGAGCTGCTCGGTGAGCAGTTCAAACACCCCTTCCATCAAGCCCGGCCTCGCAGCCGGGCCCATCGGTCCCGTATCGGTATGAAAGATGTCCCGCGACAAATCCGCCGCCCGGTCCGCAGCTTCGCCGTCCAACCCGAGCATCCGCCCGAGTGCGCCATAGAGGATGGGCCTGCTGATATCTGCCATGAAGTCGCACTCACGACGGGTGCCGAACTTGTGCAGCAGTCGATCGACGTCGCGCTGAATGGCGGGCAGCATGGATTCGATGCGCGCGGGCGTGAAGCCCTTCATCACCACACGGCGAAGTTCGTCATGACGCGGCGGATCGGTCGATCCGAGCGTCCTGCCCACCCGCAAGGGTGAATCGACCAGCGCATTGCCACGCGCCGAAGAGAAGACCTCGTAGTCGTTGAGGATGCGCGCCACGTCCTCGTTTCGCGTGATGATGTAGAACCCGCTCCCTTCGTGCAGATAGACCGGATGGTCGTCGCGCAACACCTTGTAGGTGGGATAGGGGTCGTCCACGAAGTTCCGCTCCTCGGGATCGAAACGAAAGGCCATGTGGTTCTCCCAGGAAATTATTATTACGCTAAATCTACCATATGGACAGTATAATGAGCAAGCCTTCGGCTACGCGGCGCGACCGGGTTTGCGGATGCCGACATATTGTTCGAGGGCACCGCGATCCGCCGCAATAGCGCTGCTTTCTCCGTTGCGAACGGCAATGCCGCGCTCCAGGATGATCGCCTGCCGCGCCAGCCTGAGCGCGAAGCCTGCGTGCTGCTCGATCAGAATGACCGCCATGCTCTCGGTCTCGGTGATCGCGGTGATGCAGCGCGCGACGTCCTGCGCGACGACGGGGGCGAGGCCTTCGAGCGGCTCGTCGAGCAGCAGCAAGCGCGGGTTCGTCACCAGGGCTCGACCGATCGCCAGCATCTGCTGTTCGCCGCCCGACAGCTGATCTCCGAAATTGGTGCGACGTGCCTTCAGACTTGGAAACATCTCGAAGATGCGCTCGATTGTCCAAGGTCCGTTCGTCGCGGCAATCTGCAGGTTCTCCTCGACAGTGAGGGGGGCGAATATCTCGCGGCCTTGCGGCACCCACCCGATGCCCAGTCGGCATCGCCGGTGTGGCGCTAGGTCGGCGATCTCGTTGCCGCGAAAACGAATTCGCCCCGAGCGGGGCGTGAGATGACCCGCAAGGGCGAGCATCAGGGTTGATTTTCCGGCCCCGTTTCGGCCCAGAACCGCAAGAGAGCCGCCGGCCTCAATCGCGAAGGACAGTCCGCTGATGACGATTCCTTCACCATAGCCCACGTTGAGCTGGTCGACCTCGAGCAGCGGCTCAGTCACGGTCATCTCCGAGATAAATCCGCCGCACCTCCGGGTCGGTCGCGATCTCGCCGGGCTTGCCTTGGCGAAATACCGAACCGGCGACGAGAACGGTGATCGTGTCGGCAAAACGAAAGACCAGATCCATGTCGTGCTCGATGAAGAGAACGGCGATCTGATCGGGGAGGGATTCGATAGCCTGCATCAGCTCAAAGCTCTCGCCGGCGGGAACTCCCGCCGCCGGCTCGTCCAACAGCAGCACGCGGGGACGGCCGGCGAGGGCGAGAGCAATCTCCACAAGGCGCTGGCGACCGTAAGATAGTTCGGCAGTCCGCCGCAGGCAGTCGCGGTCAAGCCCGACCGAACGCGCCAACTCATACGCCTCGTCCGTGGTGTCGGGCTGCCGATGTAAGGCCTGAAGAGGCCTGCCAAGCCGTCCGCGGCGCCGGGCGACCGCGAGCATGATCGATTCCAGCGGCGTCAGATGCGGGAACAGGGCGTTAATCTGGAAAGTCCGCCCCAATCCGCGTGCGACACGCTGATCGGTGCTCAATCGATCGATTGGCTCGCCCTCCAGCAGAATGCTGCCGCTGCTCGGGGCCAGCACGCCGGTGAGCAGGTTGATCAGCGTGCTCTTGCCGGCGCCGTTCGGCCCGATCAGGGCATGTCGACCGCCTGCCTTTAGCACGAGGCTGACGGCATTGGTGACCTTCAAGGCGCCAAATTGCTTGCAAAGGTCGCGTGTCTGGAGCGCGGCAACCGTCATCTCGCTCGCCTCCAGCGCACGATCTTGCTCCGAACCAGGCTCACGACGCCGAGTAGGCCGCCTCTAGCCGTCAACACGATCGCGATCAGCACCAGGCCGAGCCAGAACATCCAATATACAGGATTGACCGTCGACAGCAGGTCGCGCATCCAGATGAACGCGGCAGCCCCAATGAAGCCGCCGATAAGCGTGCCAATTCCGCCGACGATCAGCATGACGAGGGCCGACACCGATCGTTCGAAGCTCAACGTTTCCAGTGCGACGATCTGTGTGGTCTGCGCCAGCAGCGCGCCTCGCCGCCGATATCGTGAAAGCGATCATCTTGCGCCGTGTGATGGAGACGCCGAGCATCGGAACGCGGGTCTGGTTCTCGCGAATGGCCTGCAGCGCGAGACCCTCCGGCGAGTGGACATAACGCCGGGCGACAAGATAAAGCGTCAATGCGCTGCAATAGGCATACCAGAACGCGGTTCGGCCGAAGAGATCGAACTCGAACAGCCCGAGCAGCGGCCACATCTCGATTCCCTGGAGACCGCTGTCGCCGCCGGTGAGCCAAGGCAGGCGGCTTGCGCCTTCATAGAGCAGAAGCCCGATGCAAAGCGTCACCATGAGCACTGCGGCGCCGCGGACTTTTGCAATCAGCGTGCTGAAGGCGAAGCCGAGAGCGCCGGTCACGAGCCCGGCAGCAAGAACGCCGGAGATCGGCTCGCCCCAGCCATGCGCAGCGAGCAATCCCGCCGTGTAGGCGCCGAGTCCGAAAAAGGCGGCATGTCCGAAGGACGGAATCCCGCCATAGCCGAGCAACAGATCGAGCGACATCGCAAACAGGCCGCCGATTAGGATCTGTGTGAGAAGGACGAGCTTGCCGGGAAAGAGGACATAGCAGGCCGCTGCAGCGATCCAAAAGACCAGCTCGACCAAGGTCCATCTGGCGCGAAAGCGCACCGCAGTTCGCGCGAGGTCGAGAGTGATGTCGCTCATTGCGGACGGCCGGCTAGGCCTTGCGGGCGCACCGTCAGGACGGAAAGCGCCGTTGCATAGATGATAAACGCGCCGATCTCCGGAAGCAGATATTTCCCGGCCACGTCAAGGACCCCGAACATGAGGCAGGCGGCAAACGTTCCGCGCAAGGAGCCGAGCCCGCCGACGCTGACCACGATCAGCAACTCCGTCAGAAATTTGATGGGGAAGTTCGGGTCGAGGCCAAGGAGCTTCACGCTGAGCGCGCCGCCTAGTCCAGCAAGCGCGGAGCCGAGAGCGAAGGCGAGGGCGTACAGTCTTGCGACGTCGATGCCGCAGGATGCCGTCATCCGCCGGTTGAAAACGGCCGCCCTTATCCTGGCGCCAAAATTCGTATGATCGATCAGAACAAGCAGCGACAGAAGAAGTGCCGTGCCGAAGCCGATCAGAAAAAGCCGGTAGCGGCTGACCTCGACAGCGCCGATGCGGACGTTTCCGTCCAGCCATGAAGGCACCGCGATCGCCATCTGCTCTGGACCGACCAGATAGGTGGCTGCGGCAATCGACACGTAGACGACGCCGATCGTCAGCAGGACCTGTTCCAGCTCCGAGGCCTCGTACAGTCTCCGGAAAAGGCTGCGCTCGAGGATCGCACCCACGGCGGCCGCGATGGCGGCAGCCGCTGCCACCGCCGCAAGGAACGGCCACCCGGCCTTGCCGATCAGCAATGCCGCCGTGTAGCCTCCAACCATGGCCAGCGCCGCATGCGCCATATTGGCGAAGCCCATCAGCCCGAGCGTGATGGAGAGGCCACCAGCCATCAGAAACAGCACGAACCCATAAGCGATGCCGCCGATCAGAACGTTGACGAAGCCGACCATGATCTAGCGCGCCGATCCAGGATCCTTGACGTCGGGAATGGTCGCAAACTCCAAATTGACCATCTGTCCGTCCCGATTCTCGACCCTTCGGAAGTAGATGTTCTGCACGATCTCACGGGTCGACGGGTCGATCGCAATCGGGCCGCGCGGGCTTTCGAATCTTGTTTGCTTCAGAAGCTCGATCGTGCGCTCGGGATTGAGATCGCCCTTCTGCGCATCAACGACCGTATAGATGGCACGCAGGACGTCGTAGCTGACGACCGGTATGAAACCGAGCGGCCGGCCCTGCGCGACCGCGTTGAACGCGGCTGCGAACTCTCGGTTGACCTCCGAATCATGCGTCGGGGTGTAATGGAAGGCCGTAACAACTCCGAGAGCGGCCTCGCCCGCGGCAGGTAGTGACGATTCGTCCGTGATGTCCCCGATGCCGATGATCTTGGCCGGATCCAGCCCTGCCTCCTTGAACTGGCGGAGAAAGATCGGCGTCAATTCGCCGGCAGCCATGAACACGAAGATGCCATCCGGGTTCGCGTCCTTGATGCGCTGGATATAGGCGGAGAAGTCCGTGGCCTTGAGCGGCGCCCGCACAGATCCGGCAATCACGCCGCCGGCCGCTTTGTATTCACGGACGAACATCGCCTCCGCATCGAGGCCCGGCTCGTATTCATGCACGAACGTATATACGGATTTCAGCTTTTGCTTGGCGGCGTAGAGCGCGAGCTGCTGCGCCATTTCGGTGGTCGTGAAGCCGAACCGAACGGCGAAGGGATGCTTGGCGAGGATGCCCGAAGTTGCCGAGTTGACGATGAGGAGGGGCACCTTGGCGCTGGTCGATAGCGGCGCAACAGCCATTGTGTTGGGCGTGTAGTCCATTCCTGCGAGGAAATCGACATTCTCGCTGACGATCAGCTCCTGGGCCAGGCGGCGGGCCACGTCAGGTGCGGGTCCCGTCGTGTCGCGCTTGATGATCTCGATCCTGCGACCGGCGACCGTAGTGCCGAACTTGCGGAAAAACACCTGGATCGCGGCATCGGACGCGGCGCCGGCCGCGGCGCCCGGCCCGGTATAGCTCATCAGCCAGCCGATCTTCAGCGGACGGTCGTCGGCCTTTGCCTGAATGCTGACGGCCAACATGGCCGCGGCCACGATTGCGATCCTGGCGATCATGCCGCTTATCCTCCCTTAGACTGATCATGCGGGGTCTCTCCCGGACCCTTGATACAAATTAGACCATATGGAAAATATATGCAAGATAGCGCGAGGCCGGTGGGGCTGCCCTAGCAGGACACGGTCTGACAGAAGCGAGCACAAGGGAGGGGAGATGAACGCAGATATCGGAGTTACGATCGCGAAAGCCCGCGAGCATTCGATTGGCGATCTCTTGCGCCGCTCGGCTGCCCGCGAGCCGAGCAAGCTAGCCTTGAGCTGCGGCGCGGTGCGCTGGACGTTTGCCGAACTGGACGCGATCTGCAATCGACTGGCGCGTGGCCTACCCGGCCTCGGCGTCGGGAAGGGCGACCGTCTCGCCGTGCTGTCGCGCAACTCGCATGCCTTTGCGGCGCTGCGCTTCGCGGTAGCGCGGATCGGCGCGGTGCTGGTGCCGATCAACTTCATGCTCAATCCCGACGAGATCAATTTCATCCTGAAAAGCTCCGGCGCCAGGCTGCTCGCGACCGGCCCCGATTTCGTCGAGGCCGCACGCGCCGCGAGCAGTAAGGGCTGCGCGGTGGAGAAGCTCATCTGGTTGCCGGGCGAGGATCCCGCTGCGCAGCCGGCGGGCCTCACCAGCTTCGACGATCTTCTCGATGCCGACAGCTCGTTGTTTGAGGCCTCCGTCGACAGCCGCGATCTCGCACAGATTGTTTACACCTCGGGCACGGAATCCCTGCCCAAGGGTGCGATGCTGAGCCATGAAGCCGTGATGTGGCAGTATGTGAGCTGCATCATCGACGGCGGCATGAGCGCCGACGATAAAGTGCTGCACGCGCTGCCGCTCTATCATTGCGCTCAGCTCGACGTCTTCCTCGGCCCGCAAGTCTATCTCGGCGCCTCCGGCGTGATCACGGGCAAGCCGACCGCAGACAACATTCTGGCGCTGATCCAGGCGCACGGGATCACCTGCTTCTTCGCGCCGCCGACGATCTGGATCGCGATGCTGCGCTCGCCAAATTTCGACAAGAGCGATCTGTCGTCGCTGCAAAAGGGCTATTACGGCGCTTCGATCATGCCGGTGGAGGTGCTGCTCGAGCTCCAGCGCCGCCTGCCCAACGTCAAGTTCTGGAACTTTTACGGTCAGACCGAGATCGCGCCGCTTGCGACCGTGCTGACGCCCGAGGACCAGCTCCGCAAGGCGGGCTCCGCCGGCAAACCCGCCATCAACGTCGAGACCCGCGTCGTCAACACGGCAATGGAGGACGTTGGCGTCGGCGAGATCGGCGAAATCGTACACCGCTCGCCGCATCTGTTGTCGGGCTATTACAACGATCCCGTGAAGACCGCGGCGGCTTTCGCTGGCGGCTGGTTCCACTCCGGCGACCTCGCCACCGTCGATGCCGAGGGCTACATCACCGTTGTCGACCGCGTGAAGGACATGATCAAGTCCGGCGGCGAGAATGTCGCCAGCCGCGAGGTCGAGGAGATGATCTACAAGATCCCGGCGATCTCCGAGGTCGCCGTCGTGGGCCTGCCCGATCCGCACTGGATCGAGGCCGTAACCGCGATTGTCGTGGTTAAGAGCGGCGAGAAGCTCGACGAGGATGCCGTCATCACGCATTGTGCGGGATCGATGGCGCATTTCAAGGTGCCCAAGCGCGTGATCTTTGTCGACAGCCTGCCGAAGAATCCGTCCGGCAAGCTGCTCAAGCGGGAATTGCGCCAGCGTTTCATCGGCGGCGAGACGCTCGACAAGGCGATCCAGAAAAACTTCGGGGCTTGAGGCGGCCACCCAGCCGCTCGCGGCAGGTTGGGGCCTTCGCCAGGGTTTATTGAGGTCTGTTAATGCGACACGGTCAGAAGAAGATTCCGAGCACGATTCTCATTTTCGGTGCAGCGGCTCATATCGGCGGCCCACTTGCGCACTTCTTGCGCGAGGAGGCGCCGCAGATCAAGCTGCGCCTCGTAACAAGCAATCCCGCCAATTGTGACGTCCTTCGCCGCGAGCACCCGCATGCGGAGGTCGTCATTGCCAGCTATTTTGATCTCGCATCGCTTGAGAAGGCGGTCGACGGAATGGAAGGAATCTTCGTACTGACCAGAAGCGGCACGAACGAGGCCGACGCGATGACAAATCTCGTTGTCCTGCTCAAGAAGGCAAGGTCCGCCGTTCACGTTATACGTCTTGTCGGCCTACAACCCGAAGCGAATCGAAGGCGAATTCCTCAGTCTCTCCGCGAGCATGGTCTTGGTTTACCCATCCAACACCCCATCGCAAAAGAAATCCTCGACGAAAGCGGTCTGCCTGTCACCTACCTGAACATCGGCGCAACCTTCATGGACAACTTCTACTGGATGAAGGACGGCTTGAGGAAGGAGCGAAAGCTGATCTGGCCCGAACGCTTGATTCCCTATATCGATCCACGCGACATTGCGGAAGTGGCCGGACGTCTTTTCCTGTCGAGCAATCATCGGCACATTGGTCAATTTCACACTCTGAACAACGGACAGGACATACTGAGGTTCAGCGACGTCGCCGATCTCATGACCAAGGTTTTTCAGGAAAGAATTGTTCACGACGGCAGCAGAGCGGGCTTCTTCGAGGCGTACCGGGAGCTCGGAGAGATCCGGCTGCACTATCTCTGGGATTTCTTCCAGTACGAAGAACAGAACGAGGTGGTTTGGGCGCGCAATGACTTCGTTGAGCGCACCCTAGGACGGATGCCCGTCTCCTTGAGCGAATGGCTGGCCGAACATCGGCAAGCCTTGCTGTTCGGAATATAGGCCTAAAGCGCCCTCGCGCGATGGAGATCTAGGGATCATTGCCCAGCGGGACCTCCGCTATATCGTACTCATGAAACGCTTTAAGTGGCGCGCAACTGGACACCCGGTTTGCCTGAGGCTGATTGCTGCTACCATCCATTTGGAGGGGCGAAGACATGCTGCGATGAGCGAAGCTGCATCGTGGGAGCGTGCCGCCGGGATAATTCGACGCCAATCGATCCCCTGAGAGCCTTCGGGAAGCACCGCCATGGCTGGTTAGGAGCTCGGCATCAGGATCGGCGCGGCGCGACCGGTATCTTGCGCCCGCGCCCCCAGACAACAAAGACGCTAAGGGCCAGCAAGATGAAGTTGAGAGGCGTGAGCTCGGCCTCGCCGCGAGAGACATGAAAAACGATAGCGAAGACCTGCAACACGGAGCAGCCAAGCGCGGCAAGCACTGTCAGCCGCGGCATAATCCGGGTTAACGCAGGCACGAGAACGCCAATTCCTCCGGCGAGGTCGATCAGTCCGATGACCCGGACAAATGCTTCAGAGTGCTGACCTGTCCATGGCATCATTGCCGCTAACTGCGGAATCGGCATGAACAGCTTCGCGAGCCCGGACGAAGCGAACACGCAAAAGAGGAGGGCTTGAGCGATCCAAAGGCTCACGCATAGGGGACGTTCCCGCGGGGCGGCTTGGGCGGTGGCGGTGGACATGGCAGGCACTCCGACGATCACAGGGCTGTCACCATGTTTGGTCGCTTCACGATTTTGGATCATTATCTGTTTTGGGATGGATTCATTTCCTATATGTTGATGATCTGAATGGATACGCTGGTCAGCATGAAGGTCTTTTGCCTGGTTGCCGAGCTCAAGAGCTTTGCAGCCGCGGCAGAGCGGCTGGGCATCTCGCCCGCCATGGCGAGTAAGCATGTGATGCAGCTTGAGAAGCGTCTGGGCTCACGGCTGCTCAACCGCACGAGCCGACGCGTCAGCCTGAGCGAAAGCGGCGCATTATATTTCGAGCAGACGCGTCAAATGCTCGAGTCCCTGGATGAGGTAGAGGCGGCCGTCAGCAACGTGACCGTAGTTCCTCGCGGCACATTGCGGCTAACCGCACCGGTCTGGATGGCCAATCCGAAGTTTTCGAAAGTCTTGGCAGACTATCAGGCTCGCTATCCACAGGTGCGGCTGAACATCGATCTCAGTGGACGATTGGTCAATCTGGTCGAGGAAGGTTTTGACCTGGCCTTGCGTGCGACGGGCACGCCTGACGAGGCATTGATCGCGCGGCCGATCACAAGGGTCCCATTTTATATGGTTGCCACGCCCGCTTATCTCGATCGCGCAAAGCGCCCGAAGAATCTGGCTGAATTGTCCGGACACAGCCTCTTGCACTATGCGCTGCACTCTCCAGGCGAGAGTATCACCATCCAGGGCGAAAGTGGGACGCAGACTATCAAATTCAACCCCGTTTTGCTCAGCGGCAACGAGACTCTGCTGCACCTGGCCGCCCTGGAAGGCATGGGGCTCGCGGTGCTGCCCAAATGGCTGATCAGCGAGGATCTCGCCGCCGGGCGCCTGGAACAAGTGCTGCCGGAGCAGAGCATCTTCGAAAGCCAATTGTTCGCGGTTTATCCGACGCGCAAATACCTCTCAGCCAAGGTCCGGACATTTATCGACTTCATCGCTGCTGATAAGCGACTGAGATAGCCGGGCCAAAAGCGTGACTGCTGCGGCATCAACTTTACTTACGTCATCGTGAATGTGTGGCTGCTTTCTCGATGTGCTGCCAGAATGCCTCCGCCGCCTGGGCGAGCCGCAGTTTAGGCCGGAATACGTGGATCTCGATCGGCACGTACCACTGCTGCCCGCCTGCCGCGACAATCTCGCCAGAGGCAAGCTGATCACTGATCAGGCTTTCCGGCAGCCACGCCATGCCCCGGCCTGCCTGAACCATCGTGACCAAAAGCTTCGCCAGATGCGACGTGAATGTTGTGTGAAGATGAGCTTGCAAGGGGGAGGTGGCACGCACCGCTTCCAGGATCCGTCCCATCCCTGATTCTGAACGGAAGCTCAAGAACTGTACAGGCGCGCCCTCCGTTCCCGGAAGCTTGAAGCGAGGCTTGCGGTTGCGGCGCGAAACCGGCACCGATGCGGGGATCAGCCGATCGTCACCAACATGCAGCGAGCGAAAATGCGACGGCGTCAACGCCGTCGTGGCGGCCGGATGATAATGGCAAAGCAAAAAATGGGCATCGCTCGCCAAGAGGATCCGTTCGCAGCCTTCCATATGATTGGCAACGAGCTGTACGTTGGGCACGAATGGTAGCTCGGTCTCGATGCGACGCAGCCAATCCGGAAAGAACGTCAGCGACAGCGCATTGGTCGAGGCGAACTTCAGTACGTCCGAGGCACCGCGCGCCCGCTCCTGCGCCTCGAGCCGGCCGGCACTCAATCTGCGCACGATATCGTCAGCAGTGTGACGAAAGGCTTCACCAGCGGGCGTCAGATTGACGCTGTGCGTGGTGCGATCGAGCAGCGATGCGCCAGCCCAGACCTCGAGCGCCTGTATCCTCCGGCTGAGCGCCGGCTGGGAACAGTTTCGCTCCTCTGCGGCCCGTGAAAAACTGCGCGCTGTCGCAACCGCGATGAAATCGTATAACCAGTTGATCTCCATGGAGAGCTCTCGTTTATGCAGGCCTTGCATAACGATATCAGCATCCGGCATTGGATTTCTAGTCGCGCGCGCGTCACGGTGGCCGGAAAGAAGCTTTGGAGGAAGGCGGGATGGCCGCGCGCACGTTGTATGACAAGCTGGTGGACTCCCATGTGGTCCGCAATCTGGATGATGCCGGGCTCGTCCTGCTGTACGTCGACCGAACCGTCCTCAACGAGTATACCAGCCCCCAGGCGTTTGCCGGCCTGCGCGCCGCGGGGCGGAAAGTTTGGAATCCCAAAGCGGCGCTGATGGTGGTCGATCACGTCAACCCTACAGCCGCACAACGCACCCGCGCCATGCCGGATAGCGGCGCCGCGCGCCAAGTTGACTACTTCGCTGAAAACGCCCGGGATTTCGGCATCGAATATTTCGATATTCTCGATCCGCGCCAAGGCATCGAGCACGTCGTCGCCCCCGAGCAGGGCCTCGTCATGCCAGGTATGGTCATCGCCGCCGGCGACAGCCACAGCACCGCCTATGGCGCCTTCGGCGCGCTCGGCTATGGCATCGGGACCTCCGATATCGAGCACTATCTTGCAACCTCGACGGTGCGCTACCGACGCCTCAAAACGATGCGCATCCACCTCACCGGAGACGTCCCGTTCGGGGTCACGCCGAAAGATATCGTCATGGAGATCATCCGGCGGATCGGCGCCGACGGGGCTACTGGCTATGCCGTTGAGTTCACTGGCCCCGTCGTCTCAAACATGAGCGTCGAAGGCCGCATCGTCATGTCCATCATGATCGTCGAAGCGGGCGCGCGTGGTGTCGTGGTCGCCCCGGACCAGAAGGTGCTGGACTATTTAAAGGGCCGGCCGCGCGCGCCAAAGGGCGAGATGTGGGAGCGAGCGGCCAAGAAATGGCTGACGCTCGCCTCGGACCCCGATGCCCGGTTCGACCGCGAGGTTGCGCTCGATGTCGCGGATGTCGCCCCTCTCGTCACCTGGGGAACCAGCCCCGACCAGGCAATTGCAGTGACCGATATTATCCCCGATCCTGCGCAACAGGTGGCGCCTGAACGCAAGGCCGCGGCCCTTCGCGCCCTGAGCTATATGGGGCTTCGAGCCGGTGATCCCATTCAATCCGTCCCGATCGATTTTGCGTTCATCGGCTCCTGCACGAATTCGCGCATCGAGGATTTGCGCGACGCGGCCGAGGTCTTTCGTGGCCGCCGTGTTGCGGCCGGTGTACGGGCAATCGTAGTGCCGGGATCGACCCACGTCAGAGCGCAAGCCGAGGCTGAAGGCCTTGCAAAAGTGTTCACGGATGCCGGCGTCGAATGGCGGCAATCCGGCTGCTCGATGTGCCTTGCCATGAATGACGATGTGCTCAAGCCCGGAGAGCGGTGTGCGTCCTCGACCAACCGAAATTTCGAAGGCCGCCAGGGACCAGGCGCCCGCACGCATCTCATGAGTCCGGCAATGGTGGCCGCGGCCGCGGTCACCGGCCACATCGCTGACGTTCGTTCACTGCTGGGAGTTGCAGGCCAATGATGCCATTCGATCAAGTTTCAGGCGTCGCTGCACCCATGATGTCGCCAAACATCGACACCGACGTGATCATGCCCAAAATGTTTCTTAAGGGCGTGGACCGGAGCGGGCTGGGCGAGGGCGCCTTCAATCTGCTGCGCTTCTCCGCCGGTAAACCCAATCCCGAGTTTATTCTCAATCAGGACGGTTATCGCAACGCTTGCTTCCTCGTGGTCGGCCCAAATTTCGGCTGCGGTTCGAGCCGCGAGCACGCGGTGTGGGGGCTTCAACAGCTCGGCATCCGGGCATTGATCGGCACCAGCTTCGCCGGGATATTCAATGACAATTGCGGCAACAACGGCCTGTTGACGATCTCGCTCGAACCCGATCTCGTAGCTGAGATCGCTAACGCTGTGGCACATCGTGAGCGCAACGACGTCTTCGTTGATCTTGCAGCGCAGACGATCCGCTTCGACCGTGGCCGCCGCCCGATCAAATTCGACATCGAGCCGACGAGGAAAGAGGCGTTCCTGACGGGCCGGGATTTCGTCGCATCAACCCTGGTCCTTGCTGACGACATCCGCGCTTTCGAAGCACGCCATGCTGCGGAGAATCCCTGGATCTTCTGACTGGCAAGCCAGTCCTCGCGGCCAGCAGACTGGCCGCAGCCCGGATGACGAAAATAACAAAATTGGAGGGAACTTTGGTTGACACGACTTTTCGTCCGGCCGCGCCGGAGGCAATCCCTTCGACGAAGCTCAACGGCGTCAAGATCGGCCCGTTGCCAATCAGCATATACGTCGGAGCGGCCATCGTCTGTGCTGCCGCGGTTTACTCTGGAAAGCTCCCGAACGATGTGATCGGCGGTCTCCTGGTCCTCATGCTGCTCGGCTTTCTGCTGGGCAAGCTTGGCCAGACGATACCGGTTCTCAAGCAGATCGGTGGGACCGCGATCCTATGCCTGTTCGTTCCGGCAGCACTGGTAAGCTATGGCTTGATGCCGGATGCCGCCCTTAAAGCAATCACCACGACGTTCCGGACCGCCAATTTTCAATACTTCTTCATCGCCTGTCTCGTCGCAGGCTCAATCCTCGGAATGCCCTACCGCGTCTTGGTTCAAGGCTTCATCCGCATGTTCGTTCCGCTTCTGATCGGGACCATTGCCGCCGTCTCGGCCGGCATTCTGGTCGGGCTGGCATTCGGGTATACTCCCAAGGACACGTTCTTCTTCATCATCATTCCGATCGTCGGCGGCGGCCTTGCCGAGGGCGTATTGCCGCTCTCCATTGCTTATTCCGAGATCTTGCAGCGGCCGCAAGCCGATCTTGTCGCACACATGGTGCCTGCGGCATTGCTCGGCAACGTGGTCGCAATCGTTTGCGCCGGGCTTCTTGCGCGCCTTGGCGAGAGACGGCGCGATCTGAGCGGGCAGGGCATGCTGGTCAAGACCGGCGACAATGACATCCTAGGCGACGTGCGGCCCGATCGGCCTATTGATCTCGGATTGCTGGGAGCAGGTATGGTGCTGTCCTGCGGTCTATTCGTGCTTGGCATGACCCTAGCGCCATTTACAGGGATACCTGGACCGATCATGATGATCATCGCGGCGGTCGCGTTGAAGCTGACCAAGATCCTACCGAACGAGATGGAGCTCGGCGCCTACCAGATCAACAAGTTCATGTCGACCAACCTGACCTTTGCGATCCTCGTCGCCATGGGCGCATTGCTGGTCAAATGGGAACAACTCGTCGCCTCCTTCAACCCGGGATACATCATGATCTGCACCGCGACCGTGCTGGCCATGATTGCCTCCGGCTTTTATGTCGGCAAGTGGCTAAACATGTATCCGGTCGAGGCTGCGATCGTCACCGCCTGCCATTCGGGACTGGGCGGCACCGGGGATGTTGCCATCCTTGGCGCCGCCGATCGCATGGGCCTCATGGCATTCGCCCAGATCGCCACTCGTGTCGGCGGGGCGATCATGATTGTGATCGCGACCCTGCTGCTGAAGTCGCTATCCTGATCTGGCGTGTTGGAGATGCAACAAATGGATCGGCGCGACTTTACAAAGGCCCTATTGGCCATGTCCGCCAGCGCTGGCATGTCAGGTGCAGCGGTCGCGGAGCAGGAGCCAAGCGGCGGCGTCCCTTCGCTTGCCGTGCGCGTCAACGACAAGATCAGGCTGGGTGGCCAACGCAACTTCGACAGAGGACCGGTGACCTCGCGGCAGAACATGCAGTGGCACCAGCGGTGGGGCATTCGCTATCTCGATGTCTCGCTGGAGACGAGAAACGCCGCTCCGGACGTCTTTGGAAGCGATACGCCCGACGAGGGTGCGCTTGCTCGCGCTCAGGCGCTCGGCACGGGCATGGGAGGCGCGCGGCTTCAGCCCACCACGCGCTGGAGCCTCGAAGGCATGATGCGCATCGCCGACACGCTGCAGAAAAACGATCTCATCTGGGAGAGCATCCGGATGGATTCGGCGTACATCGCGATGGCGCCGGGGCCGGAACGCGACCGTTATCTGGATCTGATTTGCGAAAACGTCCAAACCGCCGGCCGCGCCGGGGTCAAGATCATCAGCTATCATTGGAATTTGACCCCGATCCGGCGCAATCGCAAAGTTCAGGGCCGTGGTGGGTCGGAATACGACGCGTTCAAGCTAGAAGACAATTGGCGCGACCTCCCGCCGACCCCTGCAGGCCGTGTCTCAGCGGACGACTATTGGGAGCGCCTGCATGTTTGGGCGTCCCGCGTCATCCCCGTGGCCGCGGAGAGCGGGGTCAAAATGGCTTGCCACCCCTACGATCCGGGCGGCCTGCCTCTCGGCTATCTCGGTGTCGACAGCTTCGATGCCGGCGATTATGCGAACGCGCTGCTCAAATACGAGAAGCTGTACGATTCACCTCATAATGGCTTTCAATACGATACCGGGGTCTCACGGGAATCGATGCCTGAAGGGGTTGATCAGCTTGCGCTGTTATACGGTTTGATCAAGAGAAAGAAGATTCATCAGATCCACTTCCGCAATGTCCGCGCCAGCCAGAACGACTTCGTCGAGGTCTATCATGACGAGGGCGATGTGGACTTGTTCAACATCATTCGCCTGCTTCGCGACAGCGGCGGCTCACTGCTGGCCGATCATAGTCCGCGTCATCAGGATGATCCCTCTTACGTGATAGGCTTTGCGTTCGCAAACGGCTACATTCTCGGCCTCCTGCGCGCTGCCCATGAAGAGGCGCTCAAGTCCATCGCACGATAGCCCGTTATGGAACCAGATCGGATGAAGAAAATGAACAGGCTGCTAAAGCTCAATCCCAACAGGTTCACAATGAAGTCGGTGCTCGCAATCTCGATCCTTTCGGCCTTGGCATTATCCGAGGCCTTCGCGCAGAACACCGCGCTGCCGACTGGCCCCCAATGGGGCGATCAAAACCTATCGGCTTTTTATCGTTGGACCGATCCGCTGCCCACAAGGCCGGGCGTGATGCTGCGTGAAGAGCCAATGAAGGCCCAGCCGGAGATCACGAAAGCGGCTCTCGCCGAACGCATTCTCTACAGTTCGACGGATGTACGTTGGCACGCCGGGATCGTACCGGTGAGCGGGACACTGTATCTGCCGGTTGGAGAACCGCCGGCCGGAGGCTGGCCCCTCGTGGCCTGGGCTCATGGCACGCTGGGCGTTGCGGACGTGTGCGCGCCGTCCTGGGCCGGGCACAAGCCGCGCGATGCAACCTACATCCAAAAATGGCTAGAGAATGGGTTTGCGGTCGTTGCCACCGATTACCAGGGTCTCGGCGGTCCCGGCCCGCATCCTTACCTGATCTGGGAAGCTGAAGGGCATTCCGTGCTCGATGCCGTCCGGGCAGCGCGCGCCGCCCATGGCGACAAGCTCGCTCCCAAGGTCTTCATCAGTGGTCAGTCGCAAGGCTCAGGCGCAGCTTTGGGCGCAACAACGGTCGCACCGAACTATGCGCCAGATGTACCCTTGCTCGCCACAGTCGCCACAGGGGTCGTGTCGACCTTTCCCGACGGCCCTTACCGGCCTGCGGAGGCATTCAAGGTTGGCTCGCCGATTTACCTCACCCTCATGATGCTCGGCGGTTCGCTTCCCGATGAGGCACCCCCCGTAGACAACCTCGTGACTGACAAGGGAAGGCTCGTCTTACGCGCAGCACGAGAAGGCTGCACCGGCGAGATGCGCGCGATCGCGCAGAAAGATACTGTCACCGCCGACAACGCCTATGTCCAACCGATCGCGAACATCGAAGCGAGCCTTGCGTCTCCGACCGACATGAAGCCCGTGCGGCTGCCGGTGCCCGTTCTGCTTGGCACGGGTCTGGCCGATTCAGTACTGCCGCCCCGTCGCCAATATGCAGCCGTGGCGGCCTTATGCTCGGCCGGAAACGAGGTCGTTTGGAACACCTATCCTGGTGCCACTCACAACGGGGGCCTGATTGCCGCTTTCCCGGACGCATTGGCGTTCTTCAAACAGACACTTGAAGGCAAAAAGACGCCAAGCAACTGCGCGCGCATTACCGAGCCGGGGCTTCCGACGACACCGGCGCCTGGTATACCCTTCAATGACTGACTAGCGGTTCTTTGCATCTTAGCGCATCGGTTTGCACGAACCGATGCGATCCAAGCCAGGCAGTCCTTTCTGAGAAGCTCTGGGCTGCCGGTTTGACCTGCGCCTTCGGCTAAATTGAGCCCCTTCCAAGTGCGCCAGGGGAGGCTTTCGTTGGGTTAGTCTCGTCGAGCGCGATCCTTTCGATTTCTAGCGCTCGCGCCCGTGACGACCGGCGGCTTATTTCTTGTTTCTTATCGGTCGGCATATGCCGCGACCGTCTCTCCGCTCTTGAGGTAGAAAGCCATGTCAGGAACTTTAGCCATCGTCGCGCGCTTTGTCGCGAAGGCGGGTTGTGAGGAGGAATTGAGGGCTACACTACTAGAGGCTGCGGCAATCGCCCTGGCGGAGGAGCCTGGCTGTCGTCGCTTCGAAATCCTGCAGGCGGTTAATCCTGATGGCGTGGTGCTGCCGGATACTTTCATGTCCAATGAACTCTTCGACGACTACGAGGCCGTCGAGGCGCACCGTAACTCCAGGCACGCTCCCGTCCGCAAGGCTCGGATCCGTGCTCTTGTGTCGAGCCAGACCCGGATCGAGATGGGCGCTGTGATTGATGAAGTCTGATGACGCTCCCCCGAGATCGAGCATCCAAAATGAGCCGCTTTGCAACGAGGCAAGCACAGGGTGCTTATGGCTAGGACAATGTGATGGAACATAGGGGTGTCGGCCGTTCAGGGCTGAGGATCCCAGCCCTGGCCTTTGGGACAGCGACTTTCGGCGGTGGGAACGAGTTCTTTCGCAAGTGGGGCACGACCGATCTATCGGAGGCCCGACGGCTCGTCGACATATGCCTCGATGCGGGGCTGAATCTCTTTGACACCGCCGACGTCTACTCGATGGGCGCGGCGGAAGAAATCCTCGGAAAGGCTCTGGGCTCACGCCGATCGCAGGCCCTGATCGCCACCAAGCTCGGCTACCGCTCGCATAGCGGGCCGAACGGAATGGGGGCGAGCCGGCAGCACATCATAATGGCGTGCGAGGCCTCGCTGAAGCGACTTGGCTGCGATCACCTCGACCTGCTGCAACTCCACGGCTATGACGAAAATACACCGATCGAGGAAACACTGCGCGCCTTCGAGGAACTGATCAAGGCCGGGAAGGTCCGCTATATTGGGGCGTCTAACTTCTCCGGATGGCAGCTGGCCAAGATGGCCACCACCGCTGACTGGCTTGGCTTGCCGCGCCCCATCTCGCATCAGGTCCACTATTCCTTGCTGTGCAGGGACTATGAACACGAATTGATGCCCGCGGGTTTCGATCAGGGCATAGGCGCCATCATATGGAGCCCGCTATCCGGCGGCAAGCTTAGCGGCAAGATCAGCCGTGACCGGCCGCCGCAGGCCGACAGCCGAGCGGCGAAATTCGGAGGCCTGACCGAGCGCGACGCCAAGCTCTTTGACATCGTGGATGCGCTCAACGATATCGCGCAGGAGCGCGGGACAAGCGCGTCTCAAGTTGCGATCAATTGGCTACTCGCCCGGCCAACCGTCTCAAGTGTCGTCATTGGCGCCCGCACGGCCGAACAGCTCGTTGAAAACATCGCAGCCCTCGACTGGCAACTTTCCATCAAGGAGGTGGAGCGCTTGAACCAAGTGAGCGCCTCGCCAGCACCCTATCCCTATTCACATCAGTCTATGTTCCCTGAATTACTTCGTCCGCTCAGCGGAATCTCTCGGTAATGCATGCAACTGGCAGGCTAGGGTCTCGCAATGTTTGGCACTTTCGAACAATGCTCGCCTGAACGGTCCATCCCTGCCGGGGCGCGGCGCTTGCAAAGGGAGACCAAATGTCCGACGCCATCCGCAGCTTTGACCATCCGCGGCTATCAACTCATGGAAATCACAACAGAGCCCTTCAGCTCGTCTCCGGGTTCCAGAATCACAGTTCCAGTGTCAGCACAACCGCGAGCGAACAGGTTGAACCCGTCCGCAACGTGGCTGACGGGCTCTGCGCATAGATGTGCGGCATCAGCGGGCCGATGCAGCACAAAATGCGAAAATGCAGGATCCCCTCGCATTTCAATCCGATCACCATTCGAGCGGTGAATAACGCAGAGCCCGCGCCATCCACTGCGATAAAGCGTCACCTCACCGGGCGGCAATGAATCTGCTGTGGGCCCGGCAGAATGGGCATCCGGCAGC
Organism: Bradyrhizobium guangdongense; assembly: GCF_004114975.1. Classification (NCBI taxonomy): domain Bacteria; kingdom Pseudomonadati; phylum Pseudomonadota; class Alphaproteobacteria; order Hyphomicrobiales; family Nitrobacteraceae; genus Bradyrhizobium; species Bradyrhizobium guangdongense. The sequence continues at coordinate 486,052 of NZ_CP030052.1, forward strand.
GCGGCGAGATAGTCCGTCGTCACGGCCCAGTCGATCGGTGCGTCAAACTCTATGTTGTCATCGACTTGGTGCTCGAAATAGGGATGCAGGCCGATTCCACCCGGCATCGGCGTCTGCGCCTCGTTTCGAAGATTGAGACAAAATATGGCACGCGAGGGTTCAAGTTCGACCTTAAGAGTTGCGCTGAACGCCCAAGGCCAGTCGGCGCCTCCCTTGTGCGAGTATCGCATCGTCACCTGCGATGGCGTCAGCGAGATCGTCTCCCAAGGCATCCTGTGCGCATGCCCGTGCAACGTATGCGGCAGCGCGTCGGGATGGGCCGCAAGCTCGTACCGCTTACCCTGGAAGAGAAGAACCCCATCCCTCACGCGGTTGCTATAGGGGACGAGGGGATAGATACCACCCTTGGGCCAGCGCAGTAACTGAGCGGGCTCTACCCCGGCCGGGAACGGACGCAAGACCCGTCGCGGCAAGCCGCTACCCTTGCTGCTGCACAGCTCGAGAGAGGTCACGCGTCCGCCAGCGGACGCCGAGAAGCCAAGTCGAGCCGCACCGGCCGTCAAAAGCTGGTTGGTGATCATAGAACGCCATTCAAACCATTTGAGATGGACCGTTTGAGCGCCCGTTCACTGCCGCAGCTTAATGCTCAGCTGATTCGGCGACGAACGCCGCCAGCTCGGGCGTCGCAGGCATCCGCAGGATGTCCGACGATCCCATTTCGTGCACCTTGCCATCGCGCATATAAATGACGCGGTCCGCCACCTTGCGGGCAAAGGCCATTTCATGGGTCACCAGGATCATGGTCATGCCGTCGGCCGCGAGCTGCTCCATGACACGCAACACTTCTCCCGTAAGCTGCGGGTCGAGCGCTGAAGTCACTTCATCGAACAGCATCAACTTAGGCTCCATGGCAAGGCTGCGGGCAATGGCTACGCGCTGCTGTTGCCCGCCGGAAAGCTGTTCCGGATAGCAGTCCATCTTCTCCCGCAGCCCCACTTTGGCGATCACAGTATCCGCAATTTCGCGGGCCTGCCGCTGCTTCATGCCTTTTACCATGCGCGGGGCCAACATGATATTTTCGGCCACGGTCAGGTGCGGGAAGAGGTTATAGCTTTGAAAAACGATTCCGACATCGCGTCTCAAAGACTTCAAGTCGATGTCGTCATCATGGAGCTCGTGGCCGCAGATCAGCATCGAGCCGCCTTGGATGGTCTCCAGGCGATCCATGCAACGTAGCGCCGTGCTCTTGCCCGATCCGCTCTGGCCGATGATAGCGGCGACTTCGCCCCTGTTCACCTCAAAGGTGACACCTTTAAGGACTTCCAGCTCGCCAAAGCTCTTGCGCACGTCCTTTAATTCAACGATTGGCGACATTGAGTTTCCTTTCGAGGGCTCTGCTTTGAACCGACAGCGGATAGCAGATCGCAAAGTACATCAGGGCAGCGATGCCGAAGTAGAGAAACGGCTCAAATGTTGCGTTGTTGATGATCTTTGCGTTGTAGGAGAGCTCGGCGTATCCGACCACAAGTGAGGCGATCGATGTGTTCTTGACGATCTGGACCAAGAAGCCGACTGTCGGTGGAATGGCAATGCGCAGAGCTTGCGGCAGGATGACAGCCCTCATGCGCTGCCAGCGCGTCAGGCCGAGGCACTCTGCGGCTTCCCATTGCGGCTTCGCCACCGCCTGAATGCAGCCGCGCCAGATCTCGCCCAGATAGGCGCTGCTGTAAAGTGTGAGCGCGAAGGTCGCTGCCGTCAGCGGAGATAAGGAGTCGTAGCCCAAAATGCTCGGCCCGTAAAAGCACAGACCCATGAGGACGAGCAACGGAAGTCCCTGCATGATCTCGATATAGGCCGCCGCCCCGCGCGAAATCGCCCAATTCCGCGAGATGCGTGCCAGAGCGACGATGAAGCCGGCGATGCCGCCAAACAGGAAAGTTAACAGGCTCAATACGACCGTCGCCCATAGCCCCTGGAGCAACGAGAGAATGTAGGCGCTATTCATCTGCTATCTCCATGCTCACAGCGGGGTTCCGAGCTTGCGGCGGCGAGGAAACATCGCAAGCCCGAGGAGAGCAAAACCCCCACGTACCAGTATGGCGAGACCTAGATAGATGCCGCCGAGCACGACGAAGATTTCGAAATTGCGATAAGTCTCGCTCTGGATACGGTTAGAGATCCCGAATAGCTCCTCAACGCCAACCGAGGACACGATGCTCGAGGCCAGCATCAACAGAACATACTGGCTCGACAGCGCCGGATAGACGCGCTCCAGCGCTGGCCGAATAATCACATGCAGATAGGTTTGGGTGCGCGACAGTCCAAGGCAGGTCGCCGCCTCAAGCTGGCCGCGATGGATCGATTCAATGCCCGCACGCACGATCTCAGTCGTATAAGCTCCGATATTGACCGTCAGCGCGATGGTCGCACCAACCAGGATGGGCAACCGAATTCCCATGCTCGCAATGCCAAAGATTAGGAAGTAGCACTGCACGAGCAGCGGCGTATTGCGGATGAACTCCACATACAAGGAGACGATCCAACGGGCCCAGGTTGGCCCGCCGGTCCGGACCACGGCGCAGGCACCACCTAAAAGGATGCCGAACACCGTGCAGAATAAAGTGAGCCGTAGCGTCGTCCAGATACCCTCCAACAGGAGCGGCCAATAAGCCAGCACGGCTGCGAAGTCGAAATTGTAAGTCATAGGACTTTGCTCGTTTCAAGGGCCGTAGGCCATGTCATTGAGACGCGGCGATGACTTCCTGGGGCAGGTCGGCGCCCTGAAACTTCTTGAAGATCGCTTGGAGTTTTCCGTTGGCGATGTTCTTCTTCACCCAGCTGTCGACCCATTCCTTCAGATCCGTATCCTCCTTACGCATGCCAACACCCATAGGCGCGGTCCGAAGCGGCAGCTTCAGCTCAAGCTCTTTGGCCGGGTTCTTCTTATTGATCAGGTCGACAAGGGTCGGCACCTGCGCGACCAAGTCAAGCTGGTTGGACACGACCGCCGTCATGGTCGTTGCTTCATCCTCAAAGCGCACGATTTCCGCATCTCGCGGGGCCGCCGCAGTCACATCCGCATCGTTCGTCGTGCCGCGCGTGACGGCAATGCGCTTTCCCGACAAATCAGCGAACGTCTTGATCTGCATGCTCTTCGGTGCTGCCACATAGGACGTCGCTCCAGAATATGGCAGCGAGAACGCGATCAGCTTCTTGCGCTCATCAGTGATCGACAAGGCCGAAAGGACTGCGTCTGCGCGATGCGACATCAGGAAAGGAATGCGATTGGCGCTGTTCGTCCCCACGATCTCCATCTTCACGCCGAGATCGGCAGCCAAGAGCTTAGCTGTTTCGACTTCCGAGCCAGTGGGATTGAGGTCTTCGTCCTTGAATGCCCAGGGAGGGACACTGAGATCGACGGCGATGCGAATGATACCCGCGGACTTGATCTTCTCAAGCGTCCCGGCTGTCGCTGTTTGCCCCAAGAGGGCCAGCGAGACAACAGCAGCTGTCAAAACTCTAGCAAGAGTCTTCATTTTCAATCCTCCCGATGGCAATTGACTGTTCGAATTAGAGCTACGCCCAGATTTTCGGCTAGAAGAGGTCGATTCGGACTCGGTATTCGGAGCGCATCCGCTTCCGCCCCGGCGTTATTCTCGTCGCGGCGGTGCCAGGCAGAGCGACCACTCAGGGAGCAGGCGGCGATCGATTCCTTTGGCCCGACCGCCTCGATGGCGTTCGCAAGTGTCTCCTCCAGAGTGCCAAGTATTGTTGTTATGATTGCGCGAAACGTTAGCGAGCGCGGCTTTCAACGTGAAGCCCGTCTTTCATTGTCCGCGAGAGATCGTCTCACTTCGTGAGACTGTCGCCGTTAGTGAGCGGTCTGATGCTCAATGACCAGAGGTCATGAAGGAGAACAGAAGCGCGATCTGTCCATCCAGCATGTGCGTGCCGTCTCGCGTGGCGCAGCCAATCTTGGCTGCCTCCGACAGGAGCCTTGTCGGGACCGGATCGGTGATAACGTCGGCAACGATCATGTGCGGCGCAAGTTGAGCGGGATCGACTGGTAGCGGGTCGCCGTCCCGCAAGCCTGCCGACGTCGCATTGACGACAATATCGCAATCGCGAGGAACGGCAGTATCGATGGAGACCTTGCCTGGATATGCCTTACTAAGCCTGTCAAACAGGCTGTTCTGGTTTGACGCGTCGAGGTCGTGGAAGGTCAACCGGCGGGCGCCTTCTTCGAGCATGGAGACGCCGATCGAGGAGCCTGCACCGCCCGCGCCGACCATGAACACGTTTTTGCCGGCGATGGCATGGCCCGCCTTCTTCAATCCGGCAGTCAGACCGGCACCGTCGAAATTGTCGCCGAGCCAGCGGCCGTCCTGTTCTCGTCGCATGGCGTTGATCGCCCCGAGGACCTTGGCGCGATCAGACAGGCGGTCGCAATGCGCGATCGCCCCGAATTTGTGTGGCAGCGTGATAAGAATACTGTCGATGTTGAGCATTGCTTTGAGGGCCGCCAGAGCCGTGTCAAGATTGCCTCTCTCGACCTGCAGCGGCACCAGCACACCGTCATATCCGGCATCCTCCATTCGCTTGGTCAGCCAGCCCGGTGCCAGCACCTGCGAAATAGGCGAGCCTATTAGCGCATGAACGCGTGTCTTTCCGGTCAGTGAGGTCATGAACAGGCCCGGGCGCTTCAGGACAATTTGGGCGGAGGCGAGGGCGGCGCCATGGCATAGCCCCTGGCCTCATAGTCGAAGTCATGCAGCTTGTTGACTGTCTCGGCCTTGTTGACGGGAGAGGCATAGTAGGCCCGGATCTCGGCAATCCGTGTGACGTCGTCGTTGAAGACGTACCATTCATCGCCGCGCAGCACCTCACCAAGGGCCGTCTTCCAATGGGTCCATTCGATCACCGCTTCGTGGCCGTCCGAGCTGGCCAGAACCTTCTCAATGGTCCAGCGCGATCCCATCGTTTTGACACACCAGACCCAGCCGTCGGCTATTGCCTGAGCGCCGCGCCAGGGCGCACCAGGCAGGCCGGGTGGGAAATAGTGGACAGCATTGCTCGTGAAGCAGTCCAGCAGCGCCTGGTGATCGGCATCGTTGCAGGCTTGAAAGTATCGGCGGATCAAGGCCTCCGCCTGCGCGGCTTTCGTGAGCGCACCCATCGCTTTACTCCGCCGCTCGCCGGGCTCGCCATTCCGCGTATTCCTTCAGCGTTGCCTCGTTCGGCGGGTAGGTGCCCCAAAGAGGCGCGCCAGCATCGATCTTGGTGAATAGAAATCTCTCGCGCAGCTCCTGCTCATGAGACTCCTCCGCCACCTCCTCGGCGATGGCACGTGGGATGACGACGACGCCATCGCTGTCCCCGACGATGATGTCGCCGGGGTAAACGGCAACATCGGCGCAGCCGATTGGCAATTGCATGTCAACCGCGCGATGATAGGCAGGGCGCGTCGAGGCCGTGTTGGCCCTGCAGTAAGCGGGAAACGCCATTTTTGAGATTTCTGTCCCGTCGCGGAATGCGCCGTCGGTAATGGCTGCCGCAACGCCCTTGCGCATCATGCGCGTCATCAACATGTTGCCGGCCGATGCGGCACGCGGGTCGTTGCGGCTGTCGATCATCAGGACTTGGCCTGCACCAATCGCCTCCACGGCCTCCCACTGCATATTGTCCTCACCCCGCTTGCGGAGATCAGAAAGATCCCAGTCCTTGTCTTCCCGCGAGGGAATGAAGCGCAAGGTGAAAGCCTCCCCGGCAAACGCACCAGCGCTCGGATTGAGCGGCGTGATCCCAACCAGGAATTGCTGACGATAGTTGCGCTTGAAGAGCTGCGTGGTCAGCGTCGCTGTCGAGCAGGCCTTCAGCTTTTCGAGGGTTTGGGAAGCAATCGGAGCCATGCGTATCTACCTCCAAGAACGGAATCTAAACCAGCGCAAGCAGTGCAATGCTTGCCTTCAGGCATCACCATAGCGGCAGCAGTGCTCGGCGGAAGGCCTATCAAGCTCGCAGCGAGTGCGCCGTCTCACATGTTGAGATCAGGTGCGGGGAGCGTAGCGCTTGAGGACATCGAGATCTGGTTCAAAGCCGATGCCGATGCGATCAGATGCGCTGACAACCCCCTTCACCGGCTTCGGTGTGCTCGCGAGCCACACTTCAGGGTCGACGAACAGGAACTCGATCAGCGTCTTCTCCTGCATCAAAGGCAGCATCGCCAGGGTCGCAAGATATCCCGGCCCGAAGTAAGGCGTATGTGGCATGACGCTCTTACCGTGTCGCTCGCATGCGGCCAAGATCTTGACGAATTCGGAGATCCCGCCGACTTTTGTCATACTCGGCTGTGGATAGGTAACAGCGTTGATGATCCGCATGAAATCAAAGGCCGTGCTGGCGTTCTCACCGCTGCCAACGGGGATTGCGGCCTTCTCAATCTCCTCCATACTCTTGTAGTCGTCGGGCGGGAATACCGGCTCCTCCACCCACAAGGTGTTGCAGGCGCGGAACGTTTCTCGCAAAGCGATCGTCTCCTGCATGGACCAGGCGCAATTGGCGTCAACCATCAGCGCGACACCGGGCCCGATGACCTCGCGCGCGTGCCTGATTACATCCGGGGCGATCTCGTGAAGCTTGATGTGCCGGTAGCCGCGCTCGAGCGCCCGCTTGCATTGCTCAGCGACGAGGTCCTTGTCGCCATACCTGACGAGGCTCGCATAGGCCGGCCGGTGCGTCGGCGCATTCGCCCGGAAAAGCCGCCATAGCGGCACGCCCTGCCGTTTCGCCTTCAAGTCCCACAGCGCGATGTCGACCCCTGACAGCGCGAACATGGTTATGCCGTAGCGTCCAAAGAGATGAAGTTTCTTTTGCACCTCCAGGTTCCAGGCAGCGATATCGTCGATGGCTGCCTCGGTCACAAACGGCGCGATCATGTGATCGACGGCCGCGCGCACCGCCTCCAAGCAGAAATAGGCAAAGGCATCGCCCCAGCCGACATGCCCATCCTCATCTTCGATACGAATCAGCACCATGTCGAGGCGATGCCAGCGGGACGGCGTGCCGCCCGTGCCCGGGCCGCCATCGGCGAACGGAATGCGCACCGGAAAGGTTTGCAGTGAGATGATCTTGGGTACGGTGTTGCTTTGGGGCATAATGCGAGTGGCCTGGGTCAAAGCCTTGCGACTGGATCGGCGAGGCCGCGCTCGCCGACATCGATCGACAGGAGGTGTCCCGAAAGAGGAGCATTGGCGAGGCTTTCGCGCGACAGGCCGGTGCGGGCACTGGTCACGAAGAGCTCGGACAGGGAGGCTCCTCCAAACGCGATACCGGTTGGTCTTGGCACGGGGAGGGCGACGGTTCGCTCAATCTCTCCGCTCTCATTAAGCTTCACGACGCTCCAGCCGTCCGACAATCCAACCCATGGGTTAAATTGCTCGTCGACGGCGAGGGCGCAAGGAGCGCCCGCGACCTTCGGAATATCGGCGAATTTTCGCTTTCGCGCCGCCTTTCGCTCAAGCAGATAGACGCATTGACGCGATGGCTCCGTCGCGAACAGGCCGGCATCACCGCAAAAGGCGATGTCGCTCACCTGGCCTTGCACTTCGAACACCGGTTCCATCCCCGATTGCCGTCGCCACGGTCCAACCAGGCTTATGTTGGCCTCGGCGCTGTAGGCTGCTGCCCAGATCTCACCAGCCTCCGAGACGCGCAGCACTTTGAAGGAAATACCCGGCTTTCCTTCAATGCGCTCCTGGCCGCCCGATAAATTGTCGATCACGATGTCATGGCCAACTGAATAGGCGACGCCGCCCTCGACAAGGCACAGCGAGTTGATGCCCTCAGAGAGCGCCTGCAGCGAGACGGTGAAGGGATGCCCGCCGTCGGCGCGGATAGCAGGCGCCAACAGGTCGGCCCAAACCAAGTTCTGCGCGCGCGCATCCCAGCGCGGCGCCGCGCCCACAAAGGCTGTGCTCTTCGTCCAGACCTTGTAATTTCCCGGATCATGCCGAGCGCTCTTGATGGCAGGTGCGAGCAGGCTCGAAATCCGTCTTGCGACATCAACGAGCTCTTGCCCTAATCGTTCGGCGCGCTCGGCGGTGATGCGAAAAGTCGGGCCGGCCACGCTGATGGCCGCAAGCGGTTTGCCGGCGGGATCGAGAATAGCCGTTCCGACGCAGCGGGTGCCGAGAACTATCTCTTCGTCATCGATCGCATAGCCGCGCGCACGGACGATGGCCAGATGTGCCTTCAACTGCTCGCCGTCACAAATCGTCTTCTCGGTAAACTTGGCAAGCCCGTCGCGGACCACCAAGTCGAGTTGCGCGTCGGAGAGATGAGCGAGGATCGCCTTGCCCTGGCTTGTGCAATGCATCGGTTTAAGCGCGCCGAGCCTCGCATTGGATCGCTCGGAATGTGCGCTCTCGAAGCGGCCGAGCGAGAGCACGTGGTGACCGTCTTGAACCGCGAGATAGGCGGTCTCACCGGTCAAATCGCGTAAGCGCCTCAACTCTACGGACGCAATTGACGCAAGGTCAGACGACGACCAAGCATTCTGTGCAAGATCGAGAAAGTTGAAACCAAGCGTGTAGGCCTGGGTGCGCGGATCTGCCCGGATCAGTCCACGCGAGATCAGCGCCGCAAGGATGCGATACAGGGTCGCCCTGGGGATGCCCGTCTGGTCCGCAAGACGCGCCTGGTCGAGGACGCCGGGTGATCTGCCGATCAGCTCGAGAATATCGCAGGCCTTTCCCAGAAGCGCCGTCCCGGCGACATTCTTAGGATGGATCAGCTCCGGCGACCACTCGACTTCGTGTTCAGACATGGCCCAATTTTAGGTTCACGAGACGAGACCATCCAGCCTGTCGCAGGCTTGGTGCGCCTCATCCAGCCGGGTTGCCCACATGGTGAGACCCGGAGGGGCAGATTCCGAGCCAGTGAAGCGAGGGGTTATGTGCTTGGTTTCAAAAAGGCATTTGTCTTGTGGGAACGTCGCATTGATATAACTCCTTGTGCAAAATCTTGACACTTGCAAGGTTTTGTATCATGCGGGTTTCCATGAGGAAGCAACCACAACGCCAGAGGGATAGGGCGATCTCGCTTCTTCAGAAGCGGGGCATGATGCGCCTTTCTGAATTTCTCCAGGAAGGGATCACGGCCGCAACCATTTCCCGAATGGAACAGAAGGGCACGCTCAATCAGCTCAGCCGCGGCCTTTACCAGCTACCCGATGCACTGCTCGACAGTAACCACTCGCTCGCAGTTGCTGCGAAACTCATTCGAAACGGCGTCATCTGTTACGAGTCTGCGCTCGCCTTCCATGAGCTGACAGACCGCATCCCGCCCTATGTATGGATGGCGATCGGTCCGCGCGACTGGCGGCCCAAGATTGCGCGGCCTCGCATTCAAATTACGCGCTTTGGTCCCAAGGAGTTTGACAAGGGGATCAAGCATTACACCATCGAAGGGATCTCGGTACCGATCTACACACCGGCCAAAACTATCGTCGATCTCTTCAAGAGCGGCCAACGTCAAAAAGCCTTCTACAACGTCCCCACAGGCCTTGCGCACGCCACGCAAGCGATGAAAGACGCGATCAGACTGCGCAAAGCGACACCCTCCGAAATCGCAAAATACGCCGCCGAAGCCGGCATATGGGACAAAATCGTTCAGCCGCGCCTTGAGACGCTGACCTTGAATGCGTAGGCCGCTGACGAATGTCGGAGCATCCATCCGTGGCCGCCTGCTCAATCTTGCAAACAGCGTAACGAGCCTTTCGATCTCTTGCTCACACAGTATGCGTTCGAACGGCTGCTCTACAGGCGAAATCTGCGGATCCCTGCTGTTGATTCCGACGTAGACCGAGTTAGCTAAGGAAAGCGCCTTGGTTTAGTTAGGGTTTGCCCGATGGTGGGCCGGGCATTTTATGATCGCGCGAAAGCGATGAGGGGCCCGAAATCATGGTTGTCGGCAGCCTGAAGCGCTGCAATGTAGGCCCTGCGTGCGGTGCCGGCTGTCTGCAAGCCGGCGGCGCCCCATGTAAAGCGCCGGCCCCCAAGCTGCACGATCAACAAGTCAGCAGCCAATCGTGACCAGCGACCGTTGCCGTTTGGGAACGGATGTACGGATACGAGGCGGTGATGGAAGCGAACCGCAAGTTCGTCCGGTGGATAGGTGTTGTTCTCAATCCAATACCTTGCGTCGTCGAGCACCTGATGCAGCGAAATTTCGATCAGATGTGGCGCGACACCAAGATTGCGCTCCGTCGTTCGAAATTTTCCAGCCCAGCGCCAGACGCGTTCGAACATGCGCCGATGCAAACTCTTGAGAAAACTTTCCCGCGTCGGAACCTTGCGGCGGCCAAACGCCCAGCGGTTTGCCGTCGCGATGTTCTGCTGCTCCAGTTCGTTCAACTCGCTACGTAAGGTAATGTGCGTTGGGATAAGATCTTCGCGCTCCTGAGGGGTCAGCGGTGTCGCGTGATCGTCGGCGGCATGCAGATCAGTCTCAGTCATTCGTCGTCCCAGAGGCGCGCGGGGCGTTTCAACAAATCCTCGATCGCTTGTTCCCGAAGCGCGCGGGCAGCCTGATTGTCCTCCACCGCTTGGTCCTCGAGCCGCATCGTTTGCTCGATAGCTCGTGATTGCCGCTCGGCGACCTCAGCAGCTCGCTTGGTTACAACTTCTGCGAGGGGGCGGTCGGGTACAAGCACATAGACCAGCCTGCAGCCGAGGGCCTCGGCCGCGCGTTGAAGCGTATTGAGGGTTACGCTGCCGCCTTGCTCGGATTTTTCGAGTTCCACGATGCGTGGCTGCGAAACCCCCAGCCTCTTGGCATATTGGGCGGTGGTCATGCCGAGGGCGTCGCGGATCGCGCGAATCCAGCCCTTGGGAGGGCGCTGGGAGTGCGAGAGCGCTCGGAGCGCGGCAAAGCGGCTGTCGAGATGCCGGATAGCGTCTTTCATCCGATAAGATATACCATATAACGAGCTGATAAATCTATAAGGAATACCATATTAATATTTCCCGCGGTAATAAGCTTTTTCTTATAATACACAAGGTTGACAATAAGATAAATCTTATCGAAGTGACGCAGGGCCTTCACTACGACCTTTCGTCAACCATTTAACATCATTGCAGAAGTAAGCGACGAGCCACCCCAGGGCGGCGGTGGCGGACCGAATCCGGGTCCGCGTTCTGGTTAGTGGCCTCTAGGGCTGCAGCTGCAAGGGCCGGCGGACACCGCTGCCCTCGTCCCGAAAGGCAAGCTCGCGCAGGCGCGGTAAAACAGGATTGCGATTGTCACTTCTCCAGATGGCGTGCAATTCAGCAAAGATAGAGCGCCCAAAGCGGATAGGCCGAAACACGACATTGTCGAAGCAGGCATTGCGGGTCTCTCCGGGAACAATCGCAAGACCCAACCCCGTGCTGACCAGCGCGAGGATGGCTTGTGCCTGGCTCATCGACTGCACGACATTCGGCCGGATGCCGGCGGCTCCAAACGCCATGGTCAGCAGCGAGTTCATGTAGGGGCCAGCGCTCGAATACATGATGAAGGGTTGCCCATCGAGCTGCTCAAGCTCGGGCCGGCGCCGCCCCGCGAGCGGGTGATCGAGTGGCAGGGCGAGCGCCAGCTCCTCGCGGAACACGCATGCGCTTCTGACCGTCTCGGCCGTCTGCAATGGGCGCACCAAGCCGAAATCGATTTGCCCTGATTTGAGAGCTTCGAGCTGCTCGCGCGAGGTCAGCTCGACAAAGCTTGCTTCGATGTGCGGTAGTTCGCTGCGCAAGCACGAGGCAAGCCAAGGCAAATACCCGTAAGTTGTAGCACCCACGAAGCCGATCGTCAGGGCACCACCAGCCAATAAGGCTGCTTGTCGCGCAGCCTTCACCGCATTCTCCCGTTGCTGAAGCAGCCCTCGCGCTTCAGAGAGAAACGCCCTTCCAGCGACGGTCAGCTCAACCGACCGGCTCGTTCGCTCAAGCAGCGTCACATCGAGCTGTTGCTCGAGCATCTGGATGTGCCGGCTGAGTGGCGGCTGAGTCATGTTGAGGCGCTTGGCCGCTCGCCCGAAATGAAGCTCGTCGGCAACCGCAACAAAGGCACGAATTTGTGCAAATTCGATCATTGATAACTTTAAGGTATTAGCTCGATCCAAAATTGAGTTTAGACGTGAATTGATCCTGCGTCTAGGTTGGGCTCCGTGATCGGCGAGAGATCGATCCGGGAAAACCTCGACGGGAGGATCGTATGTCAGGGAGCAGAGTGGCGCGCTTCCAATTTCGTTTCGTGATCTTGGCACTCATCACGATGTTGCTGGCACTAAGCAGCGGCGATCGAGCGACGCTCTCGATCGCGGGCCCCAATATGTCCAAGGCTCTTGGCATCAGCCCGGTCGAACTCGGCTGGATGTTTTCCGCTTTCGCATGGGCCTACGTGCTGGCTCAGGTGCCCGCTGGCTGGATCACGGACAAGCTCGGCGCAAAGCTCAGCATCCTGGTCGGATTGATCCTCTGGTCGGTCGTCACGTTCCTGATGAGCGGCGTGGCCTGGCTCGCCTATCCGTTTCTGGCCATGCTCGCCTTGCGCTTCCTGCTTGGCGTGTTCGAATCTCCAGTCGGGCCGGCTGCTGGGCGCATCATCGCTGCCTGGTTTCCATCGAGCGAGCGCGGCATTGCCGGCGCGATCTTCAACAGCGCGCAATATGTCTCCCTCGTGATCTTCACGCCTTTGATGGGCTATCTAGATCATCGCTTCGGCTGGGAGCACATCTTCACTGTGATGGGCGTCCTAGGGCTCGCATTCTCCGCCCTCTGGTTCGTCACGTACTATCCGCCTGCTCAACATCCAAAAGTCGCGCCAGCTGAACTCGATCACATTCGCTCTGGTGGCGGCCTTGTCGACCTCGGCGCAGCTCCTGTGCGCTCCGCCGAGCGCGGTCCAAAATGGTCGGATCTGGCCGAAGTCTTCCGCAGCCGCATGCTCGTCGGCATCTTCCTCGCGCAGTACGGCATTACATCCATCACCTGGTTCTTCGTCTCCTGGTTTCCGAGCTATCTCGTCAAGGCCCGCGGCTTTTCGGTACTCGACGCAAGTTTAGTGGCGACCATCCCGGCCATCGCCGGCTTCGTTGGCGGCGTCATGACCGGCTTCTTCTCAGATTGGCTTCTTCGCAGGACCGGATCGCTAAGCACCGCGAGGAAGACGCCGATTACGATTGGTCTGTTGATGACGATGCTGATCATCGGCTGCAATTACACAGACTCCACCACGTTGATCCTAGTCCTGATGAGCGCCGCCTTTTTCGGCAAGGGCTTTGGATCGCTAGGTTGGACCGTAGTGGCCGATACCGCGCCAAAAGAAGTCATCGGGCTGACCGGCGGCGTCTTCAACGCGATCGGTAATACTGCCGGCATCACGACCCCGGTTGCGATCGGCTACATCCTTGCAGCGACCGGATCCTTCAATGGCGCGCTGCTCTATGTCGGCCTCCATGGCCTACTCGCCATTATCAGCTACTGGGTCATCGTGGGCCCGATTCAACGTGCCGTCATTCAGGAAAGGCCCGAGCTTCCTCGCGCTGCGCCAATACCAGCCGAATAGACGCCGGGCCGCAGAAGAGTATTCAACGACGAAAGAGGACGAACAGATGAACTTTATGCAAAACACGACACGCATCATTGCCAATCCGCTAGCTGCGGGACTTGCGCCCGGCGAAGCCACCACCGATCGAATCGCATGGGTCAAGCTATCGCTGGTTTTCCTTCCACTTGCCGCACCGATCAGCGACGCGAAGGTGCTTACCGGCCGCCAAAAGCCGCTCACGGAGATCGCGTTCCTGTTCGCGGAGATCGAAACCGAGCAGGGCCATAGTGGCATCGGCTATAGCTATTCGAAGCGCGCGGGAGGGCCCGGGCAGTTCGCTCATGCCAAGGAAATTGCCGGTGAACTTATAGGTGAGGATCCCAATGACATCGCGCGCATCTGGGACAAGCTGGTCTGGGCCGGCGCTTCCGTCGGGCGTAGTGGACTGTCAACCCAGGCAATTGCCGCCTTTGACATTGCGTTGTGGGATCTCAAGGCCAAGCGAGCGAAGCTGCCGCTGGCCAAATTGCTCGGCGCCCACCGAGATTCGGTTCGCTGCTACAACACATCCGGCGGCTATCTCTCCATGCCCATCGAGGAGGTCAAGGAGCGCGTCTCGATGGCGCTCGAAAAGGGCATCGGCGCCATCAAGCTCAAAGTCGGCCAGCCCGACCCGATGGTTGATCTCGCCCGCATCGAGGCAGTGCGCAAACATATTGGCGACGTACCGCTGGCGATCGATGCCAATCAGCAATGGGACCGCACGACTGCACTGAGGTTTGGTCGCATTGCCGAGCAGTTCAGCCTGACCTGGATCGAAGAGCCGCTGGATGCTTACGATTACGAAGGGCATGCCGCGCTCGCCAAGGAGCTTGCAACCCCGATCGCCACGGGTGAGATGCTAACAAGCGTCGATGAACATTACGAGCTGATCCGGCACAATTCGGTCGACTTCATTCAGCCAGACGCCCCCCGCGTCGGGGGCATCACCCCCTTCCTGAAGATCCTCGCGCTTGCCGACCATAAGAAGCTGCAGCTCGCTCCCCATTACTGCATGGAGATCCACCTTCATCTGACGGCGGCTTACGGCCGCGAGCCCTGGGTCGAGCACTTCGAGTGGTCGGAAGCCATGTTCAACGAGAAACTCCATGTCGTGAATGGACGCATGATCGTGCCAAACCGACCGGGCCTCGGCTTCAGCCTCTCGGATCAGGCTCGGGCATGGACTCGCGCCACTCACGAAGCCGGAAAGCGGCCCTAATAAACAGAAGGCTGGTCCGGCCCCGCCGGCCCAGCCTTTTGAGGCCGAGTAGACTTAGCAGCACGTTACGAGGAGTTGAACGCATGAACCGCGCAGTGTCACTCAGCCGCCGTACGTTTGTAGGCCTCCTTGCCGCAGCGGGGCTATCGCCACGAGCAGTTGCTGCGCAGAACACAGCTCGCGCGGTCCTCTACGTCGCAGTTGGGTCCGAGCTGATGTGTTACGAGGCCGACGACACGAAGCTCGCCTTGCAGAAAATTGACACTATTCGCGTGCCAGAGGCGGTTCAGTACGCCTGGAAGCATCCATCAAAGCCGCTGCTCTACGTGGCTTTTAGCAACCGGTATACCTCCAAGGCTGACGACCGGCACGGGGTCGCGGTCTATGCGATCGATCAAGACACGGGGCGGCTGCAGCAATTTGGAGAGCCTGTCTTTCTCAAGAACCGCCCAGTTAACCTCACGCTCGATCCGGCAGGGCGCTATCTGCTTGTTGCTTACAACATGCCGTCAGATCTGACCGTCCATGCGCTCGGGGAGAACGGCTCCATCGGAGTTGAAATCAAGCAGTCCGGCTCAATCGATGCCGGCATCTATGCTCACCAAGTCCGTGTCTCACCGTCTGGCAAGCTCGTCGTGCTTCCGACGCGCGGCAACGATCCGGGCGCCGGCAAGCCCGAAGATCCCGGAGCCCTGAAAGTCTTCCGATTTGAAGCGGGGCAGCTTTCGCATGAGACTTCGATCACTAAAGGAAACGGACTTGGCTTCGGCCCGCGGCACGTCGACTTTCATCCGGAAAAACCGTGGATGTTCGTATCGATGGAACGCAACAACCAGCTGCTGGTCTATGGGACGAGTGACGAAGGCATCGATCCTAAGCCGCTGTTCGAAAGATATACTGCTGAAAACCACGAAGCTAGGCTACCGGTCCAGTTCGTCGGCCCCATCCACGTGCACCCCAACGGCCGGTTCGTCTATCTTGCCAACCGCTCGGACGGAACGATCGATTTCGCGGGCCGAAAGGTCCATGGGGAGGGAGAAAATACTGTCGCCGTGTTTTCGATCAATCCCGCAAGCGGAGAGCCGACGCTCATCCAGACCATTGATACCCTGACCTTCCATTGCAGGACATTCTCAATCCATCCGGCCGGACGAATGCTGGTCACAGCTGCGGTTGCGCCGCTTGACGTTCGCGACGGTGGCGCCGTTCGGACGGTTCCAGCAGGGTTGACAGTATTCGACGTCGCCGACGATGGCAAACTGAACTTCGCTCGCAAATACGAGGTCGATATCGGCAAAGATTGGATGTTCTGGTGTGGAATGGTTGCTCTCTGAGCATGCAGCTCTGCACGACGCGCTCGCGGGAGCTCTCGCACGAGCGGGCGCCTTATGTAGGCGAACGAACGAGCTTTGCCAGCTTACGACGTCTGTTGCCTAGTCGGCGCAATCAGAACGGCCCGAATGTCATTGACATTTGTGAGAGTGGGACCTGTTCGAACGAGATCACCAAGACGCTCGAAAAAGGTGTAACTATCGTGAGCCGTCAGAAGCGCGCGGGCATCGAGCTGGCTCGCAGCGGCGCGATGCAAGGTATCTGGCGTCACCAAAGCGCCGGCGGCATCCTCCGTTCCATCAATCCCGTCACTATCCCCGGCAATGGCCCAAATGCCCGCCGCTCCATCAAGGGCCACCGCAAGTCCGAGCAAGAACTCGGTATTGCGACCACCACGACCTGCTCGGCCATGACCGATGCTAACTGTCGTCTCTCCTCCTGAAAGCAGAACGGCCGGCGCCTTTACAGGATGCCCGTGCTGAGCGACCGACCGGGCAATTCCGGCCATCATGGTACCGAGCTCTCGGGCCTCCCCCTCGATTGCGTCCCCAAGTACAACAGCGCTCAATCCCTCGCGCTTGGCGAGCTGCGCTGCAGCATCAAGGGCCGTGAGTGGCGCGGCGATAATACGGACATCTTCGGCAATGTCCCCAGGCTTCGCCGTATCTTGTCCGCCGTCTAGAACGGCTTGCGCAGAGTCGGGCAGCTTGATCCCGAAACGGCGAACGATCTCGCGCGCATTGGCCTTCGTGCTGGCATCCGGCAGCGTCGGGCCGGAGGCGATCGCAGCCGGATCGTCCCCCGGAATGTCTGAGATCACGAGGGTGAGGAGGCGCGCAGGGCGCGCTGCAAGCGCCAGCCGACCGCCTTTGATCGCCGACAGGTGCTTGCGCACCACATTCATCTCCGCAATCGTCGCCCCGCTCGCGAGTAATGCCCGGTTTACCGCTTGCTTGTCCGCGAGGGTCATCGGAGGGGCGGGAAGGGCCATCAGTGCGGACCCGCCACCGGACATCAACGCTAGGACCAGGTCATCCTTCGTCAGCCCTCTGACCGCATCCAGCATCCGCAGCGCCGCGGCCTCGCTCGAGTGGTCCGGGACGGGGTGCGACGCCTCAAGGACTTCGATCCCGCCCGCCGGCACCGCGTGCCCGTGCCGCGTCACAACGACCCCCGACAATTCGACGTCGGGCCAGGCCGCATCGACCACCGCAGCCATTGCCGCGGACGCCTTGCCGGCTCCGACAACAATACAGCGTCCGCTGGGCTTTGGCGGCAGATGCGTCGTGACGGCTATGCGCGGATCAGCGCTCGCGATTGCGGCATCAAAGAGTTGCCGCAGCAAGCTGCGAGCCCGTGCGTCGGTCCACACAGCGGACATTGGGGGGCTTCACGCGTTTTCCGCTTGGATCGCGCTCACGACAGCGTCTGTCACCTTGCGGGTGTTCGCCGATCCTCCAAGGTCTGGCGTATGCAGTTCGGGGTTGGCGGTGACGCGCTCGATTGCCTTCATGAGCCGCTGCGCGGCTGCATTCTCCCCCAGATGCTCAAGCATCATAACCGCCGACCAGAATGTCCCGACGGGATTGGCAATGCCCTTGCCTGTGATGTCGAAGGCGGAGCCATGGATGGGCTCGAACATCGATGGGAATTTGCGCTCGGGATTGAGATTGGCGGTCGGGGCGATGCCAAGCGAACCGGCAAGGGCAGCGGCAAGGTCGGACAGCACATCAGCATGGAGATTGGTAGCCACGATCGTATCGAGGCTCTGCGGGCGCATGACCATGCGCATCGTCATGGCATCGACCAGCATCTTGTCCCACGTCACGTCAGAAAACTCGCGCGCGACCTCCGCTGCAATTTCATCCCACATGACCATTGCATGCCGCTGTGCATTGGATTTCGTCACGACGGTCAACAACTTGCGGGGACGAGACCGTGCAAGGCCGAAGGCAAAGCGCATGATCCGCTCCACACCGGCGCGCGTGAACATAGCGACATCGGTTGCTGCCTCCAAAGGAGATCCCTGATGGACCCGTCCGCCGACGCCCGCATACTCGCCTTCCGAATTTTCCCGAACGATGACCCAGTCGAGCTCCTTGTCCTTGACGGCACGCAAGGGCGAGGTGATGCCGGGAAGGATGCGGGTCGGACGCACATTCGCATATTGATCGAACGGCTGACAGATCGCGAGCCGCAGGCCCCAAAGCGTGATGTGGTCCGGAATTTCTGGGTGCCCTGCGGAGCCAAACAGGATTGCATCGTGATTACGGATCAGATCGCGCCCGTTTTCGGGCATCATGCGGCCATGCCGCTTATAATATTCCCCACCCCAATCAAAGTGGTCGAAGTGAAAGGTGAATGCCCCATCGCGCTTCGCCAGCGCCTTAAGAACTTCGACGCCGGCATCCACAACTTCGGAGCCGATACCGTCGCCTGGGATTGCCGCAACGTTGTAGGTCTTCATGAGAGATATCCTTCCTCTTCCGTATGATTAGTGCGCGACGGCCGCCTGATGGCGGCCGATCGAGCGCGCGAGCAGCAACGTCAGCGTGGCGGACAACAACAAGAGTGCGCAGACGAAATAGAGCCCGCCCTCGAAGCTGCCGGTGAGGTCCTTGATCCATCCGATCATGGCCGGACCGACGAAGCCGCCGAGATTGCCGATGGAGTTGATGGTTGCGATGCCGCTCGCCGCGGCCGGACCGGCCAGGAACAGTGTCGGCATGCTCCAAAGCGGCGGCTTGGCGGCGCTGATGCCGACGTTCACCAGCACCAGCGCAGCGATAACTGAAGCAACGCCAGTCGACATGCCTGCCAGCGCGAGCCCGGCCGCCGCAACGAGGCAAGCGATGACTACATGCCACGTCCGTTCGTTGGTGCGGTCCGAATGCCTTGACCACAGATACATGGCCACCACGGCGATCGTCGGCGGGATCGCATTGAGCGATCCAACCGCCATATTCGACAGGCCGAAGCCTTTGATGATCTGCGGCGCCCATACCCCCAGCGTGTACAGTCCCGCCGACGTGCCGAAGTAGACGAGGGACAAAGCCAGAACGCGTAGATCCGTCAGTCCCCGCCAGACGCTATGGCTCGCCGACCCTGCCTTGGCCGCCCGCTCCGCATTCATGGCCTCGACCAGCCAGGCCCGCTCATCATCGGCAAGCCACTTCGCCTGTTCCGGCCGATCCGTCATGAATCCGAGCACGATGAACCCAAGCACGATGGCGGGTAGCGCCTCGAGGAGAAATAGCCATTGCCACCCCTTAAGGCCGAACAAGCCGTGCAACTCCAGAAGAGCGGCCGAGACGGGCGATCCGAGGACCGTTGAAAGAGGCGCCGCTGCCATGAACAGAGCGGTGATCCCGGCACGCTGGCGCGCGGGAAACCAATAGGACAGATAGAGGATAATTCCTGGGAAGAACCCAGCTTCGGCCGCGCCGAGCAAGAAGCGAAGAACGTAGAAGCTTGTTTGCCCTTGGACGAACGCCATTGCCCCGGATATCAAGCCCCAGGTGATCATGACCCGAGCGATCCACAGTCGGGCTCCCACCTTGTCCAAAATGATGTTGGAGGGCACCTCGAACAGGAAGTAACCCCAGAAGAAAATGCCCGCACCAAATCCGTATACGGAGGAGGAGAAACCAAGATCCTTGTTCATCGTCAGCGCTGCGAAGCCGATGTTCACTCGGTCGATAAACGCGACGAAGTAGAGTAGCATCACGAATGGCACGATCCGGTAAGCTACTCGACGGATCGTGCGCTTCTGAACCTCGTTCACCACCTTGGGCCTCCTCGTTTTTCGGCTGGCGCCCCGGCTGGCAGCCATGCCTTTTATCTACGGCCAGCCTAGAAGGAAGAGACGGCGTCACTCAATACGCCCTTATTTGTACAAAAAAATGGTATAATGGCTCGGATTCGACAAAAGGGCCTGCTCATGGAGCTGCGTCAATTGAGATGTTTCGTCGCCGCCGCCGAGCAGCTGCATTTTGGCCGCGCGGCCCAACACCTGCAGATGCTACCTTCCGCCTTCGGCCGCCACATCAAACTCTTGGAAGAGGATCTTGGTACGCGGCTGTTTGCAAGGACCACGCGAGCCGTCTCTTTGACCGACGACGGCGCGCTACTTCTTCGGGAGGCGCGCATCATTCTCTCAAAGGTCTCGACCGTGGAGGCCGTCTTGCGCGGTCGCTCGCGTTCGGTCGGAGCCCGGAATCTCAAGGTAGGCGCCATAGACAGTGCTGCGGCCGGGCTTATGCCGCAGCTGTTGCGAGACTTCCGCGCGAAATACCCCGACGTCACCGTTCATCTTCTGGAGGAAAAGACGTTCCGGCTGCTTCCCAAGGTCCTTTCCGGAGCGCTCGATCTCGTTTTCATCCGTCCTCCGGAGAAGATGGACCGAAGGCTCGAATGTAAAACTCTGCTCATGGAAACCGCAGTGGTCGCCCTTCCCCGCAGGCACGCGCTTGCACGTAACGAATGTCTGTCGCTCTCGGCGATCGCTCATCAACCGATGATCGTTCCTGATCGGCGATCTCGGCCCCACAGCCACGACTTGACCATGAAGCTGTTCGAGGACGCCGGGCTGACGCCCCGCATCGCTCAGCTCGCCGATGAAAAGCAGACGATCGTGAACATGGTTGCGGCTGGACTGGGACTGGCCGTCGTCCCCCGCTGGACCTCTCGCATGGCTGTTGCGGGCGTTCGCTTTGTTCCGCTCAAGCTGGAGCGCTTTGGAGCAGTTGGACGGCTTCCGCTCGCTGCAAGTTGGCTGCGTGGTTCCCGCGATCCTATTCGCGATACGCTTTTGACGGTCCTCGAAAAGCGGTTGCGGTCTTATGCCAAAGGTGCCTGATGATTCTTGCAGAAAGCCAGGCGCCGAGCTCCGATGCGAGCGCAAATGTCAAGCTCGCCGGTCCGAAAGTGTTTGAACCGTGTTCGGTCGGGTACCGATGGTCATCGTTGAGCGCATCTGGAAAGGGAGGCAAGGAGCACGAATACTCATGAGCCGTCGATTGTCGAGGCATCCTGCAAGCCCACTTCGCGTGCGTTTCGATGTTCATCAGCGCGATCCAAGTTGGACGACCGATCGGGGGTGCGATCCGCTGCTAGCCCCCGAGCCGTAACTATTGCGTTTCACAAACACCTCTGTTCGACCGCGACGGTCGAGGAATGCAGATGACCGAGGCAAGCCTTCTCTTGCACCGGAGCGCATCTCAGATCCTGCGTGACCTTGCCGGTTAGGAAGTCATGGCCGACGGAAAGCATCTCACCAGTGATGTCATCATCGGTGCTACCCCGTCCGTCATTGCATTGGCAGGCGCGGAGCTGATCAGGGCCTACCGGGAGCGTCTGCCCGAGTACGCCCGCACTTGCTAGAGGGACGTTGACGCGCTCGATCGACGTCGCGTTGGTCCACGTCTTCAACCAGAAAGCCCACGCTTAATCAGCAAGCGCCTCGCAGTGGAGCGGCTGTTCGCAATCGGGCCGCCAGAAATGTTCGCCGGCGATCCGGTCAGCCCCGCGAGCCTGCTTGCTATACTCTTTCCCTCTGCTCAAAATCCGATTCGAAGCCTTCTCGACGCCGGTGCCGCGGGCATCGATCTGTCGGTGTCGATTGTGCTGGAGATCGACACGATGATTCCTCTAAAAGACCTCGTCCGGCAGCGCCTTGCCCCGGCGTCCTCCCGTTCTGCGCGGTCAGACATGAGTTCGTGACGGAACTTTGAGCGCCGGCTCAATCGTCAGGCCGAAATCAGAAGGGATCTGGGCCTTATCTGCCTTGCGGATCCGGCCGCCGACGCGCGTCGCCTCCGAGCTGATTGCCCGCTTCGGTATATCCTGCGCAAGATCGTCTCCGGAAAGAGAGGACACGGTTTCGTCGATCCGATAACCGCCTAAGATAGTAGGCCCCTAAATATACAGCGATGGCGCGATGAGGCGGCGCTCCACCAACTTTGGAAGCACAACAAAACCAAGATCCGCGGTGTCTATAACGCGGCCGCTTGAACCCCATGGGCTTCTTCCGAATCTACCTCGAGTGGCCCGAAATGATGTAGCCTTCCGGCCCGGTGGTTTTCCCAGTCTGCCTAACTCCCAAAAAAACGCCCGCCATAGGTGGCGGGCAGTCTGCGGGAGAGAGTAGTGCGATCGGGTGCGACTCAAGCTTCCTTTGCGTAAGCTGCAAGATCGGCCCGCAGCATCTTCAATATGTCGTCTCGGATGGGATCCCTGGTCCCGCGCGACCAAGCAGCCGCAAGGGGAAGTTTGTTCATGTCCGACGCCACGAGCCGGACATAGCGAACCCCGCGGCTCGCCAGGCGCGACGTCCAGCTAGGTACGATAGCGATCCCCAAACCGGCCGACACCAGGTTGACGATCGTTTGCTTTTCCTCCGCAATCTGAGCAATCCGGGCGTCTAGCCCGGCTTCCGCAAAGAGCTTCATCGTTAGATCGTGGCTATGAGGCCTGGACCGCCGTTCGGGAACGATCAGTGGCTCGTTCTTGAGATCCGCAACCTTGACCATCTTCCTCGACGCAAGTCGATGATGGTGCGGAAGGGCTACGACGGCTGTCTCAAAGAAGAGAAATAGAAACTCCAGCCGCTTGTTGGCGTCTTTTGGGGGGCGCACGAAGGCGAGATCAAGCCGTCCGGTCAAAAGGCGCGGCAACAGACGAATGGTCTTATCCTCGACCAGTTGAATCGTTGCATCAGGCCGACGCTTGCGAAAGTCTTTAAGAAGTTTCGGAATAAGTCCGGCGGCAGCACTGTCGATGGCACCAACGCGTATGATTGTTGCCCCTTTGCGCGAGCGCGTCCGAAATCTGACCGCAAGCGCATCGGCTTGCGTCAGCAGCGCACGCGCATCTTTAAGCAAGACAACACCGTCGTCCGTCAGCGCGACGTTTCGCGTCGTGCGCGTCAGAAGCCGCGTGCCGAGATCCTCCTCCAGCAGCCGAACAAACCGCCCCAGGGCCGAGGGAAGCATATTCATTCGTTGCGCCGCTCTTCCGAAGTGAAGCTCTTCGGCTGTTGCTACGAAGCAGCGCAGTTGTTGCAGGTCCATCAGTTCCTCCGTACGACGACGATAACATCAAAAACGCCGGTCTTATTATGTCATTCCTTTGTATAAACGATTGGAGATTGAATCCGCTCTGCCTTGATTGCAGCGTTTTCTCGATAGCGCCGTCGATGCGCAGAACAATCAAACGCCGATCGGGCCAGGAGCCCATCCGGCTTGACGAACGATCTGGAGGTCCGGTTTGCGAAAGTGATGCTGCTCTACTTGGCTGGGACGGAGACGCCGAGTGCGCCAGGCACGATCGTGCGCCGAGCGCGCTAGGCCAGGCACATGCGGCACACTTCGATCCGCTCTTGCCTCGCGGCCCGCGATAGCAACGGCCTTCTTGATCGCGTCGGCGCTCTCATTCGCATCGATTCGATACGCACGAACGTCGGCAATGTCAGGGCTGTTTGATGGGCGGCCCCGCAATTTCGCGAGGTAAAACATGCATCGTCGGCGAGCCAAGATTATTGCGACCGTCGGACCCGCCAGCCGTTCGCCAGAGATGCTCGCGGCATTGGGCCAGGCGGGCGGATACGTTCCGACTTACAGGCAGATCACGCAAGGCGTCATGGCGCAATTCGTCAACTCGAACGAAGATTCAGCCGCCCTATTGGTATTCTTCAGGACTTGCAGGGGCCAAAGATCCGGGTTGGTACCATAAGGAATGGCAGATTTTCCCTCAGTGCCGGTGACGCCGTTCGCTTTGTTCCGTCGGTCGGCGTCCGGGCATATCGATGACATCGTGCGCCTCTCCGATGGGATAGTGATCGCGCGCGTTGATCTTGGCGTCGCAATTCCGCATGCGGAGGTTCCCGGCCGACAAAAGGAATTGATCCGATCGTGCCGCCTCGACGCTCAATGGTTGCTGCGCCGACGCCGACACGCGCCGACACTTCGGATGCGGCCACAGCGATCTATGGCGGAGCCGACGCGATCATGCTGTCCGCGGAATCTGCGACCGCGCAATATCCGTGCGAGGCCGCCACCAACATGAGCCGCATAATCGAAAGCACCGAGCGACATAAAATGTATCGTTCGATCGTCAATGCGTCGGAGCCGGACGAGGAGCAGACCGCCCCGACCGCGGCGGCTGCGGATCTCGCAACGATGATCGGAGCCTCAGCGATCCTCGCCTTCACCTCGAGCGGTACGACTGCAACGCGCATCGCGCGCAAACGTCCCAAGGTACTGATCCTCGCGATCACACCGGAGGAACGGGTCTCGCGCCAACTATGCCTGTTGTGGGGGCGCCCACGGCATGAAGTCCCCCAACATAAGCTCCTACGAGGAGATGGTCGAACGCGCGACGCAAACCGCTCTCAACGTGAACTTTTGCGGAGAATGCCGATGTCATCGTCGCCGTGGCCGGCATACGTTTCGGCGATGCCGGCACAACCAATAATTTACGCGTGGTGACGATTGCTTAAGCGCTTCGCCGCCATCCTGGCCGCCCCCTTCCTCTAACCAGCTGACGTCGCAGCGCGGCCTATGCCGTTTGCCGGCCCAACCTTGCGCAACTGCCCAGCAGATCACGTCCTCGCAAGAAATTATTCTAATCGTTTGTATATTATAATGAGCATTGAGGTCAGCGAGCCAGTGACCTTAAGATTATAGATTAGCGGGCGAATAAGTTCCGTTTTGCAATCGGGAAACGTCGGGGTGAAACCATTAGCACAAGATCTTGAGGTGTTTATCGTTGCGGCGCGGCGGGGAAGTTTTGCTGCGGCGGCGACAGAGTTAGGTGCGTCGCCTGCCTACGTCAGCAAGCGCGTCGCGCTACTTGAGCGGGCACTCGGACGCGTGTTGTTCCTGCGTACCGCTCGACAAGCGGTGCTCAGCAGCGATGGGGAAGTGTTGCTGTCCAAAGCGCAGCGCGTTCTCGATGCCTATGCGGATTTTGTAGCTGACGGTCCTGAGACCGATTCCGTCGCCCGCGGCAGCGTACGAATTACGGCAAGCTCGGGTATTGGCTGCAATCATGTCGCACCACTTGTATCGGAGTTGGCGCTCCTACACCCGGAATTGGATATTCGGCTGGAAATCGTCGATCGGAGCGTGGATCTGGTTGAGGAGAATGTCGACATTGACATTCGGGTCGGCAGGGTACGCGAGCCTCACTTGCTCGTGCATCCTATTGCGCAGGGAAGACGCATTCTCTGCGCGGCTCCCAGCTATCTCAATCGACGCGGCATGCCGGAGGAACTCGGCGATCTCGCTGGACATTCGTGCCTGGTCATGCGCGAACGTGACGAGGTGTTCGAGCGCTGGACTTTGCATGGTCCCATCGGGATGCGCACCATCAACGTCACCGCTGCCCTCTCCACCAACCATGGCGATATCATCCGCAATTGGGCGATTGCCGGCCGTGGGATAATGCTGCGTTCTTATTGGGACGTGGCCAAGGGGCTCGCGAATGGCCAATTAGTCCACGTGCTTCCCCTCTGGTGGCAGCCGGCTGATATATCTGCCGTCACCAAAGTCCGCTCAAGCAGTGTGTACCGATATTATCTTTGCGTCCGCTATATTCGCGAGCGGCTCCGTGACGGGCCATTCGCACTTGCCACAAAGCGATGGCCCGAGACTCCAGGTGAAACAGAGCTCACACTTGAGGAGGCTCCCGCGCTTCATGAGGCCTGAAACCGTGACTGAGTTTGCAGAGCGCCTTCGGGGCGATGCGCATGTCGCAGCCGGCATGGGCGGCCTTGTCGCCGAAAAGCTCACGCTGCGCCAGCTTTTCGAATCGTCCGACCTGTCGGCCCAGGAGTTTGCCGACGCGGTCGCAGCCTTTTTCAAACATGACCGTGCGGCTTTAGCCGACCTCTTGGCTGGGACGAGCTTGGTCGAACACTTCTCGCCTCGCTTCCTCCGGGAAATGACGATTTTTCCGTATCAGCTCGCGAATGGACGCGCCGTGATTGCCCTGTTCGATCCCACGGACACGGCAGCGATCAGCGCCGCGGAGATTGTACTCGGCCCCGCGGTAAAGGTCGCCATCGCGTCGTTTGAGGACATTGATACCGCGCTCTCTCAGCGCCTTAGCGAAGGCGAGACCACCGCAGCGAATAGGGATAATACCATCGCTGTCCGCGAGGAGGATATCGAAAGCCTCCGCGACCTAGCTAGCGGCGCGCCGGTCGTCCGTGCCGTCTCCGAATTGATCGAAAAGGCCGCCGAGCTTCGCGCCAGTGACATACACATTGAGCCTTTCAGGACGGAACTGGCAGTGCGTATGCGGGTTGATGGCCTGCTTCGCCATATCCCCTCACCATCCCATGTACTCCCACAGGCCATAGTCTCCCGCATCAAGATCCTGGCGGGTCTCAACATAGCCGAGCGCCGATTGCCTCAAGATGGCGCCGCGCGTGTCCAACTTGGGCGAGCTGAAATGGATTTGCGCGTCGCTATCATGCCGACGCAGCATGGTGAGTCTGCCGTCATTCGGCTTCTGCCCAAGGAGCGGGGACTCCTTGCGATCGAGAAGCTCGGCTTTGCGCCCGACGACGAAGCAAAGCTCCGCGCAGTCCTGACGCTCCCGCACGGTCTCATCGTGGTCACCGGACCAACCGGCAGCGGTAAAACCACGACGCTTGCGACCGTGCTCGGCCTCCTCAACGAATCCTCCCGGAAGATACTGACGATCGAGGATCCGGTAGAATACGAAATCAAGGGCATCAATCAGTCCCAGGTAAACTCTGCTATCGGCCTGACTTTCGCGAAGGCATTGCGCGCTTTCGTGCGGCAAGATCCGGATGTCATCATGGTGGGCGAGATCCGTGATGCCGAGACAGCGGAAGTAGCGATCCACGCTGCCCTGACCGGGCACCTCGTCCTGACCACGCTGCACACCGAAACCGCTGCGGCCGCCGTGCCGCGACTGCTGGACCTCGGCGTCGAGGCGTTTCTGTTGAGTTCAACCCTCCGTGCCGTGATCGCGCAGCGGCTGGTGCGGCAGCTTTGCGACCGGTGCAAAACAACGAGCCGGCTCGAGCACTCGGAGTTTGCGGCCGATCGGCGGTACGCCGCGATCGGCCTTCGGGTTGGTGATGAAGTTTACAAGGCAGGCCGATGCGAGCGTTGCGGCGGAACGGGCTACCGCGGCCGCGTTGGCCTGTTCGAGGTCCTTGAAGTGGCCGATGAGGTTCGTCAGCTGATGAATGCGCACTGCGACGCCGTGTCGATTGATCGAACAGCGGTTCGATCTGGAATGACCACCATGATCCAAGACGGCCTCGCGAAATGCCGAGCCGGCGTCACGTCGCCCGCGGAAGTTCTCCGCGTAACGACCATACGATAACGTGATGCAAACCTTTCGCTATCTAGCTATGACCCAGAGCGGTGAGCTCGTAAACGGTATGATCTCCGCGTCCACCGCGAAGGAAGTTTTCGCGCGTATCGAGTATCTCGGTCTCGTTCCGATCGAAACAGTCGCTCAGGACACTAAGGTTGCGGTCGCTCATATCGCTGCTGGTTTTCTTGGGCGACCACGCGCCGAAGACGTGACCATCTTTACACGTGATCTTTCTTTGCTGCTCAAGGCGGGCGCGAGGCTTGACGATGCACTGGAGTTGTTGTGCTCAGATGACGACATCGGCCGCCTGCGCCCGATTGTGAGTAAACTCCGCGTCGCAGTGCTTGCGGGCGAAAGCTTCGCTGAAGCCGTCGGCAAATATCCGAGTTGCTTTCCGCCTATCTATGCGGCGCTCGTGCAAGTCGGCGAAACGTCCGGGAAGCTCGGCCACCTTCTCGATATGCTGGCAAGCGAGCGCGCGCGCACGGAGGCCTTGCGCCGAAGAATTACTGATGCGCTGCAATATCCTGCATTCGTGTTGCTCGCTGCATCCTGCGTGCTGGCATTTTTTGTTCTCGTGGTACTGCCACAGTTCGGAGCTGTGTTGCGCGATTTCGGCGCCAAGCAGGACTCGCTGATTGTCACGGTGCTTGGCGTTTCTGAATGGACGCGCTCCAACGGTCTGGCGATTCTTGGAGTCGCAGGGGCCGCCATCTTTGCAGCCTATGCCGTCCTCCGCCGGCCCGTGATCCGGTTCCGGCTGCTCGCAACACTGATGCGATTGCCGGGCCCCAGTTCGATTTTTCGGGCCTACCAAACTGCGGTGTTCTGCCGCAATCTCGGCATCCTTGCTGGCAGTCAGGTACCTTTGACCACCACCCTGCGCATCCTCGTCGATATCATGTCCTTTTCGGGCGATGTTCCCGCCTGGACAACCGCGGCTGATCAAGTACGACACGGCGCGAAGCTTTCTGACGCCCTTTCCCAGTCAACGGTCTTGCCCATGATGGCGATCCGCATGATCCGCATTGGCGAAGAAACCGGCCAGCTGCCAATACTCGCCGGGCGCATCGCGGAGTTCTACGAAGCCAAGCTACAGAGGAGTCTTGACCGGCTCGTCGCCGTTATCGGACCGGCGGCCGTGATCGGCATTAGCGTGGTTGTCGGCGGTCTCATCGTTTCCATTATGACGGCCCTGCTGTCTATCACTCAACTCGTATCGTGATCTCAAAACAGCGAGCGCAAATGACGCTTATCTCATCCCGCGCAATGGCCTGGCGGCGGCGGTCGTTCGCAGCGGGCGAGAATGGATTCACCTTGGTCGAGATGCTGGTCGTCATTACGATCATCGGGCTGATCATGGGACTGATCGGCCCCCGCGTGTTGAACTATCTCGCTGAGTCCAAGGTCAAGACGGCCAAGATACAAATCCGCAGCCTCGCCAGTTCGCTCGATCTCATGTTTCTCGACACGGGACGCTATCCGTCATCTTCGGAAGGCCTTAACGCCCTGGTAAAACCCGCAGCTTCGATGGCCGGATGGCACGGTCCCTACATCGATGGAAATAGCCTACCGAACGACCCGTGGGGTAGGCCCTATGTTTACCGGTCGCCCAGTGGGAACGCCAAGTTTGAGATCATGTCCTACGGGGCTGACGGGCATGAGGGCGGTGCGGATTCTGCCGCCGATATCTCGTCAAACAGCAATGAGAAATAGCCCGGAAGCACAAAACGGATTTACTTTGCTTGAGATGGTCTGCGTGTTGTCCATCGTCGCAATGCTGGTCGGTATCCTTCTGCCACGGCTTTCGCCTGGAACGTCGCGGCCGCGGCTCGAGGCATCGGCACTCGAAATCGCGTCCCTATTGAAGATCGACCGGAACGCGGCAGTTAAGAGCGGGATGCGCGTGCTGACCAGAATCGACGCGAGCACCCGGCGCCTGCAATCAGGTTCGAACGGCAGCGTTCTCGTGGTACCGGACGATGTGACGCTGGACGCACTATTGCCACGGGATTGCGAAGGACGACCCGCCCTTTCGACCATAAGTTTTTTCCCGAGCGGGTTCTCGTGCGGTGGCACGCTTAGACTCTCGCGTCTGAATACTGTCTACGAAGTTCGTGTGAATTGGCTTACGGGGGGAATCGAGATTGTGCGCGTTCCGGCTGTGTAATGCCTCCCGCAGCGTCGCGGGGTTTACGATCGTCGAGGCATTGGCCGCTCTCGCGATCGCCACCGCCATGCTGGCGGCGATCGGCTCGCTCATGTCGACCAGCATAAAAGGCGCGCGGAGGATTGATGATCGCATGGTCTTGGTGGAGACGGCGCGCACTCTGGCGGCAGCATTGCCGCCGCGCGGCGACGCAACCACGGGCGTAACGTCGGGTGAACTCAACGGCATTGTCTGGCGCGTCGATATATCGCCCTTGCTCAGGACAGCGTCCGACAAGCAGCAATGGGTGCCGAAACGGGTCCGGATCCAGGTTAAATCTTCAGCAGGTACGAGCTTCGCCCTGGAAACTGCGCGTCTGGGCCGGAGGTCGCAGTGATAGCCCGGGATCACCTCTCCCAAGCCTTGCACCGCGCGAGTATCGCGGGGTTCACGCTGTTCGAAGCTCTCGCGGCGATCGTACTTATGGGGATTGTTGTTTTTTGTCTAAGCACAATCGCGACGCATTGGCTACCCAGCTGGGATCGTGGCCTGGCGCGCGCGCAACGCGCCGAGCTTATTGGCATCGCCCTTGACCGTTTAACCGCCGATCTTGCGGCATCGCAGTTCATTTCCGCCAACGGCGGAAGCAAAAAGCCGCTGTTCAACGGCACAGAAGGATCTGTCACTTTTGTGCGCACGGTTACAAGCCCCAACGCCAAGTCGGGCCTCGAGATCGTTAAAATCGAAACAATCAAGGACCCTACTGGTCTCGTCCTCATACGCTCTTCGAGGCCCTTCGTCTTGTTTGAAGGTGCGATTGACCCGTCTGGCTTTGGTAATCCCGTCGTCCTGCTGCGATCGCCCTATCGGGCCGAGTTCGCCTATGCGGGACCCGGCGGCGTGTGGAAGGCGAACTGGCTGAATGTCGGCCACTTGCCGGCCGCCATCCGCCTCACGGTCCAAGATCACACCCTTGGGGAGGCGAGGGTAATCTCGACCACGACGCTTATTCATGTTGACGCGCCTGCACTATGCATCAGCGGAAAGAGCACGGATTGCACGGGAGAGCCCGACACTAGTCCCGATACGGCTCCCGCAGCGGACTCTCTCGAGAGCCGTCGGACCTGAGGCCACAATGATATTTTGCAATCCGCAGGAAGGACACTTATCTGGGGGGCGGGAGGGCTTTATCCTCATTGCGGTCCTCTGGATGTTGATTGCACTCGCGACACTTGCGTCCATCTATTCGATTTACATAGGCAGTTCTTCCTGGTCGAGTTCGGTGATCGAGCGCCGTCTGCAAGCCGATCAATTGGTGTCAGCCAGCCTTAATCTCGCGACCCAACGCCTTGCTGTGGCAGACCAGCGCGATCGACCTACGCATGGCCACTTCAGCTTCCGGCTAGGCCAAGCCAACGCATCGGTCAGATTCGTTTCCGAAGCGGCCCGGCTCGATCTCAATCAGGCCCCGCGCGAACTACTATCGAGTTTCTTCATAGCGATCGGCGCATCGGAGGAGGATGCCCCGCGTTTTGCTGCGCGGATTGTTGGTTGGCGAGAGCGCTTAAGACCATCCGATCGCGCTAATGAAGCGCAGCTTTACCGCGCCGCCGGCCGCGGCTATGGACCGCGAGGCGCTCCCTTCGCACATGTAGGAGAGTTATGGTTAGTTCAAGGTCTGCCGCAGGTCATCATAGAACGAATGTTGCCTCTGGTGACCGTTTACAGCGGCAGGTCCGATATTAACGTCTTCGACGCGCCGCCCGAGCTTGTTGCGGCTTTGCCTGGCATGACCCTAGATCGTCTGAATGGTTTTCTTGGCCAACGGCAGCTCGTGGCTCCCAGTAAGGACGCTCTAGTCCGACTGCTCGGTTCAGATCAAACCGCCGCGACCGCCGATGCAAGTGACGCGTTCCGGCTGGACATAAAAATAGGGGGCGCAGGGGGATGGAATAGCTGTGCGGAAGCGGTCATCTTGCTACAGGGTCCGGACGATCCTTTTCATATCCTTGCCTGGGATGACAGTTTGCGCGGTGACTGTCGTCAGGGCATGGCAACGGCGAACCCGCCATGATCCTGTTTAATTCGATAGCGGCAGGCCTCGCTTCGTGGGTACAAGCCGTGGCGTCCGAAGTTTCATCGCTCTCGAACGGCTTGCGCCGACGCTCGCAGGTTCGGATGGTGGAATTCGAGAAGGATCAATTCACCCTTCATCTCGTGACCGACCCCAAAAACGCGAAAGCGCCTGACCACGCGCTCGCGGTCCTGGAGGGAGCGGTTGCTAGCCCAATCCCTCCAGCATGGAAGTTAGCTCTGACTGGAAGTCAGCTTGAACTTGTCCTTCACCCGGCGCGATTTCTGTTTCGCCCGCTGGATTTGCCGAGGCGCGCTGCCGAATATGCGGCGGGTGTCGTGAGGTCCCAAATCGACCGACTAACCCCGTGGGATGTGCAAGAAGCGGTCTATGGTTGGAGTGCTTCACCTGACGAGACTGGCGACCGCATTCAGCTGACAATCGCTGCCACGCCTCGCGCTAAGCTAACGCCCTTGCTCGATGCTATCGGATCGCTTGGGACTTGGTCAATCCTGGTCTCCACGTCACGTTCGAACGTGCCAATTAGGATCGTTGAGACACAAATACACGGACCGACCGATTTCCGTCGTGTTCGTACGTGCCTGATGGTAGTTCTGCTGTTAAGCGGCTTTGCTGCCACTTCGTCGCTTTGCATTTCAGCGCTCATTTCGGACGGTTTGGCCCTGAGACGGGAAGAACTCTCTCGAAAGATATCGGTGCTCACAAGAGCGTCGCAGAATGTTGTTGCCGAATCCGCTTTGCGAGAGCTCGAACAACAGAAGCGCAACACTCCTTCGCCCGTAATGGCGATTGAGGCGCTGTCGGATCTACTGCCAGACAACACGTTCCTAACGGAGCTGCGTATCGATCACGCGAAACTACAGATAGCGGGCCTTACGAGCGACGCCGCATCGCTCATCCGCCTGATCGAGCAGTCGCCCCAGTTTTCACACGCGATCTTCTTCGCTCCAACCACACGGTCTGAAGGAGCAACCAAAGAGCAATTCCACGTCGAGGCTCAAATCAACCCCGCATTCGCCGCTATCCATGAACCAGACCTACCGCATTAGACGCTACGTCAGCGCCATTCCGTTCGTTGCCACAATTTGTTACGCGGCAATGACGGGATTTCTATTGCTGATCACGGGCTGGACGGCGTTGGACCTGGCGGAACAGCATCGTACGCTGGCGAACGCGAACGAAATGTTCGACAGGTTGCAGTCACAACAGCGGGCGGCCCGCAGCACGAACGACGGGGCGCTCGCTGTGAGTCCACCAGTTGTCGAAGGTCCCACGGTCACAGTCGCGGCCGCCGTGGTGCTGCAGCACGTTTCTGCAGAAGCGACGCGGATGGGAAGCAACATCTTATCGTCGCAGGTCGATCTGCAGGACGCAGGAGCACAACACGGGATCGTCAGAGTCTCTGTCGATCTCGAGATCGAGCAGCCGGCCCTTCAAGGCCTCCTTTACGAGCTGGAGGCGGGATCGCCCTTCCTGTTCATCGATCAATTGGTCATACAGGTACCCGAGTCGTCGACAAGACACGCCGCGACGAAGGTGCGCGTCGCAATTGTCGTCTCCGGATGGTGGCGGAGTGTCAAATGAAGTGCCCCCTCACGATTCAAGCTCTCGCGCTGGCCTTCCTGATCTTGGCAGTCGAATCGGGGAGGCGGCCTGCCGAGGCGAGTCAGACTTCAACGGCTACTGGCCTGAATCCGCCAGTGTCGCCCACAATGGAGTACCTGCTTGCGAAGGAGCCATTCGAGGCTACCCGATCGGAGCATAATCCCATTGCCAAAGTCCCCCTTGCGCAGCTCAATAAAACGCAAGAGCGCCCGCTATTCTCTCCGTCACGCCGCCCTCCGTCTCTGCCGCCGCCGAACGCGCCCACTATCCCCGTTGTCGTCGCGGCTCCCAAGCCGCTCGAGCCTGAGCTTCCGCCATTTGAACTCGTGGGCACGATAACTGGGGGCGCCGACAGCATCGCCGTCTTTGTGAATCGCGCGACTGGCGAGACGGTGAAGTTGCGGCAGGATGAAGTTCAATCAGGATGGACGTTGCGCGACATCGGAGCGCGTGAAGCCACGCTTTCGAACGGCGAGAACATCAAGGTTCTGGCTCTCGCCTTGCCCGGCACGACCGCAGATCCGGCGCCTGTGGAAGCCAGCACCGCTTCAATACGGCATCCTGCGAAGCGTTAAGGGTAAATGCGATTATGTTAGCGGATCAATCGCAACCGCCAAGTGTGCCGCGCTGCGATGGGTCGCCTTCAGGTACACCGACACGACGATCTCGTAGCCGCTCGTGCCATTGCGTGCAATGCCGCAGACCCTACGTTGCAGCGCACAGAGGCAATTCATCTTGACAAGCAACACTTCGTGTCGCTCGACAACACACCTCAGATATTGATGTCCGTCATTCAGTCCCTAGCATCGCGAGAAAGCGCCTTATGAACCGCTTTTCGTTTGGCGCGGCTGGCGGGGGACTTTCAAACATCAATGGCCCGATCCGATCTGTCGCCTATCTACTCGGAAACACGAGCGAGGCTTTTCGAGATGGCGACCTTCACTCTAACGATTGAACAACCGAAAGAGGAACCTTTATATGTTACGCAGGAACTCAATCCCAACCAAGTGTGCCTTGGCTTTGGCCGCGACGCTCATGGCAGGTTCGGCGTTGTCGACCACGGCTCACGCAAACAATGGCGACTTGATCGCAGCGCGTCAGAAATTTTTCGGCGACGAGAACGTCGATCCCGAGTCCGGGCGGGTCAGTCCCGACAAGGTCATCTTGTCGTGGCTCTCGAATTCAACTCTGGCGGCTTCCATTGCCGGCCACGTTTTGCTTTTGGACACTTACGTCACTCGGCTCGAAGTTTCGCCGGGCCGCACGCCCTTCGTTATCGGCGATTTGGTTGCTCTCAAACCAGAAGGCCTTCTAATCGGGCATGGTCACTTCGATCACGCGGACAACGCGGCCTACATCGCTGCGATGACCGGCGCGAAACTCTACGCCACCGCGGAAACCTGCGTTGCCCTGCAAGCCGATTTCGCGCGCGAGCAGGCCGACCCGGCGATTCAAGGTAATCCGGCTACGGCGTTTCCTCACAAGGCGTCGATCTCCTGCAACACGGTCACGACGACCGGTTCGGTTCCCGGCACCCAAATTGTCAAACTGGACTTCCTGGAACCGGACGCCTGCGTAATCGCCTTCCGACACTTGCACTCGGTTGCAGTCCCGGTCGACCCGACCTGGCCGCGGGCACCTAATCCGTCCGTTTATTATGCGGTTGACCCGCGCGATCCGGGGCTGTTTCCGGCCGGAACGCCGCTTGCGCCCGGGAAAAGTGGGACGCTGCCTGGGCAGATCAACATTGCTACCAGCGGCAGTGGTGGTCCGGGTGGCCCTATTCCGCTGTTTTTCGATTTTGTGTTGCGCGAAGGTCGTCACTTCACCTTTGCTTGGTATAACTCGTCGGGAGCACTCAAAGAAGGATTGGGAAGCGGGTGGCCCAACGGCACGCCAGCTGACGGCCAGCGTATCACGAACATCCTGAAGAGTTTACCGGCCACCGATGTGGATGCCGGTACGATTGCGACAGCCAATTTCGATAACAATTCTTATCGTGATCCCTTCGCGTATATTCAAGCGCTGAACCCGAAGATCTTCATTCCGTTGCATCTGACCACCGGGTCGACCTTCAAGGAATCCATCTCGCCCGCCGTTTACGGCGGATACCTGGATCAAATTAAGCGCCTCGGCCTGACACTCGATCAATGGCCAGACACACGATGGCTCGTTGATCCCGAAGATTACGCAAAGCCCATCGTCTACGACATTCGGGACCCGCGCTGGGACAATCCAAAGAAGCTGCCCGCCATCAAGCATTATTGCGGTTCTGATCCAGACGACCACCACGACGACCACGGGAAGCCGTGACCACCGCGCCGACGGCTGCTCGAAAAGAGGAGCCGTCGCGCCCTTCCACGATCCGCGCGCCGGATGCAACTGAAATGATGCAATGAAACGCTCTCTGATTTGGTTCGTAATCGTCGCAACGCTGTGTGTGTGCATCCACGCAAGGCACGTCGACGCTCATCCGGATATATTGGTTCACATGCATGATGCGGTTATCTTTGATGGAAATGGCTCTATCAGCGGCGTCCGCGTATCTTGGACCTACGATAGGGAAACGTCGGTGACGGCATTGCGAAGTAGCGGCCTCAACGAAAGCGCCCCACACCTCGGGCGTGACCAGCTTGATCCGCTGGCCAGGGCGACGGTTAATTCGCTGCGCGCGTCTGACTTCTATACGTTCGCGCGCGTCAATGGCACCAAGCAGCCATTCGATGGCGCATCCGATTCATGGCTCGAGTGGGATGGATCGGTGCTAACATTGCATATGGCTCTCAACTTCAAGCAGCCCGTGAGCAACAGCAATTTCACGCTCGAGCTCTTCGATGAAACAGACGAGATCGAGTTCGATTTCCAAGAAGGAGACGCCGTCATCATGACGAAGGCACCCAAAGACTGCGCGCTCGTCGTCGCACGGCCAGGCGATGCCGCCGCTCAACGGGAACTTCTCGGCGATGCTTATCTCAATCCCAACGTTCAACCGGTCGGTTGGGATGCGCAATACTCAAACAAGGTTTCGGTGCGATGTCTAAGTTAGAGGCAATTACAGCCTTGCTCAACCGAATGAAGTCGCCGCTCGACGCTGAACAAGCTGTCTTATGAGCGATTTCGCGCGCGGAGACATTGCTTTGCAGAATTGTCACGGGCGAAACGAAAGTGTCGGTGCAGCGATATTGTTGCATGCGGCTTAGCCGTTGCGACAACAACATAAGGAGTAACGTCAATCATTGAGAAGATTGGGCGCCGCGCGGTTCACGCGCTCGACGATCTGCTCGCATTTGTAATGAAGACGCGAGAGAGTGAGAGGCTACGCGCTATGTTGACACGCCTGCACCGTTTGCGATGTGGCGCGAAGCTGAAGAAGACAATTGCCCTAGTTGCCGCGGGGGCTCTGACGGGATGCGGCGCGCCACTCACGTGGCAGGACACTCACACCAAACCTGACGTAATGGATGAGGTTCGTAATCAGGATCTGCTTCCCCGATTTCCGGAACGCACCGCAGAAGCCGATCTGCAAGGCACTGTCCGGCCAGGTCGCGCCCAACTCTTTTCGGCCGAGCCGGTCTCTTCTATGCAGGCAATCGTGGCCCCGGCGACGAGTACCGGCACCGGTCCCGGGTATGAACTGAATTTCGAAAACGCCACGATTGCGTCGGTTGCAAAAACTGTACTCGGCGACATCCTGAAGACGAGCTACACAATCGACCCGCGTGCTCAGGGCAATATCAATATTGCGTCGGGAAGGCCGGTTCCGAAGCAGGACTTGCTGTTCGTGTTCGAGAGTGCGCTCCGATTGGCAGGAGTCGCGCTCGTCCGCGACGGCGCCGCTTATCGAATTGTCCCACAGACAGAGGCACTCGCAGCCGGCAGTCTTGATTCGCAGCCTGCAAACGTGGAGCCGGGATTTGGCGTCTCTGTCGTGCCGCTTCAATACATATCGGCCGGGACGCTGATGCAGCTCCTGGATAGTTTTGCTACGAAGCCCGGTGCGGTTCGCGTGGATAAGGCTCGCAACATGCTGCTGGTTCAGGGCACAGGGCCCGAGCGTCGCACGGTCGTCGATACGGCTGTTGGTTTCGACGTTGATTGGATGCGGGGGCAGTCAGTCGGTATCTTTCCACTCCAGAACAGCGCTCCTGAGCCTGTCCTGACAGAACTCGAAAAAATCTTGAATTCAAAGGAAGGCGACGTTGGGCACGATCTTGTCAAGTTTCAGGTAATGGAGCGCCGCAACGCGATTTTGGCGGTAACCTCCAAGCCGCAGCTCCTGCGAACGGTCCAGACTTGGATTGGCCGACTCGACGCATCAGATCCTGCCCGTGTTGTTGTACATGTCCGCCGGGTCAAGTACGGCGACGCCCGGCAGCTCGCGAAAGTGCTCGGCGAAATCTTCGGCGGAGGCAGCTCAAATGCAACCGACAGCGCGGCGGGACAGGTCGCGCCTGGGAGCGGTTTGGTGAGGACATCGTCCAATGCCGACCGACTACCAGCCATCTCAACGACTTCCAGCTCCTCCACAAGCACAAAAGGCAATACTGATTTCGGCGGAGGCGCACTCGGGGGCGGATCGCGAACAGGGAACGACACTGGCGGCTCGGAGCTACAGAGCGCTGGCCTTAGCGGCAGGCCCGTGATGGAGGGGATTCGCATCGCAGCCGACGTTTCCACGAACTCCCTGCTTATCTATGCGAACGCTCAGAATTACCGGACCGTCGAACAGACCATACGCCAGCTCGACCAACCGCAGGCTCAAGTCGCGATCGATGCGACCATCGCTGAAGTTACGCTCAACAACAATCTGAGCTACGGGGTTCAATTTTTCATCCAAAGCAAAAACCTCGGTATGGCTCCCGATCGAGGCTCCGCCCTGAACGTCCCAAGCTCCCCCCCAGGACAGCAGTCGAGCGTCCTCAATGGCGTCGCATCCGCTTTCCTTAACCGCGCCTTCCCAGGCTTTAATTTCCTCGTCGGCCCTGAGGCGCAGCCCAACATGATCATAGATGCGCTGCACGCGGTGACAGATGTCAAGATATTATCGAACCCTTCGCTGGTTGTGATCGACAATCAGGTCGGCACACTACTCGTTGGGAACGAGATCCCGGTATCGACCGGCACCGGCAACGTTCTCAATTCGGCGACCGGCACCAACAACACGATCATCAACTCAATCGACTATCGCAACACCGGCATTATCTTGCGCGTCATTCCTCGGGTTAGTCCCGACGGCAACGTGCGCCTCGATATCGAGCAAGAAATCAGTCAGGCGACGAACGCGACCGCGAACTCGCTCACGCCGACCGTCTCGCAACGCAAAGTGAAGAGCTCTGTCGCCGTGCCGAACGGGCAAACCGTACTCTTGGCAGGCCTCATTCAGGAAAACACTGAAGTCGATCGTGGTGGGATTCCGGTTCTCGACGAGATACCGAAAATTGGCGACCTCCTGTCGCACCAGAACAAGACGACGACCCGGACCGAGCTCATTATCTTCATCCGTCCGCAAGTCATTCGGGACAGCATTGCCGCCCACTACGTCGCCGAGGAGTTTCGGGCAAAGCTGCGCGGAACGGTCGAGTCCCTTCCTTCCAAGGGAAGACAACCGCCACTACTTCAATGAAGGAGCAACGAGGAAAATGCCGGAACGCCTCTCGCGTTGCTCGCAAAAGTTTCTCACGTTCCGAGCACCGACCCACGTCACGGTCACGGCGGCATTCGTCCTCTGCGCCGTCTGCATGGCGACGAGCGTCGCAGCGGATCCGAGCTCCGCAGGCCTCCTCGGGGCGGCATTCTCCGCCGTTGCCATCGCAATCGCCGTTATAGATGCGCGACTCTTCGTAATACCAGACGAACTGACCATCCTGGCGCTTGTACTCGGATTGGCAAACGTGTTCGTGCAACCTCCAGACTGGATGGTGCCGACGCTCGCGACGGCAGCATCGCGCGGAGCGGCATTAGCCGCGATGTTCTGGCTATTGCGCATCGCCTACAGGTCCGTCCGTCTGCGCGACGGCATCGGGTTGGGGGACGTCAAACTCGCCGGCGTTGCTGGAGTCTGGCTCGATTGGAATCTGATTCCAATCGCAATCGAGGTCGCGGCCGGATCAGCTTTAATCGCCTGCGGAATTGCGGCGCTTCTCCGTCGCGACAGCATCCAAGCCATCACCCGGCTGCCGTTCGGTCTGTTCTTCGCGCCAGCCATTTGGGTCACATGGCTGATATGGAAGGTCTGGTGAGGTTCGAATGATCGTTGCAGATTGCAAATCGACTCGGGAACATCTATGAAGAATGCACGCCCCCTGATCGGAACTTTGTTCCTCACACTGTGGACTATCGGCAACGTGTTCGGCGCCGAACTCTCCGAAAACGGGCGCTCATTCGCGCGGCGACATGTTTCGGCGGCGGGCGGTGCGATTGAAGCATGCCGGTCCGCTCGAGCCGCAGCTGTCTTGGGCTTCAGGCACGAACATGGCTTCAATGTCCCGCAGTCCTACGAGATAGCCGCGGCGTATTACCACACGGCAGCCGCATGCGGTGATCCGACAGGCCAATATTTGTTCGGCCTCTCCTACGATAAGGGGCATGGCGTTGCGCAGGATGGCGTTCTTGCGTACATGTGGCTGAATTTGGCTGCCGCCCACGCTCCTCAGCTACGGCGCCCGTATTACCTTCGAACAAGAGACGCGGTAGCCAATAATCTCACGCCTGCACAACTCAGCCAAGCTCAATGGCTAGCCATTCAATGGCGGCCCGGAACGGCACCTTAATCCCACTTTTCGAGGTTCCGACCAGGCCTTCTTCGATCATGTGCGAATGGTGCTAGCCGTCGCTTTTCGCGGCGCAGCTAGGATGCATCTGTAGACTCTCGGTTCGGCGGCGTGGCGGTCGACGTCGGTTCTGATCTGCTCGGGTTCGGCGCACGAGCCACCGGTCTTGCGCGCCTTCTGCTCAATTCCTTCGCTCGGAATAGCGAAATTCACAGCGAGCAGATCATTGCCGTGCCTTCTTAAGTTACGCCTTGCTTGCGTATTCACGTGGAGCCAGCCCGGCAATTTGGCTATAAAATGCGGAAAGTCAGTCCCATGGGCGGGTGACAAGGTCTGCCGGAGTTGCCGCCCCGGCGCCGAGCGGTTTTGGCGGTCCCAATCCGTCCAACATGATTGCATCGCCTTCCGGCGGCACCAACCTACTCCGCATGCGCCGGCTCGGGCTGTCCTGTGTTCGTGCTGAATTCGTTACTGGGCGTCGTTGCCGAGTAAGAACTCTGCGGCGTAGCACTATATATATCGCGTCAGGGCCCAGAGTTGTGTTACCGCACACAGTTCGAGGGGATGACGGAGCGTGCGCGGTAAGACCCTCACGATCCATATTCGGCCGCAGCCAGTCCAAGAAGGATAGCCAGCACGAAACTTCTTGGGCATCGTTTGAACGCGGCTGCTGGAAGTCGCCTGAGTTGCCGATGCGAAGCGCGGGCCCCCGAGCCCTAGAGACCGATCCGGTCACGTCTTGTACAAGCTATACAGATTGGATTCGAAGCTCGCTTCTGCGACCCTGAACCAGGTCACGATGTCCTCACGAAACTTCAGCCATTCGCTGTAGATCTTGCGAAACTCGGCATTCTTCTCCGTCTCTTCGGCGTAGAGCGAGAATGCCGCGCGATAGCCGCCCTCCATGATCTCGCGCGAGAATGGCCTGAGCTCGGTGCCGTTTGCGATCAGCCGACGCAGCGGCGCCATGTTGCTGGCGTCGTAATGCGACAGCATGTCCCAGGAGGCCTCCGCGGCGGCCACCTCGAATGCCCGCTGATAATGAGCAGGCAAGGCCGACCAAGCCTTCGCTCCTACATAGAAGGCCAACTGCCCCGTGCAATCCCACCAGCCCGGGTAATAGTAATATTTTGCGACTTTGTTGAAGCCCAGCTTCTCGTCATCGTAGGGGCCGACCCATTCGACCGCGTCAATCGTGCCTCTTTCTAGTGCAGCATAGGTGTCGCCGCCGGCAATGTTCTGAGGAACGACGCCGAGGCGTGCGACCACGTCGCCCGCAATGCCGGGGATGCGCATCTTGAGGCCCTTCAGATCATTGAGCGTATTGACCTCGCGGCGAAACCAACCGCCCATCTGCACGCCCGTGCTGCCGCCGGGAAAGTTCACGACGCCGTAGGACTTGAAGAACTCCCTGAACAGTTCGAGCCCGCCGCCGCGATACATCCACGACAGATGCTGGCGTGGCGTCATTCCGAACGGCAGCCCGGTGTCGATCGCAAACGCCTTGTTCTTGCCGCTGTAGTAGATCGATGCCGTGTGTCCTATCTCGACCGTTTCGCTCTGCACGGCATCGAGTACCTGCAGGCCTGGC
Organism: Bradyrhizobium guangdongense; assembly: GCF_004114975.1. Classification (NCBI taxonomy): domain Bacteria; kingdom Pseudomonadati; phylum Pseudomonadota; class Alphaproteobacteria; order Hyphomicrobiales; family Nitrobacteraceae; genus Bradyrhizobium; species Bradyrhizobium guangdongense. The sequence continues at coordinate 527,797 of NZ_CP030052.1, forward strand.
ACGATTTCCCCGGGGCCGAACACCTGAATCTGGAAGCCGCCATCCGTCATCTCCTCGACGTGCTTGGCAAGGCGAACGGCGATACCGTGAATGGTGTCGAGGTTCTTGGGATAGCTGGACGCCAGGCGCCAGCGGATCGTGGCCTTTTGCGCTCGGACGACAGAGGGGGCGGTCAGCGGCAACAGGCCGACCGCGGCAACTCCAACAATAGCTCGACGGGTCTTCATGGTTCCACCCTGGTTCTTTATGATTGTTGATTGTCGTAGGTTGGATCGCTGACGGCGTGCCCGCTCCTCCGGCGCGCCGTCCGCCAATCTAGAGCTTCCGTTCCATCACGGCATCGAAATTGGTGACGGGCGGAAAGGCTTCCTTGTCGATGACGACGTCGATCACGAACGGATTGGATGCCTTCATTGCGACCGCCATGGCTGCCACAAATTCCTCGCGATTGGTGGCGCGTGCGCCCCTTGCACCCAGCGCGATTCCGGCCGCGGCGAAGTCGACGCGCCCGAAATCGTTCGCTTCCGCAACCACATTTCCCTTCCAGCGATATTTCTCGTGATATTCGAAGGCGAGCGCGCTGTTGTTCATGACGATGATCACGACCGGCAGCCTGTAGCGAACCGCCGTCTCGACATCAGCCAGGTGATAGCCGGCGCCGCCGTCGCCGGTAATGCATACCACCTTCTCCGATCGCGCGATCTGGACGCCGAGCGAGGCGGGGAGCGCCCAGCCGAGCGATCCGACTGCGCGGAAGAAGGCGTCGTAACGCAGCGTCGGGAACAGCACGCCGGTCCAGGCAGCCATGTAACCTGTGTCTGCGACCAGCGTGATCTCGCTGCCATAGCGGGAGAGCTCGTCGAGCACCGAAAGCGGGGAGAGGGCCGTGTTGCCACCTGACGCAGCGAGTTGTTCGCGGTGATTAGCTGTCCATTTATCAGTATCGCGGCGGCAGCGGTCCAGCCAGGCGGACGATGTCCGCAAATTCTGCTGTTTAACGAGGTCAAGTAGGTCGGTGAGGAAGATCTTGATGTCGGCGCGGACACCGAGGCGTGGCGCGTAGGTGTTAATGAGGGAAGCCGGATCATGGTCGATCTGGATCACGGTCGCCTTGCGGCTCGGCAAAGTGTAGCCGTTGGTTGCCAGTCCGCCCAATCGGGTCCCGAGAGCGAGGGCGCAATCGGCCTCTGCCACGAGCTTGTTGGCGCTCACCGAGGAATAGCGTCCGACGATGCCGCAGAAATTCGGGTGTGACGTCAGAATGGCCGGCTTGCCGCCAGCCGTGGCGACGATCGGGATGCCCGCAAGGTCCGACAGCAGTGCCAGTTCGGCCCACGCGCCGGCAAGCCGCACGCCCTCGCCGACAAACAGAACCGGGCGCTCCGCGCGCTTGAGGAGGTCGAGCGCCGTAGCAACCTCGGTGCCGAGCGCACGCACCTTGCTGGCGGCATTTGAGTAGGAACGTTCTAGCCGGTTCGCGGTTTGCGGGTCCCCGGGCAGCGCGAAGAAATTCTTCGGCACGTCGAGATGGGTGGGTCCGCATGTCGGTGTCGCCGCGATGTGAAGCGCCTGCGAGACGAGACTCCCTGTCATCTCAGGAGCGGCGACGGCACCGTTCCACTTCGTGACGGGCTGGAAAATGACATGTTGGTCGAGGTCCTGATACTCGTTCATGTGCAGGGCTTGCGTCGCGGTCGCTCCTGTCAGCGCGAATACCGGCGATTGGGCCCAGACGGCATCTGCCAGTGCGGCCGCGACGTTGGCGGCGCCGGGCCCGGCCTGCCCATAGGCCGGCGCGACGCGGCCGCTGGCGCGGGCATAACCGTCCGCCATGTAGACCGCGCTGGCCTCGCTGCGTGCGACCACCATTCGAATTCCGGCATCGCGAAGCGCGATCCACAACGGCTGGTCGCCGCCGGTGAGGAGGAAGAAGTTCTCGACACCGGCATGCTTTAGCGCAGCGGTGATGTCGGTGGCCACGTTGTTTGTCATTCTAGTCCTCCCCGCGCGGGTTCGTCGACCTGCAACGTCAATAAAGTATGTCATACCGTATTATTGCAAAAGATATTTTGTCAAACCTCCCTCAGGGCGCGTAGTAAGCAATAGCTTGACCTCACTAAAAGCCAATAATACGATATTATGATTCCAGATATTTATGCTGCAGGGAGGCGTTCCGTGAAGAAGTACCAGATGTATATCGGTGGAAAGTGGGAGGATCCGGCCTCGGGCGAGTGGTTCGAGACCATGAATCCCTACACCGCCGAGCCATGGGCGTTGATCCCGCGCGGCAATGCCGAGGATGCCGCGCGCGCAGTCCAGGCGGCGCATCGGGCGATGAATGTGGGGCCGTGGCCCAAGCTGAATGCAACGCAGCGCGGCGCGCTGATGCGCAAGCTGGGGGACCTGATCGCGGCGAATGCAGAGCGGCTCGCCGAGATCGAAGTGAGGGACAACGGCAAGCTGATCAGCGAGATGCGAGGGCAGCTCAATTACATTCCGCAATGGTACTATTACTTCGGCGGCCTCGCGGACAAGATTCAGGGCTCGGTCATCCCGATCGACAAGCCCAACATGTTCACCTACACCAAGCACGAGCCGGTCGGCGTCGTCGTCGGTATCATCCCCTGGAATTCGCCGTTGATGCTGGTCGCCTGGAAGCTTGCGCCGGCGCTGGCGGCCGGAAATACCGTGGTGCTCAAGCCCTCGGAATTCACCTCCGCATCGCTCCTCGAGATGATGGCGCTGGTGGAGGAGGCGGGCTTCCCCCCTGGGGTCATCAACGTGGTTACCGGCTTTGGCAATGAGGTCGGGCCGGCGCTGGTCGAGCATCCTCAGGTCGCCAAGGTCGCGTTCACCGGCTCCGATGCCACCGGCCAGAAGATCTACAAGGGCGCTGCGCGCGGCCTGAAACGCGTCAGCCTGGAGCTGGGCGGCAAGTCGCCCAATATCGTGTTCGACGACGCCAATCTCGACAATGCGGTCAACGGCGCCATTGCCGGAATCTTCGCGGCCGTCGGGCAGGCGTGCATCGCCGGTTCGCGAATGCTGGTACAGGAATCTGTCCACGACGCCTTCGTCGAAAAGCTCCTGAAGGCGGCGGCCACGATCAAGATGGGCGATCCAATGCAGAACGAAACACAGGTCGGGCCGGTCGCCAACCGGCCGCAGTTCGACAAGGTCCTCGCCTATATGGAGATCGGCAAGAAGGATGGCGCGCATCTGGCACTCGGAGGCGATCGTGCCCATCGGCCGGAATGCGGCAAGGGTCTCTTCGTCGAGCCCACGGTCTTCACCGGCGTCAAGAACAGCATGAGGATCGCGCAGGAGGAGGTGTTCGGCCCGATCCTGTCCGTGATCCCATTTCGCGATGAGGAGGAAGCCGTCGAGATCGGCAACGACATCCTCTTTGGTCTGGCCGCAGGCGTCTGGACGCAGAACATGAAGCGCGCCCATGTCATGGCTGACCGGCTAAAGGCCGGCATGGTCTGGGTCAATACCTACCGCACGGTGAGCTACATGGCCCCGTTCGGCGGTTACAAGCGCAGCGGTCTCGGTCGCGAAAACGGCATCGAGGCCATCAACGAATACATGCAGACCAAGACCGTCTGGATGAGCAGCGGCGACGAGCCCTATCCGTTCGTGCTGCGATAAATCGCTGAGTTAGGTGATCCAGGGCGCATCGTCTCGGGATCAATTGCTAATTGCTCGTAATATAGTACTATAAGATTTAATGGCCCCTGGGACCAACCCGTGGGGAACGAGGAAACAGGGAGGAGCGCCGCATGAGAGCCGCATCGGTCGTCATCTTGGCCATCGCGGGCCTGTGTCTATCGGGCATGCCGGGACAGGCGCAAACAAAGTCAGTCGTCCTGAAGGGAGCCACTCTGATCGACGGAGCGGGTGGAAAGCCGCTTCCCGATTCCGTCTTGGTCATTCGCGACGGACGCATCGCGGCCGTTGGGTCCGTAACGGCGGTGCCGGTGCCATCCGATGCCGATGTCGTTGACCTCAAGGGCAAGTCCATCATCCCCGGCATGATCTCGGATCATTCCCATGTGGGTATCGTCAGGGGCCTCAAGGCGAGTCCGGACAACTATAATCGCGACTACATCTTGTCCCAACTTCGACAGTGGGAGGCCTATGGCGTCACCACGATCACGTCGCTGGGCCTGAACGCACCTGAATTCTACGATCTGCGAGCGGATCTACATGCCGGCAAGGCGCCAGGGGCCGACATCTTTGGCGCCGACCGCGGCATTGGGGTTGCGATGGGAGCACCGCCCGTGGCGATCGTTCCCGTCGGCCCGAACCAGATCTATCGCCCGGATACGCCCGACGCAGCGCGCGAAGCGGTGAGGGAGATGGCGGGACGCAAGACCGACCTGATCAAGATCTGGCTTGACGACTTCGGCAAGCTGCTGCCAGTCAAAGTGAAGCCGGAGGTCTATACCGCCGCCGTCGACGAGGCCCACAAGAACGCGCTTCGGGTCGCCTTCCACATCAACGACCTCGAAGATGCTCAGGCCGCCCTGAAGGCCGGCGCTGACATTCTGGCGCACGGCATCCGTGACAAAGAGATCGATCCGCCGACGATCGAATTGATGAAGAAGAATGCCGCCTGGTACGTTCCCACCTTGGCGCTCGACGATTCAAATTTCATTTTTGCCGACAAGCCGCAGGTCTCGGCGGATCCGTTCGTGAACCGGGCACTGGATCCCGCCGTGAAGACGCAATTGGAGGATCCGGCTTGGCAGCAGAAGGTCCATGACGCACCAGCTTCCGAGCGCGCCCGCAAGGCGCTGGCGATGAACCAGAAGAACCTGATGACGCTTTACAAGGCAGGTATCGGCATCGGGTTCGGATCCGATTCCGGCGTGGGCCTGCGTTTCCCCGGCATTGCCGAACATCGTGAGCTCGATCTCATGGTTGAAGCCGGCCTCACGCCGATGCAGGCGCTGACCATCGCGACCAGCGGCGCGGCGAAGCTGCTCAAGCTGGATGACCGCGGTGTCCTGCTAGCTGGCAAGCTCGCCGATCTCGTCGTGCTCGACGCCGATCCATCGGCCGACATAGCCAACGTCCACAAGATCTCGGCGGTCTGGCACCGCGGAAAACCTGTTGCAGGGCCGATCGCAACGTTTGCGCAGCGATAAGGAGAATGGGCGGGGCCGGCGACGCTTGCATGCCGTCCTGGGCCACCCCCCGAACTGTTGGTCCGAAGTCTTGTTCTCGATCATCACCTCGGGAGAAACACATGGGACAACTGACACGACGTGCCGTGCTCGCCGGCGCACTCGCCACCCCCTTTGTTGCCAGGGCAGAGGACTGGCCTGCGGGTCAGATGAAGTTCATCATCCCGTTTCCTGCCGGCGGAACGCTGGACGCTATCGCCCGTCTGGTTCAGCCGGGTTTGCAGCAGAGACTGGGAACGACGATCATCATCGAAAACCGTCCGGGCGCAGCGGGCAGCATCGGCGCGGCGGCAGTGGCGAAGTCACCGCCAGATGGCCGCACGTGGCTGTTCGTATTCGATACTCACGCGACCAACCCGGTGACGCAGCCGAGCCTGCCATATAATTCCGAGACAGATCTGGATCCGGTCATGCTGGTCGGTACGGCGCCGAACATCATTGCCTGTCAGCCGTCACGCCCTTACCAGACTTTGGCTGAGTTGATCGCTGCGTCGAAAGCCAAGCAGGGCGGCTTCGCATTTGCGTCGGCTGGAACGGCGAGTCTTGGCCATCTCACGATGCTGCTGCTTGCCAAACGCTCCGGCGCGCAGTGGAGCCACGTTGCCTATAAGGGAGCAGCCCCCGCGGTGAACGACGCGATTGCGGGACATATTGACCTGATCATCGCAGCGACCACGGTGCTCAACAGCCAGATCGACGCCAAGTTGCTGCGCCCTCTCGCTCAGACCGGCGCAACACGCCACCCGACCCTTCCCGACGTACCGACGCTCGCCGAAAGCGGGTTTCCCGATCTCGTCGCGACGCCTTGGTGGGGACTGTATGCGCCCGGGAAGACGCCCAAACAGATCATCGCGCGTTTCAATACAGAGATGCGCGCGGTTCTGAAGGACGCCAGCGTGACGGGACGGATCAACGCGATGGGGCTGACGGTCGCTGCGAGCGATCCGGACTACATGCGCAACTTTTACGCGGAGCAGGCGCATATTTGGGGGCAGGTGGTTCGAGACAACGGTCTCCAGGCCGAGGGTGGATAGCAGATAGACCATCGCGCGGACCGGTTTTTACATCGTCACCCTACCGACCGGATTATTTGGTGCCGCGTCACGGCGCGGCCGTCCCCGCGGACGTTTCGCCCGAAGCGCGGCTTCCGCGTCCAGCGCGGCCTGGTGTTCCGCCGCCACCTCCAGCTGCTCCAGCACCTTGAGGGTTGCTCTCGCGCCCATGTTGACGTGATTGACGGCAGCCTGCCACGCCGCCTGCGGCTTCCGTGTGATGATCGCGTCGATTATCGCATGGACCTCGACAGCGTTTTCCTTCAGGCGTTCGGGCTGCGACAGAACAATGGGACGAAGATAGCTGAGACGTGCGCGAATGACGCTCACGAAGCCCTTGACGACGCTGTTGGCCGAAACGCTCATCAGGAATTCGTCGAGCTGATTCTTGCATTCGAGCACCTTAGCAACGCTACCTGATTTGAAGGCGCGGTCCAAATCTCGTTTGAGCCGGTGCAAGTCCTTGATTTCGCGCTCAGAGATCCGCTCGGCGGCGGTCCTTGCCGTCAGCCCTTCCAGCATACCCCTGACTTCATAGTGTTGCCGCGCCTCGTCGGGGGATACCCGCGCCACCACGGGTCCTTGATTGGGGATGTTGTCGACGATGCCCTCGGCCTCCAGTTGCCGCAGGGCTTCACGGACGGCAGTCCTACTGACGCCGGTCCATGCACACAGCTCGCCTTCCTTCAACCGCTCGCCTGGTTGAAAGCGGCCATCAATGATGGCGGTGCGCAGATTGCTTGCGACCTGTTGCCGGAGCGGTGCGGCCTTGGCCGGTACGCGCTGGACTTTGGAAACCTTCACGCAGTAATTCCTTGTACTAATTCGGTAATTGGTATCATACAATACTAGTTGATTATCCTGCTGCCTAGCTGCGATTTAGTCTCCTCAGGCTTGAGACGCTCGGACTGACATTGCCGAATATCCAACTTGCACTGGGCGAGAACGAGCCGCGGTCGAAAGAGTTGCCGCCGCACGCGCCTTGCCATCCTTGCTCACCAGGCGTCAAGGTCGGAAAGGGGTCCTGCGGATTGCGGCTCAACGAAGCACGTTCTCGCGGTCCTTTTCGCAGATCGCCGTTCAGGCCCCGCAGACCCATTCATACCTACGATGCCGGAGAGCTCGGCAGCCGCCGCCCTTGCGATGCGTTTGCCCAAGCTAGCTGGCGAATGGGCGAGGAAGAAACCAACGTCTACTGGTGCGCTCTGCCAGGCTCGCATAAGCTGAGTGGCTAACATGTGAGGGCCAAAAATTCATGCGGCAAGCTCGGTTTGACGGTTGGTTGCAGAGCTGTCGCGGTCCCGTCCGCACAAGCCGAACGGCATTTGCTATGTATCAATTCGCCCGTTCATAAGCCATGGACCTACGACAGCTTCGGTACTTCGTTTTCGTCGCGGATCTGAAGAGCATCGCCCGCGCTTCGGCTCACCTCGGCGTAGCAGGCCCTGCCATCAGCCGGTCAATCAGTGCTCTCGAAGACGAACTGCGAACGCCGCTGTTCGACCGAGACGGGAGAGGCATGCAGATGACGGAAGCAGGCCTCATGCTGCACCGAAGCGCATCCCAAATCCTGCGCGACGTGGAGCTTGTTCGTCAGGAGGTCATGGCCGAAGGAAAACACCTGACCGGCGACGTGATTATCGGAGCCACGCCGTCGGTTATCGCCATGGCGGGAGCGGAGCTCATCAGGGCCTGTCGCGAACGTCTGCCTCGCGTTCGTCCGCGCTTACTTGAGGGATATAGCGCTTATTTGCAAAACTGGGTGCTGACCGGCTCGATCGATGTCGCATTAGTCAACGGCCTTCAGCCAGATAGCCCGCGCCTCGTCAGTGAGTGCCTTGCCGTCGAGCGGCTGTTCGCCATCGGGCCACCAGGGATGTTCGCTGGCGATCCGGTCGGCCTTGCGAGCCTCCTTGAACATGCTCTGCTGCTTCCGTCGGCTCAAAATCCGATCCGAAGTTTGCTGGATGCGGGCGCCGCTGGCCTCAATCTCTCCGTATCCACGGTGCTGGAGATCGATTCCGTTACCCTTCTGAAAGACCTCGTGCGACAGGGCCTTGCTCCCGCTGTCCTCCCCTTCGGCGCTGTCAAATACGAGCTCGAGACTGGCGTCTTGAGCGCCAGCCCCATTGTCACCCCCGAAATCAGAAGCGATCTGGACCTCATTTACCTTGCCGATCGTCCGCCAACGCGAGTGGCATCCGAGGTGATCGACATGCTTCTGGAAATCCTACGCCAGATCGTTTCCAAAAAGGAGCCGAATGGTTTCGTCGAGATCCGGCATCGCGCCAGCGTCCGCCGCAAGGCAAAGACGTAGCCAAATCGCCGACAGCCAGAAGCGCGTGCCCACATAGCTCGATAGTGTCCACTGCTCGTAAAGGCCGGTGCGCAACACTCGAAACGAGGCAATGGTACCGGAGCCAAAGGCCATCATGGGTGTTAAGCGCTGGCGACTTCGCAATGAAGGCGTGATCCCTTTGTCGGCCTAACTGTTTCTGCGCGTTTGAGATGGGGCGTCTGAGGTTGACCTTCGCCAAACCGTCGCACGGATTCCGGCCGCCGTGAACGGCAGCAACTCCAGCCAAGGCTCAATTTCCCAGACCGTGATCTTCACTGGCCTTTCCGCGTCGGAATTGTGGGGCAGGCAGGGGTCAATGTCGATTTCACCAAGCGTAAGTTTCATGTTCATGAGCGCGCCGACGAATACAATCAGCTCGGCCGCCCGAAATCAGGCTCGGAGGAGCGTTCGTCCCATTGCCGCCGATCGCATTCAATGCGTTGCGTGAATGGAGGCTGCAATGTCCCAAGCCCGATCTCGGATCGGTGTTTCCAGTCCGGTGAAGGACGTCGAGATCGTCACCCGCGATTACATGGTCAAACGGGGCCCTGTGACCGGTGCAAATCGCCGCCGGTATCACCAAGTTAGGTAAGGCTCCAACGAGAAGGCCATGGACGCCGCAAAATATCCGGGCTTCACTCTCTTTCGGCACTTCTTTGCGAGCTGATATATAAACCGCAAGGTTGATGGCGGGCTTGAATTGCGGCGCCTAAGGTGGTCCAGGAGCGGCTCGGCCATTCGGTACTGGGGCAGTTGGATTGTGACGCCATTAGAGTGCGTCGATGGCAGTTTCGATAGGGAGGAAAAATGTTCGGGACCCAATCGGACTTTCTATGAATTCCGCTTCTTTCCAAAAAGCGGCAGCCTTCTCATCGATCGCGTGTACCAGGATGGCGCGAATACCGATCGTTTCAGATGCGTGAACGATTTGGTGGAGGGCATGTTGAAGCAGGTCTTGGCCGAGCCCCTTGCCCTTGTAGGTAAGATCTCGCGCCAAGCGGCCTATAATGGCTACAGGTACGGGATTTGGGAGTCCGTGCCTTTTTATGGGCGGCTTGGGAATTGCAGCCCTCTCAACACTTCCAGAGGCGATGCAGTAGTAGCCTACGACCGAATTGCCCTCGCAAACAACATAGGTGCGAGCAGTCTTGCCCTCGCTGTCGAGGGCGCGATTCTTCAACCAATCGGTCAGGGCTTCATTACCGCAATCAAAGCGGCTAAAGTCATGCGTCGGCTTGAGAAGCGTGGGGGAGGTTATGCCCGCACGCTTCCTCGGATGTTCGATTACTTCTGCCAAAGCGGCTTACGCTTCATCAGTGCCTTCAACTTGGTCCCGGCCGGAGGCGGGTTATCAAGTGCATTCAAGAAGGCATCGTGCTTCTCTGGATCAAGGACAAATAACCTTTGGTCCAAAAGCACATCGATGGCATGTTGCCGCGCACTATCCAGCATGAATTCGCTAAGCGTCTTGCCCACCGCCACTGCAGCGGTATCGATCAAGTGCTTTACCTGTGCGGTAGCGCGAATGTGGATATTGGTTTCGCTCCGGACGCGGCGCGACCTTACTCGCGCCGCAGGGCGCTGTAGTGCTGCTTCCATTGCGGTTACTCCTCACTTCTTATGAAGCGTTATATTGCATTCGTGTACACAATGTCAACACGGTTCGAATGGTTCCGAAGAAACTATCCAAAAAAGGGCCGAAGAGGACATAAGTGACCAATGGATCAACCGAAACGTTCACATAACCCAACTTAACTCCCCAAGTCGATTCTCAACGGGCGAGGTCCCTGGCAACGGTCGGAAAACCAAAAGCGGAAAAAACCCAGCTGCGGTCGAGCGGGGTCGCCGCTTGCTTGGTCAATGCCAAACTAAGCCGCTGTCGGCGTCTCAAATGATTGGACATCCCGGCGCAGATGTCGTCGATCGGCGACATTCTAAAATGTTGTCAAACGCTGACATTTCCGATTGTCAGCGAACGGCGACACGGTAATGTAAGCGATCGCTGACATTTGGATGTTCCATGCTCACACGTACCGCAGCCGATCTTGGCGCCGTCATCCGCGACCGGCGCAAGCGCCTCAAGCTCGATCAGTCGACGCTAGCTAAACAGGTTGGTGTCAGTCGCCAATGGATCATCGAAGTCGAGCATGGCCACCAGCGCGCAGAACTCGGGCTCATCCTTCGCGTCCTTGATGCTCTCGGCATCAAGCTCGATGCAGACAGCAATCTCTCCTCGGGCCACGCCGCCCCGAAGTCCGCCGTCGATCTGGATGCCATTGTGGCGAAAGCCAAGAAAGGCAAGCCATAATGGCCGAGCTCATTGCACTCCTTGAACGAAGTCGGTCGCGTCCGTAGTGATGCACGCGGCCGGCTGATCGTCGACGTTGGAAATCAGTGCATTGAACGTCATGCGTCGAAAAAGTTCTTTCGCATCCTTTCCCGGCTCCTCCGTGACCCGGCGCATCTCTTCCGCCATCAACACATAGGACCAGCGATCGCGCATCTCGACGGCTTCATCAGCTCGCAAACCGGTTAGCCCGCTGATCATCCGCGAACGCAAATATCCCTTGCCCGTCTACGTGCGATCAAAGCGCTTGACGAGAAGAACGTCCTTCGCTGCAAACCTTGGCCAACTCGAGCATCGCGCGTTCGACGCGAGTGTTGTTCCAGCGGTCGTCCGGACGATTGAACTTTGCGATCCAGAATCCGTGGTCATCTTCGACGACAGCTTTCGGACGGGCTCCGCCCATGGAGGTGCCGAGCAGCATCCAGTCTCGAACCTGGGCGCCTTCCTCGGTTTTACATCTTCCTAGAGCATCAAGGCTTCGGCGATTTCCTGAAGCTTTGCAAGTTCGAGCGTCTTGTTGAATTTGCGACGTGGTGCCGGAGGTTGTTGACCAAGTCCAAACCAAGCGCCCCTACGCCGTCGTCGGCTGAATTCAGCAGATAGTCGAGTTCGCCAAGCTGGGGAACCCCGGCATGCTTCTCGATGACGCGGCGACCCCAATAGTCCGAGCTTGCATCGCGTAACGCGCCAAAGACCGCCATTCAGTCGGCCTGTTTCGTAAGTCTCATCCGATAATTCAAGCTCGATAGGATCAATCGCGACCGCATCTCCGTTTGAGAGGTACAACTTGCCGTAGACGAAGCGAGCCAATGCATTGCCACGGCGATCCTTAGCGAGCTAGAATCGGGCCGGCGGTTATCGGTTCGGTCTGACACGGCAGCGTGATGTAGACGAAGCATTCGGTGTTGCTTTAGAAGTCATTGTCGAGCCCTCCGGACTTGCGCGCCCGCTTGCGTTCCCGCGTCGCTTGCAGAGCAATCCCTTCCCTGTCCTTTGAGGGGTCAGCGAGTTCTTCGAGGGGCTGGAGCATATCGTAGAGCCACAGCAGCCCGGCATACACCACGATACCCGTCGATGCTTTGCCCTTTTCGGCGTCCATAACAGCGCGCACGCCCGTTCCAATTCTGCTGGCTGCGTCCTGCATGGTCATGTTGCGGCGGATGCGTGCAGTACGCAGATCCGCTCCCAATTGCGTGAGCGTCCGTGACACCGGGTAAGGGGGCGCCTTTTGAAGTTTGTTGGTTGCTACCATGCTCTTGAAGGCCATTAAGCAGATTATTATGCTCTTAAGAGCATACAGCAATTTCCTGCAGTTTGCCATATTTTGCTTTTAAGAGCGCTTTATGTGCGATAATTTGCTCTCAAGAGCACTTATTCCATTTTCTAGTGCCGTAAATATATCAACGGGATATGTAACCAAAATATGCAGCTATTAGTTGTGAAAGTTCCTATGATAATCTATTTGGGAAGCTCTTTGACTCGTCAGGGGCAGCCATTTGGGACCAGCACCGAGGGTGCCGCCAGTCACGACTAACCAGGCGGGTCGGAATCCAGAAACATGTCTGGAGCCAACAACGAACAGCTTCGTCCGCCGCCGAGCTGGGACAAATTCGAGGAAATCTGCGCGGATCATTTTTCGCGCATCTGCAAGGACAACCAACACGACCGTGCCGGGCAAGGCAACTCGGCGTCGATGACTACGGCAAGGATAGCGGAGCTGATGCGAGATGAAGCGTGAGTTGACCTCCGAGATCGTCACGCGCGTTGTCAAGGAGGTGCGAAGCACTAATGTTGTTGCTGGTCCCAGCCCTGCGCAGGCACCGACCGGTCGGTCTGATCCACTGGACAACGGCTGACGGAAGCGCTCGAGCGCGACTACGCTGCGCGTTGCGAACCCCTTCTCCAGCAATCGGTCTTTCCCGAACTCCACAAACGAGACGAGCTCCCGCCGCTCCTTCCGATTTGCTGGAAACGAAAGGCAGGCCGCGTACGCTTCTCCCGGCACAGACGCTCGCGTCCGTGAATCAGTCGCAGAGATCCAGGCTTCGCCATCGTCTCCGGATCTCTCGCGAAATACGGCCTTGCTGACTTTGTCGCGTGACAGATTGGCCCTCCCAGGCTTGTCACCGTACGCATCAAGACTCTGGAGAAGAGGCTGCTTAGATGGGCACGGAACGGGAGGAACTCTTCTCACACGATGATCAAGAAGGGGGCGTCGGGCACGCCGCCGCCGCAGCAGGCAGCCGCGGGCGGAGGACTAATGCTCCCTTAAAGCTGGATTGCCCAAACGGTAATTCGGCTGTCACCCCATAGTCGCTAATCCTACCAAATCCTGAATTTGGAGGAGCGGATGCGTTTAGGCGCCGATATTGGGGGAACTTTCACAGATATCGTCCTGGTCGACGATGAGACCGGTTTATTTCGGCTCGGTAAGGTCCTGACAACTCCAGATCAGCCTGACAATGGCGTAATCAATGGAATTAAGCAGGTCATCAACGGTGATGCAGGCCAAGTTTCGCATGTTGTGCATGGGACGACGCTTTTCACCAACGCGCTGATCGAGAGAAAGGGGGCGCTGACCGCTCTCGTCACGACCCGCGGATTCCGCGATGCCGTCGAAATTGCGCGCGAGCACCGCTACGACATGTACGACCTTCGGCTGCGTCGTCCCGCCCCGATTGCCCGGCGGCGTCACCGGTTTGAGATTGCCGAGCGAATTCTGTCGGATGGAACAATCCGCCAGGCCCCCAACGAAGACGACGTCGCGCGCATCGCCGAGGAGATGCGCAGAATAGGCATCGAAGCGGTTGCCGTCAGTCTCATCAACGCCTACGTTTGTCCGGATCACGAGCGCATCGTTGGCCGCATCCTACGGGAAAAGCTCCCCGGCGTTGCGATAACTCTCTCCAGCGACATCTCCCCGGAAATCAGGGAATTCGAGCGTTCGACGACGGCGCTCTGCAATGTCTATGTCAAGAGCATCGCCGAGAAATATCTGACGCGGCTCGAAGCGCGTACGCGCGACGAGCTCAGCGATGCAGCCGGTCTTTATGTGATGCAATCGAATGGCGGTCTGCTCACCGCCAGCCAAGCCATCGAAGCGCCGATCCGTCTTGTTGAGTCGGGACCTGCGGCCGGCGCGTTGGCTGCGGCACATTATGCCAAGTCACTCGGACTTTCAGACGTGCTCTCTTTTGACATGGGCGGCACCACCGCCAAGGCCTGCCTCATCGTCGATGGCGAGCCTCTGCTGGCCCCGGAATTCGAGGTCGATCGGCAATATCAGTTCAAGAAAGGCAGCGGTCTCCCAGTCAAGGTGCCCGTCATCGAAATGATCGAGATCGGCACGGGCGGCGGTTCGATCGCGCAGATCGATGCACTCGGCCGCCTCAAGGTCGGGCCGCATAGCGCCGGATCCGTGCCAGGACCTGCCTGCTACGGGGCGGGCGGGGAACGACCAACGGTCACTGATGCCGATCTGCTGCTCGGTTACCTCAATGCAGGCTTCTTCCTCGGCGGAGATATGAAGCTCGACAAGACCGCCGCAGAACGTGCCATTAACGAACAAGTCGGGGCCTCGCTTGATCTCGACACGATAGCCGCAGCCTGGGGAATCCATCAACTGGCAAACGAAGCAATGGCTTCTGCTGCACGCATCCACGCCATCGAGCGGGGGCGCACCATTTCCCAGTTTCCGATGTTTGCGTTTGGTGGCGCGGGGCCGGTTCACGCCTACGGCGTCGCGCGCGTCCTGAAGTTGCCGAAGATCATCTATCCGTTCGGTGCGGGCGTCATGTCGGCCGTCGGCTTCCTCACCGCGCCACTGGCATTTGACTTTGTGCGATCAAGCCCGGCACGGCTGGAACAACTGGATTGGGGCGCAGTCAATCGGTCTCTCAAAGAAATGGAGGAGGAGGGGCGAAGCCGTCTTGCTCATTCAATGGGTGATCGAGAGGTCTCGTTCCGTCGCTGGGCCGATATGCGCTACCGCAAGCAAGGCTTTGACATCCGTGTGCCGATTCCCTCCGGTAAACTTGGGCCAGACAGCATCGCGGAAATCACCGCTTCGTTCGAGCGGGTCTACACCGAACTCTACGGACATACCGTACCCAACACGCCAATCGACGTGATGTCATGGCGAGTGGTCGCATCGGGGCCCAAGCCTGACTTCAAGCTACCGGTCAATACGTCGAAGTCCGACGGTCCACTCAAGGGCTCCAGAAAGATCTACGTCCCTGACGCAGGACTCATCGACGTGCCGGTCTACGACCGTTATCGCCTTGGAGCCGGTGATCGCCTGCAGGGGCCAGCCATCATCGAAGAACGTGAATCGACCGTTGTTATCAACGGACCCGGCGAAATTAGCGTCGATCAGAACCGTAATCTCATTGTCGATCTCGAGGTGGCCCGATGAGCGCCAAGGAACTGGACCCCATTACGCTCGATATCATGTGGGGGCGGCTCATTGCCGCCGTGAACGAGCAGGCCGCGGCCCTGATGCGTTCGTCCTTTACGTCCATCGTCCGGGACGCCGAAGACCTTTCTGCGTGCGTGTTCGATCGCCGCGGCCGGATGGTGGCCCAATCGGTCACGGGCTCGCCGGGGCACATCAATTCCATGGCGACAGGAATGGAACACATCTTGAAGACGTTTCCGCTGGATACGCTCCAGCCCGGGGACGTCATCATCACGAATGATCCTTGGATTACGGTCTCTCAGCTTCACGACATCACGATTGCAACGCCCGTATTCCACAATGGGCGAGTCGTTGCGCTTTTTGCAAACTGCTGTCACGCGCTCGATATCGGCGGCAGGGGGCTGTCGTGTGATGCCCGCTCCGTCTATGAGGAGGGTCTCTTCATCCCGATCATGAAGTTGCATTCGAAAGGAGAACCCGTCGAAGCCGTTTATCGGCTGATCGCGGCCAACGTGCGGACCCCCGATGAAGTGATTGGCGATATTCATGCACAGATCACCGCGAACGAAGTCGGAGCAAAGCAGCTCAAGTCTTTCCTCGAAGAGTTCGATCTTGCGGATATCGAAGGGGTGGCAGACGCCATCGTCGCGCGCACCGAAAGGGCGATGAGAGCCGCCATTACGGCTCTGCCCAACGGATCGCATCCGTTCAAGATCACCATTGACGGGTTCGACAAGCCGATCGAGATTCAGGCCAAGGTCACTATCAAGGACGATGAGGTCATCGTCGACTATGAAGGGTCTTCCTCAACGGTTGATCTCGGTATCAACGTCGGTTTCAATTATACCGTTGCTTACACCACCTATGGCGTGAAGTGCGCAATTGCGCCAGACGTGCCCAATAACGCCGGTTCGTTCACGCCGATACGCACGATCGCCGCCGTCGGGTCAATCCTCAACGCTCAGCATCCTGCTGCCGTCGCTGGCCGTCATACGGTCGGTCACTTCCTCCCTTCAGCCATCATGGGCGCGTTGTCAGGTATCCTGCCGGATAAGGTGATGGCACCCGGCGCCGACAGTCTCTGGAATACGCATATCAGCGGCTTCGATAAGCGCGACAATCAGTTCTTCTCGTACACTTGGTTCTCTACCGGCGGAACTGGCGCCCTCAAGGGACTCGATGGCCTCTCGGCCACCTCCTATCCAAGCGGTGTCGCCGGTGTGCCCGTGGAAATCATCGAAGCTTTGACGCCTCTGGTCGTACGGCAAAGAGCGCTTCGACCTGACTCCGGCGGAGCCGGCGAACATCGTGGTGGCTTGGGCCAGACAATGGAAGTCGAGGTTCTGACCGAGAAGCCCTATCTCTTCTCAGGCATGTACGATCGATGTCACTATCCAGCACCAGGTTTGTACGATGGCAAATCCGGCGCGACCGGTTCGATCGCCAGTTCGAATGGCGAGGAGGTCCGCCCCAAGCTGAGCCGCATGTTGCCGCCAGATACGGTTTTAACGCTCTCGCTACCCGGCGGCGGCGGATTCGGTGACGTTAAACGTCGGGACCGGGAGGCGATCCTCAACGACGTGCTGGACGGTTACGTAACGCCGGAGGCGGCGAAACGTGACTACGGCTTTGAATACACTCCTCCTCACAAGTAGCAACGGAGCGCTTGATGCCGATCCAATCCCGCTTTGTCCTGATTGCTTCAATGGACGTCGATCCTGCGCACGAAGATCTCTTCAACGAGGTGTACGATGGGGAACATGTCCCGCATCTCCTGAAAGTGCCAGGGGTTCACAGCGTTACGCGCGTCAAAGGAGTTCCCTTCGCGTTCGCCATTGCCAACGGCATCAAGGATATGCCGGCGCCCAAGCCGATCTATACGGCCATTTATGAGATTGACCATCCGGACGTCTTGAAGAGCGCCGAATGGGCAAAGGCAGTCGAGGCGGGCAGATGGGCAAGCGAAGTGAGGCCGCATACCCGCAATAGGCACCACGCTGTCTATCAGAGGCAATCCACTAGCCCATAGAGCACAATCACCAATCAAACGTCGTGACGCTTGCCGGGGCGCCAACGACGGGCAGATCAAATGATAACGCGCAGGAGATAGGGATGACGACAAGCGCAGAGACGACATTGACGCCGCAGCTCGACACTGTCGGCCCAAGCACGGCAGGAAAGATGACGCGGCTTGCACTCGCCAGCATGGTGGGTACCTCGCTGGAATGGTACGAGTTCGTAATCTACAATTCCATGGCAGCTCTGATCTTCAATAAGCTCTTTTTCCCGTCATTTGATCCGATTGTCGGTACAATTCTTGCGTTTTCGACTTATGCCGTAGGTTACATCTCGCGTCCCATCGGCGGAATTATCTTCGGTCGCCTCGGAGATAAGGTCGGGCGTCGTGCCGTCCTCGTCTATACGCTCGCTTTGATGGGCATTTCTACCCTGGCGATGGGCTTGCTGCCTACGTACGGGAGCATCGGAATCGCCGCGCCCCTGCTGCTCGTTAGTCTCAGGACCATTCAGGGCATCGCGCTCGGTGGCGAGTGGGCTGGCGCCATCCTTCTTTCCGTGGAGCATGGCAAGCCACAAAATCGCGGGCTCAATGCGTCGTGGACGCAAGTCGGCCCCTCTGCCGGTACTCTTCTCGCCGCAGGGGCCATCGCCGTCACGACGACGCTGCTGAATGAGGCCGATTTCCTGTCCTGGGGCTGGCGCCTTCCGTTTCTGGCCAGCACCGTGCTGGTGTTCTTCGGATTCTGGATCCGCTGGAGCGTTGAGGAAACACCCCACTTCCATCAGCTGCAGGCCGGCCATGCGACGACCAAGGCGCCGGTTGCCGAGGTCCTGAGGGACCATTGGCGCAACCTGTTAGTGGCCGGTAGCGTTCGAATCGGTTCGGACGTGGTGTATGGACTGCTTGCCGTATTCACCTTGACGTATGTCACTCAGAAGCTGGGTTTGAGCCGCACATTGGCCCTGACCGCTGTTCTGATCGGCGCCGGCGTGCATGCCATATCCGTTCCCCTGCTTGCGGCGCTCTCTGACCGGATTGGTCGACGCACTGTCTATGGGCTCGGTGCTCTGGCATCTATCATCGGCAGCTTCCTCCTGTTCGGCTTGTTCGATACAAAATCACCAGCCATCATCATTGCCGCAGTTTCAGTCGGCATGGTGTTTCAAGCCGCGATGTTTGGTCCGCAAGGTGCTTTCGTCACTGAGCAGTTTCCAACACGTGTGCGATACACGGGGTCCTCGCTCGCCTACACCTTCGCAGGTGTCCTCGGTGGCGGTTTTGCCCCGCTGATCTTCGCCACCTTGTTGAGAGAGTATCCCGACACGTATGCGATTCCAGCCTACGTGACCGGAGCCCTCGTCATCACGCTCATTGCTTTGTTGGCAGCAACGGAAAAAGCCGGCCGCGAGATCGATTAGCCACCTTGTGCGATTTGGCGCCGCACATTTGCGATGCGGCGCCAGATCGCCGGATTGACCGGATGTGAACCATGAACGTCAAAACCGCGCTTGCCAGCGTGCCAAAGCCGCCTTCCGCTCTCATTGAAGCCTTCAAAGATGCCCCCACTTCGGTCATCTCGGACAATCTCGACCGATTGGCGGGTGCTGTTGGCTTGAGGCCATTCCATCGTTCCGGACGGTTGGTCGGAACGGCTTTCACCGTGCGGACGCGTCCTGGAGACAACCTCGCAATTCACAAGGCGCTTGAACTGGTCGGCCCCGGGGATGTCATCGTCGTGGACGGAGGCGGCGACGAGACGCGGGCACTGGTGGGTGAGATCATGAAGAATATCGCAGAAGAGAGGGGAGCTGCCGGCTATGTAATCGACGGCGCCATCCGAGACGTCGCGGCCTTCAGCGGTTCGGATTTCCCCTGCTTTGCCCGCGCAGTGACCCACCGCGGCCCCTATAAAAGTGGCCCAGGCTGCATCAACGTGCCAGTGTCGATCGGTGGGTCACCGATCGCCCCTGGCGACATCGTCGTTGGCGATGAGGATGGCGTTGTATCCTTTCCGGCCGCGATGGCAGATTCCCTGATTGAGGCTGTTCGTGCCCAGATCGCGCGCGAAGAGGAGACCATGAAGGCTATTCGCGAGGGGCGTTACGAGGGCTCTTACGGACGGTAGTAACCAGAACCAGAGGACGACATGACTGACCAGAAAAAGGAATTTCACAATCTTGATACACCGGATGACGGCTTGCTTCGCGAGCTGGCGCCCGGACTCACCACGCGCATCTTTTCGGGCGAACACGCGATGCTCTCGGTGGTGAGCTTCGCACCGCACGCCGAAGGCGTGCTCCATCATCATCCTGAGGAACAATGGGGCGTGCTGCTGGACGGCACTGCCATTAGGATTCAGGGAGGGGAGGAGATCCCTGTGCGCAAGGGCGACTTCTGGCGTACGCCCGGCAACGTCCCTCACACCATGCGAGCTGGTCCCGAGGGCGCCCGTGTGCTCGACATCTTCAGCCCACCCCGGCCCGAATATAAGAAGCCGGGATCCGGGTTCGGACAGACTTAGCCAGTGGCCTGGCTCTTGCTGCAAAGCGAGAGCCAGCTTTGCCCGTTAACGCTTCAAAGGGAAAGCCGTGCCGGAAAACCGTGAACTGGCCTTGGTTCGGTTGCCGTCACAAGTTGATGGCGTCGAATTGAACCTGTCAGCGATTCATCGCGCCGGAAAAGCGGCGCCAATCGTCTTCCTGCACGGCTTCGGATCTACCAAAGAAGACTACGCTGACATCGTGCGCCACGAAGCTCTCGCGGCGCATCCGTTTCTCGCCTATGACGCACCGGGTTGCGGAGAGACGTATTGCGCGGATCTATCAGACATTTCAATTCCGTTCTTGTTAAAGACTGCGCAGCGCGTAATCGAGCATTTTAAGCTCGACCGATTTCATCTCGTTGGCCACTCCATGGGTGGTCTGACGGCACTTCTGCTCGCGCACAAGTATCCCCAACACGTACTCAGCTTCGTCAATATCGAGGGAAACATTGCGCCCGAGGACTGCTTCCTCAGCAGGCAGATCTTGCAATTTCCGGAGCAGAACGTGGAGCGGTTCTTCGCCGATTTTATCGACCGAACCCGGCATATGCCAGCCTATGCCAGCGCGCTCTACGCTTCCAGTCTTCATCACAAAGTGAGGGCGGCTGCGGTACCTGGAATATTCCGCTCGATGGTCGATCTGTCGGACAGTGGAAAGTTGATGCAAAAGTTTATCGGCCTTCGCTGCCCGAAGATGTTCATGTACGGCGAACAGAATGCGACGTTATCCTATCTCGGCCTGCTTCGCACAAATGGCGTACGCCTTACCGAGATTCCGGCGTGCGGCCATTTCCCGATGTATTCCAATCCGATCGCCATGTGGACGCAAATTGCAGCGTTCCTGGCTGACGTTTAGAGGTCCCGGCGATCGCTAAAGCGCTCACCGAGGCTGTGCGCAATGAGGCCTTCGGCGGCTGAACGCGGGGTTGCTATTCGAGTGGATTCATCAGCAAGATCGTAATGAGCAAAGGAAGCGTCACTGCCGACAAAAGCGTGCCTAAAGCAACCGCAGCAGACGTTGAGTTCGCCAGCAATTTGTACTGCGTGGCGAACAGGTACGCATTGGCCCCTGCCGGCATGGCCGCAAATAGAACGATGACGTCGCCAACCAAGGGCGGCAGATGTAGAACGGGAAAGGCCAGCGTCCAGGCAACAAGGGGCATGATGATGAGCTTCAGAAAGCACATGACCGCGAGGCTCAGTGCTTCTCCGCGGAGTTCGAATCGCATAAGGCCGACCCCCAGCGCGATCAGAGCTGCCGGAGACCCGGCTTGAGCGAGTTGCTCGCAAGTCCGATCTACCAGCGAATTCAGTCCTGCCCCGGTCATTCGCCAAAAGAAGCCAGCTGCAATCGCGATTATGATCGGATTGCGCAAAAGATCTAACAGGAGGCGAAGCACAAGTGCCCAAATCGAGGCGCCATCTTTCCGCTCGATCCAGGCGATCTGAAGTGTTCCGCTGAGCCATAACAACGGTGTGTTAATGGCAAGGATCAGCGCCATTGGCCCCGCCGCCTTCGGACCGAACGCCGTGAGCGCGAGCGGAATACCGAGCATCGCTATGTTGCCGTACACAGCGCTCGTGGCTGCGACAACGCCGGCCGCGGGCGTCACGCGAAGCAGGCGTGCCGACAGAGCTAGAGCGGCGATCCAGGTGAGGGCGACAGCGCCATAGTAGGCGCCCCATGCCAGCAAAGGATTCATAGCAGGAAATTGCGAGATGACGATGGTCCGGAAGAGAAGCGCTGGTATTGCAATCGAGAATGCGAACTCGGAAATGCCCTTCTGCGCACCTTCTGAAACCAGTCCGCTAACAGCTGCGGCGTAGCCCACAGCAATGAGCCCAAAGGTCGGAGCAACGATCGCAAGTACATTCATATCGGGGTTGACGAGCAGACTGATTGTGATGCCGACGATTAGTCCAGACCGGCGCCGCGGTCCACCCGAAATTCAATAGGCAGTCTGTTTGAATTTCGATGAAGCGCAGCGAGCGAAAAAGCGGTGAGGTGCACCTCGCTCTCGACCGCCTGGCACGCGGCTTCGTTCCAGCAGCAGACTAACTTCGATGTCGAGGCGCATGCGCATCAGCTCGCGCTAAGGCCAGTCGTGGCATCCTGGTGAACTTGGCGCGAGGATGCGCGCGCATCAGCCGCCTGATTGCGAATGGCCAATGTCTTCTCCTTGTAAACGATACGGTCAAGATTTGATTAAGAGTCTAAAAGGGGCAGATCCGATTTAGCAGGCCGATCAAAGTGGATCGCTCCGTTTCATTAAGGGGAGCAAGCATTCGGCGGTTATAGGGCGCCGTGAGCCGGACGGCGTCCCTCATCAATTTCTCGCCTTTCGACGTCAATGTGATCTCAATCGCACGCCGGTCGATTTTGGACCGGCTTCGCTTCACCAGACCCGCGTCCTCGAGCTGGTGCAGAATTTTTGTCAAATTCGGGAGTTGAAGCCGCAACAGTGCTGCGATGCTACTCGGAACGACCCCCGGGTTGTCCCGCACCAGCATGAGGATTGCGTAGGTCGCAGGCGTCAGTCCGAGCTCGGCGAAGGTCTCATAGAAGCCGTCGAAGAACTTCAACTGGATCAATCGGATCACGAAGCCCGGGACGTTGCGAAGTGCGGCCAAATCGAGCTGCTTCTCTGCCGCCGTTGTTGCTATTGTCATTAGCTCCCCTGGGTCATCCACGTTCGCATCTATCATGACGCATGCCGAATTGACATCGCCCAATATACTTATAAAATATAAGTATTATGCGGCTGAGACCGCAACGGTAGCCGGGAGGAGTATCCATGAGGGTGACAAGCCTATTGGCGACGTGCGTCTCCTTGCTTGCGCTGATTTGCGGATCGGCCGATGCGCAGGAAACGGTGAAGCTCGGCGTTCTCAATGACCAGTCCGGAGCATTTGCAAGCTATCAGGGCATTGGGTCCGTCATCGCGGCTCAATTGGCTGTCGAGGATTATGGCGGAAAGGCTGGCGGCAGGCAGGTCGAAGTCGTCAGTGCGGATCACCAGAACAAGTCGGACACCGGCGTCAACATCGCGCGTCGCTGGTATGAGAATGAGGGCGTCGATGCAATCTTCGACGTCCCCAACTCGGCGATTGCGCTGGCAGTCGCGGGGATGAGCGCCGAAAAGAACAAGGTGTTCGTCGGCTCTGGCGCCGGTACGGCATTGTTGACTGGAGAAAAGTGTACGCCGAATACGGTGCACTGGACTTACGACACCTATGCTTATGGCCGCGGGCTCGGCAAGACCATCGTCGAGCAGGGCGGCAAAAAGTGGTTCTTCATCACGGCCGATTATGCCTTCGGCCACGATCTGGAGAAGCAGGCGTCCGAATCGGTCAAGGCATCCGGGGGACAGGTCCTCGGAGCCGTCCGTCATCCCCTCGGGACGGCCGACTTCGCCTCGTTCCTGCTGCAGGCGCAGGCTTCCGGCGCCGACATCATCGGTATCGCCAACGCCGGCGACGATACGATCACTTCGATGAAGCAGGCCGCCGAGTTCGGCCTGACCAAAGATCACAAACTGGTCGGTCTGATTCTGGGCATGAACGGCATTCCGTCTCTCGGGCTGCAATTCGCCCAAGGCGCCCAAATCATGAATCCGTTCTACTGGGACCTCAACGAGGCCACCCGGTCCTTCGCCAAGCGCTTCTCGGAGCGCATCCCATCCAAGGCCTATCCCAACGACATGCAAGCCGGCGTCTACGCTGGCGTCATTCACTACCTGAAGGCCGTCGACAAGGTCGGTGGCGCGAAAGACGGTAGGGCGGTCGTTGCCGCCATGAAGGAGCTTCCGACCGACGATTCCTTGTTCGGCAAAGGTTTCATCCGCAAGGACGGACGTAAGATCCATCCGCTCTATCTCCTCCAGGTCAAATCGCCCGACCAGTCGAAATCCAAGTGGGACCTCCTGAAGGTTGTCGGGATCATCAAGGGCGAAGATGCCTTCAGACCCGAGAACGAGGGCAATTGTCCTCTCAGCAAACAATAAGTCGAGGGGCCGCCATGAGCCAGTTTGCTTCTACTCGGATCGATCCGTTCGCTGATGAGGTGCTGAGGGATCCGTATCCGGCGTACCAGACCTTTCGCGAACTGGGACCGGTGTTCAGGATCGAGCCGTACGACATCTGGGCCATGGCGCGGTATGAGCAGGTTGATTCCACGCTCAAGGATTGGCAGACCTTCATCAGCGGAGAGGGCGTCGGCCTAAAGGGTATGAACCCAGCGCTGCCCCGGCCGATGACGCTACAGATCGACCCGCCCGATCACGAGAAGGGACGCCGAATCCTCGCCCGGACCATGTCACCGGGCGTAGCGAAGAACCTGCGCGACACCTTTCAGAAGGAGGCCGAGAGGAAAATCGGCGAGCTCGTCGAGCGGGGGACCTTCGACGCGATGACAGATCTGGCCATAGCTTATCCCCTAAAGGTGTTCCCCGACGCCATTGGCGTCTCAGAGGAGGGACGCGAGAACCTGCTTGCCTGGAGCACGTTCGTCTTCAACAGCTTCGGACCGGATAATCACATTCTCGCCAGATCTCGTGATCCAGGGCTGACCGCGCAGAAATGGATCATGGACCGTTGCGCACGCAGCGCGCTCAGACCCGATGGCATTGGAACGATGATCTACGAAGCTGCTGATGCAGGTGAGATTACTGAACACGAGGCCACGCATTTGGTCCGGCCATTCCTAACTGCGGGTGTCGACACGACGATCAATGGACTGGGGAATACCTTGCTTGCACTCGCAAGCCATCCAATGCAATTCGCCAAACTACACGAGCGCCCGGCACTCGCCCGCAATGCGTTTGAGGAAGGGCTACGCTATGATTCACCTGTGCAGACCTTCTTCCGCACCACCTCGCGTGAAGTGGAAATGGCGGGCGATATCATACCAGCGAGGACCAAAGTGCTGGTCTTCATGGCATCCGCCAACCGTGATCCGGCTCGTTGGCAAGAGCCCGAGCGCTTCGATGTGGAGCGACCTGTAACAGGACATGTGGGCTTCGGCTCCGGCATTCATGCTTGTGTGGGCCAGATGATCGCACGCTTGGAGGGTGAGTTGGTTCTAACGGAACTTGCGAAGCGGGTAAAATCAATTGAACTCATTGCCGAACCCGAGCGCATGCTAAATAACACCCTTCGGGGGCTCAAAAGTATGCCAGTCCGCGTGACTGCTGCCTGAGCGACCAATGGTGGCACTGTCCGATCTTGAGACCACCATCATCGACAGAGCAATTCCCATGCTACCAACTAGGGTCGGCCGCGAGGCGGGCAAGCCGCAGTTGGTTTGCTGCCCTGTTCAACAGCGTAGCCTCTCAGGCCTTGAAACGTCGCAAGACTACCGTTTTCAGGAGGCGCCAAGTCAAGGACAGACAATCGGCAGAATTTCAGCGTTGGTGCCAAACGACAATGAGCGAGACGATCACGCACTTGTCCCGAATTGGGCTCGCGATGCATGCGGCCTGAGCAATACAAAGGCGCAGTGTCAGGTCAAAAAAGACGAGAGGGAGCTCCGCCAAAAGACCGGTTGTCTGCCCCCTCCCTGACTTGGCCGCCACAAGAGTGTAGGGAGGTCCTTTCAGGCATTCGGGCTTTCTAGAATAGCGTGAAAAGCTTCAAAGCCATGATCGGAGTAGGCAAGGCGTTTTGTTGCCTGAGGGCTGTTTTGTTCTCCTGATCTCCTCGTTGAGTCTCTCCTGCCAGCATGTAGACTAGCTTTGCCCCCAATGGCTACATCAGTAGCGGCCCGCCGCGGTGTTGGCGCGAACGGCTCGAAGTGTTAAGGTGCATCAAGACCTCAGCGGGTGGCTTCCGCTTTAAAATAGCCGAGGGGTTCTCGAACCTTGGGCAGCTCCAGATTAGGCAACAGCTTTCAGCTCCTCAATGACGCGGATCAGCTGCGCCGCAGGCTGGGGGTAAGCGATGAAGTAGCCTTGGGCTTGCGTGCAGCGTTGGTCACCAAGAATCCTAAGCTGCTCAGCTGTCTCAACCCCCTCAGCGACAATGGTCATGTCCAAGGCTTGCCCCAACTCGGAAATTGCCCTGACAATCGCCGCCGCGCTCGTCTCGCGGCTGAGATCCTGCACAAAGGATCGGTCGATCTTGATCTTGTCCAATGGGAAGCTCCGCAGATAGCTCAATGCGGAGTAGCCTGTGCCGAAGTCATCTATGGCGATGTGAACTCCTAGCACCCGCAACCTATTGAGAATGTCGCGCGTGATCTCTTCGTCGTGCAGCAGAATGCTCTCGGTAATCTCCAGTTCGAGACGAGACCCATGCAAGCCCGCAGCAGCCAGGGCGCGGGTCACGGACAGTTCCAAGGCTCCGCGCCTGAATTGAACAGACGACAGATTGACCGCAACTCTTACGTCTTGCGGCCATGATGCGGCATCGCGGCAGGCCTGCTGAAGCACCCAATCACCAATCGGAACGATGAGCCCTGTCTCTTCGGCGAGGGGAATAAAGGTCGTAGGGGGTATCGTCCCTTTTTGCGGATGATGCCAGCGTAAGAGCGCTTCGAACGTGACAATCTGCTTGGATTCGATATTCACGATGGGCTGATAAAACAGTTCGAACTCAGATCGTTGCAAAGCCTGGCGAAGGTCTACCTCGAGCTGCAGGCGCTCTTGCAAACGGACGTTCATTTCGTTCTGGAATATTCGATAGGTGCCGCGTCCATCGGACTTTGCCTGATAGAGCGCCACATCGGCATTCTTAATCACTTCGTCTGTTCCGTTTTCGGAGCATGCCGTGATATTTATGCCAATGCTCGTGCCAATCATCACCCGGTGTTCATCGAGGAAGTAGGGTTCGCCAATGGATGCGAGGATTCTCTCAGCGAGGCTGCTGGCGTCCTCAGGATCGGCGGCATCAACCCGCAGAATCGCGAACTCGTCCCCGCCAAGCCGAGCGACGAGGTCTGTCGTCTTGGCGCAAGATTTCAATCGCTGCGCCACCTCAAGCAGCAGGGCATCGCCAACGCCATGTCCAAGCGTATCATTGACGCTTTTGAAGCCATCAAGGTCCAGACACAAAATCGCAATGCGCTTGTGCCGCCCTCGTGTTCCAACCGCGCGCTCCACAAGCTCGTGAAAGCTGCGCCGGTTGGCCAGTCTTGTGAGGGGATCGTGGGCCGCCAGAAATGCAATTTGCGCCTCGTGCAGCTTGCGCTCGGTCACATTCCGGCAGGTGCCTCGATAACCCTGGAATTTACCCCTCGCAAATGTCGGATTGCCGTTGATCTCCAGCCAAAGCTCGTCCCCCGCACGTCCGTCCAAGCAGATTTCGAACCCCCGAAATGGCTTTCGATTGGAAAGAGCCTGCAGATATTCGATCCAGGATTTGCTCGCGAGCGGATTGATCCCCAAGGCCTCCGCCAACTTGATTCCAATTTGGCCGGCCGGCAGCCCGAGGTCTTCCTTGCCGCTTGTAATCGTCAGCTGGTCATCGGTTTCCCAGACGACCTCCGAAGAGGTATCAAGGAAATCGCTCAGGCGTTTGAGCTCGCGCCTCAAACGGTCATTGTCCAATCTAAGCTGCTCGAGCGGGCCGGCTTCGCCAGAGCGACATGATTCTAGCGGGCTAGGCTTTGCTGCAGTCAACCAACAGCGGACATCGTTCATGCAGCTTGCAAGCGCCGCCGCGATAAAGTTGACCGGAAATGCCATTTGCACTGCCCCCAAACAGCGAGGCCGCGATAGTAAGTGGGGGAAGCTGCGAAAAGGTTGCCGGCCTTTGGGGAATTGCGGCGGGGTTAATTGCGGGTTCACGGACCTGCCGAACCACTATGGACAGCGCAAGCCTCGCGAAGTTGATTTATCTTGCAGATATTGCTAACCTGCTTTGCATTTTGGAAAGAATGTTGCATGCGCGACCTGCAAACAGTGCTGATCATCGCGCGGAGCGGCCCTGAATGGGCTGCCATCGCAGACACCTTGTCAGACCAATACGACTACCGCGTTCTTTCCGCCGATTCGGTCGAAAATGCGAGGGCATCCCTGGCCGACGCCCAAGTAGACATTGCTCTCGTCGAGTATGGCGAAGGCAAAGGTCTGAAGTTCCTCGTTGATCTACGAGTATCTCATCCTGACGTGATCCGCATCCTGGCGCTCGAGGCCAAGACCGAGATCGGCCAACGGGAAATGGCGCCCGCCGGCATCTATCAGCTCATCCGTAAGCCGCTGGACGCCAACCAGATTGGACTTATGGTGGAGCGTGGCCTTGAGGCCCGTGAACTTGCCCGTCGACATCGCCTTCTTACACGAGAGTTCAAATTTCCAGCGAATGCCACAGGCATTCACGCAAGGCCCATTCTGCCGATGCAGCCGGAGAGCCGCCGTTTCGAAAAGCTCGTCTACGTCAGTGAAAAACTACACAACCTCAGCGAGCTCGCGCGAAAAGCAGCCAAAACGGAGCTGCCTATCTTGATTCAGGGGGCAACGGGGACGGGCAAAGAGCTTCTCGCTCGCGCCATTCATTACAACTCTGGCCGCCGCGACAGCCCGTTGCTGGTCCAAAACTGCGGGGGGATGTCCGATGAGCTCTTACAATCCGAGCTCTTTGGGCACAAGCGCGGCGCTTTTACGGGCGCTGTCTCAGACCGGCTGGGCCTTTTTCGCGCCGCGGACCGGGGAACGGTATTCCTCGATGAAATATCCGAGGTGTCTTCATCTTTTCAGGTGAGCCTGCTTCGTTTCCTGCAGGAGGGAGAGGTCAAGCCGCTCGGCTCCGACAAGATCGTCACCAGCAATGTCCGCATTATCGCTGCCTCCAACCGTCCTCTCCGCGCGTTGGTCGCCGCGGGCAAATTCCGACAGGATCTCTATTTCCGCCTGCGGGGATTCGAGCTGGAAGTTCCCTCGCTGAGTGATCGCCGAGAGGATATCCCGGTGCTAGCGGAGTTCTTTGCCGCCAAGCACAGCGAGGCGATGGGGCGCAAGATCCTTGGAATTTCTGCAGCCGTTCTCGAAAAGCTCTCCGCTTACGACTTTCCGGGAAACGTTCGAGAACTTGAGAACGAAATCCGCCGCATGGTGTCACTGACGGAGGAGGGGGAGTACGTCACCACCACGCACATGTCGCCCGCTATATTGGCGGCCCCGCCGCGCTCCCGCTTCAAGTCAGCCGGCGGGTACGAGCTGCGGGGCACCACCTTGAAAGAAAAGGTCGAATGCCTCGAAAAGCAAGTTGTCGCCGAAGTGCTGTCGCGGCATCGGTGGAATCAAAGCAAGGCTGCGAACGAACTTGGACTCTCGCGCGTTGGACTTTCCAACAAGATCAAGCGCTATAGCCTCGATGAGGCAGAGTGAGACAGCCGATGGTACGCAACGAAGATCAGTTTAAGAGGGATCCCTCACCCAACCTGGTGCGCTTCCCCCAGTCGCGAGTTTCGCCTGCTCGCAGGACGCCAGCAAAGGATCTCGGGCTGAGCCTGCTTTCCAGAAGGCTCGGTCTGCCGGAGCGCCAATTGACTGGACATTGGTGCAGCCGCTGCGAGGGCATCTGGTACGGTTATCTGCTCGAGGTCGATTGTCCTGCATGTGGCAATCGTCACGGCTGAGTACCGCTGCTCGTCTTCAAAAAATCAGCACCGAACGAGCGATACTTCAGCCTGCCTCAGGGAAGGAGCTTTGGGCACCGTCACCCCGTAACAAGGACTAATGCCAACCCTTGCAATATTTGATGCGCTGCAACGATCATTGCTTACATTGACAAGCTGGTATGCATAGCAAACTTAGTATGCGCGGCGTCACACACCGTAGATCGCCCTGCGAAGTCAGCTGACGCTTAGAATCCTTGAGCTTTTTGAAAATTGCAAGGTACGAGCCGCTCGGCATGGTCCTTGCTACCTCCTTCCGACAAAGATGCCATGCCAGCGCGTCTGATTTGGTGGAGGAAATAGATGACTAATCTTCTTTGGCTCCAGGGGGGAGCGTGCTCCGGCAACACGATGTCGTTTCTCAATGCCGAGGAGCCAAGCGCCTGTGATCTCGTCACAGATTTCGGCATCAACGTCCTATGGCACCCATCGCTCGGCCTTGAGCTCGGCGAGAATCTGAAGAAGCTTCTCAACGCGCTGACATCAGGACAGATGCCGCTCGATATTTTCGTGTTCGAGGGCACGGTGGTCAACGCGCCGAATGGCACTGGCGAATGGAATCGCTTTGCGGGCCGCCCGATGAAAGATTGGGTCACCGATCTTGCCAAGGTCGCCGGCTATACTGTCGCGATTGGCGACTGTGCAACATATGGCGGTATTCCCGCGACTGCTCCCAATCCGTCAGAAAGCCAAGGACTACAATTTCTCAAACGTCAGCAAGGTGGCTATCTCGGCACAAGCTACCGATCAAAGGCAGGCTTGCCCGTCATCAACATACCGGGATGCCCAGCCCATCCGGATTGGATCACGCAAATTGTCGTCGCGGTGGCGACCGGCAGAGGTGCTGAACTCTCGCTCGACGAGTTTCAACGCCCAAAGACGTTTTTCACGAGCTTCACCCAGACCGGCTGTACGCGGAACATGCATTTTGCCTATAAGGTCTCAGCCACGGAATATGGCCAGCGAAAGGGGTGCCTGTTCTACGATCTCGGCTGCCGTGGACCGATGACGCATTCACCCTGCAACCGCATTCTCTGGAATCGGCAATCGTCGAAGACCCGAGCAGGCATGCCGTGCATGGGCTGTACCGAGCCGGAATTTCCGTTCTTTGAGCTGGCCCCCGGGACGGTATTCAAGACCCAGACTCTGATGGGCGTGCCCAAGGATCTGCCGTCCGGCGTTGACAAAGCCGGTTACGTCAAGCTGACCGCGGCCGCGAAAGCCGCCTCACCAGCATGGGCCGAGGAAGACATCTTCGTCGTCTGACGAGTGTCCTGCTCACAGACCTGTCGCTCAACCATCAGTCATCAGGAACCGATTCACATGCCAAGCGCAGTGCAAACTCTGGACATTTCGCCGGTCGGCCGGGTCGAAGGCGATCTCGACGTGCGTGTCAACATCCAGGATGGGGTCGTGGTCGACGCCTGGACCCAAGCGGAGCTGTTTCGCGGTTTCGAAATCATTCTGCGTGACAAGGATCCCCAAGCCGGCCTCGTTGTCACACCGCGCGCCTGCGGCATTTGCGGCGCCTCGCATCTGACCTGCGCCGCATGGGCGCTCGATACGGCCTGGCAGACCGAGGTGCCACGCAACGCCATCCTGGCCCGAAATCTCGGCCAGCTCGTCGAGAGTCTGCAGAGCCTTCCGCGCCATCACTACGGGCTCTTCATGATCGACTACACTCACAAGAATTATTCGAGCTCGAAATATTATAAAGAGGCGGTGAGGCGCTACGCTCCCTTCACCGGCGCAAATTACGAAATCGGCGTGACGATTTCTGGCAAGCCCGTCGAAATCTATGCTCTGCTGGGCGGGCAATGGCCCCACTCGAGCTACATGGTACCGGGCGGGGTGATGTGTGCCCCGACGCTCACCGACGTGACGCGCGCCTGGTCGATCCTCGAGTATTTCCGCCGCGAATGGATGGAAAAGATATGGCTAGGCTGCTCGCTCGAGCGGTACGAACAAATCAAAAGCTATGACGATTTCATGGCCTGGCTTGATGAAACGCCGCACCACGCCAATTCTGATCTGGGCATGTTCTGGCGGATGAGCATCGATTGCGGCATGGACAAGTATGGTCAAGGTCACGGCCGCTTCGTGTCCTGGGGATACCTTCCCCACGAGGACAAGTATCAGAAACCGACGATCGAAGGCCGCAACGCCGCGGTCATCATGAAGAGCGGCGTCTACGATGGCCGTAGCGATACGTTCAAGCTCATGGACCAGAACTTTACGCGCGAAGACACAGCCCATGCTTGGTACGATGAGCCGGGTGGGCTGCATCCGTTTGACCGCAAGACTGTACCGACCCAGAAGAACGCCGTCGACATGGGTGGAAAGTATTCCTGGGCCACCGCCGTGTGTCACGATGAAAGCGGCCGGCTCGAAGCTGGGCCGCTATCGCGGCAGCTGATCGCAGGCGGCAAGCACGGCGAGAGCTGGCAACATTACGATCCGCTGGTCCTTGATATGTACAAGAAGCTGGGGGGCGCCAGCGTCATGCTCAGGCACTTCGCCCGCATGCACGAAGGTGTCAAGTTATACCGGCAAGCTGAACACGCGCTTCGTGAGTTTCGGCTGAACGACCCGTGGTATATCAAGCCCAACGAGCGCGACGGGCGCGGCTGGGGCGCCACAGAGGCAATCCGAGGAGCGCTGTGCCATTGGATCGACGTCAAGGACGGCAAGATCAAGAACTACCAGATCATTGCGCCGACTACCTGGAATGTTGGACCGCGGGCGGCGGACGGCACCCGAGGACCGATGGAGCAGGCCTTGATCGGCTCGCCTATCAAGGATCCGAGCGATCCCGTTGAAGTCGGCCATGTCTGCCGCTCCTATGATTCGTGCTTGGTTTGCACGGTCCACGCGCACGACGCAAAGACAGGAGAGGAACTGGCGCGCTTTAGAACAGCCTGACCGCAAACTCGCTCGAGTCACTGGATTGCATCAACAGGCTTCGTTTGGTCATTCTCGCAGGCCGAGCGAACCACGGTGGATCACTACGTCAAAAGGCGCGTCGCACAATGGCGTCCGAAAACGGGGCTACCCTGAAAGCCATCGCCGATATGCTTGCGGATGGGCTCGAAACGCAAGTCGAGCCCTTTCCCGAGACGGACAAGGAATTTGCGGAAATTTTGCTGCAGCTGCGTCAGCTCGATACGAAGGACCTCAAGGCCAAACTCGTGATCTCGGGGTTCCTCGACCATCCTTACGGACCTGACAGGCAACGCTGCCTGGAATGCATGTACTATCTCGTGCACCGCAAATGGTGCGATCTGCCAGAGCTGTCTGTGCCTGTCGAGCCGGACTGGTGGTGCCGGCTATGGCGCATCTAGCTTCTCACCCGAGGCGCTCGTCATGGCCTCCGCCAGCGATGAAAGCTTACGTTCCCGCATCATCGGTCTCCTGACCTCTGGTCTTGCCACGGACGTGTATCCGCGCGCAGACAGCCATGAGCAAGTTCAGCGGCTTGTCTGCGACCTTCGCCTTGCAGGCGATGATCTGGAGGCTAAGCTCAAGCTCGCGGGGTTTACCTCATATCCGATTGAGCACGCCGGCATTACGCAGCTTTGCGAAACTTGCATGTACTACAAGGTGCACCAGCGCTTCTGCGAGCTGCCGGAACTGAATGTGCCGGTCGAACCCGATTGGTCCTGTAAGCTCTGGCGCATCTGATGCGCCTCATGGAAAGGGCACGCCGTGATTGCCGTGGTTGCTTGTGGAAATCCAAATCGTTCCGACGACGGCGCCGGTCTTGCTGTTCTCGGGCAGCTCAAAGATCGGGGGTTCGGACAGAATGCTGACATTCGTCTGCTCGACGCTGGCACCGACGGGATGGCGGCGATGTTCGCTGCGCGGGGCTGCCGAACGCTGATTATCGTCGATGCCTGCAGATCCGGCTCCGAGCCGGGCGCAATCTTCGAGGTCCCAGGACACGAATTGACCAAACCTTATGGAGGTGGACTTAATCTGCACGACTTTCGCTGGGAGCACGCACTTTTCGCCGGAAAGGCGATATTTCGCGATGCGTTTCCCGACGATGTCATCGTATTTCTGATCGAGGCAGAGCAACTCGATCTTGGTCTGTCGCTATCTTGTCGTGTATCGCAGGCGGTCATGAAGGTCGCCGCTAGGATCGAAGAGTTGCTGCGAACGCCCCAGGAGGCCGTGCCGGTGGGCTGATGCCAAATCTTGCGGTCACCATCAAAGACGGCTCGCTCTACTTTTCTGCCGCGCTCTGCAGACGCTTCTTCGATGGCCTTCAATGCGTCATCCTGCTCCGACGAGACAACGATCTTTGCATCCTGCCAGTCCGTCACCAGGCGGGCGGTGGATATCTGTTGAAGATGCGCAACATCGCTGGTGATCGCGTGGTGCATGCACCCGACTTCTTCAGCGAGCACAATGTCCCGATAGACGTCCGCGAGTTCGCAGCCGAATGGTCCTCCGCTGACCAAGCTCTCATCATCGCGCATGCGTTCGATTTGTAAACTTTCTTTACATTTCGCTTATTGAGTAGACAGACTGAAAATTTGGCTGCAAGATTGATCCGCATCAATGACGCGCGGCAAATCAAGCGCTCGGTCCGGGAGGACACCTTGGCGGCAGGCCTTCTGAGCGAACAGGTACGCGCAGCCTTGCAAGCAGCGGAGGCCGAGACGGCTACGCCGGCCGAGCGAGCCGAGATGCTCATGGAGATCGGAATAGGGCTGCAAACGAGGCCCAAGTCGCCGGATGAGATCAACTCCGCAATAGAACTCTACGACAAAGCCCTGACCGTCTGTCCCGGTGAGCTGGCTTTGCTGCGATCTCGTATTCTGGCGCGCAAAGCAACGGCGCTGCAGGCGATGCCCGAGCAGGGCACAAAGTCAATCGAGCTCGCTCGGTCCATCTTCGAAGCCATCATGCCAGAGCTCACTCAACTCGCAACGCTTGAAGAAACCGCGGAAGCCGAGATGAATCTCGGGCTGTGCATCCAAAGCCTCGCTGCCGTTGGCCGCGCAAAGATCTCTGAGGCGATAGCAGCCTATCAACGCGCCCTTCGTACCTTCACTCGAACGAGCCACCCCAAAGAGTACGCCATTCTTCAGAACAATTTGGCGACGGCCTTTCTCTCCATGCCGATGACCGATCAGCGCGGCAAAATGCGAGAGGCTCTTGCTGTTCAAGCCTTCGAGGAAGCGCTCAAAGTCGTGACTCTCGTCGATGATCCTGTCGAATACGCGATGTTGCAGAACAACCTCGGCAATGCCCTCCAATATGTCGCCTCGAGCCACGTGCTCGAGAATAATCTTCGCGCGCTTGAGGCCTATGACGAGGCACTTAAGGTCCGCACCCGCGAGACGATGCCGATCGAGTACGCGAACACCATCTCGAACAAGGCAAACTGCCTGTGGAATCTGCCCGGTCATGCCTCGAACTCGGAAACCGGCAGGGGCATCAATCTCTCAATGGCCCTCGTCTATTACAGAGAGGCGCGCGAAATATTCCTGGCCCATGGAGATCCCGGTCGCGCTCAGATCGTCAGCGAGGCCTCCATGCAGATCGAGCGCGAGCTGATGGAGCTGTCGGCGCTTCTCGATCGACCTACCACCCTGCATTCCTAGCAAATCTGGATCGAAGGAGTTCTTGCAAATGAGCGTGTCACTTACTCCGGCAATATTCGCCTTAAGTCTCGGTCTGGCGATGATTGCATCAATCGCAGGAGGAATGGTCGGCGGCCTCATCGTCGGCGGAAAAGTGCTCGGAAATGAGCTCGCAGCGCTGCTCGGTGGTTTCTACGGCCCGTTGGCTGGAATTGCCGGCGTTTTCGTCGGCCTTATCGCTCTTTCGATCATCGCTTGAGGAAGATGACATGTGGGCAATGACACAGAACTCCATCTTGTTGTTCTTCCGCGGAAAGCTTTTCGCAGACCCAGCCAAGGCTTACCGGCAAATTGCGATCGGGGTGGCGGTCACAGCCATGCTGCTCATCATTCTTACGCTGGTCGGGGCGCCGATATGGGCGGCTTCAGCCCTGGCAGCAGCAATTGGTGGGGGCTTGCAGCCTTATCTCTTCCGAAACCTCCGCTATAGGTGAGGAGCGCGGCCGGCGCGAGATCGCATGAACGCTCACGAATCGACACCAACACTTCGGGAGGATCTCGCCGGCTTTGTCGGCGATATCGAGCGGTTGGAAACGGTCGTGGCGACCTGGGATGAAACGCAGCGGGGCGTCGTTTCCGCCTACAAGATCGCGATCGAAGCGCTCAATGCGGAAGCGTTCCGGCGCCTGATACGTGCCTTGAAGGCCGATCCCGCCGCGCTGGCCGCCATGAAGAGCGCAGCTTCGGACGAGCTCGTCTACGCGGTGCTGCGGCGCTACAACCTCTTGAGGGCGGCCCTCAACGAGCGGGTCGAGCAGGCACTCGAAAGCGTCCGGCCGATGCTGAAATCGCATGGTGGGGATGTCGAACTCGTCTCGGTTCGCCCGCCGGCAGTGGAGGTTCGGTTCAAGGGAGCCTGCGACGGCTGTCCCGCCTCGGCGCTGACATTCCATGCCGGCGTGAAGAAGGCGCTTCAGGATGTCTGCCCCGAGATCACCGACGTTATTCAGGTCAAGGGGCTGGCCGCGGCGAGCGAAGGCGGCGTTCGGTTCATCAGCCCCTTCGCGCTGAATGCGGAAGGACAGTGGATACCGGCGGGAGCTTGGGCGGATTTTCCGGAGGGCTTGGTCCGCGCGATGGAATTGGGCGGACGCAAGATCATCCTGTCACGTAGTGGGGAATCGATCTCCTGTTTCGAGAATGCCTGCGCGCATCTCGGCCTTCCGATCCATGATGGCGAGGTGCAGGGCGGCATCATCACCTGTCCCTATCATGGGTTCAGATACGACCTCGCCAGTGGCGAATGCCTGACCGCGCCTGAGGTGCAACTGCAGCCGCACGCGGTCAGGATCATCGGAACCAGGGTTGAAGTGAGGATAACGGCATAGCCATGATCACTTCAGCCGCAACCATTCGCTTGGACCGACCGCGCGCTAGGATGCGCGACAACCACGTGCCACGCCGGTTTCTCTCGCCGGCCGGCGCCCGCGTGATTCTGGGTGGAGAGGTCACGCCGGACGGACTTGTGCAATCGATCGTTCCGTCGGCCCAGACGTTGTTCGGCCCGCGTGGGGTGTGTCTCGACAAGAACGGGCCCATGTTCGTCTGCGACAGTGGCCATCATCGGCTGCTGATCTGGAGCCGCTGTCCGTCCTCCGATCAAGCGCCCGCCGATATTCTGATCGGTCAATCCGACTTCTCGCGCGAGGGCCGCAACGCCAAGCGCGACATCGGCCCCGACACGCTCAACTTCCCGACCGGCGTCGCTGCCGCAGACGGCATCCTGGCCGTGGCGGATGCATGGAATCACCGGATCCTGATCTGGAATCGCTATCCATCCGCCTCGAACCAGCCCGCCGATGTGGTTCTAGGTCAGGCGGACTTCGTCTCAGGCCTAGCCAATCGCGGAAGAGCGGTGTCTCGCTCCGACACACTGAATTGGTGCTACGGGGTCGCGATCTTCCAGGGCAGGCTGATCGTCTGCGACACCGGAAATCGCCGCGTTCTGATCTGGAACGGCATTCCGACCGCCAACGGCACGCCGGCCGATCTGGTCCTCGGCCAAAGAGACTTCGTCACCCGTGATGACAATGCCGGCGGCGACGTCTGTGCCACCAGCATGCGGTGGCCGCACGGCATCGCCTGCCATGACGGCGCACTCGCGATCTCGGACGCGGGCAACAATCGCGTCATGGTATGGCGCCATTTCCCCACCGTCAGCGGGACGCCGTGCGATTTCGTGCTGGGCCAGGACGATTTCGCGGGCGTCGATCACAATCGCAGCTCGTACGATCCATCCTCGAGCGCGATGAGCATGCCCTATGGTCTCGTCATCTGGGATGGCCAGCTCGTGGTCTGCGATACCGCAAATTCGCGGCTGCTTGGCTTCCATCTCCAGGACCTCGCCATGGATGCGCCGGCCACAGGGCTGGCGGCCCAGAACGGCTTTGCCGACAAAGGTGACAATCGCTGGCGCGCGGCAAGTCGCGACAGCCTGTGCTGGCCTTATGCTGCTTCGGCAGTCGGTCGGACTCTGGCGATCGCCGACACCGGCAACAACCGGATCCTGATCTGGGACAAAACACCATGAGCAGGCTCAACCTCGCCGCGCCGCAGAACCCTGTCGAGGTCGTTGAAATCCGGTTTCGCGGACGTGTGCAGGGCGTCGGCTTCCGGCCGGCGGTCTGGCGCCACGCGCGGGAACTGCGGCTTGGCGGCGAGGTGCTGAATGACGGAGAAGGCGTTCTGGTTCGCGTGCAGGGAGAACGGGCGATCATTGACATGCTCGTCGACCGCATCGCTGGCGATCCGCCGCCGCTGAGCCAGATCGAGGCAATCGAGATCACCGCCTATGCGGGCGTGCTGCGCGACGATTTTGCGATAGTCGAGAGCGCACATGGCGGGGCTCATACCGAGATTTCACCTGACGCGGCGCTCTGTGCCGATTGCGCGCGCGAAACCACCGATCCCTTTGCGCGCCGCTTCCGCTACCCCTTCACCAATTGCACCAATTGCGGGCCGCGGCTGAGCATCGTCGACGGCATCCCCTACGATCGCGCCAAGACCGCGATGTCGCCGTTTGCAATGTGCGCCGACTGCGCCCGCGAATACCGCGACCCTTCCGACCGGCGGTTTCACGCCGAACCGATCGCCTGCCATGCCTGCGGGCCCAAGGCGAAGCTGGTCAGGCTCGACGGGCGTCACTTTACCTTCGAGCAGTTTTCCATGCTTGACGATGTGGATGCGGCGTGCAGCCTGATCCAGAAGGGCGAAATCGTCGCCGTCAAAGGGCTCGGCGGCTACCAGCTCGCCTGTGACGCCACCCAGGCCGACACGGTCAGGAGGCTGCGCAAACTGAAACAGCGGGACGGCAAGCCGTTTGCCCTGATGGCCAGGGACGTTGACGTTATCCGCCGGTTCTGCGATCTCGCCGAACACGAGTTGGTCGCGTTGACAAGCCCGGCGGCCCCCATCGTGCTCCTGCATGCGAATGGGCCGGAGCACCTGCCTGACGAGATTGCACCGGGATTGCGGACGCTCGGTTTCATGCTGCCGACGACGCCGCTGCATGTCTTGCTGCTGCGGCGGATGGACCGGCCGGTCGTCATGACCAGCGGCAATTTGTCGAGCGAGCCGCAGGTGACGGGCGATACGGAGATGACGGAGCGCCTCGCGGGGATTGCGACGTTCGCGCTCACCCACGATCGGCGCATCGCCAACCGTGTCGACGATTCTGTGGTCCGGGTGGTGGCGGGCGGGCCGCGGCTCCTGCGTCGCGCCAGAGGATACGCACCGGCGCCGATCGCCCTGCCCAGGGGGTTCGCGAAAGCGCCCGATCTGCTCGCCATGGGCGGGGAGCTGAAGGCCACGTTCTGTTTGCTCAAGGACGGCGCTGCGATCCTGTCCCAGCATCAGGGCGACCTGGAGGATGTCGCGACATTCGACGATTACAGGAAGAACCTATCGCTCTATGCCGCGCTCTTCGAGCACGAGCCTACGGCAGTGATCGCCGACATGCACCCCGAATATCTGTCCTCCAAGCTCGCGCGCGAGCACCTGGCGGGCGGGACGCTGCCTTTGATGGAGGTGCAGCATCATCACGCCCATGTGGCGGCCTGTCTTGCCGAGAACGGATATGCGCTCGACGGCCGTCCGGTCCTCGGGATCGTTCTCGATGGTCTCGGATGGGGCGAGGACGCGACGTTCTGGGGCGGCGAGTTCATGCTCGCCGACTATGTCGGCTACACGCGGGCCGGTACGTTCAAGCCGATCCCGATGCTTGGCGGCGTCCAGGCCGTGCGCGAGCCCTGGCGCAATCTCTATGCGCATCTCATGGCGGAGATGAGCTGGGCCGAGCTGACAATGAATTTCGCCGAGCTCGAGCTCCATTCATATTTGGCGGCAAAGCCGCGCGCGCTGCTGGATTCGATGGCGCGCAACCGCATCAACGCTCCGCCAGCATCATCCTGCGGGCGCTTGTTCGACGCCATGGCCGCCGCCCTCGATGTCTGCCGGGACGCGCAGAGCTATGAGGGCGAGGCGGCGGCGCGGCTGGAAGCCATGGTCGACGAGAAAACTCTCGCCGATGAAGACGAGGCGCTGGCCTATCCGCTGACGATCCCCAATCTCGCCGGCACGGGTTTGCCCTATATCGAGCCGCTCGCGATGTGGCATGCGGTGCTGGGTGACCTGATCCTGAAGACACCGGCGCCGGTGATGGCTGCACGGTTCCACAAGGGGCTGGCCAAGTCCATCGCCGCCATGACACGCAAGCTCGCCGGCTCCCCCGAGGACGGCGAGCGACGCTTCTCGACCGTCGCGCTCACCGGCGGCTGCTTCCAGAACCGCATCCTATTCGAGGAGGTGGTGCGCCGGCTGGAGCGCGAGCAGTTCACTGTGCTGTCACATGCGCGCGTTCCGTCCAACGATGGCGGACTTGCTCTCGGCCAAGCCGTCATTGGAGCTGCGCATCTGATGAAATCAAACAAAGACTTCAGGGAAGGAAAGCCGTCATGTGTCTCGGTATTCCCGGGCGGATCGTAAGGATCGACGACGAAGCGAGAAAGCTTGCGACCGTCGACGTCAGCGGCGTCAAGCGGCAGGTCAACATCGCCTGCATCGTCAGCGAGGATCATCCGCCGTCGGCCTGCCTCGGCGACTGGGTGCTCGTCCATGTCGGATTCGCGATGAGCCGGATCGACGAGGAAGAAGCCGCGCAAACGCTCAAGATTCTCACAGAACTGGGTGAAGCACAGGCTGAAATCGAAGCCATGAAGCGTTCGGCAGCTGAGCCGGGAGGGTAGCGCCATGTCAGGCAACAGCGACCTGAAGGAACTTTATCCGTTTCTGCATGGCGGACAGCAGGAGCCGGCGCGGCTGGATGCCGCCCTCCTGCTCTCGGTCGAAGAGAAGGCACGCGATTCGCGCGACACCAATGCGCGCTTCTTTGCCGAGAACGCCGCGGTGCTGATCGCCGCGGCGAAAACGGTCGCGGATGTCTATCGCAACGGCGGACGGCTATTCTCGATGGGCAATGGCGGCTCGAGCTGCGACGCCTCGCATGTCGCCGTGGAGTTCGTCCACCCGATCACGGCGGGCAGGCCCGCACTGGCCGCAACCAACCTCGTCGCCGATCTGGCGATGATCTCGGCGGTCGGAAACGACCTCGGTTTCGATCACGTCTTCGTCCGCCAGATCGTGGCCCAGGGGCGGAAAGGCGATGCGCTCATTGGCATCTCCACCAGCGGCAATTCGTCGAACCTGATGGCCGCCTTTGCCAAGGCGAAGGAGATGGGCCTCGTGACCATTGGGCTTGCGGGCGGCGACGGCGGAAAGATGAAAACCGCGGGTGTCGTCGACCATTGCCTGGTCGTCCCGACGACGTCGATCCATCGCACCCAGGAGTGCCATGTAACCGCCTACCACATCCTCTGGGATCTCGTTCACACGCTCTTGGCTGACGACCGGGGATCGGCGCGAACGAAGGGAGCCGTGGCATGAAATATGTCGACGAATTCCGCGACGGCGAAAAGGCGCGCGTACTCATCGGCGAGATCGAGTCGCTGGTTTCCGGCATGAAACTTCCGGAGGGCCGGCCGCTTTACCTGATGGAGGTCTGCGGCGGGCACACCCATTCGATCTTCCGCTATGGGCTCGAGGGCATGTTGCCCAAGGCTATCGAGCTGGTTCATGGTCCGGGATGTCCGGTCTGCGTCCTGCCGATGGGACGGGTCGATGATTGCGTCGCGATCGCGGAGAACCCGAAGGTCATCTTCACAACCTTCGGAGACGCGATGCGCGTGCCCGGCTCGCGGAAGAGCCTCCTGCAGGCCAAGGCGGATGGTGCCGACGTGCGCATGGTCTATTCGCCGATGGACGCGCTCCAGCTCGCTCGGCGCAATCCCGCTCGCGAGGTCGTTTTCTTCGGCCTCGGCTTCGAGACCACCATGCCGTCGACCGCATTGACGATCCTGCAGGCGGAGAGCGAGGGGATCCGGAACTTCTCCGTGTTCTGCAACCACATCACGATCGTTCCGACCATCAAGGCGATCCTCGACAGTCCCGGCCTGCAGCTCGACGGCTTCCTCGGGCCCGGCCACGTGTCGATGGTGATCGGCACGGCTCCTTACGAGTTCATCGCCAATTTCTATCGCAAGCCGATGGTGGTCGCCGGCTTCGAGCCGCTCGACATCCTCCAGTCTATCTGGATGCTGCTGAAGCAGATCGCGGAGGGGCGGGTCGAGGTCGAGAACCAGTATGCCCGCGTCGTGCCGAGCGAGGGCAACAACGCGGCGCTGCGCGCGGTGGCCCAAGTATACGAATTGCGC
Source organism: Bradyrhizobium guangdongense (assembly GCF_004114975.1). NCBI lineage: Bacteria > Pseudomonadati > Pseudomonadota > Alphaproteobacteria > Hyphomicrobiales > Nitrobacteraceae > Bradyrhizobium > Bradyrhizobium guangdongense. Next base: position 569,736 of record NZ_CP030052.1, read on the forward strand.
GAGTTCTTCGAGTGGCGCGGGCTTGGATCGATCGATCATTCCGGCGTGCGCCTGCGCGATGCTTATGTGCATTTCGACGCGGAGCGCAAATTCGCGATTCCCAACGTCAGGATCGCCGACCCGAAATCGTGCCAGTGCGGCGAGGTGCTGAAGGGCGCACTCAAGCCGTGGCAATGCAAGGTGTTCGGCACCTCATGCACGCCGGAAACGCCTCTCGGAGCACTGATGGTGTCCTCCGAAGGAGCCTGTGCTGCCTACTACCAGTATGGCGGCCAAAAGCGCCAAGCGGAGGTCGTATGAATTTCGTCCCCTTCGTCAAGACGCGCACGCGCGGCAAAGTCAATGTCAGCTCGGTGACGCTGGCTCATGGCGGCGGCGGCAAAGCCATGAAGGACCTGATTGACGACGTGTTTCTGACGGCCTTCGGCGAGCACGCCTGTGAGCCGCTCGAGGATCAGGCGCGGTTCGATCTGGCGGTCTTCGCAGCCCATGGCGACAGGCTCGCCTTTACGACCGACTCCTTCGTGGTCGATCCCCTGTTCTTCCCGGGCGGCGATATCGGAAAGCTCGCGGTTTGCGGCACGGTGAACGATCTCGCCGTCGGCGGGGCGGTGCCCATGTATCTGTCCTGCGCGGTCATCATCGAGGAGGGCGTGCAGATCGATCTCTTGCGACAGGTCGCGCTTTCCATGGCGCGAACGGCTTCGCAAGCGGGGGTGCAGATCGTCACGGGCGACACCAAGGTCGTGCCACGGGGAGCGTGCGACAAGATCTTCATCACGACCACGGGCGTAGGCGCGATCCCTGCCTCGCTCGCGCTCGGCGTGGACAAGGCCCGCGCCGGCGACGCCGTCCTCGTGAACGGACTGCTGGGTGACCACGGTGCCGCCATCCTGTGCGCCCGCGGCGACATGGCGCTCGAGACGCCGATCGCCAGCGATTGCGCCTGTCTGCACGAGCTGATCGGCGCGATCCTCGCCGCCGCACCGGGCACTCGCTTCATTCGGGACGCGACGCGCGGCGGCGTCGCGACGGTGCTGAACGAGATCGCGGACGGCTCGGGGGTCTCCATCGAGATCGAGGAGGGCATGACGCCGATCCGCGAGGAAGTGAAGGCGTTCTGCGAGGTGCTTGGGCTCGATCCGCTCTATCTCGCCAATGAGGGCAAGATCGTCGTGATCGTTCCCCCCGATCAGGCCGAAGCCGCGCTGGCTGCCATGCGGCGAGATCCACTGGGTTTGGATGCCGCCCGTATCGGCCGGATCACCTCGGACCAGGATAGCCGCGTCATGATGCGGACGAGCTTTGGCGGACACCGAATGGTCGACATGCTCGTCGGCGAACAGCTGCCTCGGATCTGCTGAGAGGACCCATGCACGAGCTCGGCATCACCCGTAACATCGTGGCGATCGTCAGCGATGCCGCCAAGGGCCGCAAGGTCCGCCGCATCACCGTCGATGTTGGAGATCTCTCCGGCGTGATGGGAGAGGCGATCGCATTCTGCTTCGAGACCGTCGCCCGCGGGACGCCTCTTGACGGCACAGCGCTCGACATCAGGCGCGTGGCCGGGCGAGCGCTGTGCGCGACGTGTCGTTCGGAATTCGAGCAGGCGAGCCTGTTTGCGCCGTGCCCTTGTGGCTCGCGGCAGTTTACGCGCCTTCAGGGCGAGGAATTGAAGATCAGAAGCATGGAGATCGAAGGGGAGGCTGCCTGATGTGCGGACATTGCGGTTGCGGCGCCAAGGCGGGTGCCACGGTGATCAATCTCCAGACCGGACATGAAGCGAGCCTGGGCGGTGGGGAGACCGGTGAGCACCTGCATGATCATTTCCATGTCCACGCGGATGGCGTTGCTCACGCCCATTCGCATGACCATGATCCCGCCCACGTCCACTCTCACGCTGGACACGGCCATGATCACCATCATCATGACCATCATGATCACGGACATCATGGACGCCGACATTCGCATGACCATGCCCACGAACACGGGCATACCAATCATGACGAAGCTGCGGGCCTGGTGCTCGATCTGGAAGCCCGGATCCTCGCCAAGAACGACGTTTTGGCAGCAAGGAACCGGGCCTGGTTCGCCGGTCGCGAAATCCTGGCCCTGAACCTCGCAAGCTCGCCCGGCGCCGGCAAGACCACGCTGCTGGAGCGAACCATTGGCGACCTTCATCACGAGGTCAATCTCTTCGTCATCGAAGGAGACCAGGTGACGGCCAATGATGGGGAGCGAATTCGACGCGCAGGCGCCCCAGCAGTCCAGGTCAATACGGGCACGGGTTGCCATCTCGAGGCCGACATGATTGCGCGCGCTCTTTCAGAGCTGCGTCCACCGCCGGAATCGATCGTGATGATCGAGAATGTCGGAAATCTAGTTTGTCCTGCGATGTTCGACCTTGGCGAACATGCAAGGGTCGTCATCCTCTCAGTGACCGAGGGAGAGGACAAGCCGATCAAATATCCTCACATGTTCCGGTCGGCTGACCTCATGATCTTGAACAAGCTCGACTTGCTTCCGCATGTGGATTTCGATGTCGATCGCGCGGTGGCATACGCCAGAGACGTCAACCCGGCCATCGAGGTTCTGCAGGTCTCGGCCAGAAACGGCGCAGGATTTGAGGAGTGGTACGGTTGGATACGACGGCAAAGCAAGTTGCTGAAGGACACCGTATTTCCCTCTTGATGATTGGATCTTGCCATGTTCGGAATATTGGGGCTGGGACTGCTGCTGGGCATGCAGCACGCGCTCGAGGCCGATCACATTGCGGCGGTATCGAGCATTGCGGCGCGCCGCAGCGATGTGGGCGAGATCGTCAAGCATGGGTTGACGTGGGGAATTGGACACACCATCACTTTGTTCCTGTTCTCCGGGGCGGCTTTGGTGCTCGGATATGCAATTCCGCCGGGCGTTTCGCAACCGCTAGAGGCGGCCGTCGGCTTCATGTTGATTCTGTTAGGAAGCAACGTCATATGGCGCTTATGGCGCGAACGTGTCCATGTTCACCATCACATCTCAGATTTTCGTGCTCCTAGTCACAAGAGCGAAATTTGGCGCCCTGAGGCGCGCGCGCATGATCATGACCATGGTGCGCGCTGGCGGACGCTGGCGGTCGGGCTCATGCATGGGATGGCAGGCTCAGCCGCGCTCCTCGTCTTAACCGTCTCACAAGCGCCGAACCATCTAGCGGGGATACTTTACGTGTTACTATTTGGTATGGGCTCGATGATGGGGATGGCCGCACTGTCGTCGCTGATTGCGGTTCCCTTAGTCATCTCAGCCCGAACCTTAACTTGGGTCAACCGGTCTTTGCAGTTCGTTATCGGAAACATCGCGATGGGACTTGGCCTCTTGACCATCTATGGAACAGTCGCCGCCGCTGGCTAGCGAGAGGTCAGCTACCCTTCGCCATTTGAATGCGTCTTTTTTCTAAGGATGGTCCGGAGAATCGATACCGGGGGTGTCTCGACCGCCCCTAGCAGCGCGCTGCTCTCCTCGGTCGTGCCGCTTGGGTGCGACCCGGTAGATACGCTGCGCGAGCCAGCAAGCTCCCAATGACGGCGGCTCCCTTCGCTCTCGCATTTACGGACTTTATCTCTTCATCCTCTCGGCAGTCCCGGGTTGACATTAAACCGCTAGCGCCGTCTCGAACTTGGCCTCTATGTTAGTAGCGATCCTTTCCGATGGCTCGACATTGAGCATCTCGCCGCGCGCGCTGCCAGGATGCTCTGCCAGACGGCGGATTGTCGGCCCCTCGCAATCGACAAAGGGTCTATAAGCGGTTGCCGCCTATCCGCGAACCAGGAGAGGTTCGCGAATAAGGAAGGGAGGGTTCAAGCCGGAGGCAAAGGTTTTTTGTTGCCTAGGCAACTAATTCATGCGAACCTTCGCGCAAGGGAAGATGGCGGGACAACCGCTACGCCTTTCCTGGGAGGACCGATGTTCGGCAGGGATGGTATCGCCAGCAAACGCCGGCGCAAGCGTGAAGGTAACGAAGCCTTGCGTGCACATCGTGCTGTGCGCCCTGGCTTAGCTATCGGTATCCGTCACCGCGCCGAGATTTTCATGCAAACGGCGCAGCAGCCCGATCAGTATTTCCTGCTCATCCCTGGAAAGGCACGACAGCAGCCGCCGCTCGCGCCCAAGCGCCACGGCGATCACCTTGTCGTGGGTGGTGCGCCCCTTCGCTGTCAGGGAGATCGAATGGGTGCGGCCGTCATTCGGGTCGATGCGGATCGCGATCAGGCCTCGCTTCTCCATGGCGGCGAGCGTCCTGCTCACCGGCCCCTTGTCGAAGCCGATGACGTGGCAGATGCGGGCGGCCGGAATGCCTGGCTCGATTGCGAGCAGGGCAATGATGCGCCACTCGGTGACGTTGACGCCGAACGCGGGCTGATAGAACGCGTTCGCGCTCTTGGACAATTTATTGGCGATGAAGGTGATCAGAGCCGGGATGTAGCGGTCGAGATCGAGCAGCGGCGCATCGCCTTCAGTCGCGGTGTTGTGTCTCGATTTGCTGGTCGGTGGCTGCATCACGTCGGGGCTCGCTTCATGCGCTGCTCCAGAAATAAGGACATGCGCGAACGCTTCACAAGCCCAAATTTGCGAGGACTGCAATGACTGTACCGAGCGCCTGTGCTTCGACCGCCGGTCCAATGGCCATTCCACACCTTGACGTCGACCCCTTCGCGATCTCGTTCTTCGACGATCCCTATCCGACCCATGAAAGGCTGCGAGAGGCCGGCCCTGTCGTCTATCTCGATAAATGGAACGTCTACGGCGTGGCGCGTTATGCCGAGGTCTATTCAGTCCTCAACGATCCCCAGACCTTCTGTTCCAGCCGCGGCGTCGGTCTTTCCGACTTCAAGAAGGAAAAGCCCTGGCGGCCGCCGAGCCTGATCCTGGAGGCCGATCCCCCCGCGCACACCCGCACCCGCGCCGTGCTGTCAAAGGTGCTGTCGCCCGCGACCATGAAGCGGATCCGCGACGGCTTCGCTTTGGCGGCCGAAGCCAAGATCGACGAGCTGCTGCAGCGGCGCAAATTCGATGCGGTCGCCGATCTCGCAGAGGCCTATCCGTTGTCTGTATTTCCGGATGCGCTCGGACTGAAGGCGGAAGGGCGCGAGCACCTGATTCCTTATGCTGGTCTCGTCTTCAATGCCTTCGGCCCGCCAAACGAGCTACGTCAGACCGCAATCGAGCGATCGGCGCCGCACCAGGCCTATGTCGCCGAGCAGTGCCAGCGACCGAATCTTAAGCCTGGCGGCTTTGGCGCCTGTATCCATGCGTTCTCCGACACTGGCGAGATCACGTCGGATGAGGCGCCGTTGCTCGTGCGCTCACTGCTGTCCGCAGGCCTCGACACCACAGTCTATGGCATCGGAGCCGCTCTCTATTGCCTGGCACGCTTTCCGAAGGAATTCGCGCGGCTGCGGGCCGATCCGTCGCTGGCGCGCAACGCCTTCGAGGAAGCCGTTCGCTTCGAAAGCCCGGTGCAGACCTTCTTCCGCACCACGACGCGCGAGGTCGAGATCGGCGGCACGCGCGTCGGCGAGGGCGAGAAGGTCCTGATGTTCCTCGGCGCGGCGAACCGCGACCCGCGCCGCTGGATCGAGTCCGATCGCTACGACATCACCCGCAAGACTTCGGGCCATGTCGGCTTCGGCTCCGGCATTCACATGTGCGTTGGCCAGTTGGTAGCGCGGCTCGAAGGTGAGGTGGTGCTGTCCGCGATCGCGCGAAGGGTTGCATCGATCGAAATCTCCGGTCCCGTCGAGCGCCGCTACAACAACACGCTGCGCGGGCTAGAGAGCCTGCCGATATCCATCACCCCGGCCTGACGAGGACCTTTGATGCCAGCCATTACTTTCGTTCATTCCAACGGCAATAGCGATCACCTCGACGCCAGCGACGGGGAGAGTGCGATGCAGGCGGCAACCCGCTACGGCCTCGACGGCATCCTCGCCGAGTGCGGCGGCAACGCCATGTGCGCGACCTGCCATGTCTATGTCGACGACGCCCTGGCTGGCGCGATTGCCGGCCGTCCGCGACGACGAGGACGCGCTGCTCGATGGCACCGCCGCGGAGCGGCGGCCGACGAGCCGGCTGTCCTGCCAGATCAGGATCACGTCTGAGCTCGACGGTCTCGTGCTGCGTCTGCCGGAGCGGCAGGTCTAGGTTCCAGTTTTCGGCAACGACCGACTCGCGGGAGTGAGGGAGGACAAAGAATGAAGCACCTGGGGTGGACCATTGCGCTTGCCGCAAGCTTTTGGGTCGGCGCCGCGAACGCGGAGATTTCGGATGGCGTCGTGCGTATCGGCGTGCTCAACGACATCTCCGGCATATTCCAAGACACCAACGGCATGGGCTCGGTCGAAGCCGCACGCATGGCGGCGGAAGATTTCGCCGGCGGCGGCAAGGACGTCAAGGTTGAAATCGTCTACGCCGATCATCAGAACAAGGCGGACGTCGGCTCGGCCATTGCGCGAAAATGGCTCGATGTTGAAGGTGTCGATGCCATCGTCGACGTGCCGAACTCGGCGGTGGGCCTTTCCATCAACAATGTGCTACGCGACAGCCGGATGACGTTCCTGGCGTCCTCCACCGCGAGCGCCGACCTAACCGGCAAGGCCTGCTCGCCCAACACCATCCAATGGGTCAACGACACCTGGGCGACCGGCAACACCACGGCGGCGGCAATGATGTCGCACGGCGGCAAGGAGTGGTACTTCCTCACCGTCGATTACGCGCTCGGTAAAGGCATCGAGGCGGAAGCGCAGAAATATATCGAGGCGCATGGCGGCAAGGTGATCGGCTCCTCCAAGCATCCACTCGGCACTTCTGACTTCGCCTCCTTCCTGCTTCAGGCGCAGGGCTCGAAAGCCCAGGTGATCGGGCTTGCCAATGCAGGCGGCGACACCATCAACGCGGTGAAGCAGGCGGCTGAGTTCGGTATCCAGCAGAGCGGACAGAAGCTCGTTGCCTTCCTCCTCTTCATCAACGACGTCCACGGAATGGGATTGAAGGTCGCTCAAGGACTGCAACTCATGGAGGCTTTTTACTGGGACATGAACGACGACACCCGTGCCTTCGCCAAACGCTTTGCGGCACGCCCCGGCATGAACGGCAAAATGCCGAGCGGCAATCAAGCCGGCGTCTACGCCTCCACGCTCGCCTACCTCAACGCGGTCGCCGCTACTGGCAGCGACAACGCCAAGGACGTCGTGCCGCAGATGAAGACGTTCAAAGGCCACGATAGGCTTTTCGGCGATACCGCGATCCGTCAGGATGGCCGCGTCGTGCATCCGATGTACCTGTTCGAGGTCAAGAAGCCGGAGGAGACGAAATATCCGTACGATTATTACAAGCTTGTTTCGACGATCCCGGCAGACCAGGCGTTCCGGCCAATGGTGGAGGGCGGCTGTGCGTTGGTGAAGTAGGGAGCGCTGCCGAGTAACCAGGACATTGGCACGCTTCACGTTTTGGTGCGGCGTTTCCAGCCTGCAGGAAGTACCTGCGAACTGGCTGGTTGGTAGCGGCCGGGGTTGCGATTTCGCTGTCCGGGCTGCGCCGCGAGCCATGATCTCAAGAGCGCATATCCGTGACTCCGCCCGGTGTCCTTATCTCAAGAGTTCACCTGGCTCTGCGGTTGTTCTGGCGTGAAGACGCCGCAGCAAGCTTTAACAGAGGCAGAAACGCGCTCAATTGGCGCAGCGCGCTTCCAGCGCGTCGACAAAGGAACGGTCCCAGCGGCCCTCGCGAATGGCCTGCATCGTCGCCTCCTCCTTCTGATGTTGAGCCATCGCCTTCTCGATCACGCTTGCGGCAAGACCGGGCGGGAAGGCGAGAAGTCCATCTTGGTCCCCGACGATCACGTCTCCCGGATTGACCACCATACCGCCGACCGTGATCGGCACGTTGATCTCCCCTGGACCGTCCTTGTAGGGGCCGCGGTGGTTCACGCCGCGGGCATAAACGGGAAAAGCTCGTGCGCCGATTTCGGCCGCGTCCCGAATGGCGCCATCGAGCACCATGCCGGCGAGACCCAGCGAAGCGGCGGCGAAGGTCATGATGCCACCGACCAGAGCGTTGGTAGTGTCTCCGCCGGCATCGACCACCATGACGTCTCCGGGCCGGCAGAAATCATAGGCGCGCAGAATGGCGAGGTTGTCCCCGCCACGCGTCTTCACGGTCACCGCCGTGCCGGCCATGGGGGCGGGCGAATGGTAGGCGCGAAGACCGATGCTGCCGCAGTTGCGGTGCAGTTGATCGCTCAGCAGCGCCACCGCGATGCTCCGCAGCTTGGCGACGGTGGACGGGTCGACCTGGGGAGCGGAGGGGTTTCTGACGATTCCGGGATTGGTCATGGAGGATGCTTTCGATCAATTTCAGGTTAGTGCAGCTCGGCAACTGCACGGGCGATGCGATCCGTGCCTTCGTCGAGCGCCGCTTGCGATGTCGCGATCGAGGCACGGAAGAATGGCGACAGACCGTAGGCGGTGCCCTGGACGACGGCCACGCCGGCCGCCTCCAACAAGTACATCACGACGTCACTGTCGCTCTCGAGGCGAGTCCCGGCCGGCGTTGTCCGGCCGATCAGGCCTGCACAATTGACGTAGAGATAAAACGCTCCGTCGGGCGGCCGGCAACTCAGCCCGGGGATCGCGTTGATACGCGCGAGCGTGCGATCGCGACGCGCCCGATAAGTCGCAACGGTCTCGCCAACGAAGCTCTGGTCGCCGGTGAGCGCCGCGACCGCCGCCGCCTGGCTGATCGAGCAGGCATTGCCCGAGGCCTGCGACAGCAGCGTATTCAGCGCGCCGACGAGGTCCGCGGGGCCGGCGATCCAGCCGATGCGCCAGCCGGTCATCGCATAGGTCTTGGATACGCCGTTGATGGCGAGGACGCGCTCACGCAGCTCGGGTGCTGCGTTGAGCAGATGCGGCGTACTCTCGCCGTCGAAACGGATGTGTTCGTAGATGTCGTCGGTCATGACCAGCACATGCGGATGGCGGGCGAGAACCTCGGCAATCCCGCGATATTCCGCTGCGGAATAGCTTGCGCCGGTCGGGTTCGATGGCGAGTTGATCAACAGCCAGCGCGTCTTCTCCGAGATCGCCGCCTCCAGCTGGGCCGGCGAGATCTTGAAGCTCTGGCTTTCCGGACAGGCCACGATCTTAGGTATTCCTTCGCAGGCGAGCACCATGTCCGGATAGGACACCCAATAGGGCGCTGGGATGATCACCTCGTCGCCGGCCTCGAGGGTCGCTTCGAGCGCGCTGTAAATGGCGCTCTTGGCGCCGTTGGTGACGACGATCTCCGCGGGATCGTAGACGAGGCCGTTTTCGCGCTTCAGCTTGGCGACGATCGCCTGGCGCAGCTCCAGCGTGCCGGCAAGCACCGTGTACCGCGTCTCTCCCTTCTCCATCGCCCAGACGGCGGCAGTGCGAATATGCGCGGGCGTGTCGAAATCCGGCTCGCCGACCACAAGGCTGACGATGCTCTTGCCCTCGCGCTTGAGCGCGCTCGCCCGATCCGCAGCCGCCGTGCTGGGCGAAGGCTTGATGCGTCTGACGCGCGCGGAAATACGAGAACGGTTCATGGCAATTGACCCCGGTCTGGAGAGGTGCGACGCTAAAGACAGCCGCCGGCGCTGACCAACACGAGTTCAATCTGGCCTGATAGGCATATCTTATGGTTGGATTCCTCCTCGGCGCCCCGTTGAATGCCGCGCAGCCGGGAAGGCCGCTGCGCCGATCGATCCGAGGGACAAGGTGAATCTGAGGCGTCTTCAGTATTTCGTGAAGATCGTCGACGTCGGCAGCCTGACGCAGGCCGCCGATGTGCTCCATGTCGCGCAGCCGGCGCTCAGCCAGCAGCTCGCGACCTTGGAGGGCGAGGTCCGCCAGCAGCTCCTGGTGCGCACCAAAAGCGGCGTCGTGCCCACGGAAGCGGGCAAGGTGCTGTATCGCCACGCGCAGCTCATCTTGCGTCAATGCGAGCAGGCGCGCGCCGATATGAGCGCGGCGGCCAAGAGCATCTCCGGTGCGGTCGCCGTCGGACTTGCGCCTGGAACGGCCGCGGCCGGACTCGCGCTGCCGCTGCTGCGGACCGTGCGCGCCCGCCACCCTGGCATCCTGCTCTACCTCAACGAGACCTACGGAACGACGCTCTCGGAGCTCGTCATGAACGGCCGGATGGATCTCGCCGTGCTCTACGGCGGCAAGACGGCCGTTCATGGCCTCTCGTTCGTGCCGCTGCTGCGCGAACAGCTCTACGTGGTCGGCCCCGCCAGCATGATGGCCCCGCCGGGCGAGATCAGCGTGCCAGCGCTGGCCGACATGGATCTCTATCTCGCCCGTCCCTACAACGTCGTGCGCAAGATGGTGAACGAAGCCTTTGCGGCGATCGGTCAGGCGCCGAAGGTCGTCGCGGAAATCGAATCGGCGAGCACATTGACGGCGGTGATCGCCGACGGGCTCGGCGCGACGATCCTGCCGGAATCGATGGCCCGACAGGTGGCGGGCTCCTGCGGCGGCTGGCAGTCCCGCATCGTCGATCCGATCATCGAGGCGCCGTTGGCATTGTGCCAGTCCGATCATTTGCCGCTATCGGAGCCGGCCCAGGCCATCAAGGAAATCCTGCTCGAGCTCGTTGCTGGGCTGCCTGGCAATCTCGTCGTCGCCGAGGAGCGGGCGCAGAAAGCGTCATAGCGCTCTCTTATATGGGCAAAGCCAAACCGTCTTGGTCGGGGAAGACCGCCAGCGGTAGCGTTCGTCGGTAGGTAGCGACGCCGCGGGCGCCGACCTCGACGAACGGCCGGAGCATGGATCTCGATCGTATCAAGTCACTGATTGACGCCATGGCGGCTTCCGATCTGGCCGAGATGGAGTTCAGCCAGGGCGGCATGTCATTGCGGCTGGTGCGCCGACCGCAGCCGACCGAATCGCGGCCGGCGGTGCCAGTGGTCGCCGCCACGGCGCGCCCCCCGAGCCGTCCCGAGCCTGCGCAACCGGCACCGGTCAACGCCGCGGCGGATGGCGTCGTCGCGCCGCTGTTTGGCGTTGCCTATCTGCAGCCCGATCCTGACGCGCCGCCCTTCGTCACGGTGGCCCAGGCGATCACCGCCGGCACGACATTGTGCGTCATCGAAGCCATGAAGATGTTTCACGAGGTCCGTGCCGATCGGGACGGCGCCGTGATCGCAATTCTCGTCTCCACCGGGCAGGAGGTCGAGGCCGGGCAAGAACTGATGCGGATCAGGTAGGCACATGTTCGGCTCGGTCCTCATAGCCAACCGGGGCGAGATCGCGCTGCGCATCCAGCGTGGTTGCCGGCGGCTCGGGCTGCGCACCATCGTCGTCCATTCGGAGGCCGATCGCGATGCGCCCTACGTGCATCATGCCGACGAGGCCATCTGCATCGGGCCGGCCGCGGCAGCGCAGAGCTATCTCAACCAGACGGCGTTGCTGTTCGCCGCCGAGGTCAGCGGAGCGGAGGCGATCCATCCGGGCTACGGGTTCCTGTCCGAGAACCCTGGCTTCGCCGAGCAGGTCGAAGCTGCCGGCCTGACCTTCATCGGCCCGACGGCCGCGGTGATGCGCGTCATGGGCGACAAGGTCGCGGCCAAGCGGGCGATGCGCGCCGCCGGCGTTCCCTGCGTACCCGGTCCGGATGCGGCGCTCGGCGACGACCTCGATCTCGCGCGCGCAACCGCGCGGCAGATCGGCTACCCCGTGATCCTGAAAGCGGCGGGCGGCGGCGGTGGACGCGGCATGCGCATGGTGGAGAGCGAGGCTGGCCTCATCGATGCGATCGCCGTGACGCGGGAAGAGGCGCGGCGCGGCTTCGCCAACAGCGCGATCTACATCGAGAAATTCCTGCGCCGGCCGCGACATGTCGAGATCCAGGTGATTGCCGATACCCATGGCAATGCCGTCTGGCTCGGCAGCCGCGATTGCTCGCTGCAGCGACGGCACCAGAAGGTGCTGGAGGAGGCGCCGGCACCGGGACTGGACCAGGACGTGCTGGCGCAGATCGGCGAGCGCTGCGCGGAGGCCTGCCGGCAGCTCGAATACCGCGGCGTCGGCACGTTCGAGTTCCTCGTCGAGGATGACGCGTTCTACTTCATCGAGATGAATACGCGCCTGCAGGTCGAACACCCCGTCACCGAGATGACCGCTGGGATCGATATCGTCGAGGCGCAGATTCGTGTGGCTCAGGGCGAGGCGCTGCCGTTCGCGCAAGCCGACATCGTCTGCCGCGGTCATGCCTTCGAATGCCGGATCAACGCCGAAGATCCCGACACGTTCGTGCCGTCCCCCGGTGTGATCACCGCCTGGGAGCTCCCCGGCGGCCCCGGCGTGCGCATCGATAGCCATGCCAGCAGCGGATATCGCGTGCCGCCATATTACGACTCGCTGATCGGCAAGCTCGTCGTGCACGGCGCGAATCGCGCCGAGGCCCTGGACCGGCTGCGCATCGCCCTCGACGAAATGCGCGTGGAAGGAATCGCGACCAACCTGCCGCTGCACCGGCGGCTCGTCAGGGATGCCGCGTTCATCAGGGGCGGCGTCAGCATTCACCATCTCGAGCAGCAGTTGTGCGGGAGCGGCAAGGCATGACGACGGACCTGCCACAACTCAGCCTGCTGGGAACGACCGCGCTGCTGTTCGAAGCTCCGGGCGAGACCTCGCTGACGACGCAGTGCCGCATCTGGGCCCTGGCGCTGGAGGCGGGCCGTCTGCCCGGCGTTCGGGAGGCCGTGCCGGGCATGAACAACCTCATGATCGCTTTCGCCGAGCCGCCGCGGCACCGGGGACAAATCGAGCACAGACTGATCGAGCTGTGGCACGCCCTCGAGCCGCTTCCTGTCGCCGGGCGCTGCCTTGATCTGCCGGTGGTCTATGGCGGCGACGGCGGCCCGCACATGGCCGATGTCGTGGCCCACACCGGATTGAGCGTCGACGATATCGTCGCGATCCACAGCGCACCGACTTACACCGTCTACGCCCTCGGCAGCCATCCCGGGTACTGCTATCTCGGTGGCATGGACCAGCGCATCGCGACGCCGCGGCGCAAGGTGCCGGTGCTGCGCATCCCACGCGGCGCCGTCTCCATCGGCGGCAGTCAGACCGGCGTCTCTGCCTCCGATGGGCCGAGCGGCTGGAATACGATCGGCAGCACCGAGGTCGCATTCTTCGATGTCGAGCGCACGCCGCCAGCGCTGCTGCAGCCCGGTGACTGCATCCGCTTCAAAACCATCCGGGTGCTGCGATGATCGAGGTGCTGTCGGCCGGCGCGCTCGCCACGGTGCAAGATCTCGGCCGCACCGGCGCGCTCAACCTCGGCGTCGGGACATCGGGTGCGATGGACCCGTTGGCGCTCGCCGCTGGAAACATCCTGCTGCGCAACGAGGAGAATGCGGCAGCCCTCGAGATACCGCTGTTCCCGTTCCGCGTCCGCTTCACCCATTCGACGGTGTTCGCCGTGACCGGCGCGGATTGCGCGCCGCGGCTCGACGAGGCGCCAGTGCTACCATGGTGGGCGCACCGCGCCGATGCCGGCCAGGTCCTCTCGCTCGCCGTTCCCTCAACTGCGACCTGGCGCGCCAGCCGCGTCTACCTGTGCATCGCGGGCGGGATCGATGTTCCCTCGGTGCTCGGCTCACGCAGTACCCAGCTGCGCGGCGCCTTCGGCGGGTTAGAGGGCCGTCCGCTGCGCGACGGCGATCGGTTGCCAATTGCCGAGCCCCCCGGTCGCGCCAAGACAGGCTTCGGCATCACGCCGCCCGGCCTCGCCTTGCCATTGGAGGTGGACGGGTTGACCGCCGTGCGGGTGCTGCCGGCTGCCGAATACGATAGCTTCACGCCGTCTTCCCACGAGGCGCTATGGTCCGAGCCTTGGAAGATTACGTCACAGAGCGACCGCTACGGCTATCGTCTCGCCGGCCCCGAACTCAGGCCGCAGCGACCCATGGAGCTGCGCTCCCACGGCATTGTCCCAGGCGTGATCCAGGTCCCCCACGGCGGCCAGCCGATCATCCAGATGCGCGATGCGCAGCCATCGGGCGGCTATCCCAAGATCGGCACCGTCATCGACGCCGACCTCTGGCGCCTCGGCCAGGCTCCCATCGGCAGCCGGATTCGTTTCGTGCTGTGCAGCTGGGACGAGGCGCTGGACGCGTCGGCGGCGACCCGGCGCTGGCTGAGCAACGCCCGCCGATTGGTCGAGCTCTACTGCAACCAGGGAGCGGTGCGATGACCAACCCGCTCGACCATGTCGACCAGCTCTGCGCCTTCCTCGCGGCGACCGACATCGGCCTGCTCGAGCTGAAAGGCCCAGCCGGGGTGCTGCGCCTGCGGCATGACGGCGCCCGAGTCGAAGTCGAAATGATCGAGGCTGCGACGGCGGCGCTGTCTTCTTCCCCCACGCAGATCATTCGGGCACCGGTGCCGGGTCTCTACCTCGACCGCCATCCATTGCGCTCGCAACCATCGGTCGCCGTCGGCGACGAAGTTGCGGCCGGCACGCCGCTCGCCTTTCTCCAGATCGGACCGCTCTTGCTTCCGGTCCCGGCCCCGGAGGACGGCATGGTGGTCGAGACGTTCGCCGAGCATGGCGCGACGGTGGGATACGGCGCGCCGCTGATCGGATTGCAGCCGCACGGGAGTGACGCCGAATGAAGATCGATCTCAATGCGGATCTGGGCGAGGGCTACGGTCCCTGGTCCATGGGCGACGACGACGCTCTGCTCGGCCTCGTCTCGTCGGCCAACATCGCCTGCGGCTTTCACGCGGGCGACCCGCTGATCATGCAGCGCACCGTGGAATCGGCAAAGGCGCGGGGTGTCGATGTCGGCGCCCATGTCGGCTTCCCGGATCGCCAGGGCTTCGGCCGCCGGGCGATGCACATCGATCCTACCGAGCTCGCGGCGATGGTCACCTATCAGCTCGGCGCGCTTGCAGGGATCGTCCGCGCAGCCGGTTACCGCATGACCCACATGAGTTTCCACGGCGCCTTGGGCAACATGGTGGCCGCCAACGCCAAACTCGCCGAACCGCTGGTCCGCGCTGTCGCCGCCTTCGATCGAGAGCTCCTCATCGTATCGTCGACCAGCCGCGCCATCGAGGGGGCGGCGGCGGCCTGCGGCCTGCGCGTCGCCACCACTTTCCTCGCGGATCGCGCCTACGACGATGACGGACTGCTCGTGCCACGGGGCACGGCCGGCGCGGTCATTCACGACCCGGCGCTCGTGCTCGAACGGGTGCAGCGCCTGCTCTGCGACGGCGTCGTCATCACCGCGACCGGCCGGGCGCTGCCGATGCAGGCCACATCGATCCTGCTGCATGGCGACACCCCGGGCGCGGTCGAGTTCGCCCGGACGATCCGTGCGGCGATCGAGACCGCCGGTGGCGAGATCGCGCCGGTGTCGCACCTGATCGCCGGCGGCCCCGGGCGTGGCCCATCATAAGCGCCCCTTATCCCGCCAAAGTGATTCCATCTTGGCGGCGGAACTGCTCCGTCGGTAGCCTCTGGAGAACAGCGAGGACTCAGATGCCATTTTCCGACTACAGGACGGCTCTCGTCACCGGCGCCTCGTCAGGCATCGGCCTCGCCGTCGTCGAGCGCCTGGCGCGCGAGGGACTGCAGGTGCACGCGTTGGCGCGTAGCGCCGATCCACTGAAGGCGCTGGCAGATCGCACCGGCTGCATTCCCCATGCCGTCGACGTTCGCGATCTGCCTGCGCTTACCAAGCTCGCCGGCAGCGTCGAATTCGACGTTCTCGTCAACTGCGCCGGCGTCGACCGGCCCAAGAAATTCCTGCAGGCGGATGCCGAGGATATCGAGCTACTGCTCGGCGTGAATCTGGGGGCCGTCCTGCATCTGTGCCGCCTCGTCGTGCCCGGCATGGTGGCGCGCGACCGCGGTCACGTCGTGAACATCACTTCAATCGCCGGCGCCTATAATTTCGGCGGCAACTCGACCTACCACGCCACCAAGGCGGCGGTCAGCATGCTGTCCCGTCAGCTCCGGATCGATGCCTTCGGCAAGCGTGTTCGCATCACCGAGATCTGCCCGGGGCGGGTCGAGACCGATATCTTCGCTCACGTCCACGGCGACTCCGCCGCGACCCGCGCTGCCTTCATCGACGGATTCGAGCTGCCCAAACCGGAGGACATCGCCGACACGATCGCTTTCGCCATTGCCGCGCCAGTGGCGGTAAACATCGGCCATATCGAGATCACACCGACCCTGCAGGTGCCGGGCGGACTGTCGACGGTCCGTCCCGAGCACCCCGCCAGCCCTCCAGCCGTCACCTAGAGCGGAGGGTGCGATGAAGGGCTTCGACCTCATGGCGATCCTGCTGAACCCCGAGTTCAGCCGCATGCTCGTCCACGGGGTGAAGATGACCTTCATCATCTTCGCAGGCTCCTGGCTGCTCGCCATGAGCCTCGGTATCACCCTCCTTGCAATTCGAATGCTGCCGGGCCGGATCGCCGACGCCCTGGTCGAGGCCTACGTTGCCTATCACCGCAACGTGCCGACACTGGTGCAGCTGATGCTCTGGTATTTCGGTGTCTCCAGCCTGCTGCCCGAGCGGCTCCAGGTCTGGCTGTCCGATCAGAACGGCGAGGCAATCTTCGCGGTGATCGCGCTCGGACTGTGTCAGGCCGCATATTTCAGCGAAGACCATCGGTCGGGCTTGCGCGCCGTGCCCAAGGGCCAGTGGGAGGCCGCTCGCGCGCTGGGTCACAGCTATCTCGGCGCGATGACTTACATCCTGCTGCCGCAGGCGGTCCGAAATGCGATGCCGGCGCTGGTGAACCACACGGTGTCGCTGTTCAAGAACAGCAGTCTTGCCATGGCGATCGGCGTCACCGAGCTCACGCATGCGGTGAAGGAGGTCGAAAACCAGAGCTTCCGCGCTTTCGAGACCTACCTGATCGCGACCGTCTTCTACCTCGTGTGCTCGCTGCTCCTGATGTGGCTTGGCTATTATTTCGAGCGGCGCAGCCGCATGGCGGGAGCGCTCTGACATGACGCTCCTGTTCAACATGATAGGCATCGTCAGCGACAACTGGCTGCTGCTGCTGGTCGGCCAGTTTCCGAACGGCCCGCTCGGCGGGATCGCCGCGACCCTGATCCTGTCGATTCTTGGAATTGCGCTGGCATTCCCGCTCAGCGTGGCGATGGCGCTCGCGCGTCTATCGCCTTGGCCCGTGCTGCGCTGGCCGGCGACGGCGCTGGTCTATGTCGTGCGCGGCGTTCCGCTGCTGCTGATCATCCTCTGGGTCTATTTCCTGCTGCCGCTCCTGATCGGCGAGAGCGTTCCCGGCTTCGTGACCATGCTCGCCACCTTGGTCATCTACGAGGGGGCCTTTCTCAGTGAGATCGTGCGAGCCGGAATCACGGCATTGCCGCGAGGGCAGATGGACGCGGCGCGGGCGCTCGGCCACAGCCACCTCGGCGCGATGCGCTACGTGATCCTGCCGCAGGCGCTGTTCAACATGATCCCGAGCATCATCAGCCAGTTCGTCTCCACCATCAAAGAGACGACGTTGGGCTACATCATCAACGTGCCAGAGCTGACCTTCGCGGCGGGACAGATCAACAACCGGCTTCTGACCAAGCCGTTCGAAGTCTACTTCATACTCGCCATCATCTATTTCGTCGTCTGCTGGACTCTCACTAAGCTGGCCAGCACGCTCGAACGTCGGATTGCCGTTCGGCGCGCCAGGTCGATGGATGGTGCTGCAGCGCCGGCTTTGGCAGCCGCATCGAGGACATGATCATGTCAAACCAGGCCTCGAACAGTACGGCAACTCCGATGATTGAATTCATTGGCATCAACAAGTTCTACGGTTCGCTGCCCGCCCTCGTCGACATCAACGCGGAGGTGAAAAAGGGCGAGGTGGTCGTGGTATGTGGCCCCTCGGGCTCTGGCAAGTCGACGCTCATCCGCACCGTCAACCGGCTTGAGGAGATCCAATCCGGAGTGCTGCGCTTCGACGGACAGAATGTTCATGCGAAGATTAGCAGCTTGGCAATGAACCACCTGCGCAGCCGTATCGGCTTCGTTTTCCAGAGTTTCAATCTGTTTCCACACCTCAGCGTGCTGGACAATGTGATGCTGTCGCCTGTGAAGGTGAACGGCATCAAACGGAGCAAGGCAAGGGAGATCGCGCTTCAGTTGCTCGACCGGGTAGGCCTTTCCAGCAAGGCGCAGAACTATCCGGCGCAGCTGTCCGGCGGCCAGCAGCAGCGTGTCGCGATCGCGCGAGCGCTGGCCATGGAGCCGCCGGCGATGCTGTTCGATGAGCCGACCAGCGCGCTCGACCCGGAGATGGTCGGCGAAGTTCTGGCGGTGATGCGGGGACTTGCTCGCGATGGCATGACCATGATGTGCGTCACCCATGAGATGAATTTCGCACGCGATGTCGCTGATCGTGTCTGGTTCATGGATGCCGGGCGCCTGCTGGAATCGGCGTCGCCGAGCGCGTTCTTCGGCTCGCCGCAGCATCCGCGTGCGCAGCGCTTTTTGTCGGATCTGCGGGCACGATGACAACGCCTGCCATCATTGCAAAACAGGGAGTTCGAAATGTCGATCGGGATCGGGACTAAGACTGGAAAATGCGTGCTCCGCGCCGCCATCGTTGCCACGGGCCTGAGTTGCTTTGCCAGCGTGGCCATGGCTGATCAGCTGGCCGATATCATGCAGCGCAAAGAGCTGCGCTGCGGCACCTTCGCCGACGTACCCCCGTTTGCCGCGCCCGATCCGAAAACGCGGGAGATGGTTGGCTTTGATGTCGACCTCTGCAGAGCCATTGCCAAGCGCTGGGGCGTCGAGGCGAAGATCAGCCCGCTCTCGGTCGAGGCGCGGGTGCCCGAGGTCAAGCTCGGCCGCGTCGACATCACAGTCGCCAATCTCGCCTATACGCTGGGCCGCGCCGAGCAGATCCAGTTCTCCGACCCCTATTATCTCGCCAAGGAGATGTTGGCGGTGAAGGCTTCGGATCCAGGAACCAAGAAGGCCGACTTCAAAGGTAAACGTCTGGCTTCGACCAAGGGCTCGACCTCCGAGCTCGCGATCAAGCTGAATGAGTCGGATCCCCTCACTTTCGTCGACACCGGCTCGGCTTTCATGGCCGTCCAGCAGAACAAGGCGGTCGGAATGGTGGCCAATACCATGACCATCACCAAGCTCGTCAACGAATCGAAGTCCGCTGGCCAACCGCTGAAGATGATCGATGAGCCCATGGTCTTGCAACCGATCGGCATCGGCATGAAGAAGGACGAGCCGGCGCTGCTCGCCAAGATCAACGAGACACTGCTCGCACTCGACCAGGCAGGTGAGATCAACCAGCTCTGGGACAAGTGGCTCGGCCCGAACACCGAGTTCAAGATGACCCGCACCGACAAAGTCGTGCCGCTCGGCCAACTTAAGTTCACGCCGTTGCCGTAACCGGTGCACCGGGGCACACCTCCAAGAACCGGCCCGGACAGACTTGGTGGTTGAAACGGCGTCGGCTCCTGGACGCGGTGGGTCAATGCCTGGTCGACGTGCAATAAAACATTGGAAGAAGTCGAGAAAAAAGCGCGATGGGTTGAATCGTCATGGCGCTTTAGCTCTTTGTTTGAGCATGAGTTTTGGGAAAACCGCTTCACACTTTTCCGGATCTTGCTTTAGCGCCCGCCGAGTTCAGGTAGGTACGGCAAATAATTCGACCCTTCAGAGCCAAGAAAATCGAACATAGCCTGCGCCGGCGGCAGCAGGACCTTGTCACTGCGGCGGATCACGTACCATTGCCGCACGATTGGTAGGCCCGCGACGTCGAGCACGACGAGGCGGCCCTCGCCGAGCTCGTGCGCGACGGTGTGCGCCGAGATGAAGGCGATGCCGAGCCCGGCGATAACAGCCTGCTTGATGGTCTCGTTGCTGCTCATCTCCATGCCGATGATTGGCTCGAGATCCGATTTCTGGAACATGCCCTCCATTAGTGTTCGCGTGCCCGAGCCCGGCTCGCGAGTGAGAAAGGTCTCGTGCACAAGGTCGGTCAGACTGAGTCCTCGGTCCTTTTCCAGCCAATGTCCCCTGCGGGCGACGATGATGTGCGGATTGCGGCCGAGCTGGCGCACGTCGACGTGGACGTCGGCGGGTGGCCGGCCCATCACCGCGAAGTCGAGATCATAACCGTGCATGGCTGCGCGGATCTCATCGCGATTGCCAATCGTCAGCTTGATCTCGATCTTGGGGTAGCGCTTGGAGAACGCCGCGATCGCATGCGGCACGAAATATTTAGCGGTCGAGACCGCACCGAGATGCACCGCGCCGCCGCTCCGTCCGGCGAGCAGGTCGAGCGCGCCCTGGCAGTCCGCGATCGCGGCCTCGACCCGCTCGGCCAGCGCCAACACTTCCTTGCCCGCCGCGGTCAGCTGCATGCCGTCGCCGGTCCGCTGCACCAAGGGCAGGCCGGCGAGGTCCTGAAGTTGCCGCAGCTGCTGGGTCACGGCCGGCTGGGTCAGCCCAAGATGGCCGGAGGCCGCCGTCACGCTGCCCTTGGCCGACAGCGCCGCGAGCGAGCGCAGCTGCCTGATCGTCAGATGCCGGAGCTGTGCAGCCGCCTGTCCGGGTCAATTATAAGAAAATTCTTTGGTGCTCATTACGAATAGAAATTTTCCTTATTAATCTGTCCCTGTCAATCTCCTGGTGCTGGGACTGACCGCGACCGACCTTCAGAGGGGAGGGCATGGCTGCGGCGCCGGCCAAGGGGATGGACGCAGATGACTGGGCAACTCAGGCTGGACGATCACCTTCAACGGTATTCCGAGACCGCGCCGCATGCGCTGGCCGTGGCGGCCGCAGTCGATGCCATCGCGGCGGCGGCCATCGAAATCGCCGACCTCATCGCGTCAGGTGATCTCGCTGACGCCTCTGGCCTGACCACGGAGCGCAACAGCGACGGCGACATCCAGCGCGACCTCGATGTCCAGGCCGATGCGATCCTGCGCCGCTGCCTCAGCAAGCTGCCGATCGCGGCGCTGGCGTCGGAGGAGATGCGCGAACCCCAGATCGGCGACCGCGAGGGCCGCGTCTGCATCGCGATCGATCCGCTCGACGGATCCTCCAACATCGACATCAACATGACGGTGGGGACGATCTTCTCGATCCTGCCGGCACCCGACGACCTCTCGCTCGCCTTTCACCAGCGCGGATCAGTGCAGCTTGCGGCGGGCTTCGTCACCTACGGGCCGCAGACCTCGCTGGTGTTGACGCTCGGCGAAGGCGTCGACATCTTCACGCTCGATCACAAGGCCGGCTGCTTCCGTCTCGCCCGCAGCGGCGTGCAGATCTCCGAGGCCTGCGAGGAGTTCGCGATCAACGCCTCGAACCGTCGGCACTGGGATCCGCCGGTGCGCGCCTTCATCGACGAATGCCTCGCAGGCGTCGAAGGCCCCGCCAACCATGATTTCAACATGCGGTGGGTCGGCTCGCTGGTTGCCGAGGCCTACCGAATCCTCACCCGCGGCGGCGTCTTCCTCTACCCTTCGGACGCGCGCCCCGGCTACGGCGAGGGCCGCCTGCGCCTGACTTACGAGGCGCATCCGATGGCCATGATCATCGAGCAGGCCGGCGGCTCCGCCTCCACGGGACGCGAGCGCATCCTCGACCTCTCCGCGCAGAGCCTGCATCAGCGCGTGCCCCTGATCATGGGCTCGAGCAACGAGGTGCGGCGCGTCGAGGAGCTTCATTGCGATCCAGTGCTGGTCGCCAGCGTCTCTGCGCCGCTGTTCGCGCGGCGCGGATTCTTCCGGCTCTGAGCGAGGTGTCCCATGTCCAGGAAGCATCCGATCATCTCCATCACCGGCTCCTCCGGCGCCGGCACCACCTCGGTCAAGAAGACTTTCGAGCAGATTTTTTTCCGCGAGAAGGTCAATGCCGCCTACATCGAAGGCGACGCCTTCCACCGCTACGACCGCGCCGAGATGCGCGCGCAGATGGCGAAAGAGGCCGAGCGCGGCAACAAGCATTTCAGCCATTTCAGTCCCGAGACCAACCTGTTCGAGGAGCTGGAGCGCGCGTTCCGCGACTACGGCGAGACCGGTACGGCGGTGACGCGGCACTATGTCCACGACGCCGAGGAATCCGCGCTGCATGGCACGGCGCCCGGTACTTTCACCGACTGGAAGCAGCTGCCGGAGAACTCCGACCTGTTGTTCTACGAGGGCCTGCACGGCGCCGTCGTCACCGACAAGGTCAATGTCGCGCGCTATGCCGATCTCAAGATCGGCGTCGTGCCCGTCATCAACCTCGAATGGATTCAGAAGCTGCACCGCGACCGCAGCGCGCGCGGTTATTCGACCGAGGCGGTCACCGACACCATCCTGCGGCGGATGCCCGACTATATCCACTACATCTGCCCGCAATTCACCGAGACCGACATCAACTTCCAGCGTGTGCCGACGGTCGACACGTCCAATCCGTTCATCGCGCGCTGGATCCCGACGCCGGACGAATCGATGGTCGTGATCCGCTTCAAGAATCCACGCGGCATCGACTTCCCCTATCTGCTCTCGATGCTGCCGCAGAGCTGGATGTCGCGCGCCAATTCGATCGTCTGTCCCGGCGCGAAGCTCGATCTCGCCATGCAGCTGATTCTGACGCCGCTGATCATGCAGTTGATCGAGCGCAAGCGCAGCCTGAAGTGAACGAGGAGAGACACCGATGAATATCTCCGTCCACGCCGAAGCCGACATCACGGCAGTCGCGCATAACGATCTCGCCAACGCCGTCCGCTTCCTCGCGGTCGATGCCATCGAGACCGCGCAGTCGGGCCATCCAGGTCTGCCCATGGGTATGGCCGATGTCGCGACCGTGCTGTTCTCGCGCTTCCTGAAATTCGACTCGGCGCATCCCAATTGGCCGGACCGCGACCGCTTCGTTCTGTCGGCGGGCCACGGCTCGATGCTGCTCTATGCGCTGCTGCACCTGACCGGCGGCGACCTCAGTCTCGATGACATCAAGGCGTTCCGGCAGTGGGGCTCGAAGACGCCGGGCCATCCCGAATACGGCCACACGCCGGGAGTCGAGACCACGACGGGTCCGCTGGGGCAGGGGATTGCGACCGCGGTCGGCATGGCGCTTGCCGAGCGCATGGCCAATGCGCGGCATGGCGACGGCCTCGTCGATCACTTCACCTACGTGATCGCGGGCGACGGTTGCCTGATGGAAGGTCTCAGCCAGGAGGCGATCTCGCTCGCGGGTCATCTCGGGCTCGGCCGTTTGATCGTGCTGTTCGACGACAACGGCATCTCCATCGACGGTCCGACGTCGCTCGCGACATCGGATGATCATCTCGCGCGCTTCGCGGCCTCCGGCTGGTCGGTGCGCCGTGTCGACGGACACGATCCAGAAGCCGTGGCCCAGGCGATCGCGGAGGAGCGGGAGACCGCCAAGCCGTCGCTGATCGCGTGCCGCACCATCATTGGTTATGGGGCGCCTGATCGGCAGGGCACCGAGAAGGCGCATGGTGCGCCACTCGGCACCGAGCAGACCGCGGCGGCGCGCCGCGCGCTCGGTTGGGATTATCAGCCTTTCGTGGTGCCGATCCCGGTGCTCAAGGCGTGGCGGATGATCGGACAGCGCGGGCAGGTCGAGCGACTCGCCTGGCTCGATCGTTATGAGCGCGCAACGCCCGAGCAGCGCGATTTGTTCGTGGAAGGTAGGGCGGTTGCCCTGCCTGCTGCCTATGTGCTCGCCGCGGCGAAGTTGCGCGAGCGCTTCGCATCCGAACGGCCGAAGCTGGCGACGCGGCAGGCTTCGCAGCAGGTGCTTGACGGCATCGCCAGCACCATTCCCGGACTGGTCGGCGGCTCGGCGGATCTGACGCATTCGAACCTGACGCAGGCGAAGGCGCAGACCCCCGTTAAAGCCGGTGCGTTCGCCGGTGGCTACATCCACTACGGTATCCGCGAGCACGGGATGGCTGCAGCAATGAACGGCCTCGCGCTGCATGGCGGCTTCATTCCCTATGGCGGCACGTTCCTCGCCTTCTCCGACTACAGCCGTCCCGCGATCCGGCTCGCAGCGTTGATGCGGCTGCGGGTTATCCACGTGATGACGCACGACTCCATCGGGCTCGGTGAGGACGGCCCGACGCATCAGCCGGTCGAACACCTTGCCGCGCTGCGGGTGATCCCGAACTTGCTGGTGTTCCGTCCCGCCGACGCGGTCGAGACGCTGGAGGCTTGGGACTGCGCACTCGGCTCCGAGCATCGCCCGTCCGTGCTGTGCCTGTCGCGTCAGGCGCTGCCAACTTTCCGCAGCGATGCCCGCGGCAAGAACCGCGTCGCACGCGGCGCCTATCTCGTCGTCTCGCCCGACGGCGGCCGTGACGTGACGCTGATCGCGACCGGCTCGGAAGTCTCGATTGCGCTGGAAGCAGCCCGCCTGCTCGCGACCGAGCACATCCGCGCGGCCGTGGTGTCCGCGCCCTGCTTCGCCTTGTTCGAGGAGCAGCCGGACGATTACCGCGCCACCGTGCTCGGCACGGCGCCGCGCGTCGGCGTCGAGGCAGCGGTTGTCGGCGACTGGCATCGCTGGATCGGTGCCGACGGTGAGTTCGTCGGCATGCGCAGCTTCGGTGCCTCGGCGCCGGCGCCCGTGCTGTACCGCGAATTCGGCATCACACCGCAGAGCATCGCAGAAGCGGCCAGGCGCTCGGTCGCACGTCGGAACCAGGGAAGAACAGCATGAGCTTGCGTGTCGCCATCAACGGATTTGGCCGGATCGGTCGCAACGTGCTGCGTGCGATCGCCGAGTCCCGCCGCAACGACATCGAGGTGGTCGCGATCAACGACCTCGGTCCGGTCGAGACCAATGCGCATCTGCTGCGCTTCGACTCGGTCCACGGCCGCTTTCCCGGCGAAGTCAAGGTCGACGGCGATACGATCGACGTCGGCGGCGGCCCGATCAAGGTGACCGCGATCAAGGACCCGGCGCAGCTGCCGCATCGTGCGCTCGGTGTCGATATCGCCCTGGAATGCACCGGTCTGTTCACCTCGCGTGAGAAAGCCGCCGCACATATCCAGGCCGGTGCCAAGCGCGTGCTGGTCTCGGCGCCGGCAAGCGAGGTCGATCTCACCGTCGTGTTCGGCGTCAATCATCTCGCCCTGACCGGCGATCACATCGTGGTCTCCAACGCCTCGTGCTCGACCAACTGCCTCGCGCCGCTCGCTCAGGTGCTGGACGACGCCGTCGGGATCGAGAAGGGGTTCATGACCACGATCCACTCCTACACCGGCGACCAGCCGACGCTCGATACGTTCCACAAGGACCTCTATCGCGCCCGCGCCGCGGCGCTGAAGGCGCTGCGGCTCGAGGACATGCGGCTGCCGGTCGCCTATGTGAAGACGTTCCAGGGGCCGGCCACCGGCATCGTGGTCGAGCGCGAGCGGCTCGACAAGTTCGGCCGGCCGCTGCTCGGCGCCACCATCAAGCCGAAGCTCGGCCTCTCGGGCCGCAATTACGGCCGCGTGGTCTATGAGGCGCTGAAGGGCGGGCTCGACTTCACCAAGGACGACGAGAACATCAACTCGCAGCCCTTCATGCACTGGCGCGACCGCTTCCTCTACTGCATGGAAGGCGTCAACCGCGCGCAGGCGGCGTCGGGCGAGGTGAAGGGCACCTATCTCAACATCACGGCCGCGACCATGGAGGACATGTACGAGCGTGCGGAGTTCGCCAAGGAGCTCGGCTCGGTCGTGGTCATGATCGACCTCGTGATCGGCTACACCGCGATCCAGTCGATGGCGAAATGGGCGCGCCGCAACGACATGATCCTGCATCTGCACCGCGCCGGTCACTCGACCTATACGCGCCAGAAGAGCCATGGCGTGTCGTTCCGCGTCATCGCCAAATGGATGCGGCTCGCCGGAGTCGATCACATCCACGCCGGCACGGTCGTCGGCAAGCTCGAGGGCGATCCCAACACCACGCGCGGCTATTACGACATCTGCCGCGACGACTTCAACCCGATGAAGCTCGAGCACGGCGTGTTCTTCGACCAGAGCTGGGCGAGCCTGAATAAGCTAATGCCAGTGGCTTCCGGCGGCATCCATGCCGGCCAGATGCACCAGCTGCTCGACCTGCTCGGCGAGGACGTCGTGCTGCAGTTCGGCGGCGGGACCATCGGCCACCCCATGGGTATCCAGGCCGGGGCGACCGCCAACCGGGTGGCGCTGGAAGCGATGATCCTCGCTCGCAACGAGGGACGTGACTACGTTCACGAAGGCCCAGAGATCCTGGCCAAGGCCGCAGCGACCTGCACGCCGCTGAAGGCCGCGCTGGAGACCTGGAAAGACGTCACTTTCAACTATCAATCCACCGACACGCCGGACTTCGTGCCGACGGCGCTCGCCGCTGTCTAAAGGAGAGCAAAGATGAAACTGACCCAAGGCTGTTTCTCCTTCCTGCCCGATCTCAGCGACGAGCAGATTACCAAGCAGGTGCAATATTGCCTGAGCAAGGGTTGGGCGGTGAACATCGAGTTCACCGACGACCCGCATCCCCGCAACACCTATTGGGAGATGTGGGGTCTGCCGATGTTCGATCTCGCGGACGCTGCCGGCGTGATGATGGAGCTCGCCGAATGCCGCAGGGTGTATGGCGACCGCTACATCCGCGTCTCGGGATTCGATTCCAGCCATGGCTGGGAGTCGGTGCGCATCTCGTTCCTCGTCAACCGGCCCGCGAAGGAGGCTGAGTTCGAGCTGGTGCGCCAGGAGATGGCCGTACGCTCGGTACGTTACACCACCGTACACCGGCAACCTCGGCCGGCTTCCTCTTAGTCGCTTTCCGCTCGGAGCGACTCTTTCTCCCCGCTCCGACTCCCTGGCGGACAACTGCTTCGCCGTCATTTGCGGCGGCGAAGCCTCTTTATTCGAGGTCCAAGATGCTGGATGTGCCGCACACGACGACCATTGAGGTCAATGAGGTGCCTACTGCGTTTGACCTGCGCAAGGAGGCCGAGGCGGCGGGGATCACGGAGACCTTGCACCAGCTCGAACAAGAGTTGATCGGCTTGAAGCCCGTCAAGCAGCGGGTGCGGCAGATCGCTTCGCTCCTGTTGATTGAGCGGATCCGGCAGCGGGCCGGGCTCGTCTCCTCGGCCCCGACGCTGCACATGTCCTTCACCGGCAATCCCGGCACCGGTAAGACTACCGTCGCCCTGCGCATGGCGAAGATCTTGCACGGCCTCGGCTTCGTGCGGCGCGGACAGGTGATCTCGGTGACGCGCGACGACCTTGTCGGTCAGTATATCGGTCACACTGCGCCGAAGACCAAGGAGATCCTGAAGAAGGCGATGGGCGGCGTACTGTTCATCGACGAGGCCTATTACCTGCACCGGCCCGACAACGAGCGCGACTATGGTCAGGAAGCCATCGAGATCTTGCTGCAAGTCATGGAAAACCAGCGCGAGGATCTCGTCGTCATTCTCGCGGGTTATGGCGAACGGATGACCAGTTTCTTTGCCTCCAATCCAGGCTTCCGATCACGCATCGCCCACCACATCGAGTTTCCCGACTATTCGGAGGCGGAGCTGCTCTACATTGCCGAGCTTATGCTGAGGGAGCGCGGCTACCGCTTCTCGGCCGCGGCACGCGAGTCGTTCGAAAGATACATTGTGCTGCGCCGGACTCAGCCGTTCTTCTCCAATGCGCGCTCGGTCCGCAACGCTGTCGATCGCATCCGGTTGCGCCAGGCCGATCGGCTGGTCTCCGATCTCGACCGGATGCTCGAGATCGCTGATCTCGAAACCATCGATCCCTCCGACGTATTGGCGAGCCGCGTGTTCAGCGGCGGAGCTGGCAGCGAGCAGGCGACCGGGAGCAAATGTCCATGACCAGGGATATCGTCATTGCTCCCTCGATCCTGGCGGCGAATTTCGCGCGTCTCGGCGAGGAGGTCGCGGCGATCGACGCAGCCGGCGCTGACTGGATCCATTGCGATGTCATGGACGGGCACTTCGTGCCGAACATCAGTTTCGGTGCGGACGTGATAAAGGCGGTGAGGCCGTTCACCACGAAGACGTTTGACGTTCACCTCATGATAGCGCCCGTCGACGCTTATCTTGAAGGCTTTGCCAAAGCCGGTGCCGACATCATCACGATTCATGCGGAAGCCGGTCCACATCTCGATAGTTCGCTGCAGGCTATTCGCGCGCTCGGCAAGAAAGCGGGCGTAAGCCTGT
This sequence comes from Bradyrhizobium guangdongense, assembly GCF_004114975.1. Lineage (NCBI taxonomy): Bacteria > Pseudomonadati > Pseudomonadota > Alphaproteobacteria > Hyphomicrobiales > Nitrobacteraceae > Bradyrhizobium > Bradyrhizobium guangdongense. The sequence continues at coordinate 597,995 of NZ_CP030052.1, forward strand.
GTCCGTCGACGCCGGAGGGTACAATCGAATATGTGCTCGATAGGTTGGATCTGGTGCTTGTCATGACCGTCAATCCGGGCTTCGGTGGCCAGGCGTTTTTGGAGTGCCAGATCCCCAAGATCAGGCGCATTCGCGCCATGATCGGCGATCGCCCGATCCGCCTTCAGGTCGATGGTGGTATCACGTGCCACAATGCTGCCGCCGTCGTGGAGGCTGGGGCCGACACGTTGGTGGCGGGTTCAGCCCTGTTTGGCGGCAATATCGCTGCCGAGTACGCCACCAATATCGCGGGCCTACGAATGGCAACTAGGGTTGGCCGGTCCCCGAGTTAGACTTCGGCATGGGTCAACAAACACGCAGGACGCGGCGGCTAGGCGCTATGCCGGAGGGACGATGGGGCCGTCGCGGTGAATTCCTCTGCCGTGCGCTTTAGTGGGAACTGCTCGGCTCGACCTCATCGTGATGAACCGCTGAACCATCACAAAGGCGTCAAGTCGAGCGCAAAAGCCATTGCGACGAGTAGAGAGAGCAGAAGGCCTGCTCCACAAAATATACCAAGAATCTTGAGAGTATCGCCGTCCTCAGCTGGTTTTCTGACCGTGCTGGAAACGACTCTTGCGATTTGCGCGATCATCCTGCAACTCCAATTGGCAATGCCAGACTGAAAGCAATTTATACTGAGAACAGCGTCATCGGGCCAGCATTGCAAGCATGAGAGGCTACTCTGCCTAGACCAAATGTCTGGCGGAGGCTTTTTTCAGATCGTTTTCGTATGCCTGCAAAAGTGCTGTTGAAGCGTCCACTGGCGCTTCGCATTGCGTAGCCTCGTCGCGGCCAGCCGATCTTATTTTAGAAACCCCGATTTCTGGCTCTTACCCAACCTTACCCAAACTCTGTGTCAAAAGCCGCTTAGCCCGTTAGAATGGCGCATAGCCTTCGCCTACCACGGCCTCTGCTAGAGGAGAGGGCGCGTGGTTTGCGGGCCAAAGAGCCCATCGGAGGGAATCATGCCAAGGACGCTAGCCGTTGTTTGCGGTCATTCGGCTCAACTTATCAAAAAAGCTCTCATTAACTCCACCGTGTGCGCCGGGGCGGCACTGGCTGCCACCCAGGCCTACGCAGAAGACATCAACTGGCGGCAATTCGAAGGCACGTCCATCGTCTGGGCCTACGATATTCACCCCTATGCTGACGCTGTTGCGGCTCAACTGCCCGAGTTCGAGAAACTCACCGGCATCAAGGTGACGCCGGAGCTTTATCCGGATGATGCCTATTGGAATAAGCTAACGATCCAGCTCAGCACGAAATCGCCAAGCTGGGATGTCGTCGGCACGGGCATCCAGCCCGCCTGGGACCTTGCCCCGGGCCAACTGCTCGAACCGCTCGATCGCTATCTAAACGATTCAAAGCTCACCTCTGCAGCCTACGACTACAAGGACTTCTTCCCAGCCTTGCGCGAAGCGCTGACATGGAAGGTCAAGGAGGGCCAGATCGAGGCCGGCAGCGGGCAGGTCTGGGCGATCCCCCATGGCTTCGAGAACATCCAGTTGTTCTACCGCAAGGATGTGCTGGACAAGCACGGTATCAAAGTCCCGAGCACCCCGCCGGAGATGTCGGCCGCTTGTGAGAAACTCAAAGCTGCCGATCCCACCATCACGCCTCTCGGCGTTCGCGGCGTAAGGTTCTGGAGCAGCATCCACACGGCTGCGATCTCGATTGCGAGGTCCTATGGCGTGCACGATTTCGTCGTCAAAGACGGCAAACTCGACACGGGCCTGGATTCGCCAGAGTCGATCGCCTTCCACAAAGACTATGTCGACATGATCAAGAAATGCGCTGCTCCCTCCTTTGCCAATGACAATTGGTACCAGGTGGTCGAAGGGATCAATTCAGGGCGGACCGCCATGGCGATCGATTCCAACATGTTCGGTTTCTGGAACGACGTCGCCGGCAAGCCCGCCTCCGGCAAGATCGCCTTTGCACCACCGTTGCGCGCACCGAACGGC